>JAFDVJ010000100.1:0-22266 GCA_018269075.1 Acidobacteriota bacterium
TTAGTGGATCGTTTAAAAACCGCCGGCGGGTTTAACGCTCATTATTCCAACAAGTTTGGTCACCCGCTATAATGGGACGCGGACGAACGCGGAGTTTACGGATTTTCGCGGATTTATTTTAAAGTCGTCCGCGAAATCCGCGTCCTAATCAACGCTCCGAAAACGAATCCCGATCTTTTCAACAGCAATGATCCGCAGCCAAACCAATCCGAAATCCGAAATCCGAAATCCGAAATCCGAAATCCAATGCTATGATTATCGATAAGGTAAATGTTATGTTCAAAAAAATTATCGCCGTTTCGTTGCTTTTGCTGGCCGCCGCGGCGGTTTTCGGGCAGACGCCCGAGAAAACCGTCCGGGACGTTTACGCGGTTCATCTGGCCGATCTGAAAAAAGAGGGCGAGGACCGGATCGTCAACGGTCAGAGCCGGCAGTATCTCGACAGATTTTTCGACAAAACGCTGGCCGACCTGATCTGGAAGGATATGACGACGGTCCGCGAAGGGGTCGGCGTCATCGACTTCGACATCTTTTTCGCCACGCAGGACGAGGTTCGCCTGACCAACTTTCGCGTCTGGCCGGCCAAAATCACCGGCGACCGGGCCGAGGTGCGCGTCACTTACAACAACTGGAAAATAAAATCGAAGATCGTCTACCTGCTCGCGCGGCAAACGGACCGGAGCTGGAAGATCAGCGACATCAAGTACGACGAATACAGCCTGATGAAATATTTCAGGGACGACGAAATGCAGAAATAGCTTTTTTAATCGACGCCCGGAAAGTTTATCGCGCGCAGGATTTCCGTGTAGCGCGGGTCGTCGCGGACGGCGTCGAACTGCGGGTTGACGGCGACCCAGAAGATCCAGCTGTCGCGGATTTCGGCCGCCGTTTTCAGATGTTCGAGCGTCCGGTCGCGGTCGCCGAGCGCGGCGTGAACGACGGCCAGCATATAGGGCGAAACGTATTTTTCGGCGGCGATCCGCGCGAGCTCGGCGAGCATCTCGCGGGCCTCGGCGACCTCGCCGGCGGCCGCCAGAGCGTTCGCGAGGCCGGTCAGATACATCGGATTGCCGGGCGCGAGCGCGACGCCACGGCGCGCCTGTTCGATCGCTTCGGCGTGTTTGCCGACGTGCGCGAGCAGCCAGCTGAACGACAGATCGGCGAACGGGTAGACCGCGTTCGTTTCGAGAATCTGCCGGTGAATCTTTTCCGAATCCGCGAACCGCCGGCAGTTGAAATAAACCCACGCCAGATTGTGCCACAGAAAAAGCAGCTTCGGCTCGATCGCGAGCGCCTTTTCGAGCTCGGCGAGCGCCTCGTCGTAACGGCAGGTTTGCAGGTGATAGGTTTCGCGCCAGAACCGCGCGAGCACCGAATCGGGGTTGATCTCGATCGCGCGGTTGAAGTTTTCGATCCCGGCCGCCCAGTCATAGCCGGCGTTCATCGTCGCGAAACCGAGCGCGGCGTAGGCGTCGGCGAGCGTCGGATCGGCGGCGACGGCTTTTTCGGCGGCCTCTTTCGCGCGCCCGCTCGCTTCGCCGAACGGCATCAGGCATTGAATCCCGAGATGGATGTAGTATTCGGCGATCGAGACGTAGGCGAGCGCGTAGCCGGGATCGCGCGCGACGGCTTCCTCGTAAAAACGGATCGCCTTGGCGAAGCTCTCGGCCGTCATCTGATTCCAGTGAAAGCGGCCTTTTAAGAACGCTTCGAAGGCCGCCGGGTCGTTCGTCCCGCGTTTGCGCAGCAGCTCGGCGTCGGCGCCCGAAATCTGCGGCAGGATCGAACGGGCGACTTTTTCCGAGATCGAGTCTTCGAGCGCGAGCGCGTCCGTCGCCTTTTCGTCGAACGGGAAAGACCACGCGGTTGACGAGTCGCCGACGTTGATGAGCTGCGCCGTCACGCGGATCCGGTCGCCGGCGCGGCGGATCGTGCCGTCGAGCAGATAATCGACCTTCAGCTCGCGGCCGGCGGCGAACGGGTCGATCTTCGCGCGGCCGAACGGGAGGACGACGCTCGTCGGCCGGACGATGAACCGGTTGACGTTCGAAAAGCGCATAATCAGCGCGTCGGTCAGCCCGACGCTCAGAAAATCGTCGTCCGCGTTCAATTCGCCGATCGGCTTGAACGGCAGCACGGCGATCGTCTTTTTGATCTCGGGCCGGGTCGTCTTCGGCCGCGGCCTGAGCGCCCGCAGGCCGCGGTCGCGCTCGTACAGCTCGTCGAACCGCGGGTCGCTGCGGATCGCGTCGAGCTTCGGCTCGGTGCCGAGCCACAGCAGCCAGTGATTTTTTTCGTCGATTGCTTTCCGGAGATAATAAAAAGTCTTGTCCGTCTCGCCGATCGCAAGGTTCGAAAGCGCCAGAAAATAAGTCCCGACGTATCTTTCCGCCGCTTCTTCTTCGAGCCGGCGAACGAGCGCGCGGGCCTCGTCGAGCTGCCCGACGGCGACGAGCGCGAAGCACAGCTCGTAAAGCGGGAGCGGCGCGCCCGGCATCATTTCGAGCGCCCGGCGGCAGAGCGCGAGCGATTCCTCGAAATTTCCGAGCTGCTGCAAAGCATTGCCGAGCTGCAGATAGCCCTGCGGGAAATTCGGGTCGAGCTCGATGATCTCGCGCGCTTTGGCGGCCGCCAGCTCGTATTGATGAGCCTGATAAAACGTCCACGCGGTCAGCGTCTTGGCGCGCATCGAAAACGGATCGAGCTGCTCGGCGAGCCGGATTTCCTGCAAACCCTCCTCGAACAGTCCGCGCCCGGTCAGGCTCGAAGCGTACCATTCGTGCGCGAGCGAGTAGCTCGGGTTGAGCTCGATCGCGCGGCGGTAATAGTTTTCCGACGTTTCGTATTCGGCGATGCTCGAATAATAAAGGCCGAGCGCGGCGTAGGCCTCGCCGAGCGAATCGTCGAGCTCGAGCGCGCGGGTCGCCGCCTCGTAGACCTTCGGAATGCTGACGACGGTCGGGAAAAGCCCGTAAATGCAGGCCCAGTTGTAAAAATCGGCGATGCCGACGTAGGCCAGCGCGTAGTCGGGATCGAGCTCGACGGCCTTTTGGAACGACTCGATCGCTTTCGGAAAGGCGTCGGGCACGAACTGGTTCCAGAAATAACGGCCGCGCAGATAGGCCTCGTAAGCCTGCGGGTCGTTCGTCCCGCGTTTGTCGAGACGGCGTTCTTCCTCGCCCGTCAGCTGCGGCAGCAGCGAGCGCGCGACGCGTTCGGAGATCGTGTCTTCGAGCTCGAGCACGTCGGTGAAGTTCTCGTCGAACTTGTCGGCCCAGCGCGTCGAGTTGCCCTCGACGTCGAGCAGCTGCGTCGTCACGCGGATCCGTTCGCCGGCGCGGCGGATGTTGCCCTCGACGATGAACTCGACGCCGAGCTCGCGGCCGGCCGCGAACGCGTCCGCGCCTTCGCCGAAACGCATCACCGAGCTCGTCGGCCGGACGAGCAGCCGCTGCATTCCGCTGAGCCGCGTGACGAGCGCGTCGGCGAGCCCGAGGCTCAGGTATTCGTCGCCGCCCGTGTCCTCGGCGCCGAGATTCAAAAGCTTGAACGGCAGGATCGCGACCGAATGCTTCGACTCGTCGGCCGGAAAATTCGGATTGGCCGCCCGCGCGAAAAATTCCGCCGTCACCGGCCGGCCGGCGAGCAGATTGTCGATGTCGTCGCCGAACGCGGCCGCCGTCTGATACCGCTCCGCCGGATTTTTTCGCAGCGCTTTGAGCACGACTTTATTCAGGTCATCCAAACTCAAATCCGAAATCCGAAATCCGAAATCCGCAATCGGCTCCGGTTCCTGTTCGCAGATGACGCGCGAAATCTCGTGCGGCGCGCTGTTCGAAAAACGGTAGGGCTTCGCGCCCGTGACGAGCTCGTAGAGCAGGACGCCGAGGCTGTAAACGTCCGAGGTAAAGGAAACCGCGCCGCCGTGGACCTGTTCGGGGCTTGCGTACTGCGGCGTCATCATCCGCCACTGCGTCATCGTCACCTCGATCGTCGATGAGGCGAGCTCGGGATCGAGCAGCTTGGCGATGCCGAAATCGAGCAGCTTCGGCGTACCGTCCTTTTTGACGAGAATGTTCGACGGTTTGAGGTCGCGGTGGACGACCTTGATGTTGTGCGCCTCCTGGACGGCGTCGCAGATCTGGCGAAAGATCCGGAGCCGCGCGCGGACGTCCGGCTGGCGATTTTCGCAGTATTCGAAAAGCGGCCGGCCGTCGATAAATTCCATCACGAAATAGGGCAGACCGTCCGGCGTCGTGCCGCCGTCGAGGAGCCGCGCGATGTTCGGATGATTGAGCGCGGCGAGGATCTGCCGCTCGTTGCGAAAGCGCCGGAGAATCGAATCCGTGTCCATCCCGCGCTTGATCAACTTGACGGCGGCCTTCGTCTTGAAGATGCCGTCGGCGCGCTCGGCGAGATAAACCGCGCCCATCCCGCCGCGGCCGATCTCGCGGAGCAGCCGGTACGCGCCGACGACGCGGCCCTCCATCGAGTCGAGCTCTTTCGCGGCGGCCGCCGTTTCGGCGTCGTAACGCGCCAGCAGATGGTCGAGCTCGGCGCGCAGGCCGGCGTCGCCCGCGCAGACCGCGTCGAGATAGCTCGCGCGCTCGGGGCCCGCATAGACGGTCGCCGTATGAAAGATCGTTTCAATTTTCTGACGCTGCTCGAAAGTCATTCTGCCGGACCGAATTTTTCGCTGAAAAGAATTGTTCAAAGTATAAACGAAATCGGTTTTTTTCGACAGAATAAACTCCGGCCGGACTGATACTTTTTCGGAACGGTCTGCGCGTTAAAGATGTAAGCCCTCTTCGGGCGGGAGCGGAAAAATGAAAGAGCGGAACCGGAATTATTCTAATTTAATCACTTTAATACTTGTCTTTTCAATACTTTGGGGCAATCTGACGGCTTTCGCGCAGGTCAAAACGGGCGGCGGCAAAACCGTTTCGTCGGCGGCGACCAAAACGAGCGCGCCGAAATGTTCGGGCGCCTGGACGGGCACGATCACCTATACCCGCCAACAGGCGATGTCCGACAACAAGACCATCCCGCGCGTTTCGGGCCGCGGTCAGGACACGCGCGACTGGCAGATGAAATACGATTACCGGGCGAGCATCGCGGTCGTCGAAGCGCCCGAAAAAAACGGCACGAGCATCGGCCGCGCGACGATCTCGCATAATTTCTCGTCGATCGAAAAAATCTCGGCCGTCGAGAAGAATTCGTGCGACCGCGGCAAGACGTGGCAGGATATGCGCGGCGATTCCGTTTCGGAGACGAAGACGACCGGGACGGCGACGGTCGAAGCGAACGTCTCGGTCGGCGTCAGCGCCGACGGCACCTACACGGTCGGCGTCGGTCTGCCGCAAATACAGGGCCAGACGACCGGCTCGCAGTCGTCGACCTTCAGCGGGCAATGCACGCCGAAAGAGGGCAAAAATCTATCGATGCCGGCGACGCCGACGTCGATCGACGGCAATTCGCTGACGAGCGACGGCAAGGACCGGATCAACCCGTCCGACCCGAACCGCATCTCGGGCACTTATTCCTCCACCTTCCAGAACGTCACCGAAACGATCACGTGGAGCCTCCAGAAATGCGGCGCGCCGCTGCGGATCACCGATCTCAAGTTCGAGGATATGAAGTTTCCGAACTGGAACGACTGGCAGGAGATCGTCGAGCAGCGCGGCACGATCGACGGCAACTGGGTCCGCGTCAAGGCGAAGGTTCTCAACGCCTCGGGCGAGACGAAATTCGCCGAAGTGATGCTCAAGGAAACCTACAAGGGCGACAAATGGGACGGCGCGCGGCCCGATTATCCGATCAATAAAGACATTATGAACATCCGGCTCGACCCGGGCGAAGAGCGCGACGTCGAGTTTTTGTGGGACACGTCCGGCTTCGCGTGGTACGACGACGGCCGCCCGCGGCTCGTCCAGCGCGTCAAGGCCGAGGTCTGGGAAAACAACAAGCAGGCCGACGAGATGACTAAAAACATCAAGATCGCGCCGAAACCGCTCGTGCTGGTGCACGGTCTCTGGAGTAGCTGGCGCGCGTGGGAATCGTGGCAGAACATCCTGACGACGACGCATTCGTACGACTGGAAGGCGTTTCCGGTCGGCGAAAAGCCCGAGCACGGCGTGATGAACACGGGCGGCGAATTCCTTTCGACGAACCCGACCGGCTCGATCGCCGACAACGCCCGCGAGCTCGAAAAATACATCAAATACGCCCGCGAAGACCGCAACGCGTGGCACGTCGACATCGTCGCGCACTCGATGGGCGGACTGATCTCGCGCTGGTATATCGACCAGCTGATGCCGCGGGACGCCGGCGATTTCCGGCCGCCGGTCGCGCATCTCGTGATGCTCGGCACGCCGAATATGGGCTCGCCGTGCGCCGACGTGATGAATTTCACCTTCGAGATTCTCGGCAAACAGGTCGAGGCCGTCCGGCAGCTGCAGACCGAATACGTCGCCAATTTCAACCGCGTCCACACGCAGCGCAAGGGCGTCAAATTCTCGGCGCTCGCCGGCAATCCGCTGCCGGCGATGTGCAAAACGGTCGTCTGGAACGACGGCGTCGTGCCGGTGCCGTCGGCGAAATGGATCATCAAGGACAACGCCGAATCGAAGAGCATTCACACCGACCTGACCGGGACGGCGGATTTCTCGTCGTTCGTCAAGCCGCATCTCGCGATCGGCCCGCGCGGCGATCATCTGCCCGAAGCGCCCGAAGCGCCGGCGACGACCGGGCAGTTAAACTCGTTCGGCGCGAATTTCGTCAACGCGGCTTATAATCCGCAGTCGGCGATGCCGAATTCGCCGGCGCCCGACGATCTCAAACCGGATTTCGCGAAAGACGTCAAAATCGCGCCGAAATCTTCGGTCGAGATCGAGATCCCGGTCGAACAGGCGCTGAATTTCGGGCTCACGTTTATGGCCGCGAACGAGATTTCGGCGACGCTGACGGACGACAAGGGCGCGGTCGCCGGCAAAAATCTCGCGAAAACGCCGGAAGCCGGCGCGTGGTTCCGCTCGATCTACGTCGACCGCAACGTCTCGGCCGGGACGTGGAAATTGAAGCTCGAAAACACGTCCGACCGCGAGCTCGAAGCGGTCGTCGCGACGTGGAAGAACGCGGTCAGATAAATCTTGCGCCGCCCCCGTGCGGCGCGGCGAAAAATCGCTGCGCCGCAAAAAATTGTCATAAACGGGCGGTCGCCGGTGTTTATCGTTTTGATCCGGAAAAGCGGATCTCGAGATATGCGTAAATCGATGAAAATTATGAAAAAAGCACTGATCCTGACGCTCGGAATCTGGCTGCTCGCGGCGGCCGTTTGCGGGCAGAACACGAACCCGGAAACGGCGAAGATCGTCACTTCGGACATCGATCTTTTCTGGAAGGCCTACGACAAGGCCAAACCCGAAAACAACCTGAACGTCTTTCGCGACGAGTATCTGCGCAAGGGAAGCGTCGGGCTCAGGGATTTCACGAAGCTGCGGATCGGTTCGAGCTGCGCGCTGGTCGGGACGATCGAAGCCGCGCCGCAGTATTACGCCGCGCTCCGCGAGCCGAGCCTGAAGGTCGCCGCCTATGAGCCGCAGCTCCGCGCGAGCTTTCGCCGGCTCAAAGAACTTTACCCGGAAGCGGTCTTTCCGGACGTCTATTTTATGATCGGCCGGATGAACTCGGCCGGCACGGTTTCGCCGAACGGCCTGCTGATCGGCGTCGATATGTTCGGCAAAAATGCCGGCGCGCCGCTCGACGGGCTGACCGACTGGCACAAGGCGGTGGTCGCGCCGACCGACCGGATCCCGTTCATCGTCGCGCACGAGCTGATCCATTTCGAACAGAAATTTCCGGGCGCCGGAAACGACGGCGAATGGCCGCTGCTCGGCAAGGCTCTGAACGAGGGCGGCGCGGATTTCGTCGGCGAGCTGATCGCGGGCGGCAACATCAACCCGCACCTGCACGAATACGGCAACCCGCGCGAGCGCGAGCTGTGGCTCGATTTCAAAAAGGAGATGGACGGCAAAAAAATCGAAAACTGGCTTTATCAGGGCAACGACGCCAAGGACCGGCCGGCCGATCTCGGCTACTATATCGGCTACAAAATCTGCGAAAGCTACTACAAAAACGCGAAGGACAAAAAACAGGCCGTCAAGGACATTCTGGAGATCAGGGACTTCGCGAAATTTCTGGCCGACAGCCGCTACGAAGAAAAGTTCAGATAAGAAAAAGGTTTCTCTTTCCTCCGTCGTTATTCATTCCTCAAAACCTGAGATGTGCGGGAGCTTATCCGGCCCGCACATTTTTTTTGTCGTGTTGTGAGCAGAACCGGTGTTTTGGTCTTTTATCTTTGGTCTTTGACCGTTGACCCGGCGGTTGCCCGGCATTGAATGATGGTCTTCGTAAACGCCGAAAATCAAAGACCAAAGGTCAAAGACCAAAACACCGACAAATCGCGTCTTTTTTTTGTAAATCGTTCAAAAACTTGACACTTTGCGGCTCGATGATACGCGTTAAAAAGTGGGAGACGATATCGAAACCGGAACGTCGGACCCAAATCTTAAACGGAGAAATCATATGAAATATACAGCCATTATTCTGATCACTTTATTCATTTCCTTTTCGAGCGCGGCGGCGCAGGAGAGCGCGGCCGGGGAACCGGCGGCGCGGGAGCCGCGGGCGGCGGTCGTGCTGGCCGACGGTCACGGCCGGCTGACCCAGTCGATGGTCGACCGGGTGGTCGGATTCTTCGAATGGTCGCTCGACGTCGAGCTTTCCGACGCGCAGCGCGCGGAGTTTCAGCGGGAAGTCGTCGAAAACTGGAACAACGGTCAGGAATCGGAGATTCGCGGCGTTTTTTACATTCTCGAACTCGCCCGCGAGCTCGATCATCTCGACGATGCGCGCCGTCTCGAAACGCGGATCGAGCTCCGCGACCGTTTTCTGGAAGAGCTCGAATACCGCAGCTCGAACCGGATCAACGCCCTGCTGCTCGCGAGCTACCGCGAACGACACGGCCGGATTGACAACCTTTCGGCGGCGGCCGAAAAATAAAATTATGAGATTCGCCAAATTCGTCTTTTACGGGGCGGGAATCTACGGGCTGCTGGCGCTCGTTCCGCAGTATTTTCTCGAAGCCAAAAACGGCCGCGATTTTCCGCCCGCGATCACGCATCCCGAATATTTCTACGGTTTCGTCGGCGTCGGCGTCGCGTTTCAGGTCGTCTTTCTGATCATCGGCCGCGACCCGCGGCGCTACCGCGCGATGATGATCCCGTCGATGATCGAAAAATTCAGCTTCGTGATCGCCGTCTACGCGCTCTTCGCGCTCGACCGCGTCGCGCTCGCAATGGTCGGCGCGGCGAGCATCGATCTGCTGCTCGGAATTTTGTTCGCGATCTCGTTTTTCAGGACAAGGGAAGAATAAAACGTTTTGAGTTCCGCCTTGAGGCGGCTTTTCCCGCCGGTTAAATTCTCGGAAATCGAAACGAGGGCCGCCTGAAGGCGGAACTCAAAACTATAAATTTATGAGACTCGAACCGATCGAAAATCCGTCGAACCCGCTGTTGAAAATCGCTTACTGGTTTTCACGCCGGCAGTTCGGCAAGGTGCTGACGCCGCTCAGGGTGATTTATTCGCGCAAGTTCGCGCTCCTCCAGTTCGCGATGAAGATCGCCAAATTCGAGGAAAAGCAGAACTCGCTCGCGCCGGAGCTGCGCGTTTTAATCAAGCTCGTCGCGGCGACCGCCAACGGCTGCTCGTTCTGTCAGGACATCGCGCTCGCGACGGCCGTCCGGGAAAAATTCGGGACCGCAAAGTTCGTCGCGCTGATGAACGGCGACGGCCTTGAAGCCTTTACCGAAAAAGAGCGGTCGGTGATCGCCGTGATCCGCCAGTACGCGGCGGAAAAACGCGTCTCGGACGAGAATTTCGCCGCTCTGCGAAAACATTTCGACGAGACGGCGATCGTCGAGATCCTCGCGCTCAACGCGTTCGAGCATTTTTACAACGCGCTCACGATCCCGCTCGAAATCGAATCGGACGGCCTCCGGAAACTGGCCGAAAAATAGCGGGCGTTTTCAATTTCGGCCGGTTTGTGATAATCGTTGAGGCGATGAGATTTTTCACGACCGGCTACACGGGCAGGGACGTCGCGCAATTGCCGGCGCTGCTCGATCATTACGGCGCGGTGCTCGCGGACATCCGGTTCGCGCCGCACTCGCGGCATCTCGAATGGCGGCGGGATTATCTCAAGCTGCTGCTCAAAGACCGCTACCGTCACGTCGCCGCGCTCGGCAACCGTAATTATCAGAACCACGACGCGCCGATCCGGATCCACAATCTCGAAATCGGCCTCCGGCTCATCGAATCGTGGGAAACCGTCGTCGTCCTGCTCTGCGCCTGTAAAGACCTCGAAAACTGCCACCGCCGCGTCGTCAAGGAAGCGCTCGAGCGGCGCGGTCACGAGGTCGCGGAAATCGCCGACTGGAACGTCGCGCAGGGTTCGCTGTTCTGAAGATTGAGCGAATTTTCGCGGCCCCGGCCATATTTAACGCGAGTTAGTCGTCAGGACGGAGCGCCGGCATCGCGGCCGGCAATGCGTTTGCAAAACGCACAGGCGCTTCATTTTCGCGAAGACAAAAGGTAAATGAAACGCTTGACGCCGCTTTCGCGCCGTTTGCCGGCCGCGATGCCGGCGCTCCGTCAGCCGCCGATTCTGACGTCTAACTCTCGTTATTTATTTCCCGCCCGTTGTGCTAAATTTAAATCTCTGGAATTTATGAATGAAGTAAACGTCATCGGCGGCGGTCTGGCCGGAACGGAAGCGGCGTGGCAGGCGGCCGAGGCCGGCGCGCGCGTCCGGCTGTTCGAGATGCGGCCCGATGTGCAGACGCCCGCGCACCGGACCGAGCTGCTCGCCGAGATCGTCTGTTCGAATTCGCTCAAGTCCGACGAGAAAGGCACCGCGCCGTATCTTTTGAAGGAAGAGCTGCGGCGCGGCAGTTCGCTCGTGATGGAAGCGGCGGCCGCGACGCGCGTTCCGGCCGGCGCGGCGCTCGCCGTCGACCGCGGCCGGTTTTCCGAGTATGTTACGCAAAAAATCGAAGCGCACCCGCGCATTGAGCTCGTCCGCGAAGAGGTCAAAACGCTGCCCGCGGACCGGATCACGATCGTCGCGACCGGGCCGCTGACGTCCGACGCGCTGACGGCGGAGATTATGAAGCTGACCGGCGACGATCAGCTCTATTTTTACGACGCGATCGCGCCGATCGTCGCCGCCGATTCGATCGATATGTCGATCGCCTTCAAGGCCGCGCGCTACGGCAAGGGCGGCGACGACTACATCAACTGCCCGATGGATAAGGAACAGTACGAGCGTTTCTACGACGAGCTCGTCAACGCCAAATCCGTGCCGCTCAAGCGGTTCGAGGAAACGCGCTGGTTCGAATCGTGTCTCCCGATCGAGGAGATCGCGCGGCGCGGCGTCGACACGCTCAGGTTCGGCCCGATGAAGCCGAAAGGCCTGCCGCTGCCGTCGACCGGTCAGGAACCGTACGCCGCCGTCCAGCTCAGGCAGGAAAATCTGATGGCCGACGCCTATTCTCTCGTCGGTTTTCAGAACCACCTGCGCTACGGCGAGCAGCAGCGCGTTCTGCGGCTCATTCCCGGTCTGGAAGCGGCCGAATTTCTGCAGTACGGCCAGATTCACCGCAACACGTTCATCAATTCGCCGCAGATCCTGAGCGCGACGCTGCAAACGCGGAAAAATCCGCGGCTCTTTTTCGCCGGCCAGATCACCGGCGTCGAGGGCTATCTCGAATCGGTCGGCACGGGCTGGCTCGCCGGTCTCAACGCGGCGCGCGTTCTTCGAAACGAGGAACCGCTGACCGCGCCCGAAACGTCGGCGATCGGCGCGCTCTGCCGGTATGTTTCGACCGTCGAGACGAAGAATTTTCAGCCGGTCAACATCACGTTCGGCCTGCTCCCGCCGGTCGCGCCGGAAGTCCGCAAAAAATACCGCAAAAAACGCGAGCGCCACGCCGTCCAGGTCGAAATGGCGCTCGAAGACTGGGACGCGTGGCGCGCGTCGTCCGAACAAAACACGCTGGAGGCATCTCGATGACAACGATCGTCGCCGTCAGAAAAAACGGCTTCGCGGCGATTGCCGCCGACACGCTGACGATGTGGGGCAATATGAAGGAATCGGCCGCGCACGTCGTCAATCACGAAAAAATCATTCAATATCAGGAAAATTTTCTGGCCTTTACCGGTTCGTCGACCTTCAAGCTCGTCGTCAAGCACTGGCTCGACAACGCCAAGCTGAAGCCGAAGCTCGACAGCGTCGAGAACATCTTCAACGCGTGGCTGGCGTTTCATCCCAAACTCAAGGAAAGCTATTTTCTGCGGCCCGACGATCAGGACGACGACGCGTTCGAGACCTCGCGGATGAACGTGCTGATCGTCAACCCGAGCGGCGTTTTCGCGGTCGGCGTGCTGCGCGACGTGACCGAATATAAAAGGTTCACGGCGTTCGGCAGCGGCTGCGATTTCGCGATCGGCGCGATGCGCGCGGTTTACGACGACGAGACGAAATCGGCCGCCGACATCGCGCGGATCGGGATCGAGGTCGCCGCCGAATTCGACGACGGCAGCGATCTGCCGCTGACCTGCCACACGGTCGAGTTAATTTGATGGAAGGAACCGAAATTTTGATAATTTTCGCGGTTTTCGCGGTCGCCGTGCTTTATTCGTCGGTCGGTCACGGCGGCGCGTCCGGTTATCTGGCGGTGATGGCGCTGCTCGGCGTGCTGCCCGAAGTGACGCGGCCGACGGCGCTGATCCTCAATCTGTTCGTCGCGACGATCGCGTTTGTCCAGTTTTACCGCGCCGGCCATTTCGACTGGCGGATCTTTCTGCCGTTCGCGCTCGGGTCGGTGCCGATGGCCTTTGTCGGCGGGATGATCCATCTGCCGACGACCGTTTACAAGATCATTCTCGGCATCACGCTGATGCTCGCGGCCGCGCGGCTCGCGCTCAATCTGCATTCGGAAAACGAGCCGCAGGCGCCGCCGCTCTGGGTTTGTCTGCTGATCGGCGCGATTTTGGGGCTGGTTTCGGGGCTCGTCGGCGTCGGCGGCGGCATCTTTCTGACGCCGATCCTGCTCTTGATGAACTGGACGGAAACGAAGAAAGCGGCCGGCATCTCGGCGCTCTTCATTCTGGTCAACTCGATCTCGGGCCTGCTGGGAAACTACGCACAGGTTTTGCAGCTTCCGGCCGCCGTTTATTTTTGGATCGCGGCCGCCGTGATCGGTGGTATAATCGGAGCGACGCTCGGCAGTTACCGGTTTAACTCGCTGACGCTCCGGCGCGTGCTCGCCGCCGGCCTGCTGGTCGCGGGGGCGAAGCTGATTTTTACGTGAGTCAGGACTAAAGTCTGGAGTCTGGAGTCTTGAGTCTTAAGTCGATTGACGGTTGCGGAATTGAACGGAATTTCCGACAGTCTTAAGGCTGACGGCGACAAGGACTCAAGACTCAAGACTCAAGACTCAAAAGGAGAAAGCTATGAATCAACAGGTAAATAAGGACTCGGAACATCTGCGGCTGCTGGCGATTTTTTATTACATCTTGGCGGGGCTGACGCTGTTTCCGGTTCTTTTCGGTTTTATTTATTTGCTCTTCGGAATCCTTTTCGGAGTCGTGCTGTCAAGCGTCCCGCAAAAGGCGGGCGAGCCGCCGGCGGCGCTGTTCGGCGGGATTTTCGCGGGCGTCGGGTTCGTCCTGATCGCGATCTTCGCGACGCTTGGGCTTTTGATTCTGAAGGCCGGCCGCAATTTATCGAAAAAGACCGGCTACACGTTCTGTTTCGCGATCGGCTGTCTGATCTGCCTGTGGATGCCGCTCGGGACGATTCTCGGCGTCTTCACGCTGATCGCCCTGAGCCGCGATTCGGTCAAGGCGCTGTTCGACGGACGGAGTTTCGAACAGTACGGCGCGACGCCCCCGAACTGGCAATGAGGGCGATTTCGGATTTCGGATTTCGGATTTCGGATTGTTCGAAGATCGGGGTCGTCTGAGCGCCGCCGCAATTAAATCTCTGCGCGAGGCCAACGAAACGCGGCTTTGCAGCGTCAAAAAAGGCGACTGTTTAATAATGCGCCCGTTGATTCTGCATTCTTCTTCCGCCGGCACGAGCCCGAACCACAGGCGCGTGATTCATTTCGAATTGGCGGCCGACAGTTTGCCGAACGGTCTGGATTGGTATGGTTCATAGGATTTTTCTCGCCATTGCGGTGTTCGTCTTCGCGCTCGGCGCGTTCGCGCAGAGCGGGCGCAACCGGCCGACGGAAACGCCGACGCCGACGCCGACGCCGCGCCGTTCGACCGGTAATTACAATCCGACCGACAAAATCCCGCCCGTTCCGGCCAATTCGCCGAAACCGACTCCGAAAACCGACGACGACAACGACGTGATCCGCATCGAATCGAATCTCGTGCCGGTTCCGGTTTCGGTCCTCGACGCGCGCGGAAACGCCGTCGGCGGCCTGAAGATCGAGGATTTCGAGCTTCAGATCGACGGTCAGACGGTCGAGATCGGCGACCTTTCGCGGTCGGAAACGCCGGTCCGGCTGGCGCTGCTGTTCGACAATTCGTCGAGCGTCGCGATCGCCCGCGAATTCGAGAAAAAAGCGGCGATCAGCTTTTTTCGGCGCGTCATCCGGCCCGACAAGGATCTCGTCGCGCTCTTTTCGGTGGCGACCGTTTCGCATCTCGAACAGCCTTTGACCAAAGATGTCTCGTCGCTCGTTCAGGCGATCGAGAATTTCGCGCCGCCGGCGGGCGCGACCGCGCTCCTCGACGGGATCATCGAGGCCTCGAACTATCTGCAGGACGCGGCCGGCCGGCGCGTGATCGTGATCGTTTCCGACGGCGACGACACGGTCAGCGACGCGACGTTTGAAAACACGGTCAAGGCGCTGCAGGTCACCAACTGTCAGGTTTACGTCGTCAAGACGACCGATTTCGAAAACTACAAACGAACCGGCCAGCGCGGCGGCAGCGCCAATCTGCGGCAGCTCGCGGCCGAGCGCCGGATGCAGGAATTCGCCGTGCAGACCGGCGGCGCAGTCTATTCGCCGATCGACGAGGACGAGCTCGACCGCGCCTTCGCGCAGATCTCGGCCGAGCTGTCCGAGCAGTACGTTTTGAGCTATTACCCCGAAAACGACGCCGACAAGCGCGGCCAGTTTCGGACGATCTCACTGACGGTTAAAACGCGCCCGAACCTTTCGGTGCGCACCCGCAAAGGCTATTACGTCCCGCGCAAACGCGTCTGACGGGAACTTCTCAGGCCGGAGTTTGTCAAAGGAAACGGCTCAAACCCCTAAACAGACCTGATCGGTAAAAGCGGCGATTCCGGTCGTGTTCGTTATTTTAATCGTCCACTAAACACACTAAAAACACGAAAGAAATTTAGTGTGTTTAATGGACGATCAAAAAAGCCAGCGTGACCGGAATCGACACTTTTTTCAATAAGTTTTGTCACTAACTATAACGACACATTTTCCGACAAGCGTCGTTACGACGTCCCCGATCGTTTACGTCGAAAGACATCTCATCAGGCGCGGCCTGCATTTTTCTTTTGAAGCTTTCGGGGCTCGATCCGGATAGACTTAAAAGCGATTTGTATTAAAATGGACGAATCATGCTTGATGAGCTTCTGAAACAATTTCTCCAGCACCTGCGCTACGAGCGCAACGTCAGCCAGCACACTTTGCGAAACTATTCGAGCGATCTCGAACAGTTTCGCGATTATCTTCTGCAGCGGGGAAAGGTTTCCGACATTCCGGTCTCCGAGATCGATCACCTGACGATCCGCGAATGGATGGCCTCGCTCCACGGCGATCATAAAAAGACGTCGGTCGCGCGAAAGTTGGCGAGTTTACGGACGTTTTTTCAGTTTCTCGTCCGCGAGGGCGTCCAGGAAAACAACCCGGCAAAATTGGTCGCGACGCCGCGCATCGAGCGCAAGCTGCCGACGCATCTCTCGATGGAAGACGCCGTCCGCTTTATCGAGACGCCCGATCTCAACACCGATCTCGGCCGCCGCGACCGCGCGATCCTCGAATTTCTCTACGCGACCGGGATGCGCGTCGGCGAGCTCGTCAATCTCAACCTGCGCGACATCGATTTTCGCGAAAAGCTCGTCCGCGTGACCGGCAAGCGCAAAAAACAGCGGATTTTGCCGTTCGGCGACCCGGCGCAGCAGGCGGTGATGTTTTACCTCAACGAGACGCGGCCCGTGTTTTTGAACAACTGCCCGCCGTCGGAACGCGACGAGCAGGCCGTCTTTCTGAATTATCAGGGGACGCGCATCACGACGCGGTCGGTCGGCCGGATGGTCGATAAATACATCAAATTATGCGCCGAGATCAACCGCGACATCTCGCCGCACAGCCTGCGCCATTCGTTCGCGACGCATCTGCTCGATTCGGGCGCCGATCTGCGCGACATACAGGAGCTGCTCGGCCACGCGCGGCTCTCGACGACGCAGATCTACACGCAGGTTTCGATGGAAAAACTGATCGAAGTCTACGACCGCGCGCATCCGAAGGCCTGACCGGCCGTCAGCTGCCTGAAAATCTTCAACCCGCCATTTTATAAACACTTCCGGCTTTCCGGTTTAACGCGGTTGGCAATAATTTTGCTTGACATAACAACGGCCCGCCAAGTATCATTAAGATTGGTCAGACCGCTCTCAAACTTGCCTTAATATTCAAGCTTTACATAATTTACGATGAATAAGGGACGGTCGGTATCGGCAAAATTCCCCGCTTTATTATGAAAAGGGTCGTCGCAGAAAAGCGAAAATCGTTTTCCACGAGCGAGAAGGGCGTCAGCGTGCCCGAAATACTGGTCGTGTTTTTGATCGGCGCGATTCTCGTCGTGCTCGCGATTCCGCAGCTCGCCGCGTCGCTCCAGTCGAACCGCGTCAACACGCTCAACGCGGCGATCGCCTCGAAAACGGCCGAAGCACGGATTCAGGCCGTCAAGCGCAACGCGCAGGTTTCGCTGAAGATCGATTCCCAGAACCGGCGCATCTGGATCGAATCGGCCGGGACGATGATCGGCGGAGCCGAAAACTACACGTTCGAAAACCAGATCGACGTCACGCCGTCGAGCGGCACGACGGTCGAGACCGTCACGTTCAACTCTTTCGGCAATCTGCAGACCGCGCCGCCGACGATCACGGTCAGCAATTCGAAGTTCAAACTGAGCAAGACGCTCCAGGTGTCGCTGAGCGGCAAGATCACGGTCGGGCAGATGATCAAGAATCCGTAGAAAAAACAGGCAGATGAAGAACGAGAAGACAATTCGAAAGCGCGCGGCGGGTTTCTCGCTGCTCGAATGCGTGATCGCGATCGTCATCGTCGCGGTCGGACTGCTCGCGGTCGCGGCGCTCTCGGCGGTCGCCATTCAGGGCGAAAATTTCGCGTTCAGCTCGACGCAGGCGACCATTCTGGCGAGCGGCAAGGTCGAGGAGCTGAAAGTCGGCACGCTGACCAATGGCGGCAGCCTGACGACCAACGCGACCGGCTATTCCGATACGCCGAACATCTATTTTTTCCGTCGCTGGCAGATCGCCGACGGCCCGGCCGGCACGAAGGAAATAACGGTCGCGGTCGTCCCGCAGGCCGCTTCCGACAAGGTCCGCACGACGCAGATCAAAACGCTCGTCCGCTGAAACCGAAATGACCGAACCCCTGACGAAGAAAAACACCGCCAATCGCGCCGAGCGCGGCTTTTCGCTGCTCGAACTGCTCGTCGTCTCGGTGATTCTGATCATCATTCTCGGAATGATCGCGCTCGTCGTCAAAGGCCTGCAGACCAGTTACAACGAACGCCGCGCGCGGGCCGAACAGCTCAACGACGGCGCGGCCGCGCTCGATCTGCTGACGCGCGTGATCCGCGTCGCCGGCGCGAATACGACGAGCCAGCCGCTGACGCCGACCGGCGCGACGCAGCTCCGCGTGCGCTCGGACTGGAATCCGGTCGACGGGACTTTCAACGGCCAGTATGAAGACACGTCGTTTTACGTGACGAACAATTCGCTCTATATGCGCAACGAAACGACCGGCCAGCAGTCGGAATTGATGGGCAGCGTCACTTCGCTGACCTTTCAGTATTTCGACGCCGCGGGGGCGGCGCCGGCGACGCCCGCGCAGATCGCGCGCGTCCGCATCTCGCTCGAAGTCGGCACGGTTTTCACGCGGACGTTCACGACGGACGTGCTCGTCAGAAAGGGAGTCCAGATCAAATGATGCGGAAATTTCGGCCTCGAAAAAAGAAGTCCGTCAGAAAAAACGAGCGCGGCGCGGCGCTCTTTACCGCGATTTTCGGGCTCCTGCTGCTGACGCTGCTGGCGACCTCGATCTATCTGATCAGCGACGGCGAAAAGCGCGCGGCGATCAACTATGGCGAAAACGCCGAGGCGTTCTACATCGCCGAGGCCGGGCTCGCCCACGCCGTCGGGCTCTATGCCGCGAACGGCAAGGATTACGACATCACGACCGCCATTCCGGCCGGCGGCGTCAATTTCGGCGCCGGAAAATACACGGTTCAGAGCGCGAACGGCGCAATCGCCAACACGAAGGTCATCACCTCGGTCGGAACCGGCAAAAACGGCGCGAGCGCGACCGTCGAGACCGTCGTCCAGTTCGGCTCGACGCCGGTCAGCGACGCGGCCGTCGTCGTCAACGGCAACGTCTCGATCAACGCCAACATTCAGGTGCTCGGCCAGAAAGGCATCATTCACACCAACGGCAGCGTCACGCTGAGCGGCAACAACCGCGCCGAAAAATATTTCAGCGCGACCGGCACGATCACCGGCGCGTTCGGGCAGCCGTGCCCGAACGGCAGCAACACCGGCGCGCCGCCGGGCTGCGACGCCGTCGCCGACGTCCGCCAGAACCAGCCGCCGCAGCCGGTGCCGGACATCAAGCCGACCGATTTCTCGGCGCAGGCCGATTACCTTTTCTACCCGCAGAACGGCGCGACGCCGGCGCAGATCAGGGACAAGGCAGGCAACGTCGTCGCGACCAACTGCCAGTCGGGCTGCTGGGGCGGCTGGACGTGGAACTCGTCGCAGGGCTGGGTCGCGAACAGCGGTTCGACGATGCCGGCCGGCACTTATTACGCCGTTCAGTCGTCGTTTCAGATCAACCGGACGTTCGGCGCTTCGGGCACGCCGCTCGACGTCTCGTTCATCGCCGACGGCTCGGTCTCGTTCAGCAGCGGCGCGTCGTATATGACCGGCAAGGCGACCAAGGACGGCCGGAAATTCGCGGTCGTCGCCGGCGCGGACGTCTCGATCGGCGGCGCGAACATCAACACGACCAACTACGAAAGCACTTTTTACGCCCGTCACCAGTTTTACCTCGGCGGCGGCCAGCCGGTGATTTACGGCAACATCGCGGTTTACAACGAGGACGACACCGCGCTTTACGGGCAGAACGTCGTCCTGCGGCAGAGCGGCGTCGCGTTCATCACGACCGGCGATCCGAAGATCATCTTCAACGGCAACGGCGCGTCGAGCGGGACCGCCGGCGCGATCACGATCAGCCAGTGGCGCGAAATACGTAATTGATTTCGGATTTCGGATTTCGGATTTCGGATTTCGGATTGGTTGGAGTGAGGAGTTTAAGTTTGGTGGTGTGACGGATAGGCGGCGGGTTTAGATGGGGTTGGATTAAAATTGATCGAAACGGCGGCGTCCTGAAATTTTCGGGGCGCCGTCGTTTTTTCGAAAAAGTTTCGGTGGCGCTTTCAAACCGTTCTCGTTTATAATTCATCAAACGAATGCTTTCCCCGTTTTTCTGTTAAAAATATGAACAAATTCCGGTGGTTTTTGATTGCGCTTTTCGTCTGTTCGTCGCTCGCCGCGCGGGCGCAGGACAAGATGCTCTCGATCGACGACATTTTCGATCCGCAGACCCGCGTCCCGTTTTCGGGCCGCCCGCTCCAGATTCTCGGCTGGACCCGTGACGGCCGCGCCTACAAGGTCTTTCGAAACGGCGAGGTCGTCCGCGTCGACGCCGCGACCGGCCAGACCGCGCCCGATTTCGACACGAAAAAATTCGTTTCCGTGCTCTCGCAGACGCAGGGCTTCACGCTCGACGAAGCGAACGCGATCGGCCTCTCGCCGTTTCAGCAGTTCAACCAGGCGGAAACGCTGGTGCTGATCAACCACAACAACGACCTGTGGGTCTACGACATCGCGGCCGGCAAGGTCAAGCGGCTGACCAATACGATGAAGGACGAGGAGCTCGAACCGGATTTTTCGCCCGACGGGAAATGGGTCAGCTTCGTCCGCGGGATGAATCTCTACGTCGTCGAGGTCGCGACCGCGCGGGAAAAACAACTGACGCGCGACGGCGCCGAAAAAATCCTTAACGGTTATCTCGACTGGGTTTACGAGGAAGAACTCTACGGCCGCGGCAACAAGCGCGGCTACTGGTGGTCGCCCGATTCGAAATACGTCGCCTTTCTCCGCACCGACGAATCGCCCGTCCCGAAATTCGTTCTGACCGACGACACGGTGAACGACCAGCGCGTCGAAAACACCGACTACCCGCAGGCCGGCGACCCGAACCCGCTCGTCACGCTCGGCATCGCCGACGTCACGCGGACGAGTCTCATCCCGAACGTCTCGAAGATCCCGAAGCTCGGCGAAAAGCTGCCGCCGACGCTCGCGCGGTTCGGCGATCTCGTCAAATTCGTCGACACCTCGAAATACAAGCCCGAGGATTTTCTGATCGTCCGCGTGACGTGGACGCCCGATTCGCGGGCCGTGATGTTTCAGGCGCAGAACCGCGAGCAGACTTATCTCGACGTCAATCTCGGCTTTCCGAACGACGGCCGGCTGACGACGCTGATGACCGAGCGATCGAAAACGTGGGTCGAGGCGATCGACAATCCGGTGTTTCTGAAGGACGGCTCGTCCATCTGGCAGTCCGAGCGAAACGGCTTCCGGCATCTTTACCGCTTCGACAACAACGGCCGGCTCGTCAAGCAGATCACCGACGGCCGCTGGGAAGTGAGCGAGTTTTACGGCGTCGACGAGGCGCGCGGCTACGCGTATTTCTCGGCGATCGGCGAGAACAACGACTGGATCGACACGCAGATCTACCGCGTCCGGCTCGACGGCACGGGCCTCAAGCGGCTGACCGAATCGAGCGGCACGCATTTCGCGATTTTCGACCCGACGTTCACGCGTTTCATCGACTACTGGAGCGACGCCAACACGCCGACGCAGATCCGTCTTTACACGGCCGACGGCAATCCCGAAAAGACGCTCGACGAAAACAAGGTGCCGGTGCTCGACGCGTACAATCTCGGCAAGACGCAGTTTTTGAAGGTCAAGACGCGCGACGGCTTCGAGATGGAGGCGATGATGTTTCTGCCGCCGAATTTCGACCCGCAGAAAAAATACCCGGTGATGGCCTACACCTATTCCGGCCCGCACGCGCCGTCGGTCAGAAACCGCTGGGGCGGCGCGCAGGGAATGTGGCACCGGATGCTCGCGCAGAAGGGCTATATCGTCTGGGTCTGCGACAACCGGACGGCGAGCGGCAAGGGCGCGGAATCGACGTGGAACGTCTACCAGAAATTCGGCCAGACCGAGGTTCCCGATCTCGAGGACGGTTTCAAATATCTGAAATCGCTCTCGTTCGTCGACGGCTCGCGAATCGGAATGTGGGGCTGGAGCTACGGCGGTTTTATGACGACCTATTTTATGACGCATTCGAACACGCTGAAAATGGGCATCGCTGGCGGAATGGTCGGCAACTGGGCGCTCTACGATTCGATCTACACCGAGCGTTATATGCGGACGCCGCAGAACAACCCCGACGGCTACAAAAAAGGCTCGGTCATCGACAACGCCGCCAACCTCAGCGGCAAGCTGCTGATCATCCACGGCGCGATCGACAACAACGTCCACCAGCAGAACGCGATCCAGTTCATCTACGAGCTCCAGCGGGCCGGCAAGCAGTTCGAGTTTATGACCTACCCGACCCAGCGCCACGGCGTCCAGCGCGGCACGATGCAGGAAAAGCATCTCTACACGATGATGACCGGGTTTATCGAGAGAAATCTCTAGTTTGGGAAGTTTGGGAAGTTTAGGAAGTTTAGGAAGTTTGGGAAGTTGGTTGATTTCTTCCTGAACTTCCCTTGAATGTACGGCGGGCTGTCAGCCGG
>JAFDVJ010000100.1:22346-28636 GCA_018269075.1 Acidobacteriota bacterium
CGCCAGCGGTGTCGAAGGTTTCACCGGTGTGAAGCCGATTTAAAGGGTGAGAAGCGTTTTTACAGGCTGACGCCTGTCAACAGTCTGACAGACTGTTGTCCGTTTTCTTCCCAAACTTCCAAAACTCTTTTTCTCGCCAAAAGCAACCATTCCGCAGCCACGGGGCATCCATTAGACGGTTTCGCAAAACTCTTAAAATCTGACAAAAATAGAGGTTAACTCTTTATGCGGCAAATATTTTTCTTGCTTGTCGTGGTGTTCGCAGTGTGCCTGTTCCCCGTTCGGGCGCAAACCGTCATTGAAACAGAATCGAGCATTTTATTTAACGAGACGTCGGCCGACGTCGCGCTCAGAATTGAAAATCCGAAAGCGGCTTTCGACGCGCCGCTCAAACTGGAGCTGCTCGACGCGGCCGGCGAGGTTCGCGGGCGCGCCGAGCAGACGGCGACGATCGAAACGGGCCGGCGGGATTACCGGCTGACATTGCCGGTCGGCGAGCTGCTCAAAAAAAGCGAGGCCGGGCTCGCGTGGTTCCGGCTGCGCTACCGCGTCGGCGCGGCGAGCGGCGTCGTTTCGGTCTCGCAGATGACGAGCAACATTTTCGAGCTCCGCGTGATCGCGTCCGGCGCGCTGCTGACCGGGATGAATTACCGGAGCCGCATCCGCGCGCTCAATCCGTTCACGCAGAAGCCGGTCGCCGGCGTGACGCTCGACGCCCGGCTTGAGCTCGGCCTGCGCGGCGACGGCGGGCAGAAGCTCGGGCTCGATGCGGCGGGCGAGACCGACGCCGACGGGTTTGCCGATCTCGATTTTCGGATCCCGATCGAGTCGGAGTTCGACGGCGACGGCGAGCTCCGGGTGACGGGCCGCAAAAACGGGCTCGTTCGCGAGGCTGCAGACGACGTTCGTGCCGCGACCGGCGATCTCAATTTTCTGATGCTCGTCGACAAACCGATCTACCAGCCGGGACAGTCGCTCGACGTGCGCGGTCTGCTGCTGAAAGGCGGCGAGGGCAAAACGGTCGCCGCCGACCGCGAGGTCGAATTCCGGGTCGAGGACGAGGACGACACGGTTTTGTATCGCGAGCGCGTCCGGACTTCGGCTTTCGGCATCGCCGCGATTTCGTGGAAGATTCCCGAAAACGCGAAGCTCGGCGATTATCTGATCCGCGTCAAAAACGTCCGGGCCGGGGACGACGACAATTACATCGGCTATCAGAAATTCAAAGTCTCGCGCTACGATCTGCCGAATTTCGTCGTCAACGCGAAAGCCTTGAAGCCGTACTACTTACCGAACGAAAAAGAGGCCGAGGTCGAGGTTTCGGCCGATTATCTTTTCGGCCGGCCGGTGACGAAGGGCAAGGTTCGCGTCGTTCGCGAAACGAGCCGCGAGTGGAACTGGAAAGAGCAGAAATACGACATCAAGGAAGGCGAATCGCACGAGGGCAAAACCGACGACAACGGAAAATTCACGGCCCGCTTCGATCTCGGCGAGGATTTCGACGATCTCGACGATTCGGACAAATTCGACGACCTGCATTTAACGGCCTATCTGACCGACCTGACGACCAACCGCACCGAGCAGCGGCGCTTCGACGTCCGCGTCACGCGCGAGCCGATCCACGTTTATCTGATCAAACCGAACGACGATTATAATCCGAATCTGCCCGTTAAAGCCTACGTCTCGACGTTTTACGCCGACGGCAGTCCGGCCGCCTGCGACGTCGAGCTCAAAGGCCGCGAGGAAGATTCCGACCAAAAATTCCGGACGCTTCAGAAAATCCGGACGAATTCCTACGGCGCGGGCAAGATCGAGTTCAAGCGCCCGAAATTCGAGGACGAATCGGACGATCTCGAAATCCAGCTCGTCGCGAAGGATAAAAACGGTTTGAAGGGAACTTACGGCGTCGGCGAAGACAACGATGAAAGCCTCGAATTCGACGACGACGACGTGCTCCGGATCGTCACCGACCGGACGATCTACAAACCGGGCGAGCCGATCGGCGTCGAATTGGAATCGACGGTCGAAAGCGGGCTCGTCTACGTCGACGTCGTCAGCGGCTTTTCGGTCGTCGAATCGCGGGCCGTCAGACTGACGAACCATCGGGCGACGCTCGAAATCCCGTACCGGCCGGAATTCAGGGGCGAAATCAAGCTCGCCGCGTTTCTCGAAACCGACGACGATGAACTGATCGGCGCCGCGCGCGGCGTCATCTTTCCGGCGCAGACGAATCTCCGGGTCGATGCGGCGTTCGACCGCGAATATTACAAACCGGGCGAAGCGGCAAAGGTCGGCTTCGGCGTCTTCGACGCGGCCGGCGGCGCAGTCGAAGCGGCGCTCGGCGTCGTCGTTTTCGACAAGGCCGTCGAGGAGCGCGCCCGCACCGACGCCGATTTTGACGGGATGTTCAGCGGTTACCGCGGCTGGCTCGGCTACGGCAAGGCGTTCGGCGGCGTCAACATCAAGGACCTCAACGATCTCGATCTGACGAAACCCGTGCCGGACGAGCTGCAGACGGTCGCCGAAGTGATGCTTTACGATACCTATTATAGTCCGAACATCTTTCACAGCAGCGGTTACAGCACGGATGCGAAATCGGTTTACAACGATTATTTTCGAAAGCAGTTCGAGCCGTTCGAAAAGATGTTGAAAGAGCATTACGCGAAAACCGACTCGGATCACCCGACGGACGACGCTTCGCTCCGCAAGATTCTCCGCGAAAACCGGCTCGATTTCGACGCGCTGCGCGACCCGTGGGAGCAGCCGTACCGCGCGGTTTTCGAGACCGAGAAGATGAACGACGTCGTCCGCGTCGTCACCGCCGGCCCCGACAAGACGTTCGGGACGGACGACGATTTCACGGTTTCGACGAGCAGCTTCGAGTATTTCACGCCGACCGGCAAAACGATCGACCGCGCGGTCGAGAATTATCACAAACGCACCGGCGGTTTTATCCGCGACGAAAAAACGCTGCTTCAGGAGCTCGGCGTCAAGGAGCTCAAAGACCGCTTCGGCCGCCCGTATCAATTCAAATTCGACGTTTCGCGGAGTTTTTACACGCTGACCGTTCGCAGTATCGGCAAGGACGGTCAGGACTGCAGCTGTTCCTGGAAGGATGATTTCGAAGTCTGGACGAACCGGATCGATTACTTCGCCGACACCGAAGCGAAGATCGCCGGGATCGTCAAAACGATGAAGGACGCGCCGGCGAACGAAGCGGATTTCAAGGCGCGGCTGCTGGCGGGCGGCGTTGATTTCGATCGGCTACGCGACGGCTACGGCGAAAATCTCTATCTCGTCAAAGTGCTGAACTCGCGCTACGCGGACAAAAAGGTCGTCGAAAAAGTCCGCCAGTACGGCGAAACGACCGACACCGAGCGCACCGTGACGATTCCGGTCACGCAGGACCTCGCTATTTTCTACATTCGCGGCAAAGGCTCCGACCGGCGCGAAAACACTTACGACGACGTGACGTTCGCACAGTTCAATTTCGTTCTCTCGGAACGCTCGCGGACGAACGAGAAACTGCAGTCGGTCGTGATCCGACCGGTCGCCTTCCGGGGCGGCACCGGTTCGATCGGCGGCAAAATCGTCGATCCGAGCGGCGCGGCGGTTACGGGCGCGACCGTCACGGCGACTGACGAGGAATCGAAAGCGAGCCGCGGCACGACCTCGAACGACGCGGGAAATTATCTGATCGCGAACCTGCCGGCCGGCAGATATTCGGTCAAAGTCGAATATCCCGCATTCAAAAACGCCGTCCGGTCGAGCGTTCCGGTCAACGCCGACAGCGTGACGAAAGTCGATTTCGTGCTCGAGGTCGCCGGCGTCAGTGAAGTCGTGTCGGTCGACGGGACCGAAGCGACAGCGACGACGACCATTACCGCGCAGCAGATCGAAGCGCTGCCGAAAGGAACAGCGTTTTCCTCTCTGCTCAGAACGAAAGTCGTCACGAGATCCGGTCCAACGGAAGACGGCAGCGAAACGGCGGGACAAAAATCGACGCCGCGGCTGCGCGAGTATTTTCCGGAAACGCTTTTCTGGTCGCCCGAGGTTTCGACCGACGGAAACGGCCGCGCGGCGGTCGAATTCAAGATGGCCGACAACATCACGACCTGGAAGCTCTACACGATCGCCTCGACGAAAAACGGCAAGATCGGTGTCGCCGAAAAGGAGATCGCCGTCTTTCAGCCGTTCTTCGTCGATCTCGACCCGCCGCGCTTTCTGACCGACGGCGACGAGATCCGGCTGCCGGCACAGATCCGAAACTACACGGAAACGAAGCAGAAGGTCGCCGTGAAGATGGCGAAATCCGACTGGTTCGCGTTTCTCGGCCCCGACAATCAAGCGGTCGAGGTCGATAAGAACGCGGCCGCCAACGCGGTTTTCGGCTTCCGGGCGATCGCGCCGGTCAAAGACGGCAAACAGCGCGTGACGGCCGTCGCCGCGAAAGATTCGGACGCGATCGAAAAGCCGGTCACCGTCCGCCCGAACGGCCGCGAGATCGTCGCGACCGAATCGAAGATCTTCGCCGGCACGGCCCAGTTCGCGCTCGATTTTCCGGCCGACGCGTTGCCGAAGACGCCGCGCGCCGAACTCAAAATCTACCCGAACCTGATGGCGCACGTCGCCGATTCGGTCGAAGGCCTGCTCGAACGGCCGTACGGCTGCGGCGAGCAGACGATCTCGTCGACCTATCCGAACCTGATGATCCTCAAATTCGCGGCCGCCGGCGGCAAGATCTCGCCGTCGATCGAAAAACAGGCCCGCGGTTTTTTGCAGAAGGGTTTCGAACGCCTGCTCGGCTATCAGATGCCCGACGGCGGTTTTTCCTACTGGGGCGGCAAGAGCGAATCGGACGTCGCGCTGACGGCTTATGCGATTCGCTTTCTGTCGGACGCGCGCCGGTTCGTCGAGGTCGATCCGAAAACGCTCGAAAACGCGCGCGGTTATCTCGCCAAAGAGCAGCTCGCCGACGGCCGCTTCACGAAAAAATATTACGGCGAGCAGACCGAAGATCCGAAACGCACGCAGATTCTGACGGCGTACGTCGCGCGGACGCTCGCGATGCTCAAAGCCGCCGACGGCGCGGCGTTCGGGCCGGAAACGGACAAGATTCTCGACCGGACGCTCGGCTGGTTCAAACCGCGCGTCGCCGCGATCGACGAGCCTTACGCGCTCGCGCTCTACGGGCTCGCCTCGGCGGACGCCGGTCACGCCGACGAGGCCGGAAGCGCGGCGGCGCGCCTGCGCGCGATGGCGAAGAACGAAGGCGGCGCGGCCTACTGGAACCTTGAAACCAACACGCCGTTTTACGGCTGGGGCACCGCCGGAAGAATCGAAACGACCGCGCTCGTCCTCCAACTGCTCATCAAAACCGGCGAGCCGCGGACGACGAATGACGAGCTGATCTCGAAAGCGACGCTCTTTCTCCTGAAAAACAAGGACCGCTACGGCGTCTGGTATTCGACGCAGACGACCGTCAACGTGCTCGACGCTTTTATCGCTTCGCTGACGGCGGTCAAAGACCAGACCCTGACGGTTTCGCTCAACGGCGAAAAGATCGCGGAATTCGCCGTCGCGGCCGACCGGATCGAGCCGTTCGTCGTCGATCTCGGCGACCGCGCGGCCGCCGGCGGCCGGCTCGAGATCGCGGGCTCGGAGCCGTCGAAGCTGATGGCGCAGCTCGTCCGGACGCATTACGTCGACTGGAAACAGACGACCGGCGCGAACGGCCTCGACGTCAGCGATTCGCGCGCCGTCCGGCTCGCCTACCGGTGCGACAAAACGGCGGTCAAGATTATGGAAACCGTCAACTGCACGGTCGAGGCCGAGCGCGTCGGATTCAGGGGCTACGGGATGCTCCTGGCGGAAATCGGTCTGCCGCCCGGCGCCGACGTTTCGCGCGAAAGCCTCGAAAAAGCGTTCGCGGCTGACTGGAGCCTGAGCCGCTACGACATTCTGCCCGACCGGATCGTCGTGTATATGTGGGCCCGCGCCGGCGGCACGAAATTCGATTTCTCGTTCCGCCCGCGCTACGCGATCGACGCCCAGACGCCGGCTTCGATTCTTTACGACTATTACAACCCGGAAGCCAAAGCCACGCTCACGCCGCTCCGCTTCACGGCCAGATAGGGGAGAAGAGGAGAAGAGGAGAAGAGGAGAGGAGGAGAAGGGGAGAAGAGGAGAAGAGGAGAGGAGGAGACGGCATTAAACCGGCGAGCGATTCAATTTTCATCGGAAAGCTAAACCTTCCGCAACAAATTATCCATCTCCTCTTCTCCTCTTCT
>JAFDVJ010000101.1 GCA_018269075.1 Acidobacteriota bacterium
ATTTTAGACCGCTCAGTAATGACCAAAAACACGAAAAACACGAAATGATTTCGTGTTTTTCGTGTTTTTGGTGGACAGTTAAACCAACGTTCGGAACTCGATCGATCTTTCGATAATTGGCGGGTAAGCCGATAATGCCTCTGTTTTTATGACATCCTGATATTATTTCAGACCGGGTTTAGATATTGAAACCCGACTCGCTGCCGCTCGCCGGACTGATTACGACTTCCGATCTTTCTAGGTGATCTGGACGAGCGGCTTTTCAGCGGCGAGCGATTTCGCGGCCGCGCCTTCTTTTCTCAGGATCTCGACTTCCTTGACGAATTCCTCGACGATGTCCGCGCCGGCGACGCGGCGCATCGGGACGCCGTCCTTGAAGATCATCCCGACCTGGCGGCCGAAGGTGATGCCGAGCTGCGAATCGTGCGCTTCGCCCGGGCCGTTGACCGCGCAGCCCATGATCGAGAGATGGAGCGGCTCTTCGACGTGCGCGAGCCGGCGTTCGACCTCGGTCACGATCTCGACGAAGTTGTCGACGTCCAAACGCCCGCAGGTCGGACAGGCGACGACCGTCACGCCGCGTTTGCGGAGCTCCAGCGATTTCAGAATCTCCCAGCCGACGCGCACTTCCTCGTGCGGTTCGGCGGCCAGAGAAACGCGGATCGTGTCGCCGATGCCGTCGTGCAGCAGAATGCCCAGTCCCATCGCCGATTTGATCGTCCCGCCGAACGGCGTACCGGCTTCGGTAACGCCGAGATGGAGCGGGTAATCGACCTTTTCGGCCATCAGGCGATAGGCCGCGACCATCCGGTTGACGTCCGACGCCTTGAGCGAGATGACGATGTCCGAAAAGCCGAGATCTTCTAATATCCGGACGTGGCGCATTCCCGATTCGACCATCGCTTCGGGCGTCGCCGAACCGTATTTCTGCAGCAGATCCTTTTCGAGCGAGCCGCCGTTGACGCCGATCCGGATCGGGATCTGGCGGGCTTCGGTCGCGCGGACGACCTCGCGGACGCGGTCGATCGAGCCGATGTTGCCCGGATTGATCCGCAGTTTGTCGATCCCGGCGTCGAGCGCCATCAGCGCGAGCTTGTAGTGAAAATGGATGTCGGCGACGATCGGCACGTCGGTTCCCTTGCGGATCTCGGCGAGCGCGAGCGCGGCGTCCTTGTCGGGCACCGCGATCCGGACGATCTCGCAGCCGGCCTTCGTCATTTCCGCGATCTGCCGGAGCGTGCCGGCGACGTCGGTCGTGTCGGTCTTCGTCATCGACTGCACCGACACGGGCGCGCCGCCGCCGATCTGTATGTTTCTGACCTTAACTGATCTTGATTTTCTCATCGTCAAAAATAGTGTTGGAAGTTCGGGAAGTTCGGAGATGATTCTTCAGAGTGTGTTTAAATTTTCGAAACAACGGCTGAAAAGGCGTCGTTGATGACAAAATTGGTTGAAGTAATCAACCGACCGAACGGCGAGCGGCTGCTTTTTTATCCACTAAAAACACTAAAAACACTGAAATTATTTCGTGTTTTTAGTGTTTTTAGTGGATCGATTAAAAATCGTTCGCGGCCTCAAACCATAAATTTAAACAGACTCTTAACTTTTCAAACTTCCCAAACTTTTCCCGGCTTCCTGAACTCAAAAAAGTCTCGAAATATCTAAAAACAGCGTAAAGACCATCAGCAGCAGGATGATCGCGAGTCCGGCGAGCTGGATCTTTTCCTTGATCGCCATCGAGAGTGTCTTGCCGAAGAACGACATCACCTTCTCGATCGCGAGCACCATAATCTGGCCGCCGTCGAGCAGCGGGATCGGCAGCAGGTTGAAGACGCCGAGGTTCAGGCTGATCAGCATCAGCATCGGGATCAGACCGAGAAAACCGTCGGCGCGGACGACCTGCGCGATCTGCTGGACGATGCCGACCGGCCCGGCGAGCCCGGCTTCCTTGACCGACCGCTGGCCGGCGAAAAGCTGGCCGAAGACCTTGCCCGTCAGCCGCAGAATCTGCAGATTGGTGTTGACGGCGAAGGCCGCGGCCGTTCCGACGCTCGCCTTTTCGCGGGTCGTGATGTCGGCCGCGCTGAATCCGATGCCGATCCGGTACACGCCGTCCTCGTCAAGCCGCGCGGCGGTCTGAATCTCGACGTTCCGGCCTTCGCGCTCGATCGTGATCTTCGCCGGCGCGTCCTTGTTTTCGCGAATCTGCGACGACAGCTCGTCGCGGTTACGGACCGTCTGGCCGTTGAAGGCGAGCACGCGGTCGCCGACCTTAAGGCCCGACTGCGCCGCCGGCGCGTCCGGCTTGATCGTCCCGACGACGACCGGTTCGACGCCCATATCGGGCTGAAACTCGATGTCGCCGACGACGTTGCCGCGTTCTTCGGTTCTCGCCGGTTTGATCGAGAGCTGAACTTTCTGGCCGCCGCGCTCGACCGTCACCGGAATGTCCTGCTCGGGCGAGACGAGCGCGTCCATCCGGATGCGTTCCCACGTCGGGTTTTCCGAGCCGCCGAAATTGACGATCCGGTCGCCCTTCTTGATGCCGGCCCGGTCGGCCGCGCCGCCGGCCTTGACGATGCCGACGACCGGCGCGGGCATCGACGGGACGCCGTTGACGAGCGCGCCCGCGAACGGGATCGCGAGCGCCAGCACGATGTTCATAAACGGGCCGCCGAGCATCACCAGAAACTTCTGCCAGCGCGGCCGCAGCTCGTAAAGCTCGGCGTCCGGCACCTTTTCGCCGGTCGAATCGCCGCCTTCGAGCGGGGCGGTCGCCTCGTCGCCGTATAATTTGACGTACGCGCCGAGCGGGATCGCCGAGATGCGGTAATCCGTGTGGCCGATCTTAAAGCCCCAGATACGCGGGCCGAGACCGAAGAACGAATAGGCCTCGACGCGCATTCCGAGCAGCTTGGCGACGATGAAATGGCCGAACTCGTGGATGTTGATCGCCACGCCGAGCACGAAGACGACCGCTAAAATAACTAACAAAATATCAGGCATCGTAAAAAAATCCTTTCAAAAACTAACCTTTTAGAGACCAAACGCGCGGCGCGCGTTGTCACTAAAAGTGTAAAACCCGCCGCCGCCCCAGTCAAATTATTTTTTCAGGAACCGGGCTATGCCCCGGAGAGAGTCTTGAGTCTTGAGTCTTGAGTCTTGAGTCTGAAGAGGTCGAACACCTTCGTTTCAATGTGAAACGAACTCGTCCGTCCCCTGGACTCAAGACTTAAGACTCAAGACTCAAGACTCAAGACTCAGTCAAACGGAACCGGCGCCGGTCGCGCTCGCCGTCAGAATTTCCGCGGCCCGCGCCCGCGCCCACGCGTCGGTTTCGAGAATCGTTTCGAGCGCGTCCGCCGGTTTCGTTTCGTGCGCGCGCATCACCGATTCGATGACGCGCGGAATGTCGCTCAGCCGGATCCCGCCGTCGAGAAAGGACTGCACGGCGACCTCGTTGGCGGCGTTGAGCGCGGCCGGCATCGTGCCGCCCGTGCGCAGCGCGTCGTAGGCGAGCCGCAGACAGGGAAAGCGCTCGAAATCGGGCTCCTCGAACGTCAGCTGCGAGGCCTTCCGGAAATCGAGCGGTTCGAGACAGTTTTCGAGCCGTTCGGGATAGGTCAGCGCGTATTGAATGGCGTGCTTCATATCGGTCACGCCGAGCTGCGCGATGATCGAGCCGTCGACCAGCTCGACCATCGAATGGACGACCGACTGCGGGTGGACGATGACCGCGATCCGGTCGGCGTCGAAACCGAACAGCCAGCGCGCCTCGATCACTTCGAGCCCCTTGTTCATCAGCGTCGCCGAATCGATCGTGATCTTGTCGCCCATCTTCCAGTTCGGATGGTTGAGCGCCTCGGCGACGGTCGCGCGCTCGATCTCGTCCTTCGTCTTCGTCCGGAACGGCCCGCCCGAAGCGGTCAGGATCAGCCGTTTGACTTCCGCCGCCGATTCGCCGCGCAAACATTGATGGAGCGCGTTGTGCTCGGAATCGACGGGCAGGATTTCGGCCCCGCTTTCGCGCGCCGCGCGCGTCATCAGATCGCCGGCCATCACGAGCGTTTCCTTGTTGGCGAGCGCGACGCGTTTGCCGGCTTCGAGCGCGCGCAATGTCGGCACGAAGCCGACCGCGCCGACCGTCGCCGAAACGACCGTCCCGGCGCGCGCGTGCGTCGCGACCGCGACCAGACCTTCCTCGCCGACCAGGATCTTCGGCCTCTTCGCCGCCGGCAATCCGTCGTCCGTCAGCCGGCGCAGCAGCTCTTCGGCGCATTCATCGTTCTCGCAGGCGACGAGCTCGGGCTCGAATTTTCGAACCTGTTCGGCCAGCTTCGCGACGTTTTTCCCGGCCCCGAGCGCGACGACCCGAAAGTTTTTGAGATGCTCGACCGTTTTCAGCGTGTTGCAGCCGATCGATCCCGTTGACCCTAAAATGGCGATTGACTTCATAAATAAAATCCAGATTAGCACAAATCGGGGAAAGTCCTGAGTCTTGAGTCTTAAGTCTTGAGTCTTCGGTTTGAACTTTGGTCTTTGATCTTGAATGGGGATTGCTTTTTTTTACGAAGCCTTGAAATCCCGAAAAAAAACATTTCGCTCCGCTGGTTCGGGCCCGGAAATCGGGATCGACTCTCTGAAATTAATTGATAATGGATAATTGAAAATTGATAAAGTTACGAACAAAGACCGGCCTTGTTCAATTATCAATCTCAATTATCAATTATTTCAGTAGTGTCGGCCCTGTGCGGGCCGAGTTTCCATCGAAAAAAAGTAATCCCCATTCAAGTCTTTGGTCTTTGATCTCAGTCAATCGGACTCTCGATTCTCGACTCTCGACTAAACCAATCCGAAATCCGAAATCCGAAATCCGAAATCCCCTGACAGAATAATTTCCAACTTTTTCCGGCTTTCCGGTCTCTTACTTTACGGGCGAACGAATTTTCGACCCCGAAATTTTACGAACAAGGGAGTAATTATTATGAAAAAAATCTTAGCTTTATCGATGCTTTTAAGCTCTTCCATTTTATTCGTGCCGGCGGCCGAAGCCAAAACCGGCGGCGGCGCGACCGCGCTCGCCGGCGCGGAAAATCCGCAGATCAACATTCGCATCGGCCCGCAGCGTCGCTACCGCCGGATGCGCGTCGTGACGCGCACGCGGATCGTCCGCCGCGGCTTTCGCACCTATCGCGAAACGTGGCAGTATCGCTACTTCCCCAACGGCCGCGTGACGAGCCGCCTGATCAGCCGCGTCCGGATTCGCTAAACGGCAAATAAATTTTCAAATCATCGAATAAAGCGGGGCTCTACTCTCTCCTCCCGCTTTTTTTAGTTTGGGAAGTTTCGGAAGTAAGTTGTCCAGGCTCGGAACTTCGCAACCAATGTACGACAGACTGTTAGTTCGGTCGCGCCGCCGCGCGGGTGTGAAGCCATTTTACAGGCTTTCGCCTGTCAACCGGCTGACAGCCGATTGTACGCGCCCTTCCCAAACTTCCCAAACTTACAATTCTTGACATATCTTCACAAAACCTTTCCCAACTATTATTTCCGGCCGCCCGTCCAAGTCACCGGTCGCAACGTCCGACCGACGGGCCGACCGGGAATTTATATTGAGGGAGAAATTATTATGAAAAAGATTATGACTTTATCGCTGGTTCTGGCTTCCACGCTGTTCACCGCCGGCGCGGCTTCCGCGCAGACCAATTATCCGTATCAGACGCGCGACGACCGCCGCGACGAACGGCGCGACGACCGCCGCGACGACCGCCGCGACGAACGGCGCGACGAACGCCGGAATGATCGGGACGACTGGCGGCGCGAGCGCGTCGAAACGCGGACGCGGATCGTCCGCGAAGGCCGCAAGGTCTTCCGCGAAACCATCCGGATCAAATACAAACGCAACGGCCGGATCGAGACGAAAGTCATCAGCCGCGTCCGGATTCGCTGATTCGCGCCGAACATCAGACCGCAACGAACGGCGGGCCGCTTCGAACTTTCCGGGCGGCCCGCCGTTTCTTTTCGACTTCGCCCGAACGAAACCGGCGGATCTCGGCCGGTCGCTGAAGATTCCGTCAATCGAGTGCGCGGATCTCAAAATCGCAGTGCGGGAATCGTCAATCGGGTTCGGGGTTCCCGATATCTGATTGAAAGAGCCTTAAATCGAATTTATGGTTCCCGATATCTTATGCCGGGGACCTCGAATGGAGTTGCGAACACCCGATATCTTATTTTGACTGCCCGGTATCTTATACCGGGTTCCCGATATCTTATACCGGGTTCCCGATATCTTATACCGGGTTCCCGACATCTTATATTGGGTTCCCGATATCTTATTGAGGGAACCCGATATCTTATATTGGGTTCCCGATATCTTATATTGGGTTCCTGATATTCGATACCGGGTTTCCGTTTTCTTATTGAGGGTTTCCGTTTTCTTATCGAGGGTTTCCGTTTTCTTATTGAGGGTTTCCCGAATCGAGTTGAGGGTTTCGATTCGGCCTTCCGGGGTTTCGGGCGAAAGATTATCGACACCCGCGCCGAACCTGCCGGACGCGTCGGAAAGGTGTCGGGAAAGCCGTTTTTCGGAAACCTGATATTATTTCGTGTTTTTTCGCAGAACTCTTCGGCACGACCAACGCCCAAACGCAATTTTAATGATTTTTGATCCAAAACGCCGCGAAATTTGCCGGTAGAATGAAAAGCCCGGCCGGCGAACGGTTGTTTTTTGATCCACGAAAGGCACGAAAAACACTAAAAAGGCACGAAAGATATTTGGTGTTTTTGGCGTTTTTCGTAGATCAATAACAGTTGTCGCCGGGCTGACGGTTCCGATTCGATCGCAAACGCGGTTCTCGAACGAGTCGCCGGTTCGGTCAATTAACGCGCCGAACAGCTCTGCGTTTTCGGCGCGTTCGGCGGATTCATTTCCTTTCCGTGAATTCGCGCGTCGCTTCGAGATAATGCGCCTGCTCTTTGTTGTCGGCGAGATAGGCGTTGAACTCGTTCGATTGCCCGCGCGGGACGCTCAGGGTTTTCCAGTCTTTGGCGCGGAAATGTTTGGCTAAAAACGTGATCTGGCCGACGTGATAGGCCGTGTGCGCGAGCGAGCGGTTGATCGCCTTGACGACCGAAAAAGCCTCGCCGCGGATCGTCACGGTCTTCGCGAAATCCGCGACCGTCAGCGCCGCGAGCGCCGCGAAGAGCGCATTCCAGCCGGTTTCCCACAAATCCGTCAGCGACGCGCGCGTGTCCGATTCGGCGATGAATTCCGAATCGCGGTCGCGGTCGGGCTTTTCGCCGTCCGACGTCAGAAAATCCGTCCAGCGCGAGCGCAGATTGCCGCCGATATGCTTGACGACGACGGCGAGCGAATTCGATTCCTCGTCGAGCGCCCGGAAATATTCCTCGTCCGTCACCTGTTCGAGCGCGCGCTCGGCCAGTCTTTTATAATTGCGAAACGCGTCGAGCGTGTCCGTCCGGTAGTTTTCGATGATTTGTTCGTTCATTGTTCTTCCCTTTCCGATCGATTCGATGAAAATTATTCGTTTTTATTGTACCGTTTTCAATCGTTGCCGCGAAAGATTCTTTTTTCCCAGACGGCGCGGCGGGCGAGAAAATATTTTTCGATCACGAAGTAGGAGAACAGGCTGAAGAAAACGAGCCCGACGGCCGCGGAGGGCATCTCGAAGAATCTCGACGGCGGCCCGGGATTGAGAAACGGCTGCTGCCAGAGATAGATCGAGTAGCTCATCGCGCCGACGAACGCGAGAATTCGGGTGTTGAGCAGCCGGCCGAACGGGTTGCGGTCGAAATTCGTCACCGCCCAGTCGATCAGGAGCGCGATCAGCAGGTTGTTGAGGCTGTGAAAAAGACCGAGGTCGAGATGCCGGTAGTCGATCTGCTCGTTGACGAAGACGACCGCAATCGGCAGCAGAAAAAGCAGCGGCGATTTCAACACGCGGAGATAAACGGCGCTCGCGTGCAGGCGGCCGCGCAGAAACGCGAGCAGGCAGCCTGCGGCGAGCGAATCGACGTTCGCGTGAAAGCCCTTCGTCAGCCAGATCGCCTGCGCTTCGCCGAACAATTGATGGTCGAGCAGCCGGACGAACGGCGCGGCGACGAGCACGCCGGCGAGCAGCCGGAGCGTCCGCCGCCGGCCGCAGAACGCGAGAATGCCGGGATAGATCAGATAAAACTGCTCCTCGACGGCGAGCGACCACGCGTGATCGAGCTCCCACGCGCCGGGGAAAAAGTAATTGCTCGTGTAGGTCAGCGCCGGCAGAAACTGTTTGAAGGAAATCAGCAGCCGGCCCGCCGCCGCGAGCCCGGCGAAGACGAGCAGAAAGAAATAATAGGCCGGAAAAATGCGCAGGGTGCGGCGAAAATAAAACTTCAGCAGGTCGATCCGGCCGCCCGCCTCCAGCTCGCGGAGCAGCAGGCCGGTGATCAGAAAGCCCGAGATCACGAAAAAGACGCGGACGCCGAGATCGCCGAGGTTCGCGAGCGAGGCGAACCCGTGCGCGTACGACCAGTGACTGGTCATCACGAGCAGAATGGAGATCGCGCGGAGACCGTCGAGCGACGGGATTCGGTTGTTGTTCATCGGGTTTTCGACGTTTCCCGTAAATAAAACATCATTCCCGCCGGTTTTCCATAAACTGCTGATTTTTTTATTGGTTGCCGCCTTTCGGACAAAGCCTTCCCGACCGGCGCGGGCGTTCGCTTACGCAAAACGCCGACAAATTTCCGTTCAATTTTCAAGGATTAAATATTCTTCCGATCAGAATTCAATTTTACGAAGGGAATAAATTTCAGGAACGATGGATCCGGTAACGGAAGTTTTTTTCGGGACGCCGCGTCGAACCGCCCGGTCCCGAACCCGATAAGGAGTCAAACAAAAATGCCAGAAAAAAGTTATTACTGCCAGCTCGGTCTGATCTTTCTGACCGTTTTACTGACCGGCGCCGTGACGATCGTCGAGGCGCAGCCGAAAAACGCCGACTGCGGGCCGCGCATCCGGCTCGGCAGCCTGCTCGACAATCTGCGGATCGCCCCCGACGGCCGCGTTTCGATCGGGCGGCTCTACGCCGACTGCCTGCCCGATCCGGCCCGCCAGAGCCAGTCGGGCTACGCCTATCATCCGTACGACGGCGGCCGGCTCGCGGCCGAGATCCGCGACGCGAGCGGCGCGAACTACGCGACCTTCGTCTTTTACGGCCGGAAAGTCTCGACGCTCTGGGAGCTCGACCGCTACGAAACGGTCGGCGGCCCGGCCGGCGTCAAACCGCTCGCCGCGGGCGGCCGCTACGAGCTGCGCTTTCTGATCGAGAACCGCGAGTTTATGAAGTTTCCCTTCCGCGTCGGCGTCGCCGAAAGCCCCGACGTTTACCGGCCGCAGAAGTTTTTTCTGCTCGACGGGCCGTGGCGCGATTACGCCGAGATCGGCTATCCGAACCCGAACCGCTACACGCAGCTCCGCGTCTGGCTGCGCGGCGTGCCGGCGAGCGATCCGAACGGCACGCCGGTTTCGTGTAAATTCCGGATCGTCCGCGAGGCCGATTCGAAAACGCTCGCCGAGGGCGCGGAAAGCTACCGGCTCGCGCCCGAATGGCAGCTCGCGACGCTGAGCTTCGCGCCGGCCGGCGCGAAATACGGCGAATTCCCGGCGGCGGCGCTGCTCGAACGCGACGGCCGCTACCGGATCGAGCTCGCGATCGACGATAAGCCCTACGGCGTTTACCGGTTCGAGGTCCGCGACCGGCAGTTTTACGTTTCGGACAGGACGCCGCCGGCCGATTTCGGCGTCCCGCTCGAATCCGGCCCGAAAGGCTTCGCGCTCTGGCGCAGCGATAAGTGATTTCGGATTTCGGATTTCGGATTTCGGATTGTTTGTTTAGCGAATAAGTTGGCGGTTGGAGAGACTTCGGGGAGCGCAAACTTCCCGAACTTCCTGAACTTCCTGAACTTCCTGAACTTTTACAAGGAGTTTTATGAGAATATTGGTTTTGTCCGCGCTGTTGGGGGCGCTTGTTCAGATGACTTTTGCCCAGAAAAACAAGGGCTTCGCGCTGTACTTGCTGCCCGACCGCATCAAGTCGGCCGAGCTGGACAAGCTCGACGTCGGGAAGCTGAAGCCCGAAGGGCGGCCGCTGCTGACGACCGAGGACGTTTTTTCGTATGTCCGGGACCGGCACGAGATGCGGCTTTATTACGAGGCCGGCAAACGGATCAAAAATCTGGCGGTGCCGGTCAGCGGCCGGCCGTTCGCCGTCTTCGTCGACGACGAACCCGTTTACGCGGGCGCGTTCTGGACGAGCTTTTCGTCGGTCTCGTTTCGCGGCGTGGCGGTCGACGTCGCCGGGCTCGAAGGCGATTTTCCGACTTTGAAGTTCGAGCTCGACTACCCGCCGCTCGCGCCGAAGAATCCGGCCGCCGATCCGCGCTCCGACGAGCGGATCTTCCGCGCCTTCGAAAACGCGAAGCGTCTCTATGAAGAGGTCTGGCTCGAAGGCCGCTGCCAAAGCATTAAAGGCACCGGCAAGCGCCGTCAGAGCTATGTGCTGACCTTCGCGGTCGAAAGGGTCGCGAAATCGACCTGGACCGCGCCGGTCGTCACGTTCGAAGTCTTTTTCGACGTGCCCGAATCGCCGCTGACGGCGCTCGGCGCGGAAATGATTCCGAACGATCAGGGCCCGGAAAAATGGAAATTCGACGCCCGCAAAAAACTCCTCCTGAAATTCGAGCGCAATGTCGGCAGCCCCGAACAAATGTATTTTAAGGGGTTCGAACAGTAAACGGACGGACGATTTCGGATTGCGGATTTCGGATTTCGGATCATTACTCTTAAAAAGATTGACGGTTAAAGGAAAACCGGAAAATTGCTGACTGGAGCGCAGGCATCCCTGCCGGCCACGCCGCGAAAGCGGTGTCGAAACGTTTCAAATCCTCGACATTTCTCAGTTATGAAAGGCATTTTCGCGCTCTCGCGCTCAGGCCGGCCGAGGATGCCCGCGCTCCAGTCAGGTGGTTTCAGACTTGATTTTCAACGTGAATACCGACGGGCGGGCTGTCGTCAAATTCTTTTTAACAGTAATCATTACGGATGTCGGATTTTTAGGTCGTTATTATTTTCCTTTGAGCGTTTTTACCGTCCAAGCGGGTAGTTTATTTTAGGCAAAATATCGCGAGAATGGGTGTCGGGCGGCGCGTTCGGCGGGCGAACGCGCGAAAATCTTTGGTCTTTGGCCTTTGAAATTAAATCAAGGATCAAAGATCAAAGATCAAAGACCAAAGTTTTTAGGAGCGGTAAATTATGAAAATCCTGATCGTTTTCGCCTTATTGCCGGCGTTTTTTCAGACGGCATACGCGAAGCCAAACAAGGGATTCGCGCTTTATCTGCTGCCGCCGAAAATCAGGGCCGCCGATTTGGGCCGGCTCGACGTCACAAAACTGAAGCCCGAAGGCCGGCCGTTTCTGACGGGCGTCGATTATTATCTGTATAACCGGGATCTCAACGAGATGAACATTATCTACACCGCCGTCGACCGGCTCAAAAACCTGCGCGTGCCCGCCAGCGGCCGGCCGTTCGCCGTCTTCGTCGACGACGCGCCCGTTTACGCGGGCGCATTCTTCCGAGGCCCCGCGCCGGCCGCTTTCGGCGGCGTGGCGATCGATCTTTCGACGTTTACGGAAAACAACCCGGTGCTCAAATTCGGGCTCGATCCCCAAAGCGCGGCCGCCGATCCGCGCTCCGACGAGCGGCTGATGCGCGCGTTTCTCGAAAAATCGAAGCTCTACGAGGAAGTCTGGATTTACGGAAAATGCCGGAATATCGAGCCGACCTACAAACACGTGCCGAGCTTTGTTTATACCTTCGCGGTCACGAAAATCGTCCGGGGCGCGCTCAAAGCGGCCGAGGTTCGTTTCGAAATCAGCAGCTATTCGCCCTCGCGTCTCGATCGGCTTCTCGGAACGAAATCCGAACCAACCGACGAATCGGGCCGCCGCCCGAAATTCGACGCCGAAAAAACGCTGCTGCTGAAATTCATCCGCCGCGTCGGCGGCCCCGACGACGAAGTCCATCTCCACGGCGAGGAAGCCCTCTGACGATTCCCTTTTTCCGACCGTCCTGACTCGATCTTTCTCAAACCAGCTTTCATTTCGGTCCATCCGACATCCGATCTCCGACCTCCGACATCGTTTTTCGTTCCTTCATCCGCCGGTAATAGCCGCGGATGTAATCCTTCATCCAGACCTGCCACCAGCCGATGCCGCGCAGTTTGGCTTCGTGATTGGCCGCCTGCGCGGTCCAGCCGTCGACGAGCATCCGGTAGACGGCGACGACCGTGCCGGTGCGGTCGGCGCCGCGCTTGCAGTGGATGAAAACCGGATGATTGGCCGGATCGCGGATGATCTCGATGACCCGGTGGAGTTCTTCGTCGCGGGCCGCGAACCAGTTGCTCAGATGGAAATTGATGAACCGCAGGCCGTGCGCCTCGGCGTGCGCGCGTTCGCGGTGGACGTTGTCGCGGGCGTCGCGAAAATTGATGATCGTTTTGATGCCGGATTCGGCCAGCTGCCGGATGCCGGCGGCCGTCGGCTGGCCGCCGCGAAAGAGATTCTCGTTGACGCGGTGAAAATTCGGCAGGTCCGCTTTATTTCTTCTTCTCCGAAACAGTCTTTTCATCATTGCTTCCGGTTATTTTAAATTTCTTCGCCGCGCGCCGCAAATTACTACCTAAACAGGTAGTTTTTCCGGGGCAAAAGCGGATTAAAATTGCTGTCAATTAATTAGGTTTCACAGAAAACCGATTTTTTTTTAATACAAAGGAGAAATTATTATGGCTGATAAAAGTGGAGTTTTTAAGATTTGGCTGGTCGGGATGGCGAATCCGACCAGCTTTAATTACAACTGTTACGGCGAGGGCACGATGTACGCGATCGGGATGAAATTGAAGACGATGTTCAATCAGATCTGCCAGCACGACGCGTCGAAGTTCGCGTCCGCCGATTATTCGTGGGATCCGGGCACGCCGGCCGACACCGACGTCGTCGTCTACGTCTGCGGCACGAAAGAGCGCGGCAGCATCATCAAAAGCAAGAGCGGCAAACCGATTCACGACAGCGCGTCGGGCGGAACCTATCCCTACACGGGCGGGATGATCTCGGAGGTTTACCTGCGCGAGATCGACGGCGCGGCGAATTTTTCGACCGTCGCGGCAAACATCATCTTTCACGAGATTATGCACAACAAGCTCGACGCGCCGACCGAAAAGACGGTCTTCGACATCCATTCGCTCGGCGGCGGCGGCCTCGCGAGCCCGGTCGTTTCGGCCGGCACCGCGCTGACCGACAAGAACATCGCGCTGATGGCCGGCGCGCTCTCGAAAAAGGTCAAGCAGTACACGGCCGAAATGCAGAAGGCGCTTTTGTAAGAGTTTTTTTCACTCGTTCCTCCTGGTTGGGACTTTCGTCGACGACGCTTTGCCGCCCGTGCGGGCGGCATTTTTATTTTTCGCCGAACCGGGCGGAAAACCGGCGCTTTCTTTCGTTGAAATCGGGTCCCCCGGAATTTCCGGACGAGCGCCGGCAAACGCCGGACAGCCCGCGCGGTCGTTCGAAACGGCGCGCCGACTACCCGAACGGGTGGCGAACGAACGGCCGAAAAACCTTATCTTTTGAATAACCGCCGGCTTTTCATCGAACCGGCCCGAGTCGATTCTAATTATTCAATTCCCCAAGGAGATCTAAATCGTGACGAAAATGAGTTTCCGGATGTTTCGCTGTGTTGTCGCGCTGCTCGCCCTCGGCAGTCTGATTTTCCCCGTTTTCCCGGCCGCCGCCGCGCCGCCACCGGCCGTGCCGGACGCCGCGCCGCCGGCCGTTTCGACGGTTTCGTTCGAGGAAAACCGCGGCCAGTTCGACAAGCGCGTCCGCTACGCCGCGCGCGCCGCCGGCACGACCGTCTTCCTAACCGTCGACGAGGCCGTCTACGTCATCCCCTTCGACGATAATCAATCGAACAATCCGAAATCCGAAATCCGAAATCCGAAGTCCGAAATCCGAAATCCGAAATCGGCCTTCGCTCTGCGGATGAAGATCGTCGGCGCGAACCCGGATTCGACGTTCGCCGGCGAGAGCCTGCGCGAGCAGCGGACGAATTATTTTCGCGGGCCGGCGGAAAACTGGCGCACCGATATTCCGAATTTCGGCGCGGTCCGCTTCGAAAACGTTTACGACGGCGTCGGGATGCTCTGGCAGGGGCAGGAAAACGGCGCGACGCGCTACGATTTCACGGTCGCGCCGAACGCCGCGCCCGAACGGATCGCGCTCTCGTTCGCGGGCGCCGATTCGCTCGAGATCGATCCGGACGGCAGTCTCCTGATCCACACGAAGGCCGGCACGCTCCGGCAGAACCGGCCGTTTTCGTACCAGGAAACGAACGGCGTCCGGCGCGAGGTCGCGAGCGGCTTCCGGATCGAGGACGATTGCGTCAAATTCACGCTCGGCGATTACGACCGCTCGCTTCCGCTGACGATCGACCCGACCGTCGCGCTCAACAATCTCGCCGGCTCGACGCTGATCGGCGGCTTTAACGACGATCAGGTCAACGCTTCGGGAACGGACGCCTACGGCTACCATTACGTCGCCGGCCAGACGCTGTCGCCGAATTTTCCGACGACGATCGGCGTCTTCGACCCGTCCGATCACTTCGGCTCCGACGGGTTCGTCGCCAAATTCAACGCCTCGGGAACCGGCCTGATCTATTCGTCCTACATCGGCGGCGCTTTGGGTGACGGGGTCAACGGGATGTCCGTCGACCCGAACGGCGTCGTCTATCTCGTGGGCAACACGGCGTCGGGCGATTTCCCGGTGACGGCCGGCGCCTACGACACGACCTACAACAGCGGGCTCAACGGCGACGCGTTCGCGCTGAAACTCAATTCTTCGGGCTCGACGCTCAATTTCTCGACCTTTCTCGGCGGCAACGGCGAGGACGTGGGCAGCGGGATCGCGGTCGATTCGTCGCTCAACGTTTACGTCACCGGCTACAGCGTCGACAGCACGATCGATTTTCCGACGACCGCCGGCGCTTTCGACACGACGCAGAACGGTCAGTCCGACGTTTATCTGGCGAAGCTCAACGCGGCCGGATCGGCGCTCGTCTACTCGACTTTTCTCGGCGGCTTGAATTTCGATTTCGGTTACGGGGTCGCCGTCGACGCGAGCGGCAACGCCTTCATCGCGGGCGACACGCAGTCGACGAATTTCCCGGTGCTAAGCGCGTTCGACTCGGTGCATAACGGCGCCGACGACGTCTTCGTGACCGAGCTCAACCCGTCCGGCTCGGCGCTCGTTTTTTCGACCTTTGCCGGCGGGGCGGGAACCGACCTGGCGACGGCGATCGCCCTCGACATTCAGGGAAATCCTGTCGTGACCGGTTTCGCGGTATCCGGCTTCCCGACGACCGCCGGCGCTTACGACACGACCTACAACGGCGGTTTCGAGGCCTTCGCGATGAAATTCACGAACGGCAGCGGAACGATCGGCTTTTCGACCTATCTCGGCGGGGCCGGCGACGACCGGGGCTACGGGATCGCCGTCGATCCGAGCGGAACCGTTTTCGTCACCGGCGAGACGGCCGACGCGGCGACCGATTTTCCGACGACGGCCGGCGCTTACGACACGACGCAGAACGGCGGCACCGACGTTTTTCTCGCGCGGCTCAACGGCAACGGGACGGCGCTCATCTACTCGACTTTTCTCGGCGGCGCGGGCAACGACGGCGGCCGCAGCGTCGCGCTCGACCCGACCGGCAGCGTTTACGTCGGCGGACTGACGAACGGCGGCTCGCCGTCCTTTCCGACGACGCCCGGCGCGTATCAGGGCTTCGTGGCCGGCGGGACCGACGGTTTCGCGGCGAAATTCGGCAACTACACGATCGCCGGCAAAGTCGTCGACGCGACGACCGGCAACCCGATCTCGAACGTGATGATCGCTTTGAGCGGCCAGACTTCCGGAAATCTGCTGACCGGCACGGACGGGCGCTTCATCTTTCAGGACACGATCGCCGGCGAGCCCTACGCGGTTTCGGCGACGCGCGCGGGTTATTCGATCAACCCGGCGATCTTCAACATCGGCGCGCTCAACAACAACCGCGAGCTCGTTTTCGTCGGCGCGGTCGGCTCGCCGACCGGCGGCAGCGGCGGGACGTTCGCGTTCCAGAGCCTGTCGTACAACCGCACCGAAAACGGCGGCGCGGTCACACTGACCGTCAAGCGGACGGGGGCGATCACCGAGGCAAACCCGGTGACGGTCGATTTCGAGACCGTCGACGGAACGGCCGCCGCCGGTCAGGATTACGTCGCGACGAGCGGCGTGCTGAGTTTCGGGCCGCTCGAAACGACGAAGACGATCAACGTCCCGATTCTCAACGACACGATCCTCGAACCGCGCCAGTCGTTTTCGGTCGTCATCGGCAACCCGACGAACAACGGCGACATCGAGATCGGCCGCGAAACGTCGCTCGTCCAGCTGCTCGACGACGACCTCGCGAACGGCGATCTGCTGATCGGCGAGTTCCGCGAACGCGGCCGGCTCGGCGCGAACGACGAATACGTCAAGCTCTACAACCCGCACGATTTCGACGTCACCGTCCAGACGGCCGACGGCTCCGGCGGGCTGACGCTGGCGAGCGCGGCGGGCGCCGGCCTGACGCCGCTCGCGACGATCCCGAACGGCGTGACGATCGGCGCGCACGGCTATTATCTGCTGACGAACAACAGCCCGAACGGCGGATTTTCGCTGATCGACTATCCGACCGGCACCGGCGCGACGACCGCGGCCGGCGACCAGACCTTCGCGACCGACATTCCCGACAATTCCGATCTCGTCCTGCTGAAAACCGCCGCCGCCGCCGCTTTCGTCCCGGCGAACAAGCTCGACGCGGTCGGGTTCGCCGCCTCGGACTGGTCCGAGGGCAAGCCGCTCGCGGCGACCGCCGAAGCCGACACCGAGATGAGCTATTTCCGGCGCATCGGCGCGGACGGCCTGCGCGACACCGACAACAACGCGGCCGATTTCCTGCTCGTCGACAACCACGCCCGCGTCTTCGGCGGCGGCGATCAGTCGCGGATCTACGCCGCGCTCGGCGCGCCCGCGCCCGAAACGTCCGAGAGTCTCCGGCTGATGAGCGCGGCGACGGTGACGGTCGAGGAATCGGGCGCGGAAAGCTATTCGTCCGCGCCGGTCCCGAACGGCGCGCAGGGAACGCTGACGGTTTACCGGCGGATCACGAACAACACCGCCGCGCCGCTGACCGCGCTCCGGCTGCGGGCGGTCGATTTCCCGACGCTCGGGTCGGAGCTGCAGCGGCGCTACTCGTCGCGGCCCGATTTCCGGCTTTTGACTTCGGCCGACGAAGGCCCGCTCGTGAAGGGCGTGACGCTCGCGGCCGACCGGCTGCAGCCGAACGGCGGCGGGCTCAACAGCACGCTCGGCGTCGGCGCGATCGACGCCGCCAACCCGCTGCTGCCGGGCGAGAGCGTCGTCGTCGCGATCCGTTTCGGCGTGATGCGCTACGGCCGCCACCCGCTCGCGCTCGCGGTCGAGGCGCAACAGTAAAAACCGGCCCCCGAAAATAACGACCGGCGTTTGGCTCATCCCGACTTTGCGCTATAATGTCGGTCGTCGCCCCGGCGGCCCCGAACAAAACCCAGGAGAGTATCGAAGAATGAGAATTTTCCCCCTGAAAATCAAGGTCGACAGCTATAAAACGAACTGGTCGTGCCGGTTCGGCGCGCCGCGCGCGCCCGGCCGCAAGCACGGCGGCTGCGATCTCGCGGCGGCGGTCGGCACGCCCGTCTACGCGGTCGACGACGGCGAGGTCGTCGAGGTCTCCTCGAAGTTCAAATACGACACGAGCGTCGTCTCGATCGAGCACGGCGACATCTACGACGACGATTACTGCATCGTCCGCTACGGCGAGGTCGACACCGTGATGGTGAGCCTCGGCGCGAAGGTCAAAAAGGGCGATATGATCGCGAAGGTCGGCAAACAGCCGGGCGGCACGCAGCTTCATCTCGAAATGTATTCCGGCGCCGAGATCGGCCCGTTCCTGCAGGAAAACAACGCGCCCTACAAACGCCGCAACGACATTATGGATCCGACGCCGTTTCTCGACGCGTGGCCGCCCAAAACCTAGCCGCACGACCGAAATTTCCCGAAATCCGCCCGCTTCGCCGCTCGGGCCGACTACCCAAGCGGACGGCTTTTGTCGCCGGAACGGCAATTATTTTCCCCGGCCCGCGTCAATTCCCGAACGCCGGCCGCCGGTTGCCGGCCGTCATCGCCGGAATCGCGCCCGAACGCCTTAAAGAATCGCTCCAAACATCGATAAAAACTGCTTTTTCGGCGGACCCGGCGGGTCCGCCGAACGGCTTTTTACCGCTCGTTTCGCCGCTTCCAGAACGCCACCCGCACGGGTGGCGATTTAGATTTTCATAAAAGCTATAAACGGTGCGTCGGCTGTTTTGTCGCCGATCGAGGTTTTTATGAATATGAGAAGCACATTTTATTTTTTGTTTATTTCGATCCTGTTTTTCTGCTCGAACGCGGCGGCCGCGACCTATGTCGTCGACCGCGCCGACGACGTCACGGCGACGGCCTGCACGGCGGCCGCCAACGACTGCAGTTTGCGCGGCGCGATCATCAACGCCAACGCCAACGGCGCGGGCGCCGACACGATCAATTTCAACATCGGCGGCGGCAACGCGCAGACGATCACGATCTCGTCGACGCCGCTTCCCGACATCCAGACGTCGCTGACGATCGACGGCACGACGCAGCCGCTCTGGGGCGGTCTGCCGCTGATCGAGATCAACGGCGCGGCTTCGACTGCCGGCACGAACGGCTTTCGCTTTACGACCCCGGTAAACCCGACGGCGATCACGGTCGTCATCAAAGGGCTCATCATCAACCGTTTCGCGGCGAGCGGCATCAACTTCAACGCCTCGTTCGGCGTGACGGCAACCGTCACCGGCTGCTACATCGGCACGAACCCGGGCGGCAGCGTCGATCAGGGCAACGGCGCGGACGGCATCCGGATCACCGCGTATCCCGGCGACTCGTACACGATCGGCGGCACCGCGACGAGCGACCGCAACGTCATCTCCGGCAACCAACTCAACGGCATCGACGTCATCACGGTCGAGGACATCTTCTCGCAGGCGACGACCGACATCACGGTCCTCAACAACTTCATCGGCACGTCGGCCGGCGGCTCGGCCGACCTCGGCAACTCGACGAACGGCATCGCCTTCGGCGGCCCCGGCTACAACTTTTCGCTGCAGGTCGGCAACGGGCTCGCGAGCGGGCGCAACATCATTTCCGGCAACGATCAGTACGGGATCTTCGCGACCTCGGGCAGCATCGGGGTCTTCAACAACTACATCGGCACGAACCTCGGCGGCACGACCGACGTCGGCAACACGCTCGACGGCATCAAGATCGCGACCGACGTCACGAGCGCCGTGATCGGCGGCACGGTGGTCGGCATTCCGGTCGGCAACGTCATCTCCGGCAATAACGGCGGCGGCATTTTCATCGACGGCGCGGACATCCCGGCGACGATCCAGGGCAACAAGATCGGCACGAACGCCGCCGGCACGGCCGCGCTCGGCAACAACGGCGACGGCATCTATCTGAGCGAGGGGCTCAATGTCACGCTCTCTTCGATCACCATCGGTTCGAGCACCGACGCGAACAACTCCAACACGATCAGCGGCAACGGCCAGAACGGCATCGAGGTCAACGAGCTGGTCCAGGGCGTCAAGATCTACGGCAACAAGATCGGCACCAACACGGCCGGCACCGCCGTCGTTCCGAACGGCGCCGTCGGCGTGATGCTCAACTCGTCGCTGAACGAGATCGGGCTCGCCGGCAGCGCGATCGCCGCCAACGTCATCTCCGGCAACGGCACCGACGGCATCCTGCTTTTCGGCACCGGGCTCAACGCGATCAACAACAAGATCCACAACAATTACATCGGCACCAACGCGGCCACGCAGATCCTCGGCAACGGCCAGAGCGGCATCTACATCAACGGCGCCTACGGAACCGAGATCGGCGACAACGCTGTGACCGGCCGCAACACGATCGCCTTTAACGGCACGAACGGCGTGACCGTCTATTCGGGCGGCGGCGAAACGATCCGCAACAATTCGATCTACGGCAACTTCGAGCTCGGCATCGATCTCGGCGGCGACGGCCCGACGCCGAACGATCCCGGCGACGCCGACAACGGCCCGAATCTCCGGCAAAACTATCCGGTCATCCAGCGCGCGACGACCGCCGGCATCACGGCAACGATCAACACGACGCCGAACACGGCCGTCGACATCGAGTATTTCTACGGCCCGACCTGCGACACGAGCGGTTTCGGCGAGGGCCAGATCCATCTCGCCGGGATCGGCGTGACGACCGACGCGAACGGCAACGCCGACGTCTCGGTCCAGCCCGGCATCGTCACGGTCGGCCAGTTCGTGACGGCGACCGCGACGACCGGGGGCGCGGTCCGCCACACCTCCGAATTCTCGCAGTGCGCGCAGGTCACGCCGCCGGTCGGCAATCTGACCTTCTCGGCCGCGTCCTACACGGCCGTCGAATCGGCCGGCCAGCGAACGATCGTCGTCAACCGCACCGGCGGCTCTTACGGCACGATCCAGGCCCACTACGCGACCTCGAACGGCACCGCGACGGCCGGACAGGATTACAGCACGACGAGCAACACGATCACCTTCCTCGACGGCGAGCTGACGCACAGCTTCAACGTCCCGATCACCAACGACACGACCGACGAGGCGGACGAGACCGTCAACCTGACGCTCAGCAATCCGTCGCCCGGCGTCTTTCTGACGCCGAACGCGACGGCCGTCCTGACGATCACGGACGACGACCCGCCGCCGACGATTTCGATCGAGGACGTCGCGCAGACGGAAGGCAATCAGGGCAATAAAGTCTATTTCTTCCGCGTCGAGCTTTCGCAGGCGAGCGAGAAGACCGTCACGGTCGATTACCAGACGACCAACGGCACGGCGACGGCGACGGTCGATTATCTGCCGACCAACGGCACGCTCACGTTCGCGCCGGGCGAGACGCTCAAGGAGATCATCGTGACGATCGTCGGCGATCTGACGCCGGAGCTCGACGAGACCTTTACGGTCGATCTGTCGAACCCGCAGAACGTCACGTTCGGCGACAATCAGGGCGTCGGCACGATCCAGGACGACGACAATCCGGGCCGCTTCTCGTTCGCCTTCGCGCCGTATTCCGGCACCGAGCACGACACGGTGCTCGTCACCGTCACGCGGACGAACGGGACGGCCGGCACGGTTTCGGTCGATTACGCCACGCAGGGCGGCACGGCGACCCCGGTCACCGATTACCAGCCCGCTTCCGGCACGCTCGTCTTCGGCGACGGCGAAACGACGAAGACCTTCCCGGTCATCCTCGCCGACGACACCGTGCCCGAACCGGCCAAGACGGTCAATCTCGTGCTCTCGAACCCGATCGGCGGCGCGATCCTCGGCGCGCCTTCGGTCGCCGTGCTCAACATCTTCGACAACGATTCGGGCGCGCTCCTGACGCTCGCCGGCCGGGTTCACCGCGCCGACAACTCGAACGTCGCCGGCGTCACGATGACGCTCCAGGGCACGCAGAACGCGACCGCGACGACCGACGCCAGCGGCCGCTATTCGTTCCCGAATCTCGCGCCGAACGGCAATTATTCGGTGACGCCCGCGGCCGTCGGCTACACGTTCGCGCCGATCAGCCAGCAGTTCAACAATCTGACGAGCGACAATCTGGTCGTCAACTTCACGGCGACGCCCGCGCCGGCACGGCAGCTCAAGGTCGTCGGCGGCAACGCGACGCCGGGCCAGAACGTGACGGCGACCGTCCAGCTCGTCGCGCAGGGCGACGAAAACTCGGTCGCGTTCTCGCTCAACTACGATTCGAACATTCTCGTAAACCCGCAGGTCGCGCTCGGCGCGGACGCGGCGGGCGCGACCCTGTTCACCAATTCGGCGCTGCCCGGCCGGCTCGGCATCGTGCTCGCGCTGCCCGCCGGACAATCCTTCGCCGTCGGCACGCGGACGGTCGCCGTCGTGACGTTCAACACGCTGCCGACGGCGGCCTACAACTCGCCGGTCACGTTCGGCGACGCGCCGCTCGCCCGGAGCATCGCCAACACGAACGCCGACGAGCTGACGGCCGTTTACACCGACGGAGCGGTGACGTTCGCGCAGGGGTATGAAGCGGACGTCGCGCCGCGTCCGACCGGCAACAACAACGGGACGGTGACGATCACCGACTTTACGCAGGTCGGCCGCTTCGTCGCCGGGCTCGACACGCTCAACGATAACTTCAACGAGTTTCAGCGGGCCGACTGCGCCCCGCGCATCACGCTCGGGAACGGCACGCTGACCGTCGCCGACTACACGCAGGCCGGACGCTTCGCCGCCGGGCTCGATCCGGTCAGCCCGACCGGCGGCGCGGCCGCGCCGAACCTGCTCGCGATCGACGATTCCGGCAAACTGCCGTTCGCGGGCGGCGCGGACAACTTCGTCCCGACCATCGTCCAGGTCGTCAGCAACTCGGCGCAGCCCGGCTCGCCGGTCACGGTGGTGATCGCCGCCGACACGCAGGGCACGGAAAACGGCTTCGGCTTCACGGTCAACTACGATCCGACGAAGCTCGCGAACCCGACGGTCGCGAAGGGCGCGGACACGCAGGCGGCGACGCTGATCCCGAACACCACGCAATCCGGCAAGGTCGGCGTCGTGCTCGCGATGCCGTTCGGACAGGCGATCGCCGCGGGCACGAAACAGATCGTCACGATCCAGTTCAACGTGCTGCCGAACGCCGCCGGCGGGCCGACGCCGCTCGTCTTTACGGACGCGCCGGTCGCGCGCGAGATCTCGGACGTCAACGCCAACGTGCTGCAGTCGACGTTTACCGACGGCGCGGTCAATATCCTGACCCCGACGGCGGCCGGCGTGACGGTCGGCGGGCAGATCAGGTCGGCGAACGGCGGCGGGCTCGGCGGCGTCCGCGTGACGCTGACCGATGCTTCGGGCCAGACGCGGACGGCGACGTCCAACACGTTCGGCCGCTATGAGTTCCGGGACGTTCCGGCCGGCGCGGTCTACGTCCTGACGGCGGTCGGCGGACGGCGCTACGCGTTCGCCGAGCCGACGCGCGTGGTGAGCGTCGGGGACGATCTCGCCGACATCGATTTTGTCAGCGCAAACTGACAAAACACCGGTCGGTTCGGGCGGCGGGCGGAACCTGTTTCGCTTCTTGTCATCAAGCCCGTCGTCCCGATCGGTCCGGCGTCGCGATCCGGAAACCGACTCGGGCGTTTCCGGATCGCGATTGCGGATTTCAGTTTTTTACCAAGGGAGCGGCAGCGATGAATTTTCTTAAGCTTTCAGCGATCTTTCTGATCTTTTTTATCGGGTTTTATACAGCTTCGGCGGCCCCGCCGGCGAACGACAATCTGGCGAACGCCGCGACTCTCGGCGGCGCAGCCGGCATCGTCAACGGAACGACCGTCGAGGCGACGCGCGAAAACGGCGAAGAGAGTCACGGCGTTTTGAACAGCGACACGGTTTATCGAACCGTCTGGTATCAATGGACCGCGCCGGCGACCAAACCGGTCCGCTTCGAAGTGACGATCGCGAATTTCGACGCGGCGATGGCCGTTTACACGGGCAGCGCGCCGGCGCTCGCGCTGGTGACGCGCAACAACGATACCGAGACCAGTCACCCGATCGTCGAGATCGCGGCCCAGAGCGGCGTGACCTACCGAATCGTCGTCGGCGTCTCCAACGACGCGAACGCGGCGGGCGGCCCGTTCGATCTGCACTGGACGCAGACCGACCGGCCGTCGAACGACGACTTGGCCGACGCGCCGATCCTGCTGACGCTCGCCGGCAGCGTCGCCGCGACGACGCTCGGCGCGACTCCTCAAGCGTCGGAACCGGTCTTCGGCAGCGGCCGCACGGTCTGGTACAAATTCTTCAACGGGTCCGAGGACGACATCAGCATGACCTTTCGGACGACCCGCAGCGGCCCGCTCGTCGATACGACGCTCGGCGTCTACACCGGCGCGGCGGTCGGCGCGCTGACGCCGGTCGTCCGCAACAACGACGCGCCCGGCGGCTATAAAAGCCGCGTGACGTTCCTCGCTCATTCGTCGAGCGCCTACTGGATCGCGGTCGACGCCGCCCCCGGCGCGGCCGACGCCGACGTGCTGCTCGACTGGGCCGTCACGAAAACCGTGCCCTACACGGATTTCGGCTCGACGATGAGCGCGCCCGGCGAGGTCTATTACGACGAAGCGGCCGACATCACCGTCTTTCGCCCCTCGAACGGCGTCTGGTATTCGCTCGATTCGAGCGACAACTCGTTCCGCGCCTTCCAGTTCGGCATGAGCAGCGACACGCCGGTGCCGGCCGATTACGACGGCGACGGCCGCACCGACTACGCCGTCACGCGCGACGCCGGCGGCCTCAAAACGTGGTATCTCAGAAACAGCTTCGACGGCGGCTTTCGCATCGTGCAGTGGGGACTCGCCGGCGACAAACCGGTGCCCGGCGATTACGACGCGGACGGCCGCGCCGATCTCGCCGTCTTCCGGCCGTCGACGAACGTCTGGTATATCTGGCGGAGCTCCGACAACCAATTCACGATCAAGCTGTTCGGTCTCGCGGGCGATATTCCGGTGCTCGGCGACTTCAAGGGCACGCCCGCCGGCGCGGACATCGCCGTCTTTCGACCGTCGAACGGGACGTGGTACATCTTCGACGGCACGAACACGATCTTCGCCCCGTTCGGCGCGAGCGGCGACAAGCCCGTCCCGGCCGACTACGATTTCGACGGCCGGACCGACCTCGCCGTCTTCCGGCCGGGAAACAATACGTGGTATGTGCTGCAAAGCGAGACGAACGAGGTGCAGTCCGTGACGTGGGGGCTCGCCGGCGACGTCCCGATGACCGGCGACTACGACAACAACACCAACGACCGGGACGACTTCGTCGTTTACCGGCCGGCGGACAACGTCTGGTATCTCCTCCGGAGCGAAGGCAATGTCGTCGATTTCGTCAAATTCGGCGCGCCCGGCGATATTCCGGTCTCGTCGCTCGCCGGTCTGATGCAGTAAGACGACTCGATTTTGTCGGTGCGCACCGGCAAAAAAACGGGATTCCGGCGAAGGGTCAAAATGTTTCGCTTCTCTGATAAAACCCCTGGCCGGAATCCCGTTGTTTCCGTCGAAAATGCGGAGGGCCCGTTTCGCAGACGAGCCCTCCGTATTTTTTTTATTTTTTGTGATCGCGGTAGTAATCGTCGATGAAGTCCTTCATCCAGATCTGCCACCAGCCGAAATCGTATTTTTTGGCCTCGGCATTGGCCTCGTCGCCCGTCCAGCCGTCGCGGCGGATGCGGTAGACGGCGACGACGACGCCGGTCCGGTCGGCGCCGCGTTTGCAGTGGACGAAAACCGGCTGATTTTCGGGCGCGTCGAGCGTTTTTTCGATCTCGGCGATCGTCGCGTCCTTCGGCCCGAACCAGTTGTTGAGCGGAATGTTCAGATATTTGAGGCCGGCCGCCCGGGCGAGCGCCTCCTCCCGTTTCGCGCGGTCGTCCGCGTTCCGCAGATTGACGACCGTCCTGACACCCATCTTCGCGAGCGCCTGAAATCCCTCGGCCGTCGGCTGGCCGCCGCGGTAGAGATTGTCGTTGACCTTCCCGAAATTCGGCAGTTCCCTGTCCGAAGCCTTTTGCGCCGGCGTCAGCCCGGCCGCCGCCAGACCGATGACGGCCGCGATCAATGCGATCCGTAAAACTCTTGCTCTCATATTGATAAGTCGCGAGTCGAGAGTGGAGAGTCGAGAGTCGAAAAATCCTCCGACTCTCGACTCTCCACTCTCGACTCGCGACTTAAAATATGAAGTATTTTCCGCGATTCGGCAAGCTCAATCGAGATTGAGCGCCGACCGGTGGAACCGCATAATGATGTTCGGATCCGGCAGGAGCGACGTGCCGGCCTTTTCCTTGCCGTCGTAATCGAGCATCGAGAGGACGTGACGCATACTTTCGAGCCGCGCCTTGCGTTTGTTGTTGGCCTTGACGATGATCCACGGGCTGAAAGAGGTGTGCGTCTTGCTGAACATCAGCGCCTTGTAATGCGTGTAGGAATCCCACATCTTCTGCGCCTCGGCGTCGATCGGGCTGAGCTTCCACTGTTTGAGCGGGTTGACCTCGCGCGACTGAAACCGGCGCAGCTGCTCGTCCTTCGAGATCGAGAACCAGAACTTGATGAGCGTCACGCCGTCCTCGTAGAGCATATGCTCGAACTCCGGCACCTGCCGCATAAAATGATCGTACTGGTCGTCGTTGCAGAAGCCCATCACCGGCTCGACGACCGCGCGGTTGTACCAGCTGCGGTCGAAGAAGACGATCTCGCCGCGGTTCGGCAGCTGTTTGATGTAGCGCTGGAAATACCACTGCCCCATCTCTTCCTCGGTCGGTTTCGGCAGCGCGACGATCCGCAGCGCGCGCGGGTTGAGATGCTCGATGAAGCGCCGGATCGTGCCGCCCTTGCCGGCGGCGTCGCGGCCCTCGAAGATGATCGCGATCCGGCGGCGCTTTTCCTGCACCCAGCGCTGCATCTTGACGAGCTCGATCTGCAGCTTTTCGAGCTCGGCCTCGTATTTCAGAAGCGCCGCGATCTTTCGCGTGTCGATGTTGCGTTCGCGAAGCTTTTCGATAAAGGCCGTCTGCGAGCGGACCGCCAGCAGGTCTTCGAGCGTCAGGTAAACCTCGCGTTTTTCGAGCTCGTCGACGCCGCTGAGCTCCAGCAGCGAGATCAGCTCCGACGACGGCGACGGAACGAGTCCGTTTTCAAATTCGACCGCGTTCACATCCGCGTCCGTCGTCTCGGCCGTTTGCACATTTCCATTGTTCGTTTCGGTTGTCGTAGTCATAAAGGTTCCTCTTTTGTAGTCTTATCGGGTCAATAAGGCGTGCACTTCGCCATTATTTTCCATTGTAACCCCGAAAATCAAGAATGTTAATCAAAGCGGGGCTCAAACATTATGAAATCTTATGTTTCTGCGAACAAGAAAATTTACTTTTTGACCATCGTGCCGGGCTTTCGGGCCGCGCCCGCCGGCGATTTTTATTCAGCCTTGATCTGCACGACCTCGGTCAGGGTCTTGCTGCGGACGATCGTCAGCCGCGCGCCGTCGGGCGACCAGTCGAACCACTTGACGGCTTCCGCCGGCAGCCGCGTCAGAACCTGCGGCTCGCCGCCGTCGACGGGCACCTGAACGAGCTCGCCCGATTCGCCCTCGACCGTGTTGTAGGCGACCGACTTCCCGTCCGGCGTCCATCGCAGATGACGGCCGACCGGATATTTCGCTGGCAGATCGATGACCCGGAACGGCTCGCCGCCGTCGAGCGGGCGCAGGACGAGCTGCTCTTTGCCGGCCTTTTCGTCGCGGCTCTCGATCGCGACCGCTCGGCCGTCGGGTGAGATGTCCCAGAGGCTCATATCCCGGTCGAACAGCAGCGCGGTCCGGCCATCGGCGGACTGCTTTACCAGCAGCCAGCCGCGCGCGCCGAAGTTCGCCATATAGACCAGCGTGCGGCTGTCCGCCAGAACCGTGCCGTTAAAGACCGGCTGGTCGGAATTCGTCAGCCGCCGCAAGTCATTCCCTTCGAGATCGATCTGCCAGAGCTGCGGCGAGCCCGACCGCTCGGAGACGAAGACGACGTGCGCGCCGTCGCCCGAAAGCCGAGGCTGAAGCCATTCGCCGTCGCCGCCGGAGGTCAGCTTCTGGCGACTCCCGTCGGGCGACGCGACGTAGATGACCGCCTGCTGATTTTCGAGCGCCACGTAAACCAGCCGGCCGTCGGGCGTCCACCAGACGTTGTCGAAAACGCCGGTCCCGCCGGTCAGCTGGCGAAAGCCGTCCGGGCCGTCGTCCTTTTGCAGGATCGCCGTCGTCTCGCCGGCCTGCGTCGTAAAAATCGATCGGCCGTCGCGCGGCAGGCCGAGCAGAAAGTAGGAGTTATTGTCGTTGGTCACCCGCCGCCATTCGCCGGATTCGGGAAAATACTGCCAGATCTGCCGGATCTCGGCGTCCGGCTCCTTGACGACGACGAGCAGGCTGCTCCGGTCGGGCAGCCAGATCGCGCCGTTTATTTTTCTTTCCTGCTCGGCGATGATCGTTTTTTCCGCGCCGCCGTCGACCGGAATTTCGCTGACGTAGTAGGTCGTCCGGTCCGGGTACTGGCGGCGCAGCGCGCACAAGACGGCCGCGCCGTCGGGCGTCCAGTTGGCGCTCCAGAAACGATATTCGAGCGGCAGCCGGACGAGCGAGCGCGGCTCGCCGCCGTCCGGCTTCGAGACGACCAGCTCGCTGCCGGCATCGTCGAACTGCGTGGTCAGCATCCGCCCGCCGTCCGGCGAAAACCCGCGGATCAGGCCCTTGTCGAGAACCCGCTGCGGCTTGCCGCCGAGAAACGGAATCCGGTAAATCCCGTTCTGCGACGGGTCGGTCCGGTGGTAGACGGAATAATAGACGTAGTTGCCGTCGGGCGTGAAGGCGTAGGACCAGATCGCCGCGTCGGCCGGCGGCGTCAGCCGGGTCGTGCTGCCGCTGGCGACCTGCTGAAGCCATAAGCTCGCCAGGTTGTCGCGGTCGGAGGTCGGATAAAGAATGTAGTTGCCGTCGGCCGAAACCTCGACGCCGAAGCCCTTGCCGTCGGAGGTCAGTTTGACGAGGCGCGTGTTTTCGGGCGAAAACCGGAGCCCGCGCTTCGAAAAATACGATTTCATCCCGAACGCCGCGCCGAGCGCCGCGAGCAGGAGAACGAAGCCGCCGAGCAGCAGAAACCGCCGGTCGAAACGGCGCGGCGCGGCCGCCGGCAGCGGCGCCGGCGAATCGTCGTCGATGATCTCTTCGACGACGATCTCGGTTTCCGTTTCGCGGTAATAAGCCGTCTCCGAATCGTCCGCCGCCGGCCGGACGTCGGCGACGAAGCTGTAGCCGCGCCGCGGAATCGTTTTGATGTAGAGACATTCGTGCGGGCTTTCGCCGAGAATCTGCCGCAGATTGGAGATGCTTTTTTTGAGATTGGCCTGCTCGACGAACGTGCCTTCCCAGACCTTTTCGAGCAGCTCGTCGTGTTCGAGAACCTGCCCCCGATTCCGGATCATCACGAAAAGCAGATCGAAAATTTTCCCGGTGAGCGGGATCCGGTTTCCCTCTTTTATCAAAATCCGCCGTTTCGCGTCCAGCCGAAACTCGCCGAAATCGTAATAACGGACCCTGTTGTCATCCATATAAACCCTGATTTATCCGCAGCTTAGCGGATTTTTCACTTTTTTCACCTTTTTCACGAAGAGATGAATTTAAAATTACCAGACTTTTCACTTTTTGAGAACGATTTTCACCCTTTTTTCTGACAAATTTTTCCTGCCGGGCGGAAATGCCGATCTTTCGGAGCCGCCCGAACGCACGGGGAGAATCAATGAAAACGATCCGACGAACATCGATAAAAGTTAAGCGCAGGGAGCTGATCATCGTCAAAAACGAAGCGCCCGCCGTCTGTCCGGTCTGCCATTCACCGCTCCGGCCGAATGTCCCGTCGGACGACGAACATACCGCGTCTTCGACGGCCGACGATCGGCGAGAGCTGCCGGCCGCCGAAGACAGCCCGGAGAAACCGTAAACCATAACCATATTTGTCAACGAAATCAGGAGAAACAAAATGCAGAATCGAAACCGTTTTAACATCAGTCAATTATTGTCATTCAAAGGATTATTCGCGGCCGCGCTGGCCTTGTCGGCGATTTTCGGCGGGGCGTCCGCGGTTCGCGCGCAGGCGCTCCGGCCGGCCGCGCTCAGCGTCAACGCGGCGGGCGGCGGCGTCGCCAACAACGCTTCGCAGTACGCGGCCGCCAGCGCGAACGGCCGGTATGTCGTCTTTCAGAGCGACGCGACCGATCTCGTCGGCGGTCTGACCGACGCCAACAACGCGCCCGACGTCTTTCTGCGCGACACGTGGACCAACCGCACGCGCTGTCTGAGCGTCGCCGGCGCGGGCAACGCGACCGGCAGCGGCGGCTCGTTCCAGCCGATCATCACGCCCGACGGCGCGTTCGTCGTCTTCGCGAGCGCCGCCTCGAATCTGGTCGCCAACGACACGAACGGCTTCGTCGACGTCTTCCGCGTCGCCGTCGGGACCGGCACGATCGTGATGGTCAGCCGGACGCCCGACAACCAGAACGGCGGCAACGCCTCTTCATACTTCCAGTTCGGCGAATACAACCCGTACGACGTCAGCGACGACGGGCGCTTCGTCGCCTTCGTCAGCAGCGCGAGCAACCTGCTGCCCGAACCGTTTCTCGACAACAACGGCAAGCTCGACGTCTTCGTCCGCGATCTGAACAACAACACGACCGACTGCGCGTCGTTTTCGACGACGCTCGCCTCGACCGCCGCCGGCGACAGCTTCGACGTCAACCTGAGCGCCGACGGCGGCCGCGTGACCTTCACCAGCGACGCCGGCAACATCGTCGCCGGCATCACCGACACCAACGGCGGCCACGATATCTTCGTCCGCGATCTGGCGTCGCTCGCGGCCCGCTGTGTGACGCGCGGCTTCGGCGGCAACCGGTTCCTCGCGCTCGGCGGCGAAACCGGCGTGATGAGCAAAAACGGCGCGCGGGTCGTCTTTTACAGCATCTCGGCGCTGCTCGCGCCGAACGACGTCGCCAACAATATCCGCGACGTGTTCGTCTACGATTACGGGCTCGACACGGTCTTTCTGGTGAGCGCGACGCCCGACGGGACGACCAACGGCAACGACAATTCGGCCGACCCGCAGTTTCCCGATAACTACACGCTGAGCATCACGCCGGACGGGCGCTACGTGGTTTTCGAAAGCCGGGCGAGCAACCTCGTCGCCGGCGTCACCGACGCCAACTCGGTTTCCGACGTTTTCCGGCGCGACCTGCTGACCGGCGAAACGAAGCTCGTCAGCCGCGCCGCCGTTCCGTCGCCGGTCGCCGGCAGCAGCCGCTCGACCGCCGGCAAAAAAGGCGCGTCGATCAGCCCCGACGGCCGGTTCGTCGCCTTTCTCAGCCAGTCGAACAACCTGATCGCCGAAAATTATTCGATCGGCTTCCCGCAGCCGTTCGTCCGCGATATGACGAACGGCGTGACCTTTGCCGGCGCGCTGAACGTGAGCGGCAGCGGATACGGCGGCGGCTCGAACTTCCGGCCGGCGATCGCCAACAACGGCAAAAGCCTGATTTTCGAAGCGACCTCGGCCGATCTGGCCGCGAACGACGCCAATTCGGCGGTCGATCTCTTCCGCGTGCAGGTGCCGGTGCCGCAGCCGGCGGTTTCGGACTTCGACGGCGACGGCCGCGCCGATTTCGCCGTCTTCCGGCCGGCGAGCGGCACGTGGTATTCGCTGCCCGCCGACGGCTTCGTCAACATCCGCGGATGGGGCCAGAACGGCGATCAGATCGTCCCGGCCGACTACGACGGCGACGGCAAAACCGATCACGCCGTCTTTCGCGGCGGGACGTGGCTGATCCAACACAGCGTCGGGATCGTCGCCGAAACCGTCAACTTCGGGCTCGCCGGCGACCGGCCCGCGCCGGCCGACTACGACGGCGACGGCCGCGCCGACATCGCCGTCTTCCGCCCGTCGAACGGCGTCTGGTACATCCGGCAGAGCTCCGACGGACAGGTTCGCTTCCGGAATTTCGGTTTGAACGGCGATCTGCCGGCGGTCGGCGATTACGACGGCGACGGCCGTTCGGACGTCGCGGTCTTCCGCCCGTCGACGAACGTCTGGTACATCCTCAAAAGCTCGGATGGTTCGTTCGCCGCGATGCAGTTCGGGCTGAACACCGACCGTCTCGCGCCGGCCGATTACGACGGCGACGGCAGAACCGACATCGCCGTCTTCCGGCCCTCGACGAACGTCTGGTACATCTTCCGGAGCCGCACCGACGACACCGCGATCGTCAGCTTCGGCCTCGCCGGCGACACGCCCGTCCCGGCCGACTACGACGGCGACGGCCGCGCCGACATCGCCGTCTTCCGGCCGTCAAGCGGCGACTGGTACGTCTGGCGCAGCACGAACGGCGCGGTGACCGGCGCCAACTGGGGACTCGGCACCGATCTCCCGGTGCCGGCGGCCTTTATCCCGTAACCGCGACGTCCGCCGATCGAAAACGGAGCCCGTAACCGCGACGTCCGCCGATCGAAAACGGAGCTAAAAGCGCCTCGGCTTTTAGCTCCGTTTTCGATCGACGAAATATTCGTCAGCCGATCTTTGGTCTTTGATCTTCGACCTTTGAAAATAAAGCAAAGACCAAAGACCAAAGACCAAAGACCAAAGATCGAATCTGTTATTTCCACCCATTGGTGTAAAAAGGATGTTATGAATCGGAAGGTGCGGCCGATGTAATTTGAAAAATAAAATCCTTAAAAAGCCTGTGGAACAGGCGACAGAATATAGCTACAGGCGCGAGCCTGTAGGCAAGCGCGCCCCCGAACCTCGAGCCTGTTTACAGGCGACAGAAGAAAATGGTTCATTAATAAAGACCGTTCGGGGTTATCGACATCCGGCCCGCGGCGGCCGCGCGAAAACCTCGGTCGCCTGCGGGCAGGCTCAAATTCGTATTCGGCCGCTGACTACAGGCTTGCGCCTGTAGCTATATTCTTTCGCCTGTTCCACAGGCTTTGGCCGGATTTATTTTTCAAAGATCATCAAAATAAATCCTTTTAACACTAATGATTCCCGCCGCGAAATCCGGCTCAACCGGGGGCGTCCGAGCGCAGGTGATTTTCGGCCCTTTCGAGCGCGTCGAAGATGTCGCGGGCAAAGGCGCGGCGGCCGACCGTTTCGACGAAGCCGCTTTTCCGCATCGCCCGGTAAACATTGCGCGAAACCGCCGAAAAGATGAGGATGTAGCCGTTTTCGCGGGACTCGTCGACGAGCTCTTCGAGGATGTGCAGACCGCTCGCGTCGATCGTCAGCACGTGGCGCATCCGGATGATCAGCACTTTCGGTTTGTTGGCAACGACGCGGATCGACTCCTTGAACTGGCTGACCGCGCCGAAAAAGAGCGAGCCGTAGATCTCGAAGACCTCGACGCCCCCGGGAATCTTCAGCTCGGAGATGTCGCGCGTCTGGATCTCCTCGTCGTCCTTGAGATTTTCGGTGATCAGGTTGACCTGCGTCTCCTTCGACATCTTCTGCAGAAAGACGAACGCGGCGAGCAGGATGCCGACCTGAATCGCGACCGTCAGCTCGATGAAGACCGTCAGCAGAAACGTCGCCAGCAGGACGGCGACGTCGCCGCGCGGGCTTTTCAAAAGATGCGCGAACTCGCGCCATTCGCTCATATTGTAGGCGACGACGAGCAGCACGGCGGCGAGCGTCGTCATCGGGATGAGCGCCGCCCAGCGCCCGATGACGAGCAGGACGAGCAGCAGGAAGACGCAGTGGATGATCGCCGAAACCGGCGTTTTCCCGCCGCTCTTGATGTTCGTCGCGGTCCGCGCGATCGCGCCGGTCGCCGGGATGCCGCCGAAAACGACCGAGACGACGTTCCCTGCGCCCTGCGCGATGAGCTCCATATTCGAGCGGTGGCGCGTGCCCATCATCCCGTCGGCGACGACCGCCGAGAGCAATGATTCGAGCGCCGCGAGGATCGCGATCGTCAGCGCGGGCGAGAACATCTGCCGGACGAGCTCCCACGTGACGACCGGCAGATGCGGCGCCGGCAGCGAGGCCGGCACGCCGCCGAACCGCGTCGCGATCGTCTCGACCGGCAGATTGAAAAACTGGACGACGAAGGTCGCCGCGAGAATCGCGATCAATTGGCCCGGCACCTTGCGCGTGACGCGCGGCCAGAGCGCGATGACGAGCAGCGAGCCCGCGCCGACGGCCGTCGTCGTCCAGTTGAGCGTCGCGATATGGCGGCCGTACTCGATCCATTTGGCGACGAAATCGGCCGGCACCCTGTCGATCCGGAGACCGAGAAAATCGCTGATCTGCGACGAGAAGATGATCAGCGCGATGCCCGACGTAAAGCCGACCGTCACCGGGTACGGCACGAATTTCAGAAACGCGCCCATCCGCATCAGGCCCATCAGCGCGAGCATCACGCCGGCGATCAGCGTCGCGACCGCGAGGCCGTCGTAGCCGTACTGCTGGACGATCCCGTAAACGATCACGATGAACGCGCCGGTCGGGCCGCTGATCTGCGCGCGCGTGCCGCCGAGGACGGCGATCGTGAAGCCGGCGAAGATCGCCGTGTAAAGCCCCTGTTCCGGCTTGACGCCCGAAGCGATGGCGAGCGCGATCGCGAGCGGGATCGCGACGACGCCGACCGTCAGCCCGCCGAGCAGATCGCCCTGAAACTGCTTGAGCGTATAACCCTCGCGGAGAATTGAAAATAGCTTCGGTTCGAGTTTTCGATACATACTTTTTGAAGTTTGGGAAGTTTTGGAAGTTCAGGAAGTTCGGGAAGTTCGGGGAAGAAACCTAAAACTTCCTGAACTTCCAAAACTTCCAAAACTTCCCAAACTAATTCATAGATAAACGCGGATCAGCTCGGTCTGCGGGGCGGCTTCGATCGAGTATTCGGCGCCGGCCGGCAGCGCGAAGCCGGCGGCCGTCGATAAATGGTGGTCGGCGCCGTTTGCGGTCGAGAGCCGCAGATGCCCGTTCGTCACGAAAAAGAAGAGGAATTCGCCGGCGTGGCTGACGGAAAATTTCGCTTCGGCCGCCGCCCGCAGGACGCGGACGTCGGCGAGGCCGCCGGTCGCCTGCCGGATGCCGGTGTCGCGTTCGACGAACCCGTCGTTTTCCGCGCTTCGCCAGATCGCGTTTTCGGCGACGTGATGAAGAAACTTCTGCCCGCCGTAGAATTTGTCCGGGGCCTTCCCGTTCGGCAGATCGAAGCGGTGTTCGGCGAGCGTTTCGTGGACGGCCGGGCAGCCGATCTCCAAAACCTCGAACCCGTCCGAGCATTCGAGCACGCGGTGCCGGATCTCCGGCGGCTGGAGCACGCAGTCGCCGGCCCGCATCCAGAACGGCGCGCCCTGATCCTCGTAGACGAGCCGCGCCTGCCCCGCGAGACAGTAGATCAGCTGAAAGCGGATTTTATGATAATGAACGTAATCCGGCACCGGCCCGCCCGCCGGAATCCGGATGTGCGAGGCGATAAAGCGGCCGCCCCAGCGTTCCGGCAGAAGATCGCGGTAGAGCATCCCGGCGCGGCCCGCGTTCCACGCGCCGCCGCCGAGCGTCGAAACGGCGAACTTCTGGACGGCTTCGGGAAGCGCGGGCGCTGCCTGTTCGTCGACGAGCCGCACGCGCGCGCCGTCGGGCGAAAACAGCTCGCGCTCGCTTTCGCCGTCGAAGCCGCCGTCGAGAGCGAGCGTCAGCGGCGTCGACGCGTCCGATTTTTCGAGCCGCAGGACGAGCCCGCCGCCCGACAGGACGACGGTTCGCGGCGCGTCGGCCGGAAAGATCGCGTCGAGCCGGAAGCCGAGCCGGTCGCGGTAAAATTCGAGCGCGCGGTCGAGATCCGCGCACGCGACGACGATTTGAGCCGAACGAATCTTCTCCTTCATTCCCAACGATTATACACCCTTCGACACCGAAACGGAGCGCCGGCATCCTGCCGGCAAACGGCGCGCCAGCGGCGTCAAGCGTTTCATTTCCCTTTTATCTTCGAGAGAATGAAGCGTTCGTGCGTTTTGCAAACGCATTGCCGGCAGGATGCCGGCGCTCCAATTGCCGGCCGCGATGCCGGCGCTCCGACATCCGAAATTATTTCAGAATTTCGAGCGCCCTCTCCGGCGCGTCGGTCAGCGGGTCGGTTGCCTTCATCCGTTCGTAAAACTCGCGCAAAGGCGTTTTGGCCGGCGTCTTCGCGAGCTCGGCTAAACTATCCAGATTCCGGCGGTCGAGATTCGCGCGCCGCTTCCAGAACCGCGCGGCGTCGTTGATCTTCCCTTTGTTCGCGGCGGCGACGGCGAGCCGCGCGAGCCCGAACCCGGAATCGAGCCCACCGTCGGTCAGCAGATCCGCGGCCTTGTCAAACTCGCCGACCGCGAGATACGCGTCCAAAAGCTCATCACCGAGCGAATCCCGGTCGAACCAATATGCGTCGCGGCCCTCGTCCGAAATGCCGTCCGCCGGCGTTTCGGACGGTTTGCCCAAACTGTCGAGCGTCAGGTTGACGACCGGCGGCGCGGCCTTCGTCCGGACGGGCGCGAGCTTCAGGGATTTTTCGAGCAGCGGGATCGCCTTCCGGTATTCGTCGCAGTCCGTCAGCGCCGAGACGAGCGCATAGACGCGTTTTTCCGGGTTGCGCGCGGCCAGCGCGACGAGCTCGTTCCAGACCGCGTCGCGCTTTCGCGGATTCCATTTCGGGCTTTCCATCGCGCTTTCGATCAGCGCCGGCAGCAGGCCGACCATCCGGTCTTCCTCGTAGGGCCACGCCGGCAGCGCGGCCATCACCTTCGGGAGCAGCTCGCTGTTGACGAAAAATTCCTCGTAGATCTCCTCGTAATCGTCGACCAGAATCCGCATCAGCTCGTAAAGATAAACGAAATCGCCCGCCGCCCGCGCCGCCGCGAACTCCTGGCGGAGGATCCCGGTCGATTCCGCCGATTCCTGCCCGTGACCGAGACGGTACAGCACGAAATAACGCGGGTACGACGCGCGCCAATCGAGCGCTTTGTACGGAAACTTTTCGAGCGCCTTCCGGTAAGTGTCGCGGACCGCCGCGCGGTCGCCGCGGCCCTCGTAATAGGCGACGCGGTCGAGCCAGTAGGCGGGATCGTTCTCGCTTCGTTTTTCGGCGTCGAGGAGCCGCGTTTCGACCGTCCGCGCGAGCGTCGCCGACTGAACCGCGCCGGCCGCGTAATAATCGCCCGCGCCGTCGGCCGTCAGTTCCTCGACGAGTGTTTGGGCGCGTTCGGGCTGATTGCTTTGCCGGTAAAGCCTGACGAGCGCGCGTTTCGTCCAGACGCGAAGCTCTTTTTCGGGGTTCTCGACCGTTTGCGCTGCGGGAAAGCGATACCGCGCGAATTCGCGGCCGGCCGTCCGCGCGTCGGCGGCGGTCAGCGGCATCGCCAGCGATTTTTTGAAGAGCCGTTCGGCGACGAGCGGGTAACCGTTCTGCAGCCGGACGGCGAGCGCGAAGGTCTGATAGGCCGAATCGGTCCGGAACGCGTCGGCGAGCCACGACACGTCTTCCGGCCCGAACCATTCGTAGGAATTGATCGGCGACATCTCCATAATCTGCGCTAAAGTCGGCGTCGAGAGCGCCCCCAGATATTTTTCGACGAGCGCGAAATCGGCCGGGTTTTCGCGAATCCGCCGCGCCAGATCGGCGGCGATGTCGGCGGCCGCGCCGCGTTCCTTTTTGAGGCCGATCCAGGCATTCCACCAGACGTCGTTGTCGGCAATCCGCGGCTGGAGCCATTTTTCGACCTCTTCGGAACCGCTTTGCGTCCGCCACCTGTCGATAAAGGCCGGCGCGTCGGCGTCTCCTGCGGGCCGGAATTTTTCGTAGAAGAGGCGCTCGGCCGCGACGTTGCCGGCGATCGCGCGTTTGACGACCGGGAAAACCTGCGCGCGGTTTTGATCGGAATACACGGCGGCGAGCTCTTTCATCGCGTCCGCGACGCGGGCGCGGTGGCCGGCGCGCGCGAAGACGCTCAGTCTGATCAGCAGTTCGTCGAGCGAAGCGGATTTTTTCGCGGCGAGCTCGCCGGCGAGCTCGCCGACGTCGCGTTTTCGGAGAAGCCGATCGACCTCGCTTTCGATGTTTTTCGACTGCGCGTGACCTTCGAGCGCGAAGAGAAACAAAACGGCCAGAAGAAAGGAAAGGATTTTCATTTTTGCCTCCGGGATTGTTGACGAATTTTGGTAGTGAACAAAAGTAATGCTTTGATCAATTGCCACCAGCTGATGTTCTTTGAAAAATAAAAGCCGCCAATAAAGTATTCCTTAAAAGCCCGTGAAACGGGCGCCGGATAATAGCCACGGGTGCAGCCCGTGGTCAGGCCGCAACAATGATCCGAGCCCGTGAAACGGGCGACAGAGCGGCGCGGCGCATTCGTTTTCTGTCGCTGTCTTCGACAGCTTGGAATCATTTTGCGAACGAACCCCGGGCTATCACCCGGGGCTTTACGCTGTCGCCATCTCCGATGGCTGAATACGGCATTACTTTGGGTTCACTGCCGAATTTTTTTGAGAACCGGTATTTGAGATTCGCGCCCCGCTTTACGGGTTGCCGCGGCGGCCCCGACTTTTTCGAGACAAAACGCCGCGAAACCTGCCGTTAAATGAAAAGCCCGGCCGGCGAACGGTTGTTTTTGTCCACTAAAAACACTAAAAACACTAAAAAAGAAGAAGTAAATTTAGTGTTTTTGGTGTTTTTGGTGGATAATAACCGGCTATTCGCCGTGCTGCCGATTCCGGTTCAATCGAAAAAGCCGTTCACGAACGAGTCGCCGGTGCGTTCAATCGCCATCCCCGACAACTCGGCTCCGGGCGAAGCCTTTTCTACTGCGATATTCGCTTTCTTTACCGCGGTGTTAGCCTTTTTTACCGCAGTGTTCGCCTTTTTTACCGCGGTATTTGCTTTTTTTACCGCGCGCCCCGCGTTTATTACCGCGGTTGATAAGAGATTTA
>JAFDVJ010000102.1 GCA_018269075.1 Acidobacteriota bacterium
TCTAACCAACTGAACTACGACTCCGCGATCGGGGCTTCAGATTCGAAATCTGAAACCTGAAATCCTGAATTTTCAAATTGGTGGGCACGAAGGGACTCGAACCCCTAACTTCCTCCTTGTAAGAGAGGCTGTCTACCAATTGACGTACATGCCCGAAGATTTTTTAACAAACGGCACGTTTATTTCAAAAAACATCGCCCGCTCGAAATCAGGGCGAATTGACATCTTACGAAAATTTGGCGCCGCCCGTCAAGTTCGAAAACCGTGAAATTCAGCGCGCGTCCGCGGCGACGAAATCGGCCGCCGTGAAATCCTCGAAAACTTCGATCAGCCGCGTGTCCGCCGCGAACGAAAACCGCCGCGAGGAAACCGTCAAAAGATAACTGCGGCCGGCCGGAACCGCTTCGAAACGATAATTCCCGAAAGCGTTCGAACGCGTCCGAAAAGTTTCGCCGTTCACCGTATCGACCAGCGAAACCGCGACGTTGGCGATCCCGCCGCCGCCGGGCGCCACGACTCTTCCGGCGACGAAAACCGGCGCGGCCGTCGGCGACTGGGCGAGCACGAACGGCGACAGGCTCGTCGTCTGCGCGCAGATCTCGCGCGTCGCGTAATTGCGCGAAAAAGTGCGGTTGACGAGATTTCCGCCCTCGCCGTGAAGGATCGAGAGCCCGTTGAAGACCGTCTGGTCGAACACGGTCGGCGTCTTCAGACAGACGCGGACATTGCCCGAAAAAGCGGCCGTCGTCGTCACGTTGTAGGCCGGGGAATTCGCGAGCACGATAAACGAGCCGGAATTCAAACCGGTCGAATTCGGGTCGAGCGCGGTCAGAACGGTCGTTCCCGCGCCGGTCACGGAATCGAACGCGACGCTCACCCCGTCGGCCGTCAGGGCGACGTTTGCGCCCGCCGGCGTCGCGGCGGCCGGCACGGCGACGTGGCCGTGATCGTAGCCGATCCCGAAAACCGGGTTGCCCGTGCCGACGCTCGACTGCACGGGCAGCGGTCGGCACTGGCAGCCGAGCGTATCGGTCGTGCCGATGCCGAGCTCGCCGAGCTGGTTCCAGCCCCACGCCCAGATCGTGCCGTCGCGTTTCTTCGCGAGGATCGACGCGTTGGCCGTTTTGACCTCGACGACGTTCGTGATCGTCGACTGGACGGGTGTCGAGACGCACTGGCAGGGACTGTTCTGAACCGTGCTGACCGTCCCGTTGCCCATCTCGCCGCGGACGTTGAGGCCCCACGCGAAAACGGTTCCGTCCGGTTTGAGCGCGACCGAGGAATTAAAACCGGCGCCGATCGCGGAAACACCGAAAAGCGTCGTGTTGAGAACCGGCAGCAGCTGATTGCCGCCGTTCGTGCCGTTGCCGACGCTGCCGTTGAGATTGCTGCCCCAGACCCAGACCGTGCCGTCCGCCTTGAGCGCGACCGAATGCGTCTGGCCGGCGCTGACCGCGACGATATTGTCAAAGCCGGCGACGCCGACGCCGACCTGCACGGGCTGGCCGCTCGGGTTGGTCGTGCCGTTGCCGAGCTGGCCGTTCGAGTTGGTCCCCCACGCCCAGACCGTTCCGTCCGCTTTGAGCGCGAGCGAAAAGAGGCCGCCGCCGTCGACGGCGACGACGTTCGTCAGGCCCGGAATCGGCGCCGGAATGTTGCAGCCCGACGTGATGAAGACCCCGCAGCCGCTGCCGCCGCCGCCGAGCTGGCCCTCGGAAAATCGGCCCCACGCCCAGACCGTCCCGTCGGCGCGCAGCGCCAGCGCGTGGAGCTGGCCGGCGCTGACCGCGACGACGTTCGTCAGGTTGAGCGCCGGCACGGGCGAGATGCGCGCGACGGCGGTCGTGCCGTCGCCGATCTGGCCGTTGAGATTAGTGCCGGCGGTCAGCACCGTGCCGGCGGCCTTCAGAAAAAGCGTGAACGCCTCGCCGCCGGAAATGGCCGTGATCTCGTTCGAATTGGTCAGGCTGACCGGCGACGGCTCGGTCGTGCCGGCGCTGCCGATGCCGAGCTGGCCGCTGTCGTTTTGGCCCCAGCCGCGAACCTGCGCGGCGAGCGGCGCGGCGAAAATCAGGGCGGCGAGCGCCGCGAAGAATGCGATCCGTATTTTTTTCGATTTGATTTCTGACATAAAACCCCTTTGGCAAAGGCGGCCCCTGAAAAGCCCGGTCCGCCTTTCGATTAAACCTTGTTCCTTTCGATTTTTACGGCATCGACGAGCCGACCGTCATCCCGGCGACGGCGAAATTGTTGAACTGCTGAATGATCGGAAAACCGAAAACGCCGCCGCCGACCAGTTGGCCGAGCCGGCTGCCGGGCGCGGTCGCGAGCGTCAGATTCGCGCCGCCGATCGCGATCGAGGGCACGCTGGTGCTCATCCGGACGATCCGGCCGGCCGGCGTTTTCCGCCACCAGTTGGCGAGAAACGAGCCCGCCGGCGCCGCCGACGGCGCGACCGTGCCCGCGACCGAAAAACGCGGCGCGCCGGGAAACGGGACGCGGACCGCGAAATCGTTCGAGACCGGATCGTAATCGTAATCGAGCGTCGGGACGAACTGCGCGTCGACGCCCGTCAGCCGGAGCGCGGCGGCGAGCGGCAGATCCGAAGTGTAGTACCAGATCGTGTAATTATTGATGTCGCCCGTGCCGTCCGGCGGGACGACGACCGCGCCGATCTGGACGATCGAGCCGGAGCGGGGCGGCAAACCGGCGACCGCGATCCGGCAGCGCGCCGTCCGCACGACGAGCGGCGTCACCGGCTGGCCTTCGCCGACCGGGATGAACTCGGCCGGCACGAGCGGGCGGACGTTGGCGGTCGGCGCGAGCCCGACGCCGATGCTCTCGACGCAGTTCGTGAACGCGACCGAAAAATGCGGATTCCCTGCGGGCACGGCGGCCGGCGCGCTTCCCGCGAACAGGCAAATGACTGCGATGTAAACGATATTCCTCAATTTCATAACCTCTTAAACCTCCGATTTTTTTTAAGTTTCGTCGACGGCGACGAGCGAATCGGCGCAGAACCGCGGCCGGCCGTCGTCAGCCGCGGTCGCGTGAATCCGGCCGCTCGCCGCCAGCCGTTCGATCGTTCGGACCGGCAGCGAAAGCACCCGGGACGCCTGCGCCGTCGATAAATGAAGCGTCTTTTTCCGGCAGCTCCGGCAAAAGACGAAAACCCGTCGGTGAAAACGAATGACGGTCGTTTCGCGCGTTTCAAGGACGATTTCGGTGCGGCGTTTTAATTTCATAACGAAAATTCTTTCCCCGGCGGCGGATTTTTGTTAAAATTTCAGCTCGAAAAACGGAAATCCGTCTCGTTTTCCGGAATCCGGCGGCGATGTCTTACAGCATCGCCCGAAGGCTTCCAAAAAGTCTTAAAAAACGCGGCAAAAATTTCCAAAAATTTCCAAAAAGCAGATGGACGGCGAACAGCAGCAAAAAATTTTCTTCGCCGAGTTCGAACTGGACACGGCGCACCGCCGGCTTTTGCGCTCCGGCGAGCCGTGCGCGCTGTATGCGAAAGCCTATGATCTGCTTGAGTTTCTGGTTAAAAACAACGGGCGGATCGTCTCGAAGGACGAGATTCTGGAAACGGTCTGGGAAGGCCAGTTCGTCGAGGAAGCGAATCTTTCGGTGCAGATTTCCGCGCTCCGGAAAGCGCTCGGCGAGCGCCGCGACGCGCCGCGCTTTCTGGTCACGATCCCGGGCAAGGGCTATAAATTCACGGCCGAGCTCGACGACGCGACCGACGAGATCGTCATCGAAAAGCACCATATCTCGCAGCTCACGATCCGGCAGGAGACCGAAATCGACACCGGCCCGGAAACCGTCTCGATCGCGCCGCGAAATTTTCCGGCCCTCGAAGCGCCGCGCCGTCGGAACTGGCCGCGGTATCTGCTGCTGGCCGCGGCGGTCGGGCTGATCGCCCTGACGGCCGGCTGGACGATTTTTCGCTTTTACAACCGGCCGAAGCCGGTCTTTCTGAAGACGCGCGTCACGCGGCTGACCAACAACGGCCGGGTCGCGGCCGCGGCGGTCGCGCCCGACGGCAAATATTTCGCCTACGTTTTAAGCGAGCCCGAGGGCCGCAGCCTCTGGATCCAGCAGGTCGGGACGGCCAGCAATATCCGCCTGCTGCCGCCCGTCAAAGCCGATTTCTGGCAGGTCGTCTTTTCGCCCGACGGCGCTTATATCTACTACAACCTCTTCAGCCCGGACAAAACGAACAACGAGCTTTTCCGGATTCCGTCGCTCGGCGGCCTCGCCGAAAAAATCCCGGGCATCATCGGCTACGCCGTCTCGTTCGCGCCCGACGGCCGGCGCTTCGCCTACGTCCAGCCCGATTCCGAAGCCGGCCTGAATTCTCTGATGATCGCCGACATCGACGGCGCGAACCGGCAGACGCTCGCCGTCAAGCCGCAGCCGAACACGTTCGTGTTCGACGGCGAGCTGACCGCGTGGTCGCCCGACGGCGCGACGCTCGCCGTTTTCGTCAATCATCTCGAAGCCGGCACGAATTACTACAATCTCGTCGGCGTCGACGTCCGCAGCGGCACCGAAAGAAATCTCTGCGATCAGCGCTGGCGCGACGTGCCGTCGCTCGAATGGCTGCGCGACGGCAGCGGCCTGCTCGTTTCGGGCATCGCCGAAACCAACCGCCGGAACCGGATCTGGCTGGTGCCGCAGCCGGACGGCGAAGTGCGGCCGCTGACCGACGATCTGAACGATTATTCCTCTCTGAAATCGACCGCCCGCGGAAACGCCTTCGTCGCGCTCCAGACGACCTCGCTCAACGCTCTCTACGCCGGCCCGGCCGACGGCGCGGAAAGCGACTTCCGCGAAATCGTCTCGGAAGTCGGACCGCTCGACCCGCTCGGGCTGATGCCCGACGGGAAGATCGTTTTCCGGTCGTCGGCCGACGGCGCGGCGAATCTCTGGCGCATCGACGCGGACGGCGCGAACCGCCGCCAGCTGACGGCCAACCTGCAGGTCGACGAACGCGGAATGTGCGTCAGCGGCGACGGGAAATACATCGTCTTCACCTCGTGGCGCTCGGGCAAATCGAATCTCTGGCGCGTCGACGCGGACGGCGGCAACCCGCGGCAGCTGACCGACGGCGAGGCGGACGCCAATCCGAGCTGCGCGGCCGACGGCCGGTCGGTCGTCTTCCAGCGCGGAATTCTTTCGCAGCCGCATCTCTGGAAAGTTTCGATCGACGGCGGCGAGCCCGTCCGGCTGACCGATTTCAACGCCAAATGGAGCGCGCTTTCGACAAACGGCGCGGCGGCCAGCTACTTTTTTATGAAAGACGACCGGTGGCAGATCGGCATCCTCGATGCGGAAACGGGCGTCGTCCGCCGGACGCTCGACGTGCCCGCCGCCCTGAGCGGCCGGAGAACCCAATGGTCGCCGGCCGACGACGGTCTGTTTTTTGTCGCGGCCGGCGGCGACACGGGCAATGTCTGGAAGCTGCCGCTCGACGGCTCGGCGGCCCGGCCGGTGACGAACTTCAAATCGAAATCTCTCGATGATTTTCTCTTCACGCGCGACGGCGCGAAGCTGGTCGTCGCGCGCTCGACGCATCTGAGCGACGTCGTGCTGATCGAAAACGCCGAATAAATACTGTGTAAATTGAGTTTCTTTAGATCGTTTCGAGGACCTTTGATCTTTTGTCTTTGATCTTTGACCTTTAGAATAAAATCGAGGTTCCAGGACCAAAGACCAAAGATCGAATTTGTCGGCAAATTTAGAAAACGGAGTAATAAACTTCCGGCGAATCAGTTTTTGTTTCTTTTCAGGAGCTGCGGTTTGTCGGCCGGATCGGACTTGACGGGCGCGGCCGCGCCGTTGACGAGGATCGTGCCGCCGAAGCCGACGGCGAAGCCTTTTTTACCGACGAAGAGGATTTTTTCGAGCTTGTGTTTGACTTTCGTTTCGTCGACGACCCAGACGTTTCCCCCGGTCTGCGTGTGCAGGATCAGGCCCTCGTCGCCGACCGCCCAGCCCTCGGCGGTGTTCGCGAAAAAGACGTCGAACAGATCCGCCGTGACGCGCGAATTCTGCTCGCGCCACGTTTTTCCGGCGCTCCACGTCTGAAAGACCTTGCCACCGGCGCCGACCGCCCAGCCGTTCTGCCGGTTAAAGAAAAAAACGGCGTTGAGCCTGGCCGTCTTGTCGCCGAAAAGATTGGCCGCGTTCCACGTGTTGCCCGCGTCCTCGGTGAAATAGACGCTGCCGCCCGCGCCGACGATCGCGCCGTGGGTGTCGTCGGAAAACGCGCCGCCGAGCAGTTTGTAGCGCACCGGCCACGGCGATTTTTCCCAGCCGCCGTCATTGAGCTCGAAGAGCGCGCCGGTCTCGCCGACGGCGAAGCCTTTTCCCTTTTGATTGAAGAAGATCCGCGTGATGCGCGTGCGGCCGAGATCGCCGATCTCGGTTTTTTCCCAGCTCGCGCCGCCGTCGGTCGTCTTCATCAGGTAGGAGATGGAATTCTGGCCGCGATTGAAAACGTCGCGCTCGCAGAGCAGCCAGCCCGTGTATTCGTCCGAAAAATAGATCTGCCGGATGTTGTCGTCGGTAAAATTCTTGCGTTTCGTCCAGGTCTTGCCGCCGTCGGTCGTTTCGAGAAAAGTGCCGCCGCTGCCGGCGATGAAGCCCTTGTTTTCGTTGAAGAAATAAATATCGTGGAGCCACGCCAGCGTGTTCGTGCTCTGCTTCGTCCATTCGCCCCGCCCGGCCTGCCAGCACAGCAGGCAGAGCAGAACGATCCCAATTTTCCTCAATCGAGTCATCAAGTTACAAAGAATTCAATCAAATCCGAAATCCGAAATCCGAAATCCGAAATCCGAAATCCCTTAAAACGGACTGCCGAACAGGAGGCGGACGGCGCTCGCCTTGCCGATCAGATCGAAAACCTTGGCGATCGTGAAGCCCTTGCCGCCGACGAAGACCTGATCGCCGGGATTGAGAAAGATCATCGGCACCTTGCCGCTTTCCATCTCGACGAGGTTGATATCGCGCCGCGACAGGCGGCCGTCCTTGTCATAGCTGATGATCGCGACCTTCTTTTTGTCGCCGTCCTTGGCGATGCCGCCGGCTTCGAGAATCGCTTCGTAGACGCTCACCTTGCGGTCCATAATCCGGATGCCGGGCGCGGCGACCTTGCCCATCACGCTGTAGCGGACGCTCATCGCCTTGTCGAGCGTGACCGTGACCTTCGGGTCGATGATGTATTCGTCGAGCTTTTTGGTGATCTCGTCGGCGACCTGTTCGACGGTCTTGCCGCCGACCAGCACGCCTTCGCGGATCAGCGGATAGGAAATCCGCGCCGTCGGCGGCACGGTGATGCCGGTCTTGCAGTAATCGGGACACTGGCCGAAAACCTCGACCGAGATGATGTCGTTCGGCCCGAGCCGGTATTCCTTCAGATAATTGTTGTAATAGGGCAGAATGTTGTCGGCGTCGTCGGTCTGCGGGCCGACCGGCGTTTTGTCGTCCGGGTTCGCCGCGACCGGCGTCGGCGTCGGCGTCGGCGCGGTTTCGGTCTTTTCGACCGCCTCCGTTTTCACCGTCGTCGAATCGGTTTTGGCCGCATCCGTCTTAACCTCGTCCGTCGTATTCCGGTCGCGCGTCGGCGGATTTTCCGTCTGCGCGAACGCGCCGAGGGCGAGCACCGCGACGGCCGCCGCCGTCAAACCGAATTTCTGCAAAAATCTTACCGCTTTCATCTTTCTTATCTCCGTTTCAGTAAACGCCTATCACAATCGAAATTTCAGATTTCGGATTTCGGATTTCGGATTTCGGATGATTCGATGTCGGATCGCCCTTTCTCCTCTTCTCCCTTTCTCCCTTTCTCCCCTTCTTCCTCAACGTCCGCCTTTCCCGAACAGCACCGTCTTGACGGTTTCGAAAACGATCACCAGATCGAGCGCGAGGCTCTGATTCTTGATGTAGTAGAGATCGTACTGCAGCTTCTGCCGCGCGTCTTCGACCGACGCGCCGTACGGGTATTTGATCTGCGCCCAGCCCGTCAGGCCCGGCGCGACCAGATGCCGGTGCTCGTAGAACGGAATCTCCTCAGCGAGCTGCGCGACGAAATGCGGGCGCTCGGGCCGCGGGCCGACAAAGCTCATCTCGCCCTTGAGAATGTTCCAGAACTGCGGAATCTCGTCGACGCGAATCTTGCGGATCACGCGCCCGACGCGCGTCGTCCGGTCGTCGTCGGCCGTCGCCCAGATCGGGACGCCCTCTTTTTCGGCGTCGGTACGCATCGACCGAAACTTGATGACTCTGAAAATCCTGCCGTTTTTGCCGACGCGCTCCTGCTTGTAAAAGACCGGCCCCTTCGATTCGAGCTTGATCAGCACGGCCGTGACGAGCGCGAGCGGCAGCGACAACAGCAGTCCGACGAGCGCCAGCCCGCGATGGATCGCCTCGCGAAAAACCGCCTTGATCCGCGTTTCGCGGCCGCGCCCGGCGAAGATCAGCCACGACGGCCGCAGCATATCGACGTGGACCTTGCCCGTCACGCGCTCGAAAAACGACGTGCATTCCTCGATGTTGACGTCGCCCGCGAGACTCATTTTTAACAGCGTTTCGGTCGGGAACGTGCCGCGCCGCTCGCGCACGGCGATGACGATGCGGTCGACCTTTTCCGTTTTGACGATGCCTTCGAGCTCGTCGGTTGTCCCGAGAATGCCGATGTCGTCGATTTTCGTGTTCGGCTTGAGCCCGTTCTCGGTCACGAAGCCGACGATCCGGTAGCCGGCGTCGCGTCGTTCGAGCACCGCTTCGGCCGTCTCGCGCGCCGACGGGCCGGTGCCGACGACGAGAATCTTCTCGCCGATCTCCGGGTGGCCGGTCAGATAATGGATCAGAACCCGCCAGCCGAGCAGCAGGACGAGCACGAGCGGCACCGAGATCACCGACACGCCGCGCCCGATCAGAAGCGGCGGCGCGAAATAAAACAGCAGCGCGAGCAGCGCCCACGCGATGCCCAAAGCCTGCACGAGCCGCAGCATCAGCTCGCGCCGGTTGGTCATCACCGTGTAATCGTAAAGATCGTAAAAATAAAAGATCAGCGTGCAGACGACGGTCGCGAGCGTGATCTTCAGCCAGCCGTTATTCTCGTTGAGCTGGTATTCCGAGCCCTCGATGCCGAGCCTCAGGTACAGTGCCAGAATGATGCCGCCGTAAATTATCGCGGCATCGGCAAACAATAACCCGATCGTGCGGAGGCTGAATTTGTTGGCATTCATCGACTAAAATTTCGGCGGCGGCGGCGGCAGATTCTTTTTATAATAGCCGTAATTGTAATGCGTCTCGTTCAGCACGTCCTCGGATTGATTGAGCACGACGCCCATCATCCGGTCGCGCGGCAGCGATTCGAGGACGCGGTCGATGGCCGCGTATTTGGTGCGGCCGGCGCGGACCACGAGCATCGCGCCGTCGGCGTGATTGATCAGGATGTTGGCGTCGGTAAAGATCCCGAGCGGCGGCGCGTCGATGATCACGTAATCGAACAGCTCGCGCGCCTGCCGGAGAATCTCCTTGAACTTCGGCCCGGAAATCAGCTCGGCGACGTCGGTCCGCGCCTCGCCGCCCGGCAGCAGATGAAGGCCCGCCGGTTCGAGCCGGATGACCGAATCGGCCAGGCTGGCGCGGCCGGCGAGAATGTCCGACAATCCTTTGTCGGTCTCGATCCCGAGATAATCGGTCAGACTCGGCATCCGCAGGTCGCTGTCGATGATCAGGCATTTGACGCCGTCGGTCTGCGCGAGCAGCCACGACAGGTTGAGCGCGGTGATCGTCTTGCCCTCGCTCGGGTTGATGCTCGCGACGACGATCGACTGCAGCTTCTGGCGCTGGCTTTTATGGAGAATCTGCGTCCGCAGACTCCGGTATTCTTCGCAGTACGTCGAGTACGGCTGCGTGATCGCGACCAGTCGTGGTTCGACGCGCTCCGCCTCGACCGTCCACGCGGTAAATTCCGGCAGACGGTTTTCGGCGACGCGCGTCGTTCCAACAGCGTTCAAAGTTGCCCCGGCAGTGATTTCAGATAAAGAGTCAGGGAGTGCCGTCCCGACCAGTGCATCTGACTGCCCATTGAACGCCAAGCTCGGTGTTCCGATCTTGAAGCTTTCGTCGGCAAACATTTCCGGCGGCGTGGTGCGCTTGGGCGCGCCGCGCTCGACGCGCTCGAACGGAACGACCGTTCCCTTCGGCGCTTCTTCCGCTTCGTTTGCCTGTTCCTGCTGTCGTTTCTGTAATGCTTTAAGAATACTCATACGATTGGTTCTGCAGACTTTAGACTTTTTTAGTCTTAAGTCTTAAGTCTTGAGTCTTGAGTCTTGAGTCTTAATTTTTCGACTTAAGACTCAGGACCTAAGACTCAAGACTCCGGTCTCAATTCCCGCATCTCTCAATAAAACCCGCCCACTTCCTCGATTTCCAGACTGATGTCGTCGTCCAGATCGTCGAACGGCGATTTCTGGATGTGCGGGTTGACGCTTCCGTTGCCGTTCGTGCCGTTGGTCAGCGGCGTTTCCGTTTTGAACATCGGTTTCGGTCTTTCGGCCTTCGCCTGGTTGTTCCATAATTCCTCGCGCGCTTCGGCCGTCAAAACGCGGGCCGAGCCGACGTTTTCGACCGCCTTGTCGTTCGTCAGCAGCGCTTCGCGGCGCGGCAGCAGGTCGAGATTGTCGGCGACTTCCTCGATCAGCTGGCGGCCGATGATCTGTTCGCCGGCCGCGTAGGCCGCGAGCATCGCGTTGTCGCACAGATTGTTGATCTGGCGCGGAATGCCTTCCGAGCATTGAAAGATGAAATCGATCGCGCCCGGCGTGAAGATGTTCGGCTGATCCGAGCCGCCGATCAGCAGCCGCTCGGTAATATAGCGCTCGACCTCGTCGACGTTCGGCAGGGCGTGCATCTTGCAGCGCAGCGCGACGCGCTGTTTGAGCTGCCGCAGATTCGGCTGGTTGAGCTTTTCGCGGAGCTCGGGCTGGCCGGTCAGAACGATCTGCAGATGCTTGGCGTTGTCCGATTCGAAATTCATCAGCAGGCGGATCTCTTCGAGCACGTAATCCGACAGCTCGTGCGCCTCGTCGATGATCAGGACGGTCCGCAGGCCGCGCCGGTGACGCTCTTCCAAAACCCGGCTCATCACCTGCAGCAGCTCGGCCTTGTTCGTCCAGTCCTTGATGTTGAGCATCTGCGTGACGTGGTGATAAAACTCGTCGATCGAGAGCCGCGGGTTGAAAACATAGGCCGCGAGCACCGAAGAATCGAGCCGCCGCAGGATCCACCGGAGCGCCGTCGTCTTGCCGGTGCCGACCTCGCCCGTCAGCACGATCAGGCCCTTCGCGTTTTCCAAACCGTAATAAAGGCTCGCCAGCACTTCGTTATAACTCGGCGTAAAAACGATGAAGCGCGGGTCGGGCGTCAGCGTGAAAGGCGTATCCTCTAATCCGAAAAATTCTCTGTACATATCTTTCTCCGAAAGAATCTCAAGTCCGTATTTCGAAATTCCGGCTCAAATCCGAAATCCGAAATCCGAAATCCGAAATCCCTATGAAACCATTCGTTCAAAAATCTTCGTCGCCTGCAGCACCATCGCGATCAGCGGGATCGCGCCGAGCGCGGCGATCACCCCGGCCGTCACGCGCAGCCAGTGCGAGCGCTTGAGCCAGACCTTCTCGTCGTGCGAGAGCAGCGGCGGAACCGACGCGAGCACCGGCAGGCCGGTGTAATGCTTGGCGTCCTCGATGTTCTGAATCTTGAAAACCCGCGGCAGCTCGAAGACCGCCGCCAGGAAAAGACCGATCGCGAGACCGATCGCGCCGCCGAGGCCGGTCAGCAGCGCGCGTTTCGGCGCGACCGGCGATTCCGGCAGATTGGCCGGGTCCTGAACGCGGATCGTCTCGCCCTGCGCGTTCGATTCGCGGTTGACCTGCAGGCTCGCGTCGTTGATCTTCTTCGAAAGATCGTCGTATTTCTGCTTGGCCGACTGGTACTGCGAGTTGACGCTTTCGAGCGCGACCTTGACGTTCGGGATCGTGTTGATCTTCGCTTCGATGCCCGAAATCTGGACGGCGTTCTGCTGGAGCTCCTGATCCTTATACTGGAGCTGCTGATCGATCTGGCCGATCTGGCTCTGAATCCGCTGATTTTCGAGCTCGAGATTCTTTTTCTGGAGCTCGGCCTTGCGGCCGCTCGACTGGCTCGCGATCTGGACGCGCTTGTCGGTGTTCTTGCGGAGATTTTCGAGCTCCTCGTTGACGCGCGCGATCTCGTCCTTCTTAGAGACCACGTCCGGGTGTTTTTCCTTGAAGACCTTTAAGAGCTTGTCGAGCTGCGCGGTCAGCTCGGCGCGTTTTTTGATGAGCTCGGCGTAGGCCGGCGTGTCCTCGATCTGGCCGGCCTGCCGCGCGACGTCCTGCGTTTCCTTTTCGCCGTAATCCTCGATCAGCCGCATCTGCCGGTTGTTCGACGCGATCTGGTCGTTGAGCCGGCCCTTCTCGGCGCTCAGCGTTTCCTTTTCCTTCGTGATGCTGTCCTCGCGCTTGCGGAGGCCGTCGAGCTGGGCGATCAGGCCCTGTCCCGATTCGGGCAGCGTCTCGACGTTCTGCATCATAATCTTGAGCCGCTCGCTCTCGATCTGGTTGAGCTCGTTCTTCGCGTTTTCGAGCTCGCGCTGCAGAAAGTCGCGGGTATTTTCGGCCGTTTTGGTCGAGGCGAGCACCTGCGCGTTGACGTATTTCGCGGCCAGCTCGGCCGTCACGTTGCGCGTCGCGTCCGGCTTGCGGTCGCGGTAGCTGATCCGAAAGGCGGCGAGTTTTTCGTTGTCGCTCTTTTCGACCTCGACGACGATGTTTTTGCGCATCTTGTCGACGATCAGCGCCATATCCATCCCGGCGTTGCGCTCGAGTTCGAAAAGATTGTATTTCGTGATCATCGGTTCGAGCGACGACCGCGACAGAATCTCCTGGTTGATCGTCTGCAGGCGCTGCGAGAGATCCTCGTCCGAAAGCGGCTTGACGACGATGTCCGAGATCTGCGGCGGATTGACCGTCAAAAGCGTTTTCGATTCGTAAACGCTCGGCAGTTTGTAAACGACATAGCCGATCGCCGCCGTCATCGTCAGCACGGGCAAAAGGATGAACCATTTGCGCCGCTTGAGCATCCGGATAAATTCGCCCGCCGTTCTTTGTCTGAATTCAACACTCATCTTCTTTCCTGTAATCCGTTAATGCGGCTTCGTAATATGCTGCATTTCGCGTTCGAGACGCTTTGCGCCGCGCTGCATAAACCGCCGCAGGACGACGGTCAAAACGACCAGTCCGACTCCGAAAATCAACACTCCGAGCGATTCGGGAACGAACCCGAGAATCGAAATCCGGCCGATAAAATCAAATAGTAAAAACATTTCGCTTCCTTAAATCCCTAAAGACTCGCCAGCAGCGTCCGCGCTTCCTGCGCCTCTTTCGGGCTCAGGCTCTGCTCGTTCGCGAGCGAGGTCTCGACCTCGCGGCGCGCCGACGATTTGTCGCCCGCCGAAGCGAGCGCCGTTCCCAAACGCAGCCGGTACGACGGGTTCGGCTTCATCCCCGTCCGTTTCGCGTCCGACTCGTCGAGCGCGACCGCTTTTTTCAACTGTTCGACGGCCGGCGAATAAAGGCCCTTCTTGAAAAAGACCCAGCCGAGCGTGTCGTAATAACCGGCGACGTTCGAATGCCGGTTGACCGCGCCCTGCGCGAGCCGGAGCGCCTCGTCGAGATTGCCCTGCCCGCCGTCGGCGATGAGCCACGCCAGATTGTTGGCGGCGATCGGCGTTTCGGGCGCGATGTCGAGCGCCTTGCGGTAATCCTTTTCGGCGTCGGCGACGTTCCCGCGCGCTTCTTCGAGCATTCCGAGCAAGGTGTAAAGCGTCGCCGACGGCTTCTTCTCGATCGCTTTCTTATACTGCTCGATCGCCTCGTCGGTCTGGTTCCGGGCGATCAGGAGCGCCGCGTAGCTCGAATACGCGGGCATATAATTTTCGTCCGCGTCCATCGACTTCTGGAGCTCGGCCTCGGCCGCCTCCGGGTTCTTTTCGGCCAGAAACGTGTCGGCCTTCAGATAATGCAGCGCGGCCGCCAGATCTTTGCGGTCGGCGTTTTTGACGAGCGCGTCGTCGAGCCGCGCGTGCGACCGGTCAAACTGCTTCTGGCGGTTCATCAGATCGATGACGCCGCTCAGCGCGTCGAAATTCCGGGCGTCGGCGGCGAGCGCGTTTTCGTAGAGCTTGAGCGCCTCGGCCGGGTTCTTTTCGGCGACGAACGCTTTCGCGAGATTGACCATCGCGCCGGCCGATTTCGGCGAGCTGTTCAAAACTTCCTGCAGATCGGCCTTCGCTTCGGCGAGCTTGCCGAGCTGCAGACCGGCGAGGCCGCGCGCCGACAGCGCCCGCACGCGGAGCTCGGCGATCTCCTGCGCCATCGTGCCGGCATCGGCGACGATGCCCTTCGACGTTTCGTAAAGATCGTTCGCGAGCCGGTAGGCCGCGTCGGCGTTGCCGTCGGCAAAGGCCGCCTGAACCTTCAACAGCCGCGTCTTCAGATAATTCGGATGATATTTTTCGAGATCGCCGATAAAGGCGCGCGCCTGATCGGTCTGGCCGAGCGCGAGCCGCGCCTCGGTCATAAAAAAGAGCGCGTCGCGGTGGCTCGGCTGTTTTTTCAGGATTTCCTCGAGATCCCTGACGGCGTCGTCGGCGCGGTTGTTCTGGAGGTTCAGACGGGCGCGCAGGAGCAGCGCCTGCGAGTCCTTGTCGTTGATCTTCAGGAGCGCGTCGATCTGTTCGGTGACTTTCGCCGTTTCTTTCTGGTCGAGATAGATTTCGCCGAGCCGGTAGCGGGCGCGGACGTATTCGGGCGTTTCCGTCAGAATTTGATTAAAGATCGCGACCGCCTCGTCGCGGCGGCCGACCTGAACGTAAAAATTGGCGAGCTCGGTCCGCGCTTCGGGGCTGTTTTCCTGCACCTGGACGAGCTCCTTGTAGGCCGCTTCGGCCTTGTCGAACTGTTTCTGCCCGACGTAGAATTCGGCCAGCGCCTCGCGCGCGTCGTAATCCTTCGGATCGACCTCGGTCGCCTTCTTAAACTGCGCTTCGGCCTCGTTCGCCCGCGCCGCGAAGCCCAGAAAACGGCCGTATTCGATATAGCCGAGTGCGCGGCCCGGATTGACGGCGACCGCCTTCTGCAGCGTCGTCTCGGCCTCTTTGGCCTTGTTGACCCGCATATAAAAGCGCGCCAGCGAAAGATAAGATTCGGTGCGGGTCGGGTCGATCGCGATCGCCTGATTGAGCACGTCGACGACTTCTTTTTCCGGTTTGCCCTCGGCGGCGAGCAGCGAGGCCTTCAAAACGTGGCCCTCGATGAAATTCGCGTCGCGCGCGAAAATCTCTTCGAGCAGCTTTTCGGTTTCGGCCGTCAGCGGCGGCTGCATCAGCAGATAGTAATTGCCGAGCTTGGTCTTGGCTTCGAGATTTTCCGGCGCGAGCTCGGTCGCCCGGCGCAGTTCTTCGAGCGCATCGTTGAACTGGCCGAGATTTTCGAACGCGCGGGCGAGGCCCCAGTGCGCGGCGGCCGAATCGCGGTCGATGTCGACGGCGGCGCGAAACTCCATCGCGGCTTCCTGAAATTTGCGCTTGTGCAGAAATTCTTCGCCGCGCGTAATATGTTTGTCTTTGGAGCCGCCGCACGAGACGGCGAAAATGGCGAGCAAACCGCACAGGGCGATTCGTGACAGAAAATTAAGTTTAAAAAACGGGCACTCTCGTAAATTCATTTTCTTCAGAAGACACCTTTCCCGAAAAAATTTCGAGCCTCGCGTCCGACCGCCGGGCACTGGCCGTCGAACTTTCTCGATCGTTTCTCCGAAAAGGGGCAAACTTTTCGGAAAAATTTCGGTAAAAACTTCGGTTTTCAATTTGACCGGTTTTTTTAGCCGGCATTGAAGAAAAAAGTCCAATCGACCCGAAATTTCAGAAAAAATTGCGGTTTCGGCCCCTGAACGGCGAAACCGGCACAGGAAAATGCCGCGTTCGCACACAACGGAAACCGAATTCAACCTTCAAATTTTCGGGGTCAAGCGAAAGAATAGCACAGAATCGGGGAATTACAAAGAAAGTCGGCGACCGGCGCGGAAGCGTTTTGCCGGCGGGCGTGAAGCGTTCGAAGGCGTCGCAAAGAACCGGCCTTTCCCGAAACGGCCGGTTCTTTGCGAAACGGCGTTCGTCAGAAGGTCAGCCGAAGACCGAACTGCAGCCGGCGCATCGGCCCGGCGCTGGTGATGCGGCCGAAGTTGCCCGGCGACGCGATGTTGGCGGGCGCGGAGGCGTTCGGCTGATCCAGATTGACGTTATTGAAGATGTTCGTCCCTTCGCCGCGGAACTGCACCTTGAAACGCTCGCCGAACCGGAAATCGCGTGACAGCGCGAGGTCGACCGACCGGTAGCCCGGCCCGCTCAGAAAGTTGCGCGGCGAGCTGCCGTCGGTGGCGACGCCGGTGACCGCGAGATTGCGCGCGAAAGCGGTGATGTTGAACCACATATCCGCCGTCGGATGGTCGAGATGCGGGTTGCCGATGACCTGCGCCCGGTCGTTCGTGCTGCCGTCGAGGTTGGCGTCGACGTTGCCGTTCGTCACCGTAAACGGGCGTCCGCTGCGCAGCCTGACGATCGGCGACAGGCTCCAGCCGTTGACGATTCCCCGCAGGATCTTATTGTCGCCTTTATAAAAGTCGGGCCGGAAATTCATACTCATACTGAAAACGTGGCGCTGGTCCGTGTCGGCGCGGCCCTTTTCCAGAAACAGTCGGCTGTAATTCTGGGCGAGGCCCTGCGTCGTGTTGTTGTGAAGCTCGGCGCTGCTGAGCGTCTTGCTGAAGGTGTAAAACCCGGTCACGGTGACGCGCTTGCCGAGCCGGTAACTGCCGGTCAGCTGCATCGCGTGATAGGAGGCGTCCTGATCCGAGTCGAGAACCGTGACCGCGCCGAAGAGCGGATTCGGCCGGCGCGACAGGACGTTGCCGGTCGTCGCGGTCGGCGTCAGCACCGGATAGTTGACGTCGCGGCCGAACGGCAGATTGCCGCTGATCGTCCCGACGTAAGCCGCGCCGAGCGTCAGGTCCCTGAACAGCTGGCGCTGGATCGAGACGTTGGTCTGAAAGGTCCGCGGCCATTTGAAATCCGGCGAGACCGCGAACAATCCGCCGCCGGTCGTGAACCCGCCGGTATACGGAAACGGGTTGCCGCCCGGAAAGGCGTTGTACGGATTGCTGAGCGACGCGCCGAGCGGCAGCAGCGTCACGGCGTCGGCCCGCCGGTTGATGTTGGTAAACGTCAGCCGGGTCGAGAACGGCTGGAAGTTGGTCATCGTGTTCCACTCGTTGCCCGAAATGCTGCCGTAGAAGATGCCGGCGGCGGCGCGGACCGACGTTTTCCCGTCGCCGAACGGATCCCAGGCGATTCCGAACCGGGGCGAGAAATGGCTGTAGCTGACGGGAATGCCGCCGCGTTCGACGCCCGGGTCGCCGTAGAACTGGGCGCCGACCGGCGCGATCGGATTGACGGTCGATCTTTGTCCCGGGATGTAGTTGACGACGCGGTTCTGCGGATCGGTCGGCGGCGTCTGGACGTCCCAGCGGAGCCCGAGATTGAGCGTCAGCCGCGAACTGACCTGAAAATCGTCCTGCGCGAAAAGCGCCGTGTACCAGGTGTTGGTGTAGCCCGTGACCGGCGCGTCCTGCGTCACCGCGCTCGGAATGCCGAGCAGAAAATCGGCGAAGCCGTTGCCGGTCGAAGTGTTGTTGAACGTGAAGACGCCGTAGTTGTTGAGCAGCGTCTGCTGAATGTCCTTATTCAGCGAAAGCTCGCCGCCGAGCCGGAGCGAGTGGCGGCCGAGAGTCCAGCTGAAAACGTCGCGCATCGAATAGACGTTGGTCCCGGCGGTCGGGCCGCCGATCGCGTTCGAGAGCGTGAAATAGCCCGAAACGGTGATCTGCGGCAGCGACGGGTCGCCCTGCGGAAAGAACGACGAGCCGAGGTCCTTGAGCGATTTGTTCGGCACGTTGAGCCGGACGGCGAAATTCCGGCCGTAGGTCATCCAGACCTGATTGATCTTGTTCGGCCCGACGATCCAGACGTCGCTGAGATTGACGTTGTGCTGCCGCCACTGATAATCCTGGGTCGCCCAGGCGACGTTGCCGCTGCCCGGAAAGACGGTGGTTTTGCCGGCGGTCGTATAATACGAAAACGTCAGCCGGTGCGCCTGATTAAGCTGATAGTCGATTTTTCCGAGATATTCGTTCGTGTTGTACGGGTTGGCGACGTTGCCCTGCCAGCCGATCAGCCCTCTTCCGGGAATCACGACGTTCGGCAGCGGGAGATAGGTATCGACGATCCGCCGCGCGACCGGATCGATCCGGCCCGGGCAGATCACGCCGGTGACGCCGTTGCAGGTAAAGGTCGTCGCGGTCGCGAGCGTCGTGCCGGTCGCCGGATCCTTCGGGACGGCGCCGCTCGACGTCCGGAAATCGCCCGACCGTTCGGCGGCCGTCGGAACGATCGCGCCGGCCAGGAAAGTGCTCGTGTTCTGCCGGAGCCCCGAGTAGGAAAAGAAGAAAAACGCCTTGTCGGTCCTGATCGGCCCGCCGATCGTGCCGCCGAACTGGTTGCGCCGGTACGGGGCTTTGGCGAGAACCGAGCCCCATTCGTTGGCGTTGAACTTATCGTTGCGGACGAACTCGTAGAGCGAGCCGTGGAATTTGTTCGTGCCCGACTTGGTCAGGACGTTGATGATGCCGCTCGCGAACCGGCCGTATTCGGCGTTGTAGCTGTTGGTCTGAACCCTGAATTCCTGAATCGAGTCGGGGTTCGGCGCGACGTTGCCGGTGTTGCGGAGGTTCGTCATATTCAGCCCGCCGTCGAGATAATAGTTGACCGAGCCGGTTCCGCCGTCGGTGCCGCCGTTGATCAGCGTCCGCTGTTCGGGAAAGCCGAGACTGAGGTTGCTGGTCGTCACCGACGCGGTCGCGACGCCCGTGTTGTTCGACTGGACGCCCGGCGTCAGATCGAGCAGCGTGTAGACGTTGCGCTCGACGAGCGGCAGATTCTCGATCTCCTGCGACTGGATCGTCCGCCCGAGCTCGGCCGAAGTCGTGTTGACCTCCGGCGGGGCCGTGCTGACGGTGACCTCTTCGCTGACGGATCCGACTTCGAGGCTGATGTCGGTGCGGGCGAGGTCGCCGACGCGCAGGACGATGCCTTCGCGGATCGCCTTTTTGAAACCCGAGCCGGCCGTCACCTCGATCACGTAGTTTCCGACCGGAAGAAACTCGATCCGGTAATTGCCCTCGGCGTCGGCGCTGACGGTGCGGGTGAGCCCGGTTTCGACGTTTCGCGCGGTCACGGTCGCCGACGGCACGGACTGGCCGCTCGGGTCCAAAATATTTCCGAGAATGGTGGCGGTGGTGATTTGCGCGACGGAAACCGAAGACAGCGCGAGCATCAACGCGATTACCGCGAATACGGCGGCAGCCGGTTTTCGGCAAACGGCGCCGCCTAAAGTCAAAGCTTCATTGGAGCGTTTCATATCTCATTTTTCTCCTTAACAGATAGATCAAGAATCCGGGTAACGATTTTTTAATTTTGAATAACTTATCGGTTCAAAATCAGTCGGGATCAATTTTTATAGACAACGGGAATTGTGTCTCGACAAATTATGTGATAATATGTTAACGTTAACTGAAAGATTTTGTCAAGCCCGGAAAACGGCCGCAGGATTCGAAAAATGACCGCATTGAAGAAAAAACAGATCACGCTCAAGGACATCGCCGAACGGAGCGGCGTCGCGATGATGACCGTCTCGCGGGTCGTCAACGGAACCGGATACGTCAGCGAGGAGACTCACCGGCGGGTGATGGAGGTCGTCGACGAGCTCAATTACCGGCCGAACGGCGCGGCCCGCAGTCTCAAGCGGCAGCGTACCGAGACGGTCGGGCTCGTGCTCGGCGATCTCTCGAATCCCTATTCGACGGTGCTCGCCAATTCGGTCCGCGAACATCTCGCGGTCCGCGGCTACAGTCTGTTCATCTGCATCAGCGAACAGAGCGCGCAGGAGGACATCACCGCCTTCAATTCCCTCGTCGATCACAATGCCGACGGGATCATCGTCGCGACGCGCTCGAACACGGGCGGCGACAAACGGCTCGAAGCGATCGCCGACAGCGGCGTGCCGGTCGTCGTCGTCGGCCGCGATTTCAGGCACAAGACGGTCGATTTCGTTTCGGCCGACAATCTCACCGGCGGTTTCGAGGCGACGCAGCACCTGATCGATCTCGGCCACAAAAGAATCGCCTTTCTCGGCGGCAATTACGAAAGCCGCAACAGCCTCAAACGCCTTCAGGGATATTTGAACGCGCTCCGGCTGCACGGCATCGAAGCCGACAAACGGCTGATCACGGGCAGCAGGGAAACAAGCTCGCGCGTTCCCGGCTACTCGACCGAGAAGATGGGCTACGAAGGAATGAAACGGCTGCTTTCACTGCCGGATCGGCCGACCGCCGTTTTCGCCCGCAACGATTTTACGGCCGTCGGCGCGATGCTCGCGATCAAGGAAGCCGGGCTGACGATCCCGCAGGACATCGCGATCGTCGGTTTCGACGACACGCCGCTCGCGCTCCACACGATGCCGGCGCTGACGACGGTCCGCCAGCCGGTCGGACTTCAGGGACAGCTCGCCGCCGAGATGCTCCTCAACCGGATCTCGGCCAAAAAAGTTCTCGACCGCGTCGAACGCGTGCTCGACTGCGAACTGATCGTCCGGTCGTCGACGGTCGTCGCGGTCTGAGCCGCCGCCGGATTTTACGACCCGAAAAACGGAACTGAAAACGGCAGCCCGAATTTGCCGGAAACCGCATTATGGAGAGAATCGGAGCCCCAAATATCGACGGGAAGGATAAGTTTAAGATCGGCGGCCTGCGCTGGCTGATCATCGGGCTCGTCTTCCTCGCGACGCTGATCAACTACATCGACCGCCTGACGGTTTCGGTGCTCGCGCCGCTGATCACGAAGGACCTCAATCTGACGAACACCGAGTTCGGCGGCATCGCGACCTGGTTTCTTTTCGCCTACACGATCAGCCAGAGCCTGTCGGGCCGGCTTTACGACCGCGTCGGCATCAAGAAGGGCTTCTCGATCTCGATCGTCGTCTGGTCGCTGGCCGCGATGGCCCACCGGTTCGCGGTCGGGCTCGGCAGTCTGAGCGCGTTCCGGTTCGTGCTCGGTCTCGGCGAGGCCGGCAACTGGCCGGGCGCGGCGAAAACCGTCGCGGTCTGGTTTCCGGCCCGCCAGCGCGCGCTCGGGATGGCGATCTTCAACAGCGGCGCCGCGATCGGCTCGATCGTCGCGCCGCCGATCATCGTCGCGCTGACCGCCTATTTCGGCCACTGGCAGCAGACGTTCGTCGTCACCGGGCTGCTCGGCTTCGTCTGGCTCGCGCTCTGGTGGACGATCTACGACGCGCCCGAAAAACATAAATGGCTGACGGCCAAAGAATACGCCGTCATCACCGAAAACGCGCCGCAGGACTCCGAATCGCCGAACTCCGAACGCGCGCCCGGCTGGTTCGAGCTGCTCGGCTACCGGCAGACGTGGGCGATCGTCATCGCGCGGTTTCTGGTCGATCCGATCTGGTGGCTCTACATCACGTGGCTGCCGCTTTACCTGAGCAGCGTCCACGGCTTCGACCTCAAGCAGATCGGCCTCTTCGCGTGGGTCCCGTATGTCGCGGCCGACGCCGGCAGTCTCTTCGGCGGCTGGTTTTCGGGCTTTCTGATCGGCCGCGGATGGTCGGTCGACCGGGCGCGAAAAGCCGTCGTCATCTTCGCCGCCGCGTTGATGCCGGCCGGGATTCTCGCCGCCTTCACGCCGGACGCGATGGTCTGCCTCGGTCTGATCGGCGTCGTTCTGTTCGGCTTTCAGGTCTGGATCAACAACGTCCAGACGCTGCCGAGCGACTTTTTCCCGCCGGGCGCGGTCGGCTCGGTCGCCGGTCTCGGCGGCACCGGCGCGGGCATCGGTTCGATGATCTTCATCTTTACGACCGGCTGGGTCGTCGACCATTTTTCGTATACGCCGATCCTCGTGACGGCGGGCATTCTGGCGCCGGTCGGCACGCTCGTTCTCTGCGTGCTGGCGGGCCCGATCAAAAAACTTTCAATACCCGATTTAAGGGAGACAAACTAACTATGATGAATAATTTTTTTGACTTTACTGGAAAAGTCGTGCTCGTCACCGGCGCGTCGAGCGGCATCGGACGCGCGACGGCCGAGCTGTTCGGAAGCCTCGGCGCGGCGGTCGCGCTGACCTACCACAAGAACCGGGCCGGGGCCGACGCGGCGGTCGCCGCGATCGCGGAAACCGGAAACCGGGCGATCGCGGTCCGGACGGACGTCACCGAAGACGGCGCGATCGCGCGGATGATCGGCGAGGTCGAGGCCGCCTTCGGCCCGGTCGACATTCTCGTCAACAACGCCGGCTCGCTCGTCGAACGGCTCCGCACGCTCGAGCTGACCGAGGCCCGCTGGAACGAGGTGATGAACCTCAACGCGACGAGCGCCTTTTTCGCGGCGCAGGCGGTGATCCCGAAAATGCTCGAAAAGGGCGGCGGCGTGATCGTCAACGTGACGTCGATCGCCGCGCGCAACGGCGGCGCGCTCGGGTCGATCCATTATTCGTCGGCCAAAGCCGCGATGCTGACGATGACGAAGGGGCTCGCCAAGGAATTCGCCGGCCGCGGCATTCGCGTCAACGCGGTTTCGCCCGGCGTCATCGACACGCCGTATCACGAGACGTTCACGACCGCCGAAGTGATGCAGAATCTCCGCAGCGCGATCCCGATGGGCCGCGAGGGCCGTCCGTCGGAAGTCGCCGGCGTGATCGCCTTTCTCGCCTCCGACGCGGCCAGCTACCTGTGCGGCGAAACGATCGAGATCAACGGCGGGCTGTTGATGGATTAGGGTTTATGCTGAAAAAATATCTGGCAGTCATCATAATTTTCGCGGTCTGCACGGGGCTGGCCGCCGGGCAGGACAAAAAAGAGCTCGAAGCCGAAAAGTCTCCGAGCCGCAAGCTGAAGGGCGAACACCCGCTCGTCGCGGTTATGAAATCGGCGCCCTCGTCGCTCAAAAAAGAGCTCGAAGGCGTTCATCCGCGCGTCTTTCTGACGGAGACGGAGATCGACGCGCTCAAAGAAAAAGCGAAGACGCAGCGGGAGCTCTGGCAGACGGCGCTCGCCCGCGTCCGCGCGCTCAAGATCGAGCCGCCGCCGCCGCCCGCCGAGACGCGCCGCGCGCAGAACGAGGTCGGGCTCGGCATTTCCGAGGCCGCTTTCGCCTACAAAATGACCGGCGAGAAGAAATATCTCGACGCCGCGAAAAAATATATGGACGCGGCCTGCGCCTACGACATCTGGGGTTACGCGTCGAACAAGCCGAACGTCGATCTCGCGGCCGGCCACCTGCTCTACGGGATGGGCTGGGGCTACGACCTGCTCTACCACGACCTGACGCCGGCCGAACGCGAAAAATACCGCGACAAGCTCGCCAAACAGGCCCGCCTGATGTTCGAGTTCTTTAAACCGAAACCGGGCAAGACCTACGCCTACAGCCAGAACCACACGTTCATCCCGATCGCGGGCCTCGCCGTCACGGCCTACGCGCTGATGGGCGAAACGCCCGGCGCCAAAGACTGGGCCGCGTTGTCAAGGGCGATCTTCGACCGCGTGCTCGCGACCTATTCGAAGGACGGCTATTACTACGAGGGTATGGAATACTGGATCTTCTCGACGCCGTGGATCGTGCATTATCTGGACGCGCAGCGGCACGCGACCGGCGAGGACCTTTACCCGACCGTGCCCGGCCTCAAAAACGCGCATCTTTACGTCGCGCATTCGACGCTGCCGGGCGGCGAGTTCAACTTCGATTACGGCGACATCTACGCCGGCCCGACGACGCGCGCGCGCGCTGGCGACGACTACGAGCGCGAACGGATCGACGGGCATTTCCGCACCAACTACAACATTCTCTACAATCTCGCGAGCCGCTACCGGAGCGGCGAGGCGCAGGGCGTCGCCGACTGGCTCAAGTCGAAGGGACAGGTCAACGCCGAGGAATTCTGGACCTTCATCTGGTACGACCCGTCGGTCAAGCCGGTCGCGATCGAAAAACAGCCGGCGGCGCATTATTTCCCCGACCACGAAGTCGTCTACTGGCGGTCGGGCTGGGACGACCGGGCGACGGCCTTCTCGTTCAAGGCCGGCCCGCCCGAGGGTCACGCCGCGCGCGCGCTGCTCGAAAAATATCCCGAGTGGCGGCTCTCGAGCGGCCACGCACACCCGGACGCGGGCAGCTTCATCATCTGGGCGGACGGAAAATACCTGACCGGCGATTCCGGCTACGCGGGCGTCCCGCTGACCGAGCATCACAACACGGTCGTCTTCGGCGGCAGGGGCCAGAACCGCGAGGGCGGCGGCCACGACGTCTGGGTCGGAATTCCCTCCGAGCGGCTCGACCGGATCCGCCTGACGAGCGTTAAGATCGACGCGAAAACGGTCGCGCTCGTCGCCGATCTCGCGGCCGCTTACGAGCCCGAGCTCGGCGTCCGCAAATTCACGCGAAGCTTTACGTTCACGGCCCCGGACGGCTTCGTCGTGACGGACCGGATCGAGACCGACCGCGAACAGACGATCACCGGCTTTCTCCACGCGGACAACGCGATCGAGAAGATTTCGGACGGGCGCTTCGTCTTCGAACCCGGCGGCACGAGCCTGCTCGTCGAGCTGAAAGATCCCGGGGAGTTCGAAACGAAGATCGAAAAGAACATCGTGACCGCGCCGGGCCCGCCGGGAGCGGTCGACAAAGGCACGCGCGAGGAACGCGGCGTCCGGCTGGCGATCTCGACCGCGCGGAAAGTCGGCCAATTCGAGCAGACCCTGACGCTCCGGATCAAAAAATCCGGCGAATGATCGATGCGTTAGTTGATCGTGGTTCGTGGTTCGTTTGTCAGGAATCGCTTCGGATCGAAAAACGCGGCGAACCACGGCTGAGGGAATCAACCGTCCGAACGGCGAGCGGTTGTTTTTCGATCCACTAAAAACACTAAAAACACGAAATATTTTTAGTGTTTTTAGTGTTTTTAGTGGATCGATTAAAAATCGTTCGCGGCCTCAAACCATAAATTTAAACAGACTCTTAATTATTCCGGCACGAACTCGCCGAGATTGTCGGCGACCTGCGCCGAGAGATCGATCGCGGCGGCGGTCGCGCTCTGTTCGTCGCCGCCGACCGAGGTCATCACGCGGACCATCGCGCCGTCGCTGCGGCGGCGCGTGACGCTGTCCCAGACGGTGTTCAGCTTGTCGCGATACTCGCTCGCCTCGGTCCGGCCGCGGCCCTGATACCAGTAGATCATAATCTCGTCGAACGTCCCGTTCTCGATCCGGTAGCGGTTGGCCGTAAAAACGCGGCCCGCCGGCGTGCGGATCTCGACCGTCTGCGGCTCGCGCATCACCCAGCCCGCGCCGGGCAGACAGTTCTGCGGCGAGTGATAGGTGACGCCCGTCCGCTGCGAGGCGTAGTAGCCGACGTACAGATTGGCGATCCGGCCGGTGTCCGGCCGCGTGTAGAAACGCTGCGTGTAGTCGGTCACGCGAAGGACGCTTTCGGTCTGCGGGCCGAACCGCATCTCGTCGCCCTTCTGCCGCCACTCACCCAGCATTTCCGGCAGCGCGGCGAGCGGCCGGCGGACGACCTCGGCCTCGCTCCGCCGCTCGAACCAGTTGACGAAAACGCCGCCGCACACCAAGGCGGCGAGCAGCAGCCAGTATTTCGCGTTTTTCATCTCGTTTCCGGCCATCAAAAAATTATTATACCAGCAAGTGAAAAACGCACAATCCGCGCGGTTTTCCGGCCCGCCGGCGTTTATTTTTTCGGCGGCTTCAATTCCCAGAGGACGTTGACGATCACCCAGCGGCCGTTAAAGCGCGCGACGTGCAGGTAATCGATCCAGTCCGAGGCGACGATCTTGACGCTCGCCGCGTTTTCGTAAACGTCGAGGATCGTCACGTCCTTCTGCTGTTTTTCCTTCGGCGTGTTCTTGCCGAAGCCCTTGCGCGTGCCCTGCACGAGGCCCATCGCGCTCATCTGTTCGAGCCGGCTGCGGCCGTCCTTCGTCATCACGATCCGTTTCGCGAGATCCGGATGAAGCGCGTTTTCCATCCGCTCGGCATTGCCCTCGTACCAGCCCTCGATATAATCGAGCGCGGTCTGCGTGATCGCCGCCTTATCGGCCTCGGAAACGCCGGTCTGCGCCTGCGCCTGAAGAACGTAAAAAGAAAGGACGATCGCTGAAATCAGGATTATTTTCATATCATTCACCCGGCCGCCGGTTGTTTTTTCGGGATGGCGGCCTCAGGTAAATCTACGCCGCGCGGCGGTTCGCGCGCAACGGTTTTGTGAAAAGCGGCGGGTTTCCGGTGAAATGCGGCCGGTTTCCGGTGACGGATGAATCAGAGCTTTAAGAGCGCGTCGAGATTTTTCCGGTAGCGGCGGCTGGCGACGATCCGCGCGCCGGTTTCCAGAACGACTTCGAGCTCGCCGCTGAAAAGCGGCCGGAGCTCTTTGATCCGTTCGATCCGGACGATCGCCGAGCGGCGGATCCGCAGAAACTCGCGCGGATCGAGCCGGCCCTCGACGGCGTCCATCGTTTCGCGCACCAGAAATTTTTCGCGACCGGCGAAGATCTCGATGTAATTGCCCTGCGACGCGATCCGGTCGATCAGATCGACGTTCAGCAGCCGGATCCGTTCCTTTTCCCTGACGACGACGCGCCGGAGATAACCGGCTTCGGCGGGTTTCAGCTCGGCGAGCAGACCGGCGAGCCGGTTTTCGAGCGCGCGGCCTTCGCCCGTCAGGATACGGCGGCGGACGCGGTCGAGGGTCTTGTGAAAACGTTCCGCGTCGACCGGTTTGAGCACGTAATCGAGCGCGCCGGCCTCGAACGCGCGGACGGCGTGTTCGTCGTAGGCGGTCACGAACACGATTTCGGGCAGCTTTTCCGCGGCGAGCTTTTCGAGCGCCTCGAAACCGCCGAGCAGCGGCATCTGTATGTCGAGAAAGACCAGCTCGGGCGCGAGCCGTTCGATCAGTTCGACGGCGTCGCGGCCGTTCGCGGCTTCGCCCGCGACGACGAGATCGGGCGCGTCCGCCAAAAGCCGCCGCAGCCCGCGCCGCGCGAGCGGCTCGTCGTCGACGATCAAAACACGAATCTCACGGTTCATAGCGATTTCGGATTTCGGATTTCGGATTTCGGATTGTTCGAAATGCCGTTCCGCGGTCTTTAAGTTTATTCACAAATTCGGTCTTTGGTATTTGGTCTCCGAACTGTTCGGCACGTGCTCAAACGCGCTTTTAATGATTTTTGAGACAAATCGCCGCGAACTGAAAAGACCGGACGGTGAGCGGTTGTTTTTGATCCGCGAAAGACACTAAAACCGCTAAAAAAACACGAAAGAAATTTAGTGTTTTTGGTGTTTTTGGTGGATAAATAAACAACCGATCGCCGTGCTGACGGTTCCGATTCAACCGAAAACGCGATTCACGAACGAGTCGCCAACCCGGTCGATTACCGTGCCGGATAACTCTGCTTTGGTCTTCGATTAAATTTCAAAGACCGAAGATCGAATTTACATCAAAACTCAAAACCGAAGCCTTCAGCCGCTCCGGCTTTCTACAGCCGGTACGGAATTTTTATCCTGACCGCGAAACCGCCGGCGGCGGCGGCGATCTCGAATTCCTGCTGCGCGCCGTACAGCTTTTCGAGCCGTTCGCGCGTGTTTTTCAGACCGATGCCGGTTTCCGCGACCGCCGCGCCGCCTTCGCCGTCGTCGCTCACGCCGAGCGTCAAAAATCCGTTTTCGCGGCGGCTCTCGATGACGATCTTTCCGGCTCCGGCCCGCGGCGCGAGGCCGTGGCGGATCGCGTTTTCGACGAGCGGCTGCAGGAGCAGATTCGGAATGCGCGCGTCGAGCGTTTCGGCTTCGATCCCGAAATCGACCGTCAGCCGGTCCTCGAAACGGACCTGCTCGATCTCGAGGTAGGCGCGCAGAAATTCGAGCTCGTCGCGCAGCGCGACCTCGCGGACGCTCTCGCTTTTGAGCGCGACCCGGAGCAGCTCGCTCAGACGGACGAGCATCCGGTCGGCCGCCGCCACGTCCTCGCGCATCAGGACCGCGATCGAATTGAGCGTGTTGAACAGAAAATGCGGCTGAAGCTGCATCCGCAAAGCGTCGAGCCGCGCCTCGGCGAGCCGCGTTTCGAGCTGTGCGGCGGCGAGCGCGAGCCGCGCCGTTTCGCGTTCGCGTTCGAGATACCGGCGATTGAGCTCGCGCAGGTGCCAGAGCCCGACGAGAATCCAGTAGGTCAGCAGATCGACGTGAAATTCGATGAGCGCGAGTTTTTGAAACGTCGCCCAGAAAGCGAAGGGCCGCGCCGGGTCGCCGAACAGACCGCGCTGCACGAGGATGTAGATCGACAGGTGCAGAAACGCGGCGAGAAACGCGGCCGCCAGGTGAAGCGCCGCGTTTCTGGCGAAATGCGCCCGTTCGAGCGGAAACCTTTTCGCCAGATAAACGATCGGCGGCGTCAGCACGGCCCACGAATAACCGCAGAGCAGCCAGACGACGAGCAGCGGCGAAAAAGCGAGCGGCTGCTCGGCATAGGCGGCGCTGACGTAATTCTGAAGCGCGAAAAACACGCCGAAGAGCGTCCAGCCGAGCAGGATCGTTGTGATGATTCGCCAATGACGACCGATAAACTTCATTCTCCGACGCGCCCGCCGGACCAAAAAGCCCGCCGGTTTCGCTATCATATCACAGCCGATTTTCGGCGCGGCGAATCATCGTTTCGCCGCGCTCCGGTTTGGTCTAAAACTGCAGCTTTCGCAGCTTGTCCGCCCGGATCGCGGTCGCGCCGACGACGAGCAGCGTGATCGCGCCGCCGAAAACGACCGAGGTCGTGACGCCGAGCAGGCGGGCGGCGAGCCCCGATTCGAACGAGCCGATCTCGTTCGACGAGCCGATGAAGACGCCGGTGACGGCCGACACGCGGCCCTTCAGATGTTCCGGCGTCAGCGTCTGCATCAGCGTCTGGCGGACGATCATACTGACGCAGTCGAACATCCCGCTCAGAAAAAGCAGCCCGAGCGAGAGATAAAAGCTCCGCGAAACTCCGAACAGGATCATACAGACGCCGAACCCGGCGACCGCCCAGAGCATCTTCCGGCCGGCGTTCCGGCCGAGCGGGTGATGCGCCAGATAAAAGGCCGTGACGATCGAGCCGATCGCCGGCGCGGCGCGCAGAAAGCCGAAGCCCTGCGGCCCGGCGTCGAGAATGTCGGCGGCGAAAACCGGCAGCAGCGCGACCGCGCCGCCGAACAAGACGGCGAACAGATCGAGCGTGATCGCGCTTAAAATGATCTGATTGCCGAAAACGAACCTGACGCCCGACAAAAGGCTCTCTTTGATCGGGAGCTTTTCGGCCGTTTCCGGCAGCGGCTTCGCGCCGATCAGCGAGAAGCAGACGAACGCGAAAGCGATCAGAAAAAGATCGGCCGAATAGGCGGCCGAGATCCCGAAAAATCCGTAAACGAGCCCGCCGACGGCCGGCCCGAGCACCGAGCCCGCCTGCCAGACGGTCGTGTTCCAGCTGACGGCGTTCGCGTAAAAAGTCTTCGCCGGCAAGAGCTGCGGCATAAACGAGAAGACCGCCGGCCCGACGAAGCCGCGCGCGCAGCCGCTCAGAAAAATCACCAGATAGATCGGCAGCACGCCGAGCCGGACGAGCAGATTCTGCGGATCGAACGAGTATGTAAACAAAAAAAGCGAGCACAGGATGAGTATCAGATTGCAAAGAATGATGATCTTTTTGCGGCTCGTCAGATCGGCGAGATGGCCGGCGTAAAGCGCGACGGCGATCGACGGGACGACCTCGACGAGCCCGATCATCCCGAGCGCGAGCGGGTCCTTCGTCAGATCGTAGATCTGCCAGCCGACGACGACCGCCTGAATCTGCATCGCGAGCGTGAAACAGAAACGGGCGGTCACGAACGACCGGAATTCCGGTATCCGGAGCGCCGCGTAAGGGTCGTTGGGAGCGTTGAGTTCACTCATATCCGACAATTATACTTTCCCGGTTCGTTTTAAGCACGCCGTTCGAGACTTCGCGGCGCGGTCAATTATTTGGCCGGAGCGAATCGGCGGAAGAGCGCCAGCAGGATGAAATTGAAGAGGATCAAAAGCCCGAGCGCGGCGACGTAGACGAGCCAGCCGAGCGCTTCGTGGAGCGTGCCTTCGGTCGCCTGTTTGCCGTAGTAATAGGTCAGCACGCCGGTCGTCGTGACGCGCGCGGCGTTCGTCAGGACGGCGATCGGGACGGCCGACAGCATCAGCACGACGGCCCGCCAGAAGTCCGAATTTTTCAGAAATCCGAACCCGCCGGTTTGGCCTGCGCCGTCTTTCGCGCGCGTGAAGTAGGCGAGGATCAGCGCGAGCGTGACGAGCGTCATCAGGCTCCGGATGCCGCTGCACGCCTCGACCACTTCGAGCGCGATGACCTGCGTCGCGCCGCGCGGCAGGATCTCGAAGACGTTGCCCTTGCGAACCGTCGGAATGTCGAACAGGCGAATGCCCCAGACGGCGATCTGCGACGCGTAGATCTGGAGCGGAAACGCGATCTTGTTGAAGATGATCTGCGGGATCGGAATCGCCAGAAGCACGAGCGCGAACGGGACGGCGAGCAGCCGCACGAACCGCGCGCCGAAAAAATAGACGACGACGCCCGCGAGCATCACGACGAGCGAAACGCGCTGCGTGAACAGCTCGGCCCCGAGCGTGCCGCCGAGAAGCATCAGAAACGCGAGCAGGATCAGCCCGCCGCCGAACGCGAGCCGCGGCGTCCGCGCCGTCTTTCGAAGCCCGTCGAATTCGAGCCAGACGATAAACGCGATGACGAACGGCACGAGCAGGCCGTGCGAATAATTCTCGTCCGTCCACCAGTCGCGGCCGAGCTTCGCGAGCACGCCCGAATACAAAAAGACAAGCGCCAGCCCGAGCAGGAGCGGTTTCCAGAGATCACCCAAATTTTTCGTGCCGGAATTCATCGAATACGAGGTCAAAAAACGTCAAATCGCGCCCATCTTCCGCAAAGACTAATAAAGTTTTGGAAGTTTAGGAAGTAGATTGTCTTCTTCCCAAACTTCCAAAACTTCCAAAACTTCCAAAACTTCCCAAACTGATTAAGGAACGAACGCGTTCGGGACGGGGCGGTCGCCGGGCGCGCCGAAGTTGGTGATCAAGGTTCCGGCCGTCGAGCGGCTGACGAACCACGTGCCGCCGCGGTAAACGGCCGCGTCGGTTTTGCCGTCGCCGTCGTAATCGCCCGGCGCAGGGACATCGCCGTTCGCGCCGAACGGGAACGAGAAGAACGAACCGTCCTCCGACCGCTGGACGAACCATTCGCCGGTCGTCGGGCGCCAGACCGCGATGTCGGCCTTGCCGTCGCCGGTCCAGTCGCCCGGCACGGGTTTGTCGGTGCCGACGCCGAAACGGTAGACGCGGAACGTGCCGTCCGAGCTTCGGAGATACCACCACGAGCCGTCCGACGGGCGGAAGACCGCGATGTCGGTTTTGCCGTCGCCGTCGAAATCGGCCGTCAGCGGCTTGTCGGAAGCCGCGCCGAAGCTGACGATCGACGTGCCCGAGCCGCCGGAATTCGAGATGAACCAGGTCGCCGTCGACGGCCGGAAGACGGCCGCGTCGGTCTTGCCGTCGCCGTCGTAGTCGCCGGAGACCGGAACGTCGGTGCTCGCGCCGAACGGGAACGAGAAGAACGTGTTGTCTTCCGACCGCTGGACGAACCAGAAGCCGGTCGACGGCCGCCAGATCGCGATGTCGGTCTTGCCGTCGCCCGTCCAGTCGCCGGGCTGGAGCGAATCGGTCGCGAGACCGAAGCTGAACACGCGGAACGTGCTGTCGGCGCTCCGGACGTACCACCACGAGCCGTCGGACGGACGGAAGATCGAAACGTCGGTCTTGCGGTCGCCGTCGAAATCGAACGGCGTGCGGTTGATGTCGGCCGACCAGAAACCGGCGGTCAGGCTGAAATTGCCGCCCGCGCTCGGTCCGCCCGCGAGCGGCTGGCCGAGCGTCGCATTGACTTCGAACGCGCCGCCGGTCGACGTGCCGCCGCCGCCCGCAATGACCGATTTCGTGATCGCGAAATTGCCGCCCGACTGCGCCGCCGCCGCGCCCGCAAAAATCGCGAACGCGCTCAAAGCCCACATAATTTTCCCAAAAATTTTCATCGTTTCATCTCCTTATACGCGACCCGCCGTTTCGAATTTTCTATAAATAAATACTCAGTAAAGTAAAATTCCTGATAATTTGGTCTTTGATCTTTGGTCTTTGATCTTAGCTCTCGATTTTCTTTCAAAGGCCAAAGATCAAAGATCAAAGACCAACGGCTCTCGAAACTATCTAAAGAAACTTAACTTTACACAATACTAAACGCGGCAATCGACCGTTTTTTTTCCAAAAAACTTTTACTTTCTGAACGTTCGGAAAAAAAACGTTTTCTATAAAATCCACCTTTTCGGCAAAATCGTCAAGAAAAATCTGCGGCAGACGCCGCGAAAGCCTCGTTTCGCCCTCAATTTTCCGGCCGGCGGAGCGCCGCCGACTGATTTTGCCCGCAGACGAACGCCCCGCGCGCGTCGATCTCTTCCTGCCGGCGGCGGGTCGTTTGAGCGGACGGCCAAAAATTCCGAGGCATTTAGAAAATTGAAAGCCCGATTTTTGGAGCTCAGACCGGGAAAGATACGGCCCGGTGCTTTTTGCATCGAACAAACGCCGCGTCTGCTTTGACGTTGAAAGCCGGTGAAACGTCGGTGCGTTTTGCAAACGCAGTGCAGGCAGGGCCGCCTGCACTACGGTTTGCGGCCGCCGATCGTAGTGCAGGCGGCCCTGCCTGCACTGAGCGCGACAGCGCGAACCAACGCCGCGCTGGCCGTGACGTCGAAAGCAAGCGAAACGCCTGACACCGCTGGCGCGGCGTTGGCAACCGGGACGGCCAGCGCTCCAGTCCGCCGCCGCGCTCCGAAATCAGACAATTTCCTGATGCCATATAATATCTGGCCCGGTGTTTAGTACAGCATTTTATTAATTATCTAATGTTCCGAGTCCCGCGTTTACGCGGCCAACACGGCAAATGTGAGGTTTGGCCGCCTAAAGGCGGAACTCAAAACACTGGAAAACTTAAAAATTCGTGTAATAACGCCGCTGCCCTGAAGGCGAAACTCAACCCTGCGCGCCCGTTAGGCGGGCGACGAGTTGTTCGGGGTTTTCTTTTTGGGGCGGCCGGTCAGGTATTCGGATTTGCGTTTGCGGCCGAGCGACTGGATCTGCGGCGAGTCGTCGCCGAACTGCGCCGAGACCTGCACGACCGCGCCGTCGTTTTTGGCGACGAGCTGCGTGCCCGCTTCGGCGATGATGTCGCGCACCTCGTCGAGCCGCGCGACGAGGTGCGTTTCCTCGACGAGCGCCGCGTCGAGCCGGTCGACGACCGTCTGGATCGCCGCCACTTCGAATTCCGGCTTCTGCGAACGATAGCCCGGAATGTTCTTCAGGTTGTTGAAATATCCTCTTTCTTCCGCCAGTTGATTCGGCGTCAATCTCTTGTTTTTAGCCATTTTTATATTCTCCTTAATCGATTAAAAAGTTGCTTGCCGAAGCCGCGCCCGCCGCGCAAACGGCCGGCCGGCCGAACTTTCTCCCGCGCCGGGAGAAATTTGTTTGTTTTCGCCGGCGGAAACCGCTCCGACCGCCCGGTCGAGGCTTTCGACGCGCCCGTCGAGGCTTTCGACACGCGCGGAAACTCTTTCGACGGCCGCGGAAATTCTTTCGACAGCCGCGGAAATTCTTTCGACGCGCGCGTCGAAGGAATTTCCGTCCGTGTCGAAGGACTTTCCATACCGGCTCAGGGCTTCGACGCGCAGGTCGAGCCTTTCGACGCGCGCGCCGAAGCCTTTACCGTGCCTGTCGAAGCGATTTCCATCGACGAAAAACGACTTTTTACGGAAGAAAATTGTTTCTGGCGTTGAAGGAGAAAGATTCCTTGAATGGGAAATCGTTACAGCTCAACGGGAAATCGGTTTTCTTTCGTCAAAGTGGAAAAAAACGAAATCAAAATCCCTGTTCAATGAACAGCCGAACTATGCACACCCGCCCTTTGATCTTTAATTCGCTATATGTTTTGCCATAAATGGCGGGAAAAAGTCAATACTTTTGAAAAAAATAGTTTTCGTTCAGGAATTTTTTTATTCGGAAGGCTTTGTTTGGGGCATTTGAGCGACAAATTCCCTAAAAAGCCCGCAGAGCGGGCGGCAGAAAATAGCTGCCCGCGCAAGCGTGTAGAAAGCGATTCATAATTGCAGCCGAGCCTGTTTAGAGGCGACAGAAATTTTCCGCTCGCGGCGTCCTCCGCCGTGAAATCGACGTCCGCGAGCGATTCCCTTTCCCCCTTTGACAATCCCCCAACGAAAGAATCGCCGCCGGAACGTTTTCCGGCGGCGATTCTTTTATTTCCCGACAAATAAAACAGGGAGGCCGTTTTGAAGTCGCGCGGGACGCTCGAACCCCTATTCCGGCGTCGCCCGGAAATCGACTTCGGCCGCGTTATCGTCGAGATTGACGATTTGCGGCGCGAAGCGGGCCTGCTTCGAATTGACGCCGACGATGACGGTCTGCCCGGCGGCGAGACCGTCGAAACGATAAACGCCGAACGTACTCGTCCGCGTCGAAATCGTCTCGCCGCCGGCCTTCGTCAGATAGACGACCGCGTTTCTGAGTCCCGCGCCCGAAGCGGTCAAAACGCGGCCCGAAACGGAAACGGCGGCGGCCGTCGGCGTGAACAGATAGACGTTCTGCACTTTGTCCTCGATCGTCTCCGCGCCGTTGAAATAGCCGTTTCGATAGAAGCCGCGCGCGCGGATCATAACGTACCGGCCGGTCGGAATACTGAGCCCGGTGAGCGTATAGCCGACCGCGCCCGGCGCGAGGGACTCGTTTTTCACGGCGGCCGCGTTGAGGCTCGGGAGCGCCGTGCCGAGCGGCGTCCACGAAGCGCCGTTGTCGAGCGACTGCTCGAAGGCGACGCGGCTGAACCGGGCCGCCGCGCCGTCGCGGGTGAGCGTCGCCGTGCCGCTCGCGACGTTCAGCGCCGAGAGCGCGGCGGTGTCGTTCGTCAGCCGTGCGTAAAAGCTGCGCGGCTGGCCGCCGATGGTGTTGAACGCGCCGCCCGCGAGCACTTTGCCGTCCGGCTGCAAAACGACCGAAAAGATCAAAATGTTGGCGCTCGGGTTCCACGAATCGGCGAGTCCGGTGACGGGATCGAGCCGCGCGATCGCGCCGCGCGGCTGCCCGCCGATCGTGTTGAAATCGCCGCCGACCAGAATCCGGCCGTCCGACTGCTGGACGATCGAGCGGACGGTGCCGTTGGCGCCCGGGTTCCAGGAATCGACCGCGCCGGTGACGGGGTCGAGCCGCGCGATATTGCCGCGCGACTGGCCGCCGACCGTGTTGAACAGTCCGCCCGCGAGGATTTTGCCGTCCGACTGCACGGTGGTCACGAAAACGATGCCGTTCGTGTTCGGGGCCCACGAATCGACCGCGCCGGTCACGGTGTCGACGCGGGCGAGGTTGCCGCGCGGCTGGCCGCCGACGCTCGAAAAAGACCCGCCGATCAGAAGCTGCTGGTCGGTCTGGAAAGTCAAAGAGAACACGAAGGCGCCCGTATTCGGGTTCGGGTTCCAACTCTCGGCCAGTCCGGTGACGGGATCGAGCCGCGCGAGGCCGTTGCGCGTTTGGCCGCCGATGCTGCTGAAAGCGCCGGCGGCGATGATCTTGCCGTCCGGCTGCCGGGCGATCGTATAGACCGTATTATTGGGGTTCGGGTTCCACGAATCGGCCGCGCCGGTGACGGGGTCGAGCCGCGCGATGCCCTTGTGCGGCTGCCCGCTGACGTTCGCGTATTGTCCGCTCGCGATAATACTGCCGTCGGGCTGGACGATGACCGAAAAGACGACGTCGTCGGCGTTCGGGTTCCAGACCGTGTCGAGCGTGCCGTCGGCGTTGATCCGCGCGAGGTTGTTGCGCGTGACGCCGAGCACCTGCGTGAATTGACCGCCGATGATGATCTTGCCGTCCGGCTGAACGGCGGTCGTGATGACCGAACGTCCGGCCACTCCGAGATTGAGCGTCCGGTCGACGGCGCCGCCGCGTTCAAGCCGCGCGATGCGGTTGCGGACGTCCCCGCCGACGTTCGTGAAAAGGCCGGCGACGAGAATTTTGTCGTCCGTCTGCACGGCGACCGCGGTGACCCGGCCGCCGACGTTCGGGTTGAACGAATCGGCCGCGCCGTTGACCGCACTGAGCCGGGCGAGCGCGTTGCGCGGCTGGCCGCCGATAGCATTGAAGTTTCCGCCCGCGAGGATGCTGCCGTCGGGCTGGACGGCGAGCGAATAGACCGTGCCGTTGGCGCTCGGGTCCCACGAATCGGCCCCGCCGCTGAGCGGGCTGAGCCGCGCGATGCGGCTCCGCGCGAGGCCGCCGACCGTCGTGAAATCGCCGCCGGCGACGATCCGGCCGTCCGCCTGCCGGGCGAGCGACCAGACCGTGTTGTTGGTGTTCGGATTGAAGGAATCGGCGGCGGCGGCGGCCGGGTCGAGCCGCGCGAGGTTGCCGCGCGTTTGGCCGCCGATGCTGTTGAAAGCGCCGCCGGCGACGATCTTGCCGTCCGGCTGCAAAAGGATCGCAAAGACGCTCCCCGAAGCGTTCGCGTTCCACGAATCCGCCGTGCCGATGCCCGTGCCGTCGAGCCGCGCGATAAAGGGCCGGCTATCCGTGCGGACGGTCGTGAACGCGCCGCCGATCAGGATTTTACCGTCCGTCTGGACGGCGACCGCGTAGACCGGGCCGTTCGCCTGCGGGCTCCAGCTGTCCGGCGCGCCCGACGCGGCCTCGAGCCGGGCGGCGTAATCGCGCGGAAGGCCGTTGATATTATGGAAACTGCCGGCGACGACGATCTTGCCGTCCGGCTGCAGGGCGAGCGCGTTGACGATTCCGTCGGCGGCCGGCGTCCAGCTCGGATCGAGCGAGCCGTCCGGGTTGAGCCGCGCGAGGCGGCTCCGGGCGACGCCCTGCACGTTCGCGAAATCGCCGCCGATGACGATCTTGCCGTCCGGCTGCAGGGCAACCGCGTTGATGACGCCGTCGGCGTTCGGATCGAACCCGTCGAGCGCCGACTGGGCGCGCGCCGGCGTGTTGAAGCCGGCTGTTAAAATGGCGGTGATAAGCGCGTAAAATGCGAATTTCAGATTTCTTTTCAAAACTATTCTCTCCTTTTCGGGCGCGGCGATTTCGGTATCGTCGGTTTTCGCCGGCCGTCGGTATCTTCTGAATTTTTACTTTCTGCTTACAATAACGAGAAAACGCGCCGGAAACTGTCATCGAATAAAAAAAAATAAACTGTCGAAAAAAAAACGCGCCGCCTTTTGATCGGCGGCGCGGGCTTTTCGAAACGCCGGTTCGAAGGCCGGCGCGCGCTCGCTAAAGCGAACCGCGAGCGCGCGCGGCTGACCGGCGGTTAAGGCTTCTTCTCGCAGCGGATTTCCGCCGGACGAAATCGCGCCCTTACGGGCACGGATTGACCGGAAACGTCGCAAGCTGCCCGCTGTTGTTGACCGTGATGCCCCAGCACGCGCCGTTCGGCGAGGTGATGATCACCGTGTTCGGATTGGTCACGAAAACGTAGCCGTTCGTCACGCGGACGTTGCCGTTGACCTGCAGCTTCGAGTTCGCGTCGGGCGTGTTCGTGTTGATCCCGACCGAGCCGTTTTCCTGCACGGTCAGGCGGCCGCCCGCCGTGCCGGGGCTGTCGATCTGAAACGCGCCGTTGCCGCCGAAGCTCGCGACGGTTCCGCCCGCCGTGTTGGTCTGCACGCGAAAGCCCTTGTTGGCGCTGTCGTTGACTTCGAGCCGGTAATTGTTGACGCTCGGGCCGATGAAGACGCTGCCGTTTAAGAAAGTGTTGCCGACGACGTGGAGCGGCGCGGTCGGCGCGGTCGTGCCGATCCCGACGTAGGTCGCCGAGCCGGCGCCGTTGACGCCCGGCACCGCGCCGAGCACGAGCGCGTTGCTGACGGTGACTTTCGAGTTCGCGCCGATCGCCGTCGAGTTGCCGACGCCCGCCGCGACGTCCGCCCTGAAGCCGAATGTCGAATTGTAGAAGTTGGTCGTGTTGCTGAGGCCCGCGTTCGAGCCGACGAACGTGTTGTAGCTGCCGGTCGTGTTGTTGTAGCCGGCCTGCTGGCCGAGGACGCTGTTCTCGACGCCGCTCGTGTTGTTGAAGAGCGAATACCAGCCGGCCGCCGAGTTGTAGTTGCCGTTGAGGTTGATCGCGCCCGACTGGCGGCCGAGAAACGTGTTGTATTTGCCGGTCGTGTTCGTCGTGCCGGCGGCCGCGCCGACGAAGGTGTTGTCGTCGCCGCCGTTATGCGCGCCGGTCTGCCAGCCGATCGAGACGTTCGCGCCGCCGACCGTGCTGAGCTGCCCGGCGAGCGCGCCGACGAACGTGTTCGCCGTGTTGGTGCTGTCGTTCGTCATATTCACGCCGGCCTGAATGCCGAGAAAGAGATTGCCGAACGAGCCGTAGACGACGCGCTCCCCGCCGATGTTGTACTGCGACGCGCGGAAGAGGTTCGCCGTCCCGGTGCCGCTGATGTTGAAGTTCGCCGTCTGCGCGCTCGTCCCGTTGGCGATCAGACCGGTCTGCGCGGCGGCGGTCGTCAGATACTGGCCGGCCGCGAGGCCGCCGAGCGACTGGGCGTTGTCGGCCGAAAGGCTGCGGATCGCGAGCGGCGCTTTGGTGAACTCCTGCCGCGGCGCGAGCGTCGTGTAGTTCGCCTCGGCCGCCGTCTTGACGGCCGTTTCGAGATAGAGCGGACTTGTATTGAAAACGGTCGTGAAATTGGCGATCCGGACCGTAAAAATGCCGTTCGCGACGGTCACCGCCGGATAGGTACCGAGATCGGTGCAGTTCGCGCCGGTCGGCGCGGTGCAGGCGGAGAAACGGAAGTCGAAAACGCCGTTGGCCGGCGCGCCGCTGAGTTTGAGCGAGCCCTGATAGGTAAACGGCTCGACCTGCGCCCGCACCGTCACGGCGGCCACCAGTAAGATTGTCAGAAAGATCGCGAAAACAGTTTTTTTCATTTTAAAGAGTCTCCTCGGTTTAATAATTCAGTCGACTACGCGAGATCGGCGGTCGGATCGGCTCAAAAATTTTTTTTTCGGCGTTAATTTAATATGAAAAAGACGGACGCCGTCGCCCGCCTTTTCGGATTCGAGTGAAAACCTTTTCCGGAAAAATCAGTTGCCGAAAAACCGCACGCTGTAGCCGAATTGCCCGAAACTGAAGAAATTCGCGCGCACGCGGAGGTTGAGCCGGATCGTCAGCGGCCGGTTGTAGAGCTTGTTGATGACCGACTGCGGCAGTCCGAGATCGGCGAAATAGCCGCGCGCGAAACCGCGCGTCGCCGAGGTCGAAAACCGCTCGCTGGTGATGTCGTTCGCGCCGGCCGCGTAGGTCTTGAGCAGCACCTTGCTGGCGTTGACGCCGGTCGTGAACGAGCCGTTCATCGGCAACCCCGTGTTCGGATCGATCGCCGCCGGATCGTTGAGCGCCGTGCTTTCGAGCGTGTACGACGGGCTGTACGAAAAATTCGAGAGCACCGAATTGGCGTTCGGGTTGAACAGATCGTAGTCGACGAGATTGTTCTGGATGAACCAGATCGTGTTGTCGACCGATTTGCCGGGAATCGTGATCCGGCCGATGTCGTTGAAGGTCGCGGACGCCGACGTTCCGGGCGTCGGAATCGCGAGACAGCGGTCGTCAGCGCCGAGGACGAGATCGAGATCGGCGAGCAGCACCGCCGGGTCGCAGCTCGAATAAACGTAAACGATGCCGGTCGCGGCCGTTCCGAGAAACTTCGCGTTCTTGCCGAACGAATCCGGCTCGCCGACGTCCGCCGCGGACAAGAGCGCGGCGGTATCGATCTTTTTCTTCGCGTCGGGCGAATCGCGGTTCATATTTTTCCGCTCTTCGGAAATCCGGGTTTTCCGGTCGCTTTCGGAATCGGTTTTGACTTCCTGTGCGGAAAGACTTTGAAAACACACACAAAGCAGCGTCAACACTAATAACTTCTTCATTTTTTTCTCCTGATTGTTGTTTTATAGATCGTCACGCGGGGGGAACGCGCCGGCGATCGCTTTTTTTTCATTCGTTCAATGACGATAAAATAAGAACGCGGGGCGCGCCGTTATTTTGCCGTAGACCGTCGGTTTCATCCGCTTTACGGCACAAGCCGGGAATCGGCCGGCCGCCAAAAGCTAAAAATCGCCAAAATCAGAAACTTCTTTCGCATCGAATTTCCCCATTTTGAAGCGCTACGCGAAAATTGTGATAAAATCGGCTCAAAGTTTTTTATGGCAAGTGAAGTCACGCTTTTATTAGAAGAGCTGAGCGTTGCCGCCGACGGCGCGAACCGTGAAACGCTCGACAGGCTTCTGCCGTTCGTTTACAACGAGCTGCGGCGGCTTGCGGGCAGTTTTCTCCAGCGCGAACACGCCGTTTCGATTCAGACGACCGAGCTCGTTCACGAGGCCTATTTCAAACTCACCGACCAGAAAAAAGTCGACTGGGAAAATCGCGGGCAGTTTTTTGCGATCGCCGCGCAGGCGATGCGCCGGATTCTGATCGATGCCGCGCGCCAGCGAAAATCCTTAAAACACGCCGCGGAAAAAGTCTCGCTCGACGACGCGCTGACCGTTTCCGCCGGACAAAATCAGGATCTGCTCGAACTCGACCAGGCCTTGACCGAACTCGAAAGTTTTGACGAGCAGCAATGCCGGGTCGTCGAACTTCGCTATTTTGCGGGTTTGACGATCGAGGAAACGGCCGGGGTTTTGAAAATATCGCCGGCCACCGTCAAACGCGAATGGACGATCGCGCGGGCGTGGCTTTACCAGAAAATTAACGGCGATTAATTTTATTGAGCCGATTTTTCTGTTTTTTCGCGTAGTGTGTTGAGAGATCGGCTTTATGGAACCTGCAAAATGGAAAAACATCAAAAATGTTCTTTCCGCGGCGCTCGATTTGCCCGCAAGCGAGCGGCGTGAGTTTCTTGCCCGCGAACCCGACGAAGAAATCCGCCGCGCGGCCGAAAAACTGTTGGCGGCGCACGAAAAAGCCGAAGATTTTATCGACCGACCGCTTTTGATTCAGCAAGGCGCGGCCGACGATCGAACGAAAGACGATTTTGTCGGGGAAAAGATCGAAAATTATCTGATTCTCGAACGAATCGGCAGCGGCGGAATGGGCGCGGTTTATCTGGCCGAACGCGTCAATTCCGATTTCAATCAAAAAGTCGCGCTCAAGATCATCAAGCGCGGAATGGATTCCGACGCCATTCTCAAACGCTTTGCGCGCGAGCGAAAAATCCTTTCGACCTTAAAACATCCGAACATCGCCCAGCTGCTTGACGGCGGAATCTCGTCCGAAGGCCTGCCGTTTTTCGTGATGAAATATATCGAAGGTCTTTCGCTCAACCGGTTTTGCGGCGAAAACGATCTCGGTTTGGAAAAACGCCTCGAAATCTTCCGGCAAATCTGCGCGGCGGTCGAACACGCGCATAAAAATCTCGTCATTCACCGCGATTTGAAACCTTCGAACATACTGGTAACGGCGGACGGCGTGCCGAAGCTGCTCGATTTCGGCATCGCCAAACTTTTGTCCGACGACGGCGACGAAAGCGCGCAGACGGTTACTCACACCCGCGCTTTTACGCCCGAATACGCTTCGCCCGAACAGATTTTAGACAAAACCATCACCACCGCGACGGATGTTTATTCGCTCGGCGTAATTCTCTATGAAATGCTGAGCGGAAAACGCCCGTTTGAAACGACAGGCAAATCTTACGAGGAAATCATCAAAAGCGTCCGCGAAACCGAGCCGCTCCGTCCTTCGTCGGTCGTCCTCCGTCAATCGCCGGCCGGCCCGGGCGCGACGTCGGAAAACAAGGAACAAAGGACCAGGGAAGAAGGCCGGCAGACGAATCCGAGAGCCAGAATTCCAAACCTGAAATTACTCCGCGGCGATCTGGACAACATCATCCTGAAAGCTCTTCGCAAGGAACCGTCGGAGCGCTACAGCTCGGTTCAGCAATTTTCCGAGGACATCGCCAGATTTTTAGAGGGCTTGCCGGTTCTGGCACAACCGCAGACGCTCAAGTATCGCTTCGGAAAATACGTTCGCCGCCACAAAGCCGGAGCGCTCGCCGCCGCGCTGGCTTTGTTTTCGTTGATCGGCGGAATCTCGGTCGCGACGTGGCAGGCAATCGTCGCCCGCCGCGAACGCGCGCGCGCCGAACGGCGGTTCAACGATGTCCGGCAGCTGGCGAATTCGGTGATTTTCGAATATCAGGACGCGATTAACAATCTTTCGGGCGCGACCGAAATCAGCGAAAAAATGCTCAACGACGCGGTGGTTTATCTCGACCGGCTGTCGGCGGAAAACGTCGAGGACACCGCGCTTCGGCTCGAACTGGCGAGAGCTTACGTAAAAGTCGGCGACATTCAGGGAAACACTTTCAACGCCAACCGCAGCCGTTTCGATCGGGCGGAGGAAAGTTATCGAAAAGCGCTCGCTCTGAATGAAACCGCACTCGCCGAAAGACCTCAGGATCAGACCGTTCTGAAACAATTGGCCGGGAATTATTCCCAGATCGGCGCCATCAAAAGAATTCAGGGAAATCTTGACGAATCGACCGCGTACTATCGAAAAACCGCCGATATTTTCAGAAAAATGCTGGCGAACAACCCAAACGACAATGATGCTTTGATCGCTCTCGCTTCGACGCAGATCAACATCGCCACCCAGCGCGAAGAGCCCGAACAGGTCGAGGAAAGTTTGAAGATTTGCCGCGAAGCGGTCGAAATTTATGAACGGCTGCTGGCCGGCGACCCGTCAGATAAATCCCTGAAATCGCGCCGTTTGGGCGGCTACGACGCGCTCGCCGACGTGCTGATGGCGGCTCCCGATAAACGCGGCGAGGCGCTCAGTTATTACAACAAAATCATCGCGCTGCTCGAAGACGAGCTACGCGGCCGGCCGGACGATCTCGAAATTCGTGAAAGAATCGCGCTGACGCACAGCTACGTCGCCGACGCGCTGCATTTGACGGGCCGGGAAACGGAAGCCGACGCGGAATATAAAAAATCGCTTGCGCTCTACGATGCGGTCATCAAAGCCGACGCGAAAAACGATTTTGCCGTTTTTATGCGCGACGTCGTCAAAATCCTTTTCGGCAAGTTTCTGGTCGAACGCGAAAAATTTTCGGAAGCGGCCGGAATTCTTCAGGAACCGCTCAAAAATCTGCCCGCGCGGCTCGAAAAAGACCCGCAGGAATTCACCACCGATTTTCTGATCGCGGTCGCTCATCACAATTTCGGGAAAGCGCAGCTGAATTTATACAAAAACAGCGGGAGCCGGGATTCGGACCGGCTGAAGTCCGCCGAAGAGAATCTGCAAAAAAGCGTTTCGATTTACGAAAAATATTTCGGCAAAGTCATAATCCCGCGAATGTCCGCCAAAGATCTGGCGGAAGATGCGCGCCGGAACCTTGAAAATTGTCGAAAAATGCCCGGCGCGAATTCCTGAATCCGATCAAAAACGCCGGCCGGCGCTCCGGCCTGACGCAAAAAAAGCCGGGAAAAGCTCCCGGCTTTTTTTGATCGACCGTGACGAAAAGGCTCAGACCGCGGGCTCGCCGAGGATGTCGGCGAGCGCCTTCATCCGGGCCGCGTCGGCGGCGTTTTTGGCCGTGCCGGCGCTCGTTTCGAGCGTCGGCGCGAAGGTCTTGAGCTTGGCGGCGTCCTTTTTGCCGAGCTTCGAGGCCTCGGCCTTTTTGATCGACTGCCGGAGGTCGGCGATCTGACCGGCCGAGAGCGCCTGCGAGCGTTCGAGCTGATCGATGTAGGCCTTGGCGACGGTCAGCGTGCGCGGCCATTCGATCTTCGTCTGGTTCTGGATGTTGAGCTCGCTTAACCGGACCGATTTGGCGGCGTCGATCTCGTTCTGCGTCAGGAATTTCGTCGGCGTGAGCTCGAACACGTCGAGGCCGCGCGCGATTTCCGAGCCGTAGATGTGGCCGTTGTACCAGTAAGCCGACCAGTCGCCGCCGAGGATCAGCGTCTTCGGATCGATCGGCCCGCGGTCGAAATAGGCGATCTCGAACGGATTTTTGCCGTCGGTGAAGTCCATCACCGAGATGCCGCCCTGATACCACGCCTGAACCTCGATGTCGCGGCCCGGCACCGGGACGAGCGAGCCGTTGTGCGCGACGCAGTTTTCGCTGTCGCCCTGCGCCGCCGGCATTTTGTAGTAGCTCGCGAAATTGAGCTTGCCGTCGACGAGATCGAAGACCGCGTTCGCGCCCCATTTGTTGGGATCGGTCGCGCGGCAGCGCGCGCCCAGGCCGCCGCCCCATTCGTCGGTGAAGACGACCTTTTTGCCGTCGTTCGAAAACGTCGCCGAATGCCAGTAGGAATAATTCGGATCGTTGACCGCGTCGACGCGTTTCGGGTTGGCCGGGTCTTTGATGTCGAGCAAAATTCCGTTGCCCTCGCAGGCGCCGGCCGCGAGGCCGATCTCGGCGTAGACGGTGATGTCGTGACACTGATCGGTCGGCGTCGGTTTGGTCAGACCCTGCGGGCTGTGCGTGCCGCCGTTGTCGAGGCCGTTGACGATGCCGGTCCGCGAATCCATAAAGACGCGCGGGCTCGAGACGATCTTCGCTTCCTGCGGCGCGGCGACCGGCACCTTGATGACGTCGATCTTGAAGAGCGAGGTGTTCGAGTCCTTGTCCGGCGCTTCGCCCGAACAGCCGGCCAGTTCCCCGTTCGGACGGACGAACGAGGTTTCCGAAACGTAGACGTAGACGTTGCTCTTATCCTTCGGATCGACGACCAGCGTGTGCGTGTGCGAGCCGCGGCAGGTCTGAACGGCGGCGACCTGTTTCGGGCTGCGGATGTCGCTGATGTCGAAGATGCGGACGCCGCGGAAACGGTCTTTTTCGACCGGCGGCTCGTTCGACTGGCTGGCCTGCGCGTTGGCCGCCGGCGGCGCGGGCGGAAAGCCCTGCACGCTGCAGTCGAGCCGGCCGTTCGGCATCTCGACCGACATAAAGAGCAGGTTGTTGTAGACCGAAACGTCGCCCTGCCCGCCGGGGCAGACGAGCGACGTCATCAGTTTGGCCTTCGCCGGGTCGGAGATGTCGTAGATGTTGACGCCGTAGAAATTGCCCTGAAACAGGCGGTTGCCCTGAAAGGCGAGATCCGAATTGGCGAAGGCGAGCTGCGCGATCATCAGCTGGAAGTTTTTCGGCATCTTCGACGTGTCGCCCATCCCCATCATCCCGAGCGTCTTCTGGACGTTCGGGCTCGCGGGATCGTCCGAGCCGAGCTGAAACGCGTCCGGCTTTTTGAGCAGCAGGAGATGCTTCATCCCCATCGCCGCCTCGCCCGCGTCGTAGAGCCCGGGCGTCAGCTTAAAGCGCGGATCGCTGGTATCCGAGCCGGTCATTCCCGGCGGCAGCGTCGGCGCCGGTTCGGGCGTCTGGGCGCGCGCCGCGACCGCTCCGAACGCGCCGGCAACAAGAAAAGCCGTCAGCAAACGGCCCGCGAAAGTTGATATTTTATTCATCGTTAGATTCCCTCTTGGTATTTTGTTGAAAGCCGGTTTTAAGTCTTTTTAAGTCTTAAGTCTTAAGTCTTGAGTCTTAAGTCGTCCGTTTCGTAGTCATTTCGTTTATATATCTTCAAATCCTCACCCGAAACGGAAAACTCGCCGAGCCGAAACCAGACTCAAGACTCAAGACTCAAGACTCAAGACTCAAGACTCAAGACTCAAGACTCAAGACTCAAGACTATTTCCCGCCGAGCATCTTCTCCATAATCCTGATCTCGGCGCGCTGGCCGCTGTCGACGTCGGTCGTGAAATTGAAGAGCTCGGCGTCCTGGCCGGCGCCGGCCGTATCGTACAGCTCTTTGACCATCACGAGCGCGCCCGTGTGGTGCTGGATCATCCCGGTCAGAAACAGCTTGTCGAACTCCGCGCCCTTCGCCTTTCGCAAAGCGTCCATCTGCTCGGGCGTGAGCATTCCGGGCATCAGCATCTGATGCTTGTGCTTCGACATATCCATTCCCGGCATATCCATCCCCGGCATATCCATCGCCGGCATCGCCATCTCGGTCGGCGCGCCGCGCGTTTCGAGCCAGCGCTTCATAAAGTTGATCTCGGACGACTGCGACTGGCTGATCCGCGCGCCGAGCAGCCGGAGCTCCTTGTTTTCGGTGCGCGATTCGATCAGCGCGGTCATCTCGACCGCCTGCCCGTGATGCATAATCATTCCCTGCATAAACTCGACGTCTTTCGGCGAGCGCGGTGGCAGCACGGCGCGCGTCGTGCTCGGCAGCGTCTTCGTCGGCTGTCCGGGCGCGCCCGGCTGAACGACGACCGGCGCCTCGGTCTGCTGCGCGCGGACCGCGGGCGCCGACCAGCCGGCGAGCGCGAAAAAAACGACGGCCGGACAGAGCCCGGCCGCGACGCGGAAACAATACGACATCATCGGGGTGACTTTATTTAACATCGATAGCGAATTTTAGCACAAACAACCGGCGCCGGCCAACATTTTACCGGCGGCGTTTGGAAGCTTTTCGAAGCCCGAAAACGACCGGCCCGATTTATCGAAGATCGAATATCGATTAAATTCAGAAGCCCGGACAGTTTTTCAAACTGCTGAATTTAATGGATAATTGAGATTCGAAAATATAACCCGGGCGGGCGAACGGAAGAAATGCCGCCGACGGATCACACGATTTATACGGACGATTTTGATAAATAGTTTTCGGTCCGCAGGCGATCGCACGATCCGCGGGCCGGGCCAATCGATTCGTCTTTGCGCGCGGCCCGGATCAAGACGGTTACGATGGATTACGAAAATTACTGGACGGGTTTCGCGGATCTGGTCTCGAACGGCGGTTTCGAGATGCCCCGCGACGCCGTCGGACTGATCACGATGGTCGTCGCCTTCGCCGGCAGCTACGACGAATTTTTCGAAAAAGTCGGCGCCACCGCCGAGAGCATCGGCCTCAAACTGATCTGGATCGACGAACCGGAAACGATCGCCGATTACCTGAAAAAAAACGAGGTCGCCGGGCATCACGAGATCTTCGAACTGCTGGCCGAAGCCGAGCGCCACCCCGCCGACGTCCACTGCGGCGACTTTTTCTACTACACGCACGACGACGCCTGAGACGGCCGTCGTCCCGATTTTTTCGTTTCGATAGTCGCCGTCGTCTTATATAATGAGCCGGATGATAAACAATCGGGCAAATCCATAAAACGGAAATGTTCGGAATAACGGAAGGCTGAAAACCGTTGACCGCTCCTCAGCTTTCAATTACGGTTTTTATTTATTCCCCAAAATCCTATGAACAAAGAGGAATTTAATGTCTTCAAAGATAAACAAAAACTCGGCGAGCTTTTAAATCTGAACCCCGATTTGAATATTCGTGAATTTGTCGCCGAGGCGGACTTTCCCGTTGAAAAGATTTGGAAAAGAGTCGTTTCCTATAATATGCCCCTGCAAGCGGTCATCGACGCCGGCGCGTCCGAAACGGAGATCCGCCAATGGCGCGAGAACTGTCTGACCGGCAGCGGTTTAGGAAAAGAGCTGCTTTTGTCGATCGGCGGTTACGGCGGCCTGCCGTGGTTAAAAGCAGTGCCTTCGGAACCGGTCGGCTCAATAATTTCCCTGTTGGAATTATTGCCCGATAAAGAGCTGCTGATTTACGATCCAGCCGGTAAAAAAATACTTTATTTCTTCGAGGAAGAGAATTTCTTTGGTTTTTTAACGACCGATCCGAAGTCTGACGAACATCCGACCGGTTTAGACTATTTCAATGCTGAAAAATGATCTATCCATTTGCAGGATCTGCGGTTTACGGCAGCCCGACCAGCCGTCGGGCGACGACCGAAAAACGCCGACTCACAGTATCTGCGACTGCTGCGGCGGCGAGTTCGGTGACGAGGACTGCCGGCTCGCGTCGATCGGAAAATATCGAAAACAATGGCTCGACTCGAGCGCCGGATGGTGTAATCCGAAACTCCGGCCCGATAACTGGGATTTGAAACTGTAAAATGGATTGTGTAAACAAAGCTCGTCCGGTCTCGAAAAAAGCGGCGCAGCCGCGCTCGTGTCAGTAGCGTCGGCGATAGCCGATGCACCGTCCGCCGGCCGGGCCTTGCATCTCAAACCGTTCGATATCAAGGGTTTTAACCTTCCCGTCAAGTCACACCGGCGCGGCGGTGCATCGGCTGCCGCCGACGCTACTGACACGAGCGCGGCTGCGCCGCTTTTTCCCTTCGATTACACAATTAATTTTAACGTGAGTTCGACGTAAGAATCGACGCCAGACGGAGCGCCGGCATCCTGCCGGCAATGCGTTTGAAAAACGCAAACAGCGTTTCATTTACCAGATGATTTTAGGAAAATGAAACGCTGTTACGCCGCTTGCGCGCCGTTTGCCGGCAAGATGCCGGCGCTCCGTCCTTACGCCGAACTCACGTTAATTTTACAGTCCCGGATTTGGCCGATCAATTGAAAAAGGAATGTTGACGCGTTCGGCACGGGTGCCGGCGCGGTCGGCGCGGGTTATTTTTCGCGGGCGAGGATGAAATCGAGCAGTGCGGCGAGGATGTCCGTGTTTTTGTCGATCGTTTTTAAGGATTCGGCGGCTTCGGCGTGAACCTGCGCGGCGAGACGGCGGGTTTCGGCGAGTCCGTGGAAATGCGGGTAGGTCGCTTTCTCGGCCGTCACGTCCTTGCCGGCCGTTTTCCCCAGAACTTCGGTCGTCTGCGTGACGTCGAGGAGGTCGTCGGTGATCTGAAAGAGCAGGCCGAGCTTTTCGGCGTAAAGGGTCACCGCGCAAAGCTCGTCGTCGCCCGCGCCGGCGATCAGCGCGCCGGCGCGGGCGGCGACGCGGATCATCGCGCCGGTCTTGCTGCGATGGATTTTTTCGAGATCTTCGAGCGAAATCCGGCGGCCCTCGGCGTCGAGATCGAGCTGCTGGCCGTCGACCATCCGGGCGGCCGCTTCCGCCAATTCGGCGATCAGTTTGAGCCGCGTGCTTTCGGTTAACTGCGCGTCGTTCGCGATCGCGTGAAAGGCGAGCGTCTGCAATTGGTCGCCGGCGAGGATCGCGGTCGCCTCGTCGAACTTGACGTGACAGGTCGCGCGGCCGCGCCGCAGCTCGTCGTCGTCCATCGCCGGCAGATCGTCGTGGATCAGCGAGTAGGTATGGATCATCTCGATCGCGGCGGCGGTCGACAAAAGCCGTTCTTCGGGCGCGCCGAAAACGCGGCCCGCGGCGAGCGTGAGCGCGGGGCGAAAACGCTTGCCGCCGGCGAAGACGCTCCACCGGAGCGCCGCGTAAAGCCGCGCGGGCGGCGTATTTTCGGCCGGAATCAGCGCGTCGAGCCGCGCGTCGACGCGGCGGCTGCAGTGATCGAAGAATTTATTGAGATCGCGCATTTGTTATGAAATCCGAGTCTTGAGTCTGAAGTCTTAAGTCTTGAGTCGATTTTGAATTTCGAATGTTTTTTCCGGCCAAGACTCTGGACTTAAGACTTAAGACTGAAGACTTAAGACTCAGGACTCAGCTTATCAGCATAACGGTTATTCCGAATCTTGCAAAGAGCGGGCGGCGGTGTTATAACACGAGAAAGATTAATGTTTCGCTTTCCGATTTTATGAAGAGATGTCCGCAATGCGCGCAGGTTTACGACGATCAGACGAATTTTTGCCTCGCTGACGGCGCGACGCTCGTGGCCGTTTCCGGTTCGTTCACCGACGACGCGGAAACGCCGACCGTCATTCACGGCCAAACGCTCCCGCCGACTGCGAGTTACGGCGCGCCGACGCTCAATTACGGTCAGCCAACCTTCAATCAGGGCGTGCCGCCGCCGGTCGTTCCCGTGCAGACCGCGCCGGAACCGCGCAAAAGCCGCGCGCTTTTGATCGTGCTCGTCGTCGGTCTGGTCGGACTCGTCGCGCTCGCCGCGATCGGCGCGGGGCTTTTCTATAAATTCGGCGGCGACGATTCGAAAAACCAGAAGACGGCCGTCAACACCCCGGAAAAATCGAACAAAAACGCGGACGGCGAGCATAAAGCCGGGGACGACGACGCGGCGGCCAATCTCAGACAGCAGCAGGAAAAGCTCGACCGCGACAAACAAAAGCTCGAACAGGAACGCAAGGCGCTCGAAGAGAAAAAGAAGACGACGCCCGCGCCGCCGCCGCCGTCCTCCGCGCGGACGGCCGTCATCATCGACCCGCCGTCGAACGTCCGCGACGCGCCGAACGGCCGCGTCCAGTGCGTTTTGAAATCGCGCGGCACGGTCGTCAACATTCTCGGTTCGACCGGCATCGGCGACAACAACGGAACGTGGTACTACACCGACGCCTGCGGCCGCACCGGCGTCATTCATTCGAGCCAGTTCAGGTTTTAGCTTCCGGAGGAAGCAGTGCAAAATTAAAAATTAAAAATTAAAAATATATGAAAAAAGGCGCCTGGCATTCGCGAGCGCCCTTTTTTAATTTTTAATTTTTAATTTTTAATTTTTCTCAAGGATCCCGCGCAGATCGTCCTCGGTCAGCGTGTAGACGTTGCTGCAAAAGCCGCAGTTCATCGTCGCGCCGTGGTCTTCTTCGAGCATCGAGCGGACTTCCTCGGGCCCGAGCGAGGCGACGAGCGCGACGGCGCGCTCGTGCGAGCAGTTGCATTCGAAGCGGACGTCTTTTTCGCCCAAGATTTCGTAGTCGATGATGCCGAGCGTCATTTTGATCAGCTCTTCGGGCGTCGCGCCGTCGAGGATCGCGTTCGAGACGCGCGGCGCGCGGAGGATCGTGTCCTCGATCATCACGGCGATGTTCGGGTTGGCGGTCGGCAGCATCTGGATCATCACGCCGCCCGCGCATTTGACGAAGGGCGCTTCGGGCTGAAGCTGATCGCCGAGCAGGACGGCCGACGGGATCTGCTCGGATTTCATTAAATAATACGCGAAATCCTCGGCGATCTCGCCGGTTTCGAGCGGAACCGACCCGACGTACGGGTCGCGGTGCAGGCCGAGCTCGAACCCCGATTCGCGGATCACGTGCATAAAGCCGCTGCCGACGATGCCGGCCACGTCGAACGCGCCGTCCGGTTTTTGCGGCAGGTCGGCGAGCGGATTTTTTATGTAGCCGCGGACTTTGCCATCGGCGACGGTTTCGGCTACAATGCCTTCTACCGAACCATTGGATTCTATTTTCACGGTCAGGCGATCGAAGTCCTTGAGACTCGAACCCAAAAGCAGTGTCCCCGTCAAAACGCGTCCGAGAGCGACCGAAGCCGTCGGCGCGGTGTTGTGCCTGCGCACGGCTTCGCGAACCGTCTCGGTGGTAATGGCCGCCATCACGCGGACGGTCGCGTCGGCCGCGAGGCCGTGAATAAGTTTGTCCATAGATATTCAGTGTCGGAAAAAGCGACGCCAAAAGTCAAATATGAGCGGGCCGCGTTTTTTTTCGGAAAGCGATTTTTTTCTTCGGGCGGCGAACCTAAGGAATTACTTTAAGTTATCGATTATTTGGGTGAAAATTTTGTGAACGGCACAATATATTGTGGATTTTTCCATTGACAAGCGGATTTGAGTTGGGTTATATTTCAATTCGCTCGGGAACAAACAAAAACTTCTGCTTCCGGGGCAAAAACCAAGAGTATTACTGCTGCGCCCGCATTTCAAAATGCACAAAAGAAGAGTAAAATTTAATAAATAAATCGAAGAATTGTGTCTTTATAAAAAAGGCAATCAGGAGAATTGAGCAAATATGAGTACGGTCTTTGAGCCTGTCGGCGTGGGCGAATTTGTCGCCAAAAACGGAAATTCGAACGGAAACGGAACGGGAACATCCCTCAAACGCGAAGCCAAACCTTTGGGCCTGAACGCGCAGAAAGTCATCAGCAAACGCTATTCCCTCAAGGATTTGAACGGCGACGCGCTCGAAACCTGGGCGGACATCGTGCGCCGCGTCGTCGGCCACGTTTCGAAGGCCGAGACCGATTCGGTCAAGCGCGACTATTTCTACGATTCGATGACCGAAGTGATGCTCAACCGCGAGTTCGTGCCGAACACGCCGTGTCTCGTCAACGCCGGCAAACCGAAGGGCCAATTGGCCGCCTGCTTCGTGCTCAACGTTCCCGATTCGATCGAAGGCATTATGGAGCACGCGTCGAACGTCGCGATCATCCATCAGACGGGCGGCGGCACCGGAATGACCTATGAATTTCTGCGGCCGGCCGGTTCGATGGTCAATTCGACGCGCGGCGTCGCCTCGGGCCCGGTCAGCTTTATGAACATCGTCAACGGCACGACCGAAGTCGTCAAACAGGGCGGCGTCCGGCGCGGCGCGAATATGGGCATTCTCTCGATCACGCATCCGGACGTCCTGCGTTTCGTGCACGCCAAGAACGATCAGCACAGCCTGACCAACTTCAACATCTCCGTGACCGTCAACGACGCCTTTATGGAAGCCGTCGACCGGAAAGCGTGGTTTCAGACCCGCTTTCACGACGAAGCGTGGACGGCCGACGTCTTCGATCCCGTCACCGGCGGCCCGTACGCCGTCTATCGCCGCCCGAACGGCGAGACCGTGACCTTCGCCGACAAGCTCGCCTTCGAAACCGCCGATCTTTCGGACTGCTCGATCGAGAATCCGCCGACGCCGGGAATGGTCTACGCGCCGGACGTCTGGAACCGCGTCGTCGCCTCGGCGCATAAATACGCCGAACCGGGCATCATCTTCATCGACGAGGTCAACCGTCATAACCATATGATCTCGACGATGGGCCCGATCCACGCCTGTAATCCGTGCGGCGAACAGATGCTTCACTTCAATAATTCGTGCAACCTCGGTTCGATCGACGTCGCCAAGTTCTACAAAAAGGTCGGCGACGGCACGAACCCCGACGACTGCATCGACTGGGCGAAACTCGCGCGCGTCACGCACGTCTGCACGCAGTTTCTCGACAACGTCGTCGACGCCGGTCACTTCCCGCTCCCGGAAATCGACGACGTCGTCAAGCGCACGCGGCCCGTCGGCCTCGGCATTATGGGCTTTGCCGATCTCTGTCTCGCGCTCAAGGTGACCTACGGCGAACAGGATTCGATGGAGCTGATGGAAAAGGTGATGGGCTTTATCCGCCGCGAGGCGTGGATGGCGTCCGTCAGGCTCGGCGCCGAGAAAGGCACGTTCCCCGAGCTCGAAGGCAACCGCGAGGCCTACGCGAAATTCCTTTACGACGAGATCGGCATCCCGCGCGATATGCCGCTGACGCCGCGCAACTACGAAGTGACGACGATCGCGCCGACCGGCACGATCTCGCTCGTCGCCGAAACCTCGTCGGGCATCGAGCCGAACTTCTCGTGGGCCTACGTCCGCCGCGACACGCTCGGCGAACGTCACTACGTCCATACGCTCGCCGCGCAGGCGCTCGGCATCGACGTCGACCAGTCGAACGAGGAATCGATCAAAGAAGCGGCGAACTACGTCGTCGAGCATCTCGACGAGCTGCCGTCCTATTTCATCTCGGCGATGGACATCACGTCGCACCAGCACGTCAAGGTGCTCGCCGCCGCGCAGAAGCACGTCGACAACTCGATCTCGAAGACCTGCAACGGCGCGAACGACGACACGGTCGAATCGGTCGACAAGCTCTACCGGATGGCGAAGGATCTCGGCTGCAAAGCCGTCAGCTACTACCGCGACGGCAGCCGCGAAGGCCAGGTGCTGACGTCGATGAAGGCCGAGGAGAAAAAGGAAGAGGCGAAGACGGAAGAAACGGTCGTCGCCGAACCGGTCGTCGCCGCGCCGCCGGCGGTGAAGGAATATAATCAGGCCGTCCACATCGACCGCCCGCGCGAATTGCAGGGCTCGACGTGGCGGATCCCGTTCGACGGCGTCAATCTTTACGTGACCGTCAACCACAACGGCGAACAGGTGCTCGAAGTCTTCGCGACCGGCCCGATCTCGGAAGGCGTCGGCCTGCTCGCGTCGAAGATGCTCCGCGGCGGCTTCAACGTCAAGGAAGTCTCGCGCAGCCTGAACAAGGTGACCGGCACGCACGCCGTCTGGTTCAACGAGCGGCTGCTGACCTCGCCCGAACAGGCGATCGCCGAATGTCTGTCGCTGATCGACCGCCGGCTGAAGAACCTGCCGCAGTCGGAACGCCAGCTCAGCAAGATGACGGCGCAGGCGGCGGCGCCGACGGCCGAAGTGACGGCGTATTCGGAAACGAAGATGTCGAGCCTGATCAGCGAATGCCCGGAATGCAAGGGCCAGCTCGAACACGCCTCGGGCTGCGACTTCTGCCGCGACTGCGGATATTCGAAATGCAAGTAAGTCCTGAGTCTTAAGTCTTGAGTCTTAAGTCTTGAGTCTTTGAGTCTAAAGACGGCTGCGGTTCAAACGAATCGCGGCCGTCTTTTTTGCGCTTTAAATATTTGTGCGGATTCCTTTATTTGCCTATAATTGACGCGTCTTCCGATAAATTTACAAAACGCTGAACGAGTTGAGCGAAAAAAACGTTACCGAACTGTTGATCGATCTGTCGAACGGAAACGCCGGGGCCGTCGAGCTGCTGCTGCCGGCCGTTTACGGCGAGCTGCGGCGGCTCGCGGCGAGCTATCTGCGGCACGAGCGCGTCGATCACACATTGCAGCCGACGGCGCTCGTCCACGAGGCTTATCTCAAGCTGATCGACCAGACGCGGACCAACTGGCAGAACCGCGCGCATTTTTTCGGCGTCGCGGCCGGCGCGATGCGCCGGATCCTGATCGATCACGCGCGGCTTCATAAGGCCGAAAAGCGCGGCGCGGATTATCAGAAAATTCAGCTCGACACGAACATCGACAAGGTGGTCGAGCTGCGCGGCGAGCTCGTCGCGCTCGACGAAGCGCTCAAAGAGCTCGAAAAGCTCGCGCCCGAACAGGCCCGGCTCGTCGAGCTCCGTTTTTTCGGCGGTCTGACGTTCGAGGAAACCGCCGAAGTCCTCGGCGTCAGCCTCCGCACCGCCAAACGACACTGGCGTCTCGTCCGCGCCTGGCTCTACGGAAAACTAAAATGATTTCGGATTTCGGATTTCGGATTTCGGATTGGTTTCGAGTCGGAATCCATCATTGAAATCGAAAATTTCGTATCCAGACAAATCCGAAATCCGAAATCCGAAATCCGAAATCCGAAATCCCTTATGTTTCCGGAACGGTGGCGAAAAATTCAGGAAGTTTTTGAAGCGGCGATCGAGATCGAGGATCCGGCCGCGGTCGCGGCGCTGCTCGAAAAAGAATGC
>JAFDVJ010000103.1:0-22545 GCA_018269075.1 Acidobacteriota bacterium
GACGAATACCAGGACACCAACGCGCTCCAGTTCGCGCTGATCGGCTATCTGACCGAAAAACAGCAGAACATCTGCGTCGTCGGCGACGACGCCCAGTCGATCTATAAATTTCGGCAGGCCGATATCCGCAACATTCTCGACTTCGAGCAGCATTACCCGAACGCGAAAGAGATTATGCTCGAACAGAACTACCGCTCGACGCAGACGATCCTCGACGTCGCCCACGCGATCATCGAAAACAACGTCCAGCAAAAGAAAAAGAAGCTCTGGACGGCTAATCCCGGCGGCGAGAAGATTTTCTACCATCAGGCCTTCGACGGCGACGGCGAGGCGCGGTTCGTGGCGATGAAGATCGACGAGCACCGGCGGCGGAACCCGCGCGACCGGATCGCGATCCTCTACCGGACGAACGCCCAGTCGCGGCTCTTCGAGGAAGCGCTCCGGCGCTACCGGATCGAATACAACATCGTCGGCGGCTTTTCGTTCTACGAGCGCGCCGAGGTCAAGGACGTCATCGCCTATCTCAAACTCGCGCTCAACCCGTTCGACGACATCGCGCTCCTGCGGGTCGTCAACACGCCGCCGCGCGGCTTCGGCAAGACCTCGCTCGACGAGCTCCAGACGCGCGCCAAAGATTTCGGCGTCTCGCTCTGGGAAACGATCTCGATCCTGACCGGGCTCGAATTCAAAGAGCGGATCAATCTGACGCCGCGCGCGCTCGACTCGCTCCGGAAGTTCAAGCAGACGATCGAAAAGCTGCAGACGCAGGTCGCCGACGCCGCGCCGACCGACCGGCCGGTTTCCGACGTCGTCCAGGCCGCGATCGAAAACACCGGCTACGCCGGAATGCTGCGCGAGGAAAACTCCGACGAATCGGCGGCGCGGCTCGAAAACCTCGAAGAGCTGGTCAACGCGGCCGTCGATTACGACCGGCAGGAAGACGGCGGCCTCCGCGATTTCATCGACCACGCCGCGCTGACCTCGGACACTGACAAGTTCGATCGCAACGCGGCCGTCACGATGATGACCGTCCACGCGGCGAAGGGCCTCGAATTCCCGATCGTCTTCATCGTCGGCCTCGAAGACGGCATCTTCCCGCATTCGCGCTCGCTCAACGACCCGCAGGAGCTCGAAGAGGAACGCCGGCTCGCCTACGTCGCGATCACGCGCGCCGAAAAGACATTGTATATCACGCATTCGATGCGGCGGCGCGTCTACGGCGAGGAGATGGCGGCCGAACCGTCGCAGTTTCTCAACGAGATGCCGATCGACCAGATCGAGGACCTCTCGCGCGGCCAGTCGTGGCTCTCGTTCGCCAAGAGCAGCTTCGCCAAGACCAGCCAGCACGCGATCAAGGCGCTCCGCGGCGAAAATCAGCGCGAACCGCAGCGCGAAAAACCGAAGAACCTCTACACCGGCAAGACCTACAACAGCACCGAAGCGATCGCCGAATTCTTCAAACAGAAAAAAGCCGAAGCCCCGAAACCCGAAGCCGATAATCAGCCGAAACCGCCCTCGGGCTTCGACAAACTAAAAGCCCTCTCATCGCAGAACAAATCCGAAATCCGAAATCCGAAATCCGACATCGGCTTCACTCCCGGCGCGCACGTCCGGCATCCGAAATACGGCAAGGGTCTCGTGCTGCGCCGCGAGGGCACCGGCGACAACGTCAAGCTGACGGTCAGCTTCCCCGGCTTCGGCCAGAAAAAGCTGATCGAGAAATTCGCGAATCTGGAAAAGGCTTGAAAAAAGTTTTGAGTTCCGCCTTCAGGCGGCTATTTTTCGCCGTTCGGGATATTAAGGGAAAGGAGCGCCGGCCGCCTGAAGGCGGAACTCAAAACTATTTACGTCCCGACAACGCCGGATAATGCACCGGCAACGCCAAACAACGCTCGGGCAACGCCTCTCAAACAAGGGCCCGAAACGTTTTTTTCGTGGTTTTGAACCCGTCTTTTCGGCCTACCCGCGATATAAACGAAAACCCTACCAAAACTCCGGCGGATCGTTTAAAATATTCTTCAACACAATATCGGGAGGTTTTTGTTAAGATGGCAACTTTTCCATTACCCGAACGGCCGGCGCAGAGCTACAAGACGGGCGGCCGGCGATTCGGCGACGATCGCGGCTCGATGCTCCATCCGGCCTGCGACCTGATCGCGGTGCCGGGCACCGAGATCTACGCGGTCGAGGACGGCACCGTCGTTTACGCGCCGCGCGCCTTTTTCGAAAGCGGGCCGCATATCGCCGACCCGGACGACCCGAAAAAAAGCATCTGCAAGCCGGGCGTCGAATGTCTGATGGTCTACGATATGCTCGTCAAGCACGCGAACTTTCTCGTTCGCTACGGCGAGATCGCGGTCCGCGCGCCGAAGGAGATCGTCAAGGGCGCCGAGGTCAAGGAAGGCCAGTTGATCGCCTACGTCGGCGCGCAGACCGTCGCCTCGATGCTCCATTTCGAGATGTATTCGAACACCGAAGACATCTCCTACCCGACGGAAAAGGGCAATATGAAGTATCTCAACTTCAAGCCGAAAAAGACCTACTCGCGGCGCAAGGACCTGATGGACCCGACCGATTATCTCGACGGCTGCGTCCTCAAACCGAAGCCCTGAGGCACGACCTGCATCAGTCCTGAGTCTTGAGTCTTGAGTCTTGAGTCTTGAGTCGGGGGCGGGCCGCGCCCGACTCTGGACTTTTAACGGTTTGAAATATGATCCCCTATCAAAACCTCCCGACCCGATTTTTATCTTTGCCGCGATCAGAAAAGTCATTTAATCTTCGAACAATCCGAAATCCGAAATCATTACTGTTAAAAAGATTGACGGTTAAAGGAAAACCGGAAAATTGCTGACTGGAGCTCAGGCATCCTCGACCGGCCACGCCGCGAAAGCGGTGTCGAAACGTTTCAAATCCTCGACATTTCTCAGTTATGAAAGGCATTTTCGCGCTCTCGCGCTCAGGCCGGCCGAGGATGCCCGCGCTCCAGTCAGGTGGTTTCAGACTTGATTTTCAACCTGAATACCGACGGGCGGGCTTTCGTCAAATTCTTTTTAACAGTAATGATCCGAAATCCGAAATCCGAAATCCGAATTCCGAAATCCCCTTCGGCACAGGGTTTGCCCTTAACAGAAAATCGAATAGAAGCTGTATTGATTTCATTCAGTCACGAAGGAGATTTTTTGAAATGCGCAAGGTAATTTCGATCATTCTGACGGCCGCTTCCCTGCTCGTCGCGGGCTGCGGCCCGAACGGCGCCGACGTCACGGCGAACCGACCGGCCGTTAATTCCGCGCCGGTCAATTCCGCGCCGGTCAACGCGGCCAATTCCGCTCCGAACGCGAACGCCAACGCGAGCGTCACGAGCAGCGATCCGAACGCGACGATCCCGGAAACCGCCGAGCCCGAACGCTACCGGGCGGTCGTCCAGCTCAAATTCGAGGCGACCGGCCGGCAGCAGACGGCCTCGATGCCGCCGATCTCGGCCAACGTCGGCCGCGACGGCGCCGACCGCCGGATGGAGTTCAACCTGCCCGGCGGCGAGCAGTTCGTCTATCTCGACAAGGGCGGCACGAATTATCTGATAATGCCGAAAACTAAGCAGTACGCGATTCTCGACAAGCAATCGCTCGGCTTCGAGGTGCGCCAGCTGATGATGCCCGAGCAGATCGTCGCGCAGGTCAAGACCGTCAGGGGCGTCGAGCGCGTCGGCGAGGAAAACGTCAACGGCCGGCAGACCGTCAAATACCGCTACGGGTCGGTCGCCGACACGAAGACCAACGCCGGCCGGATCGAGACCGAGTCGTTTTTCCTGATCGACAAGGAAACCGGCCTGCCGATCCACTCGGAAACCGTCTCGCGCTCGCAGAACGGCAGCGTGGAGGGCCTCAGCGGCTTGCGGATCGTCACCGAAATCAGCGATATTAATACCGAACCCGCGCCCGAGCTTTTCGCCGTGCCGCCGGCCGATTACAAAAAGATCGACCCGGCTCAGGTCAAAGCGCAGGTCGACCTGATCTTCAACAGCGTCGCGCTGCTGATCAACCAGGCCGTCAAATCGGCCCAATCGGCGCAGCCGACCCCGTAAGGCGGAGGGGCAGAAGGGGAGAAAGGGAGAAGAGGAGAAAGGGAGAAGAGGAGAAAGGGAAACGGATTTTTCCATCCACACACCAATCCGAAATCCGAAATCCGAAATCCGAAATCGAAATATGTCTAAAACAGCGACATTCATTCTCGGCGGTTTGATCGGTCTGGCGCTCGGCGGGGCGCTGACGTTTTATCTGTTCGTCGGCGTGCCGCGCGCGGCGCAGGCGCCGGGGCTTCCGATCCAGCCGCCGGACGCCGCCGGCACGCCGCCCGCGACGGCGCAGATCGTCTTGAAACAGGAATTCTTCAACGAGGTCTTAAAAACGATCTTCCGCGATATGAACGCGCCGTCGTTTCCGCTCAGTCTGACCGAAAACCGGCCGGCCGACGACCGGATCGGGCCGCGGCCGGCGATGTTTCAGGATAACGCCTGCGACGGCCGGATCACGCTCCTGCCCGAGGGCAGCGGCGTCCGCAGCGGGCTCAGATTCGAGAACGGCAAGATCGTCGCGCCGCTCGCTTTTCGCGGCAGCTACAGTTCGATGTTCGGCTGTCTGAATTTCACCGGCTGGACCGAGGCCGCGCTCGAGCTGCGGTTCGACCCGGCGCAGCAGGCGGTCGTCGGCCAGTTGAACATCCAGACCGTCAACCTCGACGGCGTCACGTCGATGCTCGGCGGCATCGTCACGCCGCTCGTCCAGAAGACGCTCAACCAGCGCGTCAACCCGATCCAGATCCTGCAGGCCAAACAGATCGCGCTCAACCTGCCGATCGCCGCGACCAACGGCAATATGCGCGCCGACGTCAAGGACGTCCGCGCCGAGATCAAAGACAACGCGCTCAATCTCTACGTGATTTACGAGCTCAGCGGCAAGGGAGCGAATCCGGGCTCGTTCTGATTTTTCGGCCGCTCAGAGCCGCGACGGGCGATTTTAACGCAGAGGCGCAAAGCCGCAGAGTGTTTTAATGGTTCTTTGCGGCTCCGTGCCTTTGCGTTAAAACATCCCCGAACATTAATAAACCGATTCCGGCGCTTTCAAAAATGCGCGAACTGCTCTAAAATTTGCCTGCGAAAGCAAATTTTTCGGAGTGGATAAATGAAAAACAAAATTACGATCCTGATCGCGTTAGCGGTTCTTTTCACGTTCGGCCTCGGCTGCGGAATGATCCAGAAATACACCGGCGGCTCGGATAATTCGAGTTCGTCCAACCCGTCGAAACCTTCGAACGGCGCGACCGACCCGAACGCCTCGGCCAAAACCGGCGTCGCCGAATGCGACGAGTTCATCGACCTGCTCAACAACGACTCGAAAAACCCCGACGAGGATTTCGTGACCAAGAAGATCCGCGAATACGCGATCGATTTCGCCCGCGAATCGATCAAGAAGAACATCGAGGAAAACAAGGGCGACAAGGAAAAAATCGCCAAAGGCTGCCGCGACGCCAAAGACGACTACATCAAAAAGAAGAACGAAAAGGAAAAGGACAAAAATTCCGAACGCGACAAGAACACGCAAAAATCATAGGGATTTCGGATTTCGGATTTCGGATTTCGGATTGGTTTGGGGTTGAAGCTAAATCGATCCGAAGCGAAGTCGATTAACAGAACAGGGGACGGACGGGTTCAATTTTTGGGCCGTTCGTCTTTTTTTTGGGGCAAAGCAACTAATATTCCCTTACGCAACATCTTTTAAGCCGTAGGCTTACAACAACCGAAACACGAAACCGATTTTTTATCGAACTATTTTTAGCCGGATATTCCTCTCGACGAATAATTACACAAACAAACCGAATTATCCCGAGAGCTGAAAATCCGAAATCCGAAATCCGAAATCCGAAATCGGCATAAACCGAAATCCGAAAAATATTATGAACATCAAACTTTTTCTATCCCTGTTATTGCTGTGCGCGATGACTTTCCCGGCGCAGACGAAGGTCAGCCGGCAGACGGTCAATCAACCGAAGCCGGTCGCGGCGCGGGCCGACGCCGACGCCGTCAATCAGCTCCCGATCCGGCGCGTCATCCTGTATTCGAACGGCGTCGCCTACGTCGAGCGGCGCGGAATCGTCGCCGGCAACGCCGAGATCAACCTTTCGTTCAAACAGTCGCAGGTCGACGACGTCCTCAAATCGATGGTCGTCCTCGATCTCGGACAGGGCCGGATCGGCGCGGTTTCCTACAACTCGTCGGCGCCCGTCGCTTCGCGAATGGCCGAAATTCCCTTCTCCGTCAGCCCGCTGACCGGCGAGGGCGGCGGGCTCGCGGCGGTCCTCGCGCAATTGCAGGGCGCGAAGGTCGCCGTCACCTCGCCGAAGGGCGCGGCGACCGGCGCGATCCTGACGGTCGAGCGCAAGCAGATCAAGACCGAAAAGGAAACGCTCGCGACGAGCGTGCTCGTCATCGCCTCGGAAAACGGCGAGATTTCGAGCTTCGACCTCAACGACGTGAAAAGCGTCAAGCTGCTCGACGAGGGCACCCAGAAGGACCTCAACGAATTCGCCAACGCCTCGGCCTCGACGCGCCGCCGCGACGCGAAAACGATCACGATCACCTCGAACGGCGCCGGCCAGCGCGAGATGATCGTCAGTTACACGATCGCCGCGCCGATCTGGAAGACGACCTATCGCGTCGTCCTCGACGAGGCCGGCAAGCCGTTTTTCCAGGGCTGGGCGATCGTCGACAACATCAGCGAGGAAGACTGGGAAAACGTCCAGCTCTCGCTCGTCTCGGGCTCGCCGATCTCGTTCATCCAGCAGCTCCAGAAACCGTTCTACCGCTACCGCCCGGTCGTCCCGACGCCGCAGGACCTCCAGCTCCAGCCGCAGGTCTACGAACCGCAGAGCGGGGTGCTCAATACGACGGAGTCAAAGATCAGCACCAACATCACATCTCAGCAGGTCCAGAATCTTCCCCTCAACGGAAGACAAACTTTATCTTTGGCGCAATTACAGCCGGGGGTCACCAGCAACGGTTTTCAGTCCAACGGCGCCTCGGGAGGTCAAAACAATTTCATCGTCGACGGTCAGGAGCTGAATAATTTCAGAACCGGCAATTTGAATTCGAACAACAACATCGCGGTCTCGAGCACGACCGTCAGCGACGCCCTGCTGAGCAACAGCAACGGCGTCGAGACGAATACGAAAGGCGAGGAGATCGGCGATCTTTTCGAATACCGGATCGAGCAGCCCGTGACGGTTCTGCGCGACCGGTCGGCGCTGATCCCGATCGTCCAGACCAAGATGGACGGCGAGCGCGTCGCCGTTTACAACGAGGCCGTCCGCCGCGACCGGCCGTATTCGGGCGTGCTCCTGAAAAACCTGACGCCGCTGACGCTCGAGGCCGGCAGCCTGACGGTCATCGACGGCAACGCCTACGCCGGCGAGGCGCTGATGGAACGGCTCAAGGCCAAAGAGCAGCGGCTGATCTCGTTCGCGCTCGATCTCGGCACGAACGTTCGCGTCAGGACGAACGAGGACCGCGAACCGGCGAAGATCGTCAAGGTCGTCAACGGCGTCTTTCAGGTCCATTATTTCCGGACGTCGGAAAAGCTCTACCAGATCGCGAACCAGACTGAACGGCCGAAAGTGCTCTACATCGAATACCCGGTGCAGGACGGCTGGGTTTTGAGCGAAACCGGAATCCAGCCCGATTACACGACGCAGCGCTATTACCGCTTCCGGGTCGAGTTGAAGGGTTTCGAGGAAAAAGAAGTGAAGATCGCCGTCCGCCAGCCGCTGATGGACGGTTATCAATTGACGTCGATCTCGAAGACCGATCTTCAGCTGTTCGTCACTCAGAAATACATCAACGAAGAAACGCGCGCCAGGATGGAAAAGCTGATCGATCTCCGCAGCCGGATCGCCGAGATCGAGGCGCGGCTCGATTCGTTCGACGACGAGGTCGAAAAGATCGAGGCCGACCAGAAACGGCTCCGCGAAAACATCGAGGCGCTCTCGAAAACGCCCGAAGCGAAAACGCTGATCACGCGCTACATCGCCAAGGCCGACGAGCAGGAAACCCGCCTCGAAAATATGGAAAAGGAACGCAAGACGCTCGAAGCCGAAAAACAAAAGCTCGAACAGGAGCTCGGCCTCGAGATCAGGGCGTTTCAGATCACGAAATGAGTCTTGAGTCTGAAGTCTTGAGTCCTGAGTCTGAAGTCACGGGCGAAGAGTTGACATCGAAGCTGATTGGACCAGTTGGCCACGCTCGTTTGCAACGTTTCGCCGCCAGATAAAAACCTCCGATCCCGCCGGACTCAAGACTTAAGACTCAAGACTCAAGACTTTAAACCGTGCCTTTCTCCGGCTAAAAATAAAAGCGATACGTTTCGGGGATTTCGACACTTATCCTTAGGAGGATAAGATTTTGAAGAAACCATTCGTATTCGTCATCTTTTCGATTTTTCTGCTTTTATCGGTTTCGGCCGTCGCGGCCCAGACCTCGGAATTCACTTATCAGGGCCGGCTCACCGACAACTCGCTGCCGGCCAGCGGCAATTACAGTATGAAATTCCGCCTCTACGACGCCGTTTCCGGCGGCACTCAGATCGGTGCCGAGGTGCCGGTTCTCGTGACGATCACGGGCGGCGCTTTTTCGGTGACGCTCGATTTCGGGGCGAACGCCTTTCCGGCCGGCGGCGAGCGCTGGCTCGAAGTTCAGGTCGGGACGACGATCCTCGCGCCGCGCCAAAAGATGACGGCCGCGCCGCTCGCCGTCCGCGCGCTCGACGCCAACCGCGCCGACGTCGCCGACAACGCGCTCAAACTCGGCGGAACGCCGGCCGACCAGTACGTGCTGACGACCGATTCGCGCCTCACCGACGCGCGCCCGCCGGCCGCCGGCAGCGGCAATTACATCCAGAACCAGAACGCCGCCCCGCAGTCCGCCGATTTCAACATCAACGGCAGCGGCACGATCGCCGGCAACCTGACCGTCGGCGGGACGATCAGCGGCAACGTCAGCATCCCGTCGCTCGGCCAGTCGACGACGACCGTTTACGGAACGGGCCGCGCCTTTGTTTGCTGCAACAGCAATTACGTGCTGCTTCCCGGTCTGACGGCGACCGTCAACGTGCCGGCCAACAGCATCGTGCTCGTTTCCACCTTCGGCGGCCTCTCCGATTACAATTTCATCTATAGCACCACTTATCCGCCCGGAGCGATCGTCAGCCTCTTTCTCGACGATCAGACGAGCCCGGCGATGAGCCAGATGGCCAACCTTCCCGATCTCCCCAAGCAGGAGCTGCGCGTCGCGAACTGGTCGATGACGGCATTTTACGAGCTGCCCGCCGGCAGCCACACCTTTACGCTCAAAGCGACCAAATCCGACCAGCTTTACAGCTACACCTATGTCAGTCACGACAGCTCGAATCCGATCCTGCAGGGCCGTCTGATGATCACGATCCTGAAAAAATAAGAGCGCGGCGCCGGAACGCCGACAGGATTCGGCGCCGCCGGAACGGGCTTCGGGCCAACGGAAAACGCCCGGTTCCGCCTCACTTCAACCGACGAAAAAGCCGCGGGCCGAAATCGCCGGACAGCCGTCCCGCCGTTCTCGGCTCGCAGCTTTTTCCCTTCGCCAAACTTCCCAAACTTCCCTTCACGGAACATAAGCCGACGGAACCGGCACGTCGCCGGTCTGGCCGAAGCTCGCGATCAGGACGCCCTGCGCCGAGCGGTTGACGAACCAGGTCGAAACGGACGGCCGGAAGACGCCGAAATCGAATTTCCCGTCGCCGTCGTAGTCGCCGGGAACGGGCACGTCGCCGTTGGTTCCGAAGGGCGCGGAAAAGAAGCTGAAATTCTCGCTCCGAAGCACGAACCATTCGCCGGTCGAAGGCCGGAAAAACGCCGCATCGGCCTTGCCGTCGCCGGTATAGTCGCCCGGCACCGGCCGGTCCGTCGGGCTGCCGAACTGAAAGGCGAGCAGCCCGGCCGTCGAACGCTGGATCCACCATTCGCCGAGCGCCGTCCGGTAGATCGCGATGTCGGCCTTACCGTCGCCGTCGTAATCGGCCGGCACGGGCGCGTCGCCCGGCGCGCCGAAAGTGGCGATCGTCGTGCCGCCGCCGGTCAACGAGATAAACCAGGTCAGCGTCGACGGCCGGAAGACCGCCGGATCCGTTTTGCCGTCCCCGTCGTAATCGGCCGGCACGGGCACGTCGCCGGTCGTCCCGAACGGGAACGAGAAAAACGAGCCGTCCTCGCTGCGAAGAACGAACCAGAAGCCGGTCGACGGCCGCCAGAAGGCGAAATCCGCCTTGCCGTCGCCGGTAAAGTCGCCCGGCACGAGCCGGTCGGTGGTCTGCCCGAACTGCGCCGCCCGGTTGCCGCCGTCCGACGAGCGCGAGTACCACCATTCGGCCGGCGCGGGCCGGAAAATCGAGATGTCAGTCTTCGAATCGCCGTCGAAATCGAACGGCGAGCGGACGGTCGGCGCGACCGCCGGCGGCTGGATCGTGACCGACGTCAGGTAGATCTGATCGCCGTCGGCGGTGCCGTCGTTGTTCGCCTCGTTGCCCGCCGCATAGAGCGTGACCGGCCCGAGATTGGTCGCCGGCGCCGTCCAGTTAAAGGTCCAGAGCGCGCCGCCGGCCTGCCCGGCAAAGCTCCCGGCGGTGGTGTGCTCGATATATTTGCGGCCGGCCGCGCCGTCGACGATCTGTGTCGCGGCCGTCAGGTTTCCGAACACGGCGGCCGGGGTCGTGCCGGCCAGCGCCGTCAACTGAAAGCCCCACCGCCGCCGCGACGAGTCCGACGTCTGATGCCGGACCGTGATCTGATAGGTCTGCCCCGGCGCGTAGCTCGCCGGCGCGGTGATCGTGAACTGCCCCGGGCCGCTGTTCTGAATGTGACAATTCGTGCAGTTGACCTCGCCCGGCGCGCCCGTCACTCCGGGAACCGGGCCGGCCCCCGAGGCCCGCGCCGCCGGTGCCAGCCGGTCGCCGCCGAAAAAGACCGCCGTCGCGACGGCGACAAATAACCCCAAACACAAATACTTGATCCCTTTTCTGGTTATTGCCATAGATTGCTCTCCGATATTTTTTGATTGCCGTGGTTTTAATTAATCGACGAATTCGATCCTGGGCCTTTGATCTTTGATCTTTGGTTTAATTTCCAGGGTCGAAGATCGAATTTTCGCGACTTATCAAAATAACCCGGGAAACCGAGCCGCCGACCCCGGAAAAAAATTTTTTCTTTCGAAAAATCAACGAAAAAACGCGCGGCTCTCGCCGGACACAAACCGGACGGGGTCTCGCCCCGTCCACCGAAACCGTACATTTTTGTGAAGATTATTTAGATTTTTGAATTTACTTCCGCCCCGGCTCGTCGATCAATCGACTGCGGTTTTCAGCTCGGCCGACACCCGCGAATCTATTCCGACTTCTCGGCGCTCATCGGTTCTCAGAACATCCGACCGCGGCCCGGCCGGACGGTGTCGAACGCGATCCGCAATCGAATTTTATCGTCTAATGCCCGATCTTGGGCAATAGACGTGCCTGAAACCGCCAACACCGACCCGACTCGCGGCCGGCGGTTTCCCTTACACTGTCTCGACACGCCCGCCAAAAAGACCGGCGGCCGGCTAAAACCCGGAGTTTTTAAATGATTTTTGGAGAGTTCGGGGTTTTAATTTCTATTGACTCTCGACTCTCGACTCTCGACTCTCGACTTTTATCTCTCCACTCTCCACTCTCCACTCTCCACTCTTCGCTACACCTTGATATAGATCTTCTTCCGGTAGAGCAGCCACATCAGGAAAAGCCAGAGCAGGATAAAGCAGATCGCCATCATCAGCGAGGCGTTTTTCGGGGCGGCGAGCGGCGCGTAGACCGTGTCGAAGATCCAGCCCCAGAGCGAAGTCGGTTTGCCGTCGGCGCCCGCGACCTTGATCTGGCCGGTCATCTTCGCCATCAGCCCCGAGCCGATAAAGAGCGCGAGCGCGTTGACGCCGAAGATGACGAACGGTTTGGCCCACGTCTTGTAGCCCTTGAGATCGATCAGAAAGAAGCAGCAGCCGAGAAAACAGAGCGCGAGGCCCGACGTGTAAAGCACGTAGGAGCTCGTCCAGAGCGCCTTGTTGAACGGGAAAAACGGGTTCCAGCACCACGCCAGCGCGATCAGCACGAGGCCGAAAAAGAACATCCCGCCGACCTTTTCCCAGTCGGTCCGTTTCGATTTCAGCCAGAGCCCGGTGAGCACGCCCGAGATCGTCGTGACGACCGCCGGGATCGTCGAGAGCAGACCTTCCGGATCGTAGACCTTCGCCTGTTTCCACATATGGTCGAGCGTCAGGACGACGCGGTCGACATAGGCCGCGAGGTTGCATTCCTTGCTGTCGATCGTCGTCGCCTCGCAGCCCGGAACCGGCACGATCGACATTATCAGCCAGTAAAAGGCGAGCAGGATGATGCCGAGCAGCGTCAGCTTTTTCCAGTCGAGATGGAGAAACAGCAGCGACGTGATCAGGTAGCAGACCGCGATCCGCTGCAGGACGCCCGGAATCCGGAGCCGCCCGAAATTCGTGAAGGCGAGCGGGTAGCCGATGAAATAGACGATCATCATCAGGACGACGACCGCGCCGAGCAGGATCAGCGACTCGCGGTTTTTGCCGGTCAGGTAAAAATAGAGCGCCGCGATCAGGCCGAGCATCTCGACCAGCCGGAAGCCGAGCGGGACGCCGGCGGCCGTCGAGTCGCCGGCCGCGCCGCCGGTAAACGAAAAGTCGAAGATCGGAAACGCCGCCATCAAAAGGCCGATGAAAAAGATCGAGAGCCCGCGGCTCAAGATCTTCAGATAAACGTCGCGCGTGATGCCGGCCTCCATCCGCTTGCCGAGCGCGATCGGGATCGCGACGCCGACGATAAACAGAAAAAACGGAAAGATGAAATCGGTCGGCGTCGCGCCGTGCCATTCGGCGTGCTCGAGCGGCGGGTAGATCGCGTCCCACGTGCCCGGATTGTTCACCAAGACCATCCCCGCGATGGTCATCCCGCGAAAAACGTCCAACGATAAAAGACGCGTTTGTCCCAGTTCAGCCGCCATATCTTTTTTCTCAACTTGATAAAGAAATTTCGAAGATAAACACGACTATAGACCAAAACCGGCGTTTTGTTTAGTCCGAAGGCCGCCGCGATTTGCCAAACCGCCGGTAAATCGTTAATTTTTTTACCAATGAAAAAATCTTCGAGCCTTTCATCGGTCATTCTCGGCGCGGCGTTCCTGATGGCGACGTCGGCCGTCGGGCCGGGTTTTCTGACGCAGACGACCGTTTTCACGAAACAGATGGCGGCGAGCTTCGGGTTCGTGATCCTGCTGTCGGTCGTCCTCGACGTTCTCGCGCAGCTCAACATCTGGCGCGTGCTTTCGGTCAGCGGAATGCGCGGGCAGGACGTCGCCAACGAGACGGTGCCCGGTTCGGGCTACCTGCTCGCGGCGCTCGTCGCGGCCGGCGGGCTCGTCTTCAATATCGGCAACATCGCCGGCTGCGCGCTCGGGCTGAACGTGCTGTTCGGGCTGCCGCTCGCTTACGGCGCGGTTCTCAGCGCCGCCCTCGCGATCGTCATCTTCTCGTTCAAAGAAGCCGGCCGCGCGATGGATCTCTTCGTCAAGCTGCTCGGCGTCGTGATGCTCGGGCTGATCTTCTACGTCGTCTTCGAATCGAGACCGCCGCTCGGCGAGGCCGTGCTCCGGACGTTCTGGCCGGAAACGATCTCGCCGACGGCGGTCGTCACGCTCGTCGGCGGGACGGTCGGCGGCTACATCACGTTCGCCGGCGCGCACCGGCTGATCGACGCCGGCGTCACCGGCCGCGAATCGCTCGGGCAGGTCAACCGCGGCGCGACGACCGGCATTTTATTGACGGCCGTGATCCGCTTTCTGCTCTTTCTCGCCGCGCTCGGCGTGCTCGCGCTCGGGATGACGATCGACGACGCCAACCCGCCGGCGTCGGTCTTCCGGAGCGCGGCCGGCGAATTCGGCTTCCGCGTTTTCGGGATCGTGATGTGGGCGGCGGCGATCACCTCGGTCGTCGGCGCGGCCTTCACCTCGGTCTCGTTCCTGAAAACCTTTCACGAAAAGATCGAGTCGAAAAACAATCTCCTGATCATCGGCTTCATCGTCGTTTCGACCGCCGTTTTTCTGCTTTACGGCAACCCGGTCGAAGTGCTGGTCAAAGCCGGCACGATCAACGGCTTTATTTTGCCGGTCGGGCTCGCGCTCGTCCTGCTCGCTTCGCGCCGAAAGAAGATCGTCGGCGATTACCGCCACCCGCTCTGGCTGCAGGCGGCCGGCTGGCTCGTCGTTTTGGTGATGCTCGGCTTCAGCATCGCCGCGGTTTACAAATTTTTACAATAATTTTTCGGACTTTCGCGACGTTTCGGGCATCAAAAGCGCAGGCTGTCCAACCGAAAATTTTCGATCGAGGTGTCACAATGAAGAGATTTCTGTTTTTTGCGTTGATCGCGGCGAGCCTGTCGCTCGCCGTTTCCGCTCAGTCCGGCCGCCGGATCGCCGCGCCGAAACCGACGCCGACGCCGAGCGAATCGTCGAACGCCGACAACACCGGCTATTCCGAATCGAAACCGCTCCCGAAACGGGCGATCACCGCGCTCCCGACGCTCCGCAGCATCCCGTCGGCCGACACCAAACCCTCGACCGATCAATCGAAAAAGGATCAGCCCGAGGTGCTCAGCGATTCCGAGGACGAGGTCGTCCGGGTCGAGACGAACCTCGTCACGATCCCGGTCTCGGTCTTCGACCGCAACGGGCTTTACATCCCGGATTTGGGCAAGGATAATTTCAAGATTTTCGAGGACGGCAAGGAGCAGCAGATCGAATATTTCGCGACCTCGGAAAACCCGTTCACGGTCGCGATCCTGCTCGACACGAGTCCGTCGACCGAGTTCAAGATCGAGGAGATCCAGGACGCGGCGATCGCCTTCGTCGATCAGCTCCAGCCGCAGGACAGCGTGATGGTCGTCGAGTTCAACCGCGGCGTCCGGCTGCTGACCGAACCGACGCTCGACCGGCAGAAGATCCGGAGCGCGATCCGCCGGATCAGCTTCGGCGGCGGCACGTCGCTCTACGACGCGGTCGACGAGTCGCTCCGCAAACATCTGAGCCGGGTGACCGGCCGCAAGGCGATCGTGCTTTTCACGGACGGCGTCGACACGACCTCGCGCGCGAGCTACGACCGCAGCCTCAACGAGGCCGAGGAGGCCGATTCGACGATCTTTCCGATCTATTACAACACCTATTTCGAAAACCGCCAGCGCAACGGCGGCGGCGGCGGAATGGGTTCGCCGTTTCCGCCGATGGGCGGGCAGAACCGCGGTCTTTCGTCGCAGGAATACGCGCTCGGCCGGCAGTATCTCAAGGACCTCGCCGACAGCACCGGCGGCCGCGTCTTCAACGCCGAGAACACCGCCGGCGGCCTGACGCGCACTTTTGAAAGCATCGCCGAAGAACTGCGCCGCCAGTATTCGATCGGCTACATCCCGCAGGAAACCGGCCAGCCCGGCCAGCGCAAACAGATCAAGGTCCGCGTCAACCGCCCGAACCTCATCATCCGCGCCCGCGACAGCTACATCGTCGGACAGAAAAAGAGTGGAGAGTAGAGAGTGGAGAGTGGAGAGTTCTTTTGTTAGTGGAGAGTGGAGAGTTCTTTTGTTAGTGGAGAGTGGAGAGTAGAGAGTGGAGAGTTCGGGATTAATCCTTTAACTCTCCACTCTCCACTCTCCACTCTCCACTCTCTACTGTTTCAAAAGCCAGCCGTTCGGGTCGATCTCGACTTTGGCGTCGGCCGGAATCGCGAGCGTGCCCTGGTTGCCGGTCATCGCGACGCGCTTCGTTTCGCCGTTGACTTTGACCTCGACGGGCAGCGGGAACGGCATATTATTCGGCGTTTCCCAGCGGAGGTTCAAAGCTTCGGCGGTCTGTTCGACGACGAGCTTCGGGAGCGCGGGCTGGCGCAGGTAGAGCTCGAAGAACCAGCCGAGCTTTTTGCCCGACTGTTTTTCGGCGATCCGCAGAAAATCGTCGGTCGTCCCGAAATGAAACTGGCGGCCGTCGGTCACCTTCTCCATCTTCGGATCCGGGTAAGTGAACCGCCGCAGCGACCGGAAAAACGCGTCGTCGCCGAGATAGCCGCGCAGCGCGTTGAGGACGAGCGCGCCCTTGCCGTAAATGTCGCCGTCCGAACGGACGTATTCCGGCGGGATCATATACATCTGGGTCGTCGTCCGCGACTCGCGCGGGGCGACCGGCTTGAGGTTCTTGAGGCTCTTGATCCGCTGCGGCAGGCTTTTCACGAACTGCTCGCGGCCGAGCATCTTCTCGGCGTAAAACGCGTCCATAAACGATTCGAAGCCCTCGTGGATCCAGAAATCGTTCCAGTCCGGCGCGGTCACGAGGTTCGCCCACCATTCGTGGCCGAATTCGTGAAAGAGCAGCCAGTCGAAACCGTTCTTGTCGTACCGGAACTCGTTGCCGTAGGCGGTGATCGTCTGGTGCTCCATCCCGAGATGCGGCGTCTCGGCGACGCCGATCTTGTCGGCGCGAAACGGGTACGGCCCGAGATACTGCTCGAAAAACCGCGTGTAGTCCTTGAGCTTGTCGACGAGCGACTGGCCCTTGTCGAAATCCTGCGGCAAAACGTAAAACTCGATCGGGATCGTGTCGCCGCCGATCGATTTGACGCTGTCCTTGATGACCTTGTAGGGCGCGACGTTCATCGCGATGCAGTAGTTCGAGATCGGCTGCGAGACGAACCAGTTATAGGTCCGCGTCCCGCCGGGATTGTCGACGACCGATTCGAGCCGGCCGTTCGAGGCGACGACGAGCGGCGCCGGCACCGTGAAATGCGTCTTCACCGTGTCGGGTTTGTCCGACGGGTGATCCTTGACCGGCCACCAGAGATCGGCGCCGTCCATCTGGACGGCCGTCGCGAACCACGGCTCGCCGTCTTTGGTCTTCGACCAGACGAAGCCGCCGACCCACGGCGGGCGCGGCGCGACCTTCGGAATGCCGTGATAGGCGACCGCGACGTCGATCCGCTCGCCCTTTTTCGCGGTTTTGCCGAGCTCGATCCAGATTTTCCCGCCGCGCCGCTCGAATTTCAGATCGACGGCCATCCGGCCTTTGACGAGATGCGCCGAATCGACCGTCAGCGCCTCGTCGAGATCGAGGACGAGCTTGTCGAGCGGTTTGACGTACATCACCGAAGCGGTCAGAATCCCGCGGATCGAATGTTCGGCGACGTCGACGCCGACCGCGAGATCGTAGCTTTTGACGTCGTAGGCGGCCTGTTCCGCCATCAGCGGCCCGCCCGATTCGGTCGGCCGAACCGCGTTTTGCCCGCAAACGGACGCCGCCAAACCGGCGATAATCAATAGAAAGACGAAAATATTTTTAGGTTTCATAATCCGATAACGAAGTCCCGCGCCCGGCGTCCCCGGCCGGAGACGAATTTAAAAGGCATTTGCCCAGGGTTCTTAAGGATCAATTACACAAACATTATCGAACAATCACCCTGAAAACGCGAATACTACTTAAATAAGTTTGGGAAGTTTGGGAAGTTGAGGAATAAAAAACCTTACCTCCCAAACTTCCCAAACTTCCCTTTAATGTACGGCTGGCTGTCAGCCGGCCCACGCCGCGCCGGCGGCGTCGAACGTTTCACCGGTATGAGGCTTATTTACAGGCTTTCGCCTGTCAACAGTCTGAATGGTCTTTGAAAAATAAATCCGACAATCATTCCGAATTGAGCCTGTGGAACAGGCGGAAGATTTTAGCTACAGGCGCAAGCCTGTAGAAAGCGCGCACCGGTGAATCAAAGCCCCGAAGCGGGCGACAGAAAACGAATGCGCCGCGCCGCTCTGTCGCCCGTTTCACGGGCTCGGGTCAATGCTGCGACCTGACCACGGGCTGCCCCCGTGGCTATTATCCGGCGCCCGTTTCACGGGCTTTTAAGGAATGCTTTTTTGACGGATTTAATTTTCAAAGACCATACAGACTGTTGTACTTATTCTTCCCGAACTTCACAAACTTCCCGAACTTATCCCGGCAGTCCGCCGTGGATGAACGAGACCTGGACGCCGCAGCAGGCCTGAACGGCGCTTTTGATGATGAATTCGCCGGTCGTCTTCGGCGCGGTGACGCCGACTTTGGCCGAAACCGGGACGCGTTTTTTGCCCGAGAGCGCCATCCCGTCGTTGTAGAATATCTGAAAATAAGCGGTGGTCTGCGGCGCGAGCGTGACCGCTTTCGGTTTCGCGTTCTCGTCCTCGCCCGGCAGCGTGAAATCGTAGGTCACGGCGACCCCGGCGAGCGGCCGGCCCGAAGCGTCGAGCACCCGGAACCGCGGATAGCCCGCCAGCCGGCACGGTTTTTTCGAAATGTTCGTAAAGACGTAGCTGCCGTAGCGCTTGCCGCCCATATCGGCCTCGCCCTCGGCCTCGCGGAGCGCGAGCTGCTCTTTGGTGCAGTCGGCGGCCGCCGCGCGGCGGCTCGAACGGGTGCCCGACCCATCGTTCATCGAGCCGTCGTCGGGCGCCGACGATTCGCCGTCGCCGGACGGCGCGCAGTCGGCCGGCGTCCAGCTCGTCAGCTTATATTCCTTCTGCAGATTCCGATAGACGATTGCGCTGACCTGCTGCGATTCGTCCTCGATGGCGACCGTCAGACAGAGCCGGTAATTGACGCCGGCGACCGTCTGCGTCTCGGCCTTGTCGATCGACCGGAGCTCCATTCCCTCCTGCTCGGGGTTCGTTTCGACCCGTTTCCCGACCGCGAAATCGGCCGCCGCGACGACCTCCGGATCGTCGGTCGAAGCCGTCCGGTAACCGCCCGTCACGATCTGCCCGGAAACCGCCGCCGTCAGCGCCCAGACCACTGCCAAAGCCGCCAAACCGCTCGTTAAATACGTTTTCATTCAATCCTCCTGAAGACCCTTTTCGATGATCTTTGGTCTTTGAACTTTGATTTTCGCTCTCAACCCAAAGATCAAAGATCAAAGACCAAAAAACATAAAAAACAGTTTAATAAACCTGATTCACCGAGTACCGGATCTCTTGATAAAATTCCTGCGGTTCGCGTTCGATCCCTTTCGCAAACCCGAACCGCAGAAACCTCACAACGGCCCGCTCAAATTCACGGGCGAGGCGCCGGGCCGTTAACCGTTCATCGATAGTCCGATTATGAGCCGCCCCGTCCCTCCGTGTAAATAGGCAATAATACCCATTTTCCCCGCCGCCGGCGACACTTAGAGCGGATTTGGATTTAATGTACCGTAGGCTGTCAGCCTGCCGTGCCCGTTCGCGGGTGAGAAGCGCCAAAACAGACTAACAGTCTGTTTTACGTTTCCCCGACACTCTTTCTGAATTTGCTCTAAACCAATCCGAAATCCGAAATCCGAAATCCGAAATCCGAAATCGAAAAGGCCTCCCGGATTCGCACCCGCGGAGGCCTTTTTTATCCGATCGATTCGGCGGCTATCTCTCGTCCGCCACGAAATCGGCGTTCTCGAGGTTGTCGTCGAGGTTGACGACGATCGACGGCTGCGCGAAGCTGTAGCGGTAGGAAACGACCGTCACGACGTAGGCCTGACCGGCTTCGAGGTCATCGAAGCGGTAGTTGCCGAAGCTGTTCGTGCGCGTGATCCGCGGCTGCGCGAGCCCGCCGCCGGAGATCATCACGGTCGTGTTCGGCAGACCCGACCGGCCGGCCCGGACCTGGCCCGAGACGCTGACGCCGGCCGCCGACGGGGCGAGAAACTGGATTCCCCAGCCGCCGTTGATCGTTCCGTTGATTCCCATCGGCGCGAAGGCGCCGTTGTCGTCGCGGACGTACAGCTGCCACGAGCCGTTCGGGTTGATCCCGCCGAACGTCGAAGTGAGCGTGATCGGCCCGCCGACCGCGCTGCCGGGCTCGATGTACGGGCCCGCCGGCGCCGGTTCCGGGAAGCTGGTCTGATTCGGCTCCCACGTCGTCGGCTCATAGCGTCCGGACTCGATCACCGAGCTGTCGGGCAGCACCTGACCGGCCATATCGTCGAAGGTGATCGTCGCGGGCGTGTCGAGCCCGTCGTTGCCGCCGGCATCGCCCATCAGCAGGAACTTCTGCCCCTGCGGTCCGACCAGCAGGACGTCGAGATTTTCCGAACCGATATGCTGGAAGTCGAACAGCGTCACGCGCAGGCCGGTGATCGTCTGCGGGGCGTTGGCCACGACCATCGTCGCCGGGTACGGATTGCTCGTCGTGCCCGAGCCGATCGTGATCGGGTCGGAGATAACGTACTGGCTGGCCGCGTCGTCGATGATGCCGTCGGCCGAAATGTCCATCCCGAGCGTCGCGTTCGTCGGGTTCGAGATCGTGATCGGGAAAAACTCGTTCGGCTCGGTCATCGCGTCGCCGCAGGTCGGGATGAACACCGTTTTCTCGGCGTCGCCGGGCATAAAGGTGACCGTTCCGTTCTGCGGGATGTAATCGACGCCGGCCGTGCAGGCCGCGCCGGGCGTCGCCGAGCTGTTTCCGAGCCCGACGACGGTCTGCGCGAAATCGGTCTTGATCTCGACCGTCGAAGTTCCGCTCGTATCGCCCGTCCGGCCGATGACGACGGCCAGCGTCTGCGATTCGTCGTCCTCGACCACGGTGCTCGTGAGCGAGATGACCGGCGGCGTCGCGACGTCGTCGTTCTGGATCGTCCCGACGCCCTGCGCGTCGGCGACGGTCGCGTTCGAGGCGTTCGTCAGATTGACGAAAAACGTTTCGTCCGGCTCGACCGTCGTGTCGCCGTTGACCGTCACCGTAAAGCTCTTCGTCGTTTCGTTGAACAAAAACGTGAAGGTCTGCGAATTCGAGGCGTAATCCGTGCCGGCCGTCGCCGTCCCGTCGGCCGTGTCGGCCTGCACGGACGAGCTCATCGCGGTCGCGCCGGTCTTGGTGATCGTGAACGTGAAATTGGTCGTGCCCGAGTTGCCTTCGGCCGCCGTCACGTCGTCGATCGAAAAGCTCGGCGGCGCGTCGTCGTTCTGGATCGTGCCCTGCCCCTGACCGTCGGTGACGACGACCCCGGTCCCGGTGACGTTCGTGACGTTGACGAAAAAGGTTTCGTTGTTTTCCTGCGTTGCGTCGCCGTTGACGAGCACCGTGAAAGTATTGCTCATCTGGCCCGCGGGGATCGACAGACCGTTTATCGAATTCTGGACGTAATCGGAATCGCCGGTCGTCGCCGTCCCGTCGGCGGTCGCGATATCGAAAGTCACGCCGCCCGCCCCGGCCGGGGCCGAGAGGCTGACCGTAAACGTGAACGAGGTCGTGCCGGCGTTGCCTTCGGGCGCCGAAACGTCGTTGATCGAAAGGTTCGTCGGCGGCACGAAGGCCTGCGGCGTGAGCGAGAAATCGTCGATCGCGAGACCGTCGTCGGCGCCGGACGCGTCGATGTCGTTAAAGCGGATCCAGAAGGTCGCGCCGTTCGCGATGCTGAGATTCGATATCGTCGAGCTTAAGGCCGTCCGGTCGGCGGCCGCGTTGCCGTTCTTCGCGCCGGTCGTCGCGGTGTCGGGCGTCACGAAGTTGAGCGCCGCGACGTTCGTCCAGGCGCCGGTCACGAGATCGGTCGCGTTCGTCGAATATTCGAAAGTCAGCTGATCGGTGCGGGCGGCCGTCCCGAGCCGCCATTCCTCGCCGTTGTAGGCGATGCCGAGCGAGCCGATCGTCGCGCCGGTGTTGTTCGTGTAGCAGGCGCCGAAAAGCGGGATCAGCGTTCCTGACCGGAGACTGCCGAGCGCCCGTTCGGTCGAGCCGGCCGCGCCGTAGGAATAGGTGTCGCCGGTCGTGCTCGCGCCGGTGTCGACCCCGTACTGCTCGTTGTCTCGCAGGCCGCCGCCCGATTCGGTCAGAAACCAGCCCGGAATCGTCAGGTTATTGGTGGTCGAGCCGGCCGTGTTCGACAGCGTGTCGAAATTCTGGGTGGACGCCGACCCCATCGTCGTCAGCGAAACGCACTGCCCGTAGCCGACCTTTCCGAACCCTAAAAGACAGACGACGACCGCCGCCATCAACACAAATTTCTTCATAAAATATTTTGTAACCTCTATCTCTATTATTTCAAATACAATCGTACCCGGCGCCGCTTAGTCAACCCGCAGTTCGATCCCGCGAGCATCGCTTCGGCAGACTCGGACAACCGCGCTTCGGGGATTATTGCAAATTTTCCGGAGGGCACCGACCGGCAGCCGACAGCCGCCGTCTGGGGAATCCTTTCCGGTCGAATCAGGAAAAATTCAATTATAAGTAAACCGGTGCGGTGAGTAAAGAGACTCGGGCATTCAGGACCCACGTTTTTTTCCGAACGCCGGAAAGACCGGCCGCCGCACGTCGTTTTCGCGGGTTCGCGGTTCGCCGTCCGGCGGGCGCGCCGGTTCTTATCCCATAAAAAACGCGCGGCGACCGGGTTTC
>JAFDVJ010000103.1:22567-30537 GCA_018269075.1 Acidobacteriota bacterium
GAAACCCGGTCGCCGCGCGTTTTTCGTTTCGTCCGCCGTCGGCCGGCGGCCCGTAAGTCAATGGTTTTCGCGATCCTCGAAAGGCCTCAAAAAGCGCTTTCGGTCATCGTAAAGTCCTGTCCGACCGATCTTTTGAGCGGATGATGGTCGATCACCCGCACCCGTTTCCGGCTCTGCGACAGCTTGAAAGTGCCGATCAGATTGAGCATCTCCTCGGACTGGCCGGAAAGCTCTTCCGAGGCGCTCGCCGATTCCTCCGAGCTGGCGGCCGTCTGCTGCGTGAGCTGATTCATCTGTTCGGCGGCGACCGTGATCTGCGAGAGGCTGCTTCGCTGCTGAACCGACGATTCGACGATCTCGGTGACGACCGCGCCGACCTTTTCGATCTGCCGGTTGATCTCTTCGAGCTTGGTAAAGACCTCGCCGTTGAGCTTGACGCCTTCCTCGGTGTTGGCCGCCGACTCCTCGATCAGCTGCGCCGTGTTTTTCGCGGCCTCGGCCGAGCGCATCGCGAGATTGCGGACTTCCTCGGCGACGACCGCGAAGCCCTTGCCGGCGTCGCCGGCGCGGGCCGCTTCGACCGCCGCGTTGAGCGCGAGCAGGTTCGTCTGAAAGGCGATCTCCTCGATGGTTTTGACGATCTTGGCGGTCGCGTCCGACGAATTCTTGATCCGGTCCATCGCGTTCGAGAGCTTGGTCATACTTTCCATCCCGCCGTGCGCGCTCTTCATCGCCGTTTCCGACAACAGCTGCGCGGTCTGCGAGTTTTCCGTGTTGCGGCCGGTGATGCTGGAGATTTCCTGAAGATTGGCGGTCACTTCCTCGAGCGTTGAGGCCTGTTCCGAAGCGCCCTGCGCGAGCGTCTGGCTGCCCGAGCTGATCTCGTCGGCTGCCCGCGCGACCTGTTCGGCGCCAATCGCGACGTGCGCGAACCCGTCGTCGAGCTTTTCGATCGCCGAGTTCAGCGAGTTCTTGATGATCGCGAAATCGCCCTTGTAGTCGCCCTCCATCTTGACCGTCAGATCACGGTCCGAAATCTTCGCCAGACAATTCGAGGCCTCCTCGATCGGCTCGACGATGATCCCGAGCGTCCGGTTCATCCCCTCGATCAGCCGGCGGTAGCCGCCGCTGAACTTGTCGGCGTCGCCGCGGGCCGACAGACGCCCGTCGGCGGCCGCCCGCGCGAGCTCGTTATATTCGTCGATCAGCGTCCTGAGCGTCGTCTGCACCTTCTGAAAATTGATCGTCAGGCGGTCCCTGTCCGAACGCGGGAAGACCGGCTGGTCGAAATCGCCGGCGCTCAGCACGTCGGCGCTGCGCGAGACGTCGTTGATGTAGCCGACGAGCCCGCGGAACGACTCGGCGAGCGAGCCGATCTCGTCCTTCGACTCGTAATCGAGCCGCTGGTCGACGTCGCCGGTCGCCATCGATTTGAGCTTTTCGACGGTCTGCGCGAGCGGGTCGATGATCGTCTTCAGGATCCGCCAGCCGATAACCAGACAGATGACGGCGAGCCCGACCGCGAGCGCGCCCATCAGCATCGACCGCGAACGGATCAGATTCGCCACCTCGTCGAGATTCGCCTTCCGGTGCGCGGCGGTCAGCGGCCGGATCTCGCCGAGCGCCGACCAGTGAACGACGAGCGTATCGAAGAGAATTCCGTTGTTGAGCTCCTTGACTTTGGCGAGATCGCCGCGCTGCGCGGCCGGAATCAGCTCGCGCCGGACGATGTCGATGAATTTTACGGCCGGCTCGTGCGCCTTGACGAGCGCGAGTTCGCGGATCTGTTTTTCCTGCGTATTCCCGTCGTCGTCGAGCGTCTCATCCCAGCGCTCGTGGCTCTCGTTATAGGCGGCGATGCCCTTTTCGATCCGTTCGATCCGCTCGGGCACCTTCTCGGGATGCGACTCCATCAATCCCTGCAGCCGGAGCGAATCGTAGGCGACCTGCAGCAGATATAGTTTCGGCGGGTTGACGTCCCCGTCGAGATCGTTCATTTCGGCGATCTCATTGTAAAGATCGCTGTTGATCTTTAGTTTTTCGAATGTCTGGAAGGCAAAAAAACCGAATATGCAAAAACCGCCCAGGCCCACGCCGATCAGCAGCAGAAGTTTGTTTCTGACGCTCAAGTCTTTTAATTTAATCATTTATCAATCCTCAAAAATATTGTCGGGAGTTCCGGCTGGTGATTCGTCATCGCGGCGTTTTCCATTCCGGCCCGGTCGGCGGGGGCCGGGGCGGAGGACCCTGTTTTACTCGGAATTGCGAACAGCAAAAACGGCGGCGATGATGATGAATAAACCAACTTTAATCCTGATCTCGATAATCCGGGGACGGCATTCCGCCGCTCCGACCGGCCGCCGGGCGCGGTGGCCCGGCGCGGACAGGCGTCCGGCCGCTGTCGAAAGCAGAGGAAACATCCGCAAAACCCGAATGTCCAAAGAAATCTTGGTTTCAAATATCGTGGTGTTAACGCTTACAGGGTGAACTGCCCCCTTATCTCTTTCATATCGTTCGCGGGACCAAAAACTTGAGCATTTTTTTCGGGATGAGATCGTCCCGCTAAAGCGGTTTCATTTTTCGAGGACTTCGCGAAAGCTCCACCATTCGCCGTCGACCTGCTGGTGCGTGCGCCGGCGGCGGACGAGATAAAACAGGAGGCGGCCCGAGCTGAAAAGCCACAGCATATACAGGATGAGCAGGCATTTGAGGATCAGCGCGAAGCCGATCACGAGCGACTGCAGGATGACGCCGCGCTCGGATTTCTCGCTGAAAAAGACGAACAGCGACTGCAGCGACGTGTAAAAGAACAGGATCGAGATCAGCCACCCCGGCGATTTGAGGAATTTGCTGAGAAACTGCGCGATGAAAAGCGCCATCGCGAGCCCGCTGAAAACGCCGCTCGTCACCCGGAAGGCCTCGTGGATATAGTCTTCGATCCCGCGGAACTTCAGACTCAAAAACGCCTCGCCGAAGTGCATCAGGGCGATCACGCCCATCCCGATCAGGAGCCGCAGAAAGACGTTTTCCTTGTTGTCGAGGTTAAATCCGTTCTCGTCCTCGTTGGTGATCGATTCGTTGAGCAGATAGTAGCAGAGGATCAGAAACAGCGTGTTGAGGTTATGGATCGTCGCCATCACGGTTTCCCGGTTTTGGACCAGAAAACAGTTCAGGTCGAAGTTCAGGTCGGGCAGCGCCGGCAGCAGGATCACCGTGTAGAGCAGGATCCAGAAGACCAGCAGGGCGTTCCAGTAGCCGCGGTATTTATGGAGCACGGCCTCGGCGATCGTCCGCGCCTGATTCCACGTGTCGAAGTCGTCGAAACCGGTCGATCGGACGATGTTGTCCTTCAACGTGCCGTCCGGCTTTTTGTCGAGATGGATCGGCCGGAACTTTTGCGGGCCGCGGTTCAAAAAGTAATAAAGCAGGGCGAGCGAGATCAGCGCCAGATGGCCGCCGCTGCCGACGATCGTCGTCAGCCGGCCCTTTTCCCAGACCCATTCCCATCCGGCTCTGATCGCCGGCGGATTTTGCTCGCACGGATGAAAACGGAATTCGCCGGCCGGGCCGGGCCAGTAGTAAGCGGCCAGCAGCACGCTGCCGAAGACGACCGCCCCGAGCAGCGCGGTGATCCATTTCCCGCCGCCGCGGACCCAGTTTCCGAAGGCCATCGTTTCGTCGCGCGGGTCGGGCGGCGGGTCGGCGGCCGCGTCCCCGGCTTCCCTTTCGGTCGTATTTTCGCGGGCGGCATTTTCTTCGCCGGCTGCCTCAACCGCGGGCGCGATCGGTTCGGCCGCCGGAACGGCCGGCTCCTCGACGGCGTCCGACGGTTCGCCCGTCACTGATTCCCCGTCGCCGGCCGGCGGCGTTTCCATTGGTTCGGCGGCCGAAAACGGTTCGGGATCGTTTTCCCCGACGACCTCGACCGGCGCGATGAACTGGTAGCCCTCGGTCCGGACGCTCAGGATATAGTTCGGTTTGTGCTTGTCGTCGAACAGTTTGGCCCGCAGGAGCGAGATTCGCTTCGTCAGATCGGCGTCCGTATCTTTTCTTTTGAGCCGCTCGTCCCAATTAACCCGCAGATCGCCTCTTACTACCAAACGGCCCTGATTCCGGATCAGCTTTTGCAAGGTCAAAAACTCGGCTTCGGACAGAACGAGCGATTCACCGTGACTGTTGAGCAGCCGCCGGTCGCCCAGTCTGAGGTAGAAATGGCGAAATTTGTAGCCCTTTGCCGGTTCGGTCATTTTCAATGATTAATCGAGTCGTTCCAACAACTTAAGTAATAATCTTCAGCTGAAGATTCGGCCTTTTCCCGAACGGCGGTTTCCGAACAGGTGAAGATCGTTGTAATCGCTTTTTATTCTTAATAAGATCGGTTTCGTCACCCTGAAAACGAACTTTGTGAATACGGCCATTCTACCCGAACCGGGTCTTGACGGGCAAGCCGAACCCCATTCGGATGAATGGCTTGAGGAGGTTTTGATGATGAAAAAGACAGTTATTTTCCTGTTGGTTCTCCTGATCGGCGGTTTGGCCGCTTCCGGCTACTTCGCCGGCCACCGCCGTGCCGTCGCCGTCGAGGCGGTCGTCGAAGCGCATCACGCCGCCGCCGCCGAGGCGCTCGGCCACCTCGGCGACCCGGTCACCTTCGAGGGCGTCGCCGCCGCCCGCGAGCTGCTCGCCGCCCGCCGCGACCCGCTCCGGGCGCAGGTCGACGGGCTCCGGCAAAACGGCGCATTCGACCGCGAGACGGCCGAAACCGTCAAAAACGGTTTCGCCGCCGACCTCGGCCGCGTTTCCGATTTCTACAACCGGTTTCTCGACCTGATGTGGAAAGATCTCAAAGAGCTCCGCGATCTCAAGACCGAGCTCAAGGACGCCCCGGCCGGCGGATCGAAAACCAGACAACTCCGCGACCGGATCGTCGCCAAAACCGACGAGCTCGGCCGGAAAGTCGATCTGCAGCGGCAGCTCGACCATTTCGTCGAGGACGCCAGGCTCGTCTTCGACAACGAATTCTGACAAAAGGAGGAAAAAACGATGACAATACAAAAGATTACCGCTTCGATGCTCTTGCTGACGTTCGCCGCCGCCCCGCTGCTCGCCGAGACCGCCGGTTTCGACAAGCGCGGCGCGCAACGCGAATTTCAGGACGGGATCAACCAGTCGCAGCAGAGCGGCATCTCGACGAATCTCGCCGCGCTCGACGCGATTCTCGACACCCGGATGGCGCTCGCCGCGGCCGACAAGCGGGCCGCCGGCAAACGCCGCCCGGCGCCGCCGAAAACACCCCGGCGCGACCCGCGCGGGCCGCTCCTGCCGCCCAAAGAGTCGGTCGCCGCGCGCCGCGACAAGCTGGCGAAGGACGGCCGCCTTCAGCGCGACACGCCGCCGGTGGCGGCCGCCGGCCACGCCGGGTTTCCGTTCGACGCGAAACGCCCGCTGACTGTCGCGCAGGTCCGCAAGCTGTTTTTTTACGGAAAACCGCTCGCCCGGATGACGAAACAGGAACGCCGCGACCTCCGGCGGGCGCACGAATGGCTTCTCCAGAATCCGGGCGTGCTCGCCTTTCTCCGCGCCGTCAACCGCGTCGAGGGCAGCCCGACCGCGAAGACCGTGGTCGGCGGCATCAGGCGCAAGCCCAAAGGCTGCGCCGAAAAGATCCGCCGGCTCGATCTCTCCGGCCACGCCGTCGAGCAGCAGCTTCCCGGCCCGTGCTTTCTCCGCACAAAAGCCGGCCCGTCAAGCGCGTTCGGCCTTTTCCAGTTCGTCTGGTCGACGTTCAAGCGCATCAAGAGCGAGCGGACCGGCTTCGGGTTTCGCGACTTTTCCCGCCGGACGCAGGCCGTCGCCGCGCTCGAGCTGATCCGCCAGACGTCCCCCGAAGGCTTCGTCCTGATGGTCCGCCGGCAGCCCCACGAAGCGATCCGCCGCGGCGCGAGCCAGCCGTGGGCCGGTTCGTCCGAATCATCGCTGCCCGGCTACAAACAGCCGATTCACAACTACGTCGATCAGGAGATGAACAAGATCCGCCGACCCGACTACTACGCCGGCGTCTACCGCGAATACACCGATCCCTCGACCGATTAGCGCAAAACGGCCGGGCGAACCGCCGGTTCGCCCGCTCCCTAACCCGTACCCGTCACAAACCGGAGGCCCGCCGCCCCTGCGTTCGTGACCGATCCGAAATCCGAAATCCGAAATCCGAAATATGAATGACTTAAAAGAATTGTTCAACCGCGGCCGGGCGTGGGTCGACGCGCGCCGTTGGCGGCCCGCCGCTTACACGAAAAAGACGGCCGGCGACGAGTTCATCGAAAAGGTCGTCGCCGCGCTCGACCGGGCGATCGAAGCCGAGCTGATCCATATCGGCGACCGCATCCTGGTCCCGAAATTCTACCGGATCTACATCGGCGAAGAGGAAGACCGCCGCTGGCCCGGCGAAAGGCGGGCGGCGCTGATCGATCATCTCAACCGGCGGGTCGAGCGCATCCTGCGGCTGCTCGGGATCGAGTCGGGCCGCGCCGACCACGTCCGGCTCCACCGCGTCAACGAGCCGGCCGGCCCGGCGGAGATCCGCGTCGAGCCCGAATGGCAGCCGGTCGAAAACCCGATCAGCATCGAATTCCGGCATCTCGAGCGGGCCGGCCCGAAGACCGCCGCCCCGGACGCCGCGCCCGGCGACGACACGATCATCGCCGCGCCCTTCTGGACGACGGCCGGCGTCGCCGACGACGAGCTCGAAACCGTCTGGCAGCCGCCGTCGGCGCGGCTCTTTTCGCTCGAGATCTGGCAGCACCGGGCGTTTCGTCACCTGCTGCCGGTCTTTCAGCCCGAGCTCACGATCGGCCGCGGCGCGGCGACCGCGACCGTCGATCTCCAGCTGACCGGCGACCCCGAGATCAGCCGCCGCGCCGGCCTGCTCGTCCGCGCCGCGGACGGCGTCTTCCGTTTCCGCTCGGCCAACCAGAACCCGGTCTACGTCGGCGGCCGCCCGCTCCGGCAGGGCGAGACCGCCGAATTCCCCGCCGGCGAATTCCTCCTGATCGGCACCTACGCGATAAAATGCGTTTAGATTTCGGATTTCGGATTTCGGATTTCGGATTTGTCCGTTTTGAAGGTTTGAAACTTACCTTTAAATCAAAAGCCCGCGACTGAATACCAATCCGAAATCCGAAATCATTACTGTTAAAAAGATCGGCAACCCGGATTTCGGTATTTTCAAGAGGACGCGGACAAACGCGGATTCAGCGGATTTTCGCGGATAACTTTAATATAAATCCGCGTTCATCCGCTGAATCCGCGTTCATCCGCGTCCTATTAACCTAATTATTCAAAACTCATTCAATCCTTTTAACAGTAATGATCCGCAATCCGAAATCAACGAATATCCGCCAAACCCGCGTTTGTCCGCGTCCTATTAATCGAATCGAAATCCGGACATCAAGCCGGAACGCTCTACTGTTTGCTTCAAACAAGGTTCAATTGATGAAACGCAATCCGCTGCCGGTGGCCGTCCCGATTTCGTCATCAAACCCTTTCCACCCGTTCCCGATCTTTCTCAACCGTAAAGGAGGATTTTCAGGATCAGCAGAACCGTCGCGATCTCGACCAGCCGCCGCAGGACGCGGCGCTTTTTCCGGATTGCAGCCGATTCCGCCCCGATCGTCAGATTGTAGACGCCGGTCAGAAAAAGCAGCGTCGAGATGATGACCCGGTTCCAGTTTCCCCATTCGAAGTTCCAAAACGCGACCACGATCAGCAAAAATCCGAGCACGATATGCATAATTCCCTCTTTCACCTCTCCGCTTCGACCGCCCCACCGCCGGTCGAAAAGCATTTGCCGAATATAAACAAACGTGAGTTCGACATAAGGACGGAACGCCGGCATCTTGCCGGCAATGCGTTTGAAAAACGCAGACAGCGCTTCATTTTCAAAGATATTTAGGACTTACGCAAGCAAATAA
>JAFDVJ010000104.1:0-20561 GCA_018269075.1 Acidobacteriota bacterium
CGCCGACGCTACTGACCTCGTGCGGCTGTCGCCGCTTTTTCGGGTTTCGTCGATCAGGGATTACACAATTTGTTTGACAGTCTCTCAATTGCTTTCGTGTTTTTTTTCAGAGTTGTCCGGCACGGCAATTGACCGGGCCGGCGATTCGTTCGTGAATCGCGTTTTCGATCGAATCGGTACCGGCAGCCCGGCGAGCGATTGTTTTTGATCCACGAAAAACACCAAAAACACCAAAATTTCTTTCGTACTTTTTAGTGTTTTTCGTGTCTTTCGTGGATCAAAAACAATCGCTCGCCGGCCGGGCTTTTAATTTACCGTTTAGTTTCCCGGCGTTTTGTCTCAAAATTCATTAACACTGCGTTTGAGCAATGATCGTGCCGAACAGTTCTGGATTTTTTTAGTGTTTTTGGTGTGTTTCGTGGATCCCAAAACAACTTTTCGCCGGCCGGTCTTTTCATTTACCGGCAAATCCGTTCGCGCGCCGTATCAAAAAATTATCAAAAAGCGCGTTTAGGCAATGATCGCGCCGAGCAGTTCTGCAGTAAAAGACGATTTTATCCGATTCGATAACCGCATCGAGCAGTTTTCTCGCGACCATAAACGTTTAATCCGTCACGCTGCAGAGCCCGATCATCGGCTGGTGGAGCATCGTGATCTCGGCGTTGCGGCCCATATAGGTGCGCGCCATCGCGATCGCTTCGGTTAAATTATCGGCGCGTTCCCAGCCGAGCATCGCCGGGACGTGCGCGTTTTCGGCGCCGGCGACGATCACCTTGCCGACGTGCTGGCGGCCGTTCTCGCCCCAGTACCACATAAAGAACGCGTGCGCGCCGTGATAGGCGTTGCCGCGCCGGTACATCTCGATATAGGCCGGATTCTCGGCGAACTCGCGCTCGTATTTCTCGCGCAGGTAAAAGGCGTCGCGCGATTCGGGCAGCAGGCGGTGGAAAAACTCGATGTACGACGGGTGAAACTTCTGGTCGAACTCGTCGAAGCACGGGTGCGTGATGATCATCACGCCGCCGTGCCGGAGGAGCGGCTTGTTGCGGTACATATTGAAGTGATAGCCGAGCGCCATCACCTGCACGAGAATCGGATTCAAGGCCGAATAGACGTTGTACGGCGAGATGTCGGGAATGCCGGTGATCAGGATGTCGCACTGGCCCTTGACGGGAATCTCGTACTGCCGGTAATTGAGTTCGAGGATCTTTTCGTGGACCTTTTCCGTTTCGCCGGCGAAGCAGCCGATCAGCTCGTACTGCGCCGGAATCGCGTGGAGCAGCTTGCGGCGCGCCATTCGCGGGAGTTTGGAAAACGTCCGCTTCATCGCTTCCCATTTCATCCGGTCGGCGAACGAGAATTCGTCCTCGTTGCGCGTCAGGATGTCGTAGCCCTCGGGAAACATCCGGTTGTTGAGCGCCGTCTCGACGTGAAAGACGTTGACCTGTTCGTCGACGAGCTTGCCCAAACGGATGACCTTGTGGTTGAGCATCGATTTCGGCGGGTCCATATACGAATCCGAATCGCGGATCGTCTGCGGCTCGTGATGCGCGCGCAGGGATTCGTAATCGCACAAGCCGACGGCGACCGATTTATGCCCGCCGTCCATCGGCACGAAGTTGATGTTGAGATAGATCAGCAGATCGCTTTCGGCGGCGCGCCGGTTGATCCGGAGCGGCTCGTTGTGGCGCGTGAAGCCGAGCGTGATCAGACCCTCGTCGTCCTCGGCGTCGTGGTTGTAGTAGCGGTCGGGATAAAACTCGTTGAAGATCGCCGAGCCGACCATCCGCTCCATTTCCCACGCCGTCATCTTGCGGTGCAAGGAATTGGCGATGATCAGATGAACGTCGTCGACGCCGTTCGCCGCGCACATATCGAGCACGACTTCGAGCATCGTCTGCCGCAGATCGGGCGTCTGCATCGGCGGCAGCGGCAACGAAATGTCGTCGAGCGCGATCGTCACCTTCATTCCCGGTTCGAGCTGCGCGTAGAGCGGTTTCGCGTCGATCGGATGATTGACCGCGTAGCGGATCGCCGCCTCGGGATTCGGCAGGCCCTTGATCGACGGGTTCGGGTAAATGACCCGCGTCCCGATCGGCAGATCGTTGATGATGAAATCCTCGCCGTTCGGCATAATCCGCGGCGCGCTGTCCTTGTCGATGTACACGATCGATTCGTGTGTTTTTCTGCGTAATTGCAAAGCCATAAAATTATGATAACGAATAAAATTGTAGCCTTCGGCCGCCGTTTTAGTCGATGCCGGCCGGCGTTATTTCAAATCCTGATCGAAGCCCCTGACCGCTTCGAGAATCGTCTCGACGGCGCGGACGTAAAATTCCTGATTGATCGTCGCGAACTCGTCCGACGGCTGGTGATAATCCTTGTGATCCTCGACGCCGAAATAGACGAACGGGATTTTCTTCTGGTGAAACGCGAAATGGTCCGACTGGTTCGTCCAGTCGCCCTCGCCGAGTTCGGGCCGGTCGTGCCCGAGCAGAAGCCTGATCTTCGCGCCGGCCGCGACCCGTTCGAGCCGCGCTTTGAAAGCCGGATAAAGAAACGTCCCGGCCGCGTAGAGCTCGTTTTTATCGTTGTGCGAGATCATATCCAGATTGACGTTCAACAGAATCGATTCGAGCTTGACGGGCGGTTCGTCGACGAACTTGCGGCTCCCGCGCAGACCGCGTTCCTCGCCGTCGAAGCCGACGAAGATCAGCGAATGATCGGGCCGGTTTTTCTGAAAATAGGCGGCGAGCGCAAAAAGCGCCGCCGTCCCCGAAGCGTTGTCGTCCGCGCCGTTGTAAATGTCGCCCTTGATCACGCCGAGATGGTCGTAATGCGCCGTCACGACGATGTAGCGATCCTTATATTTCCGGCCCTCGAGATAGCCGACGACGTTCGCGCCGCCGATCGTTTGGCCGTTCCGGTTCTTGAACTCGAAGGCCTGCAGATAGGTGTCGCCGAATTTTTTCAGACCCGCTTTTTCGAACGCGGCGGCGACGTAGGCGCGCGCTTTTTCGCCGCCGAGCGTCCCGGTCCCGCGGCCTTCCATCGCGTCGGAGGAAAGCGTCTCGACGTCGCGCAGCAGCTTGTCCGCGTCGATGATCTTCGAAGTCGGCCGCTTTTCGTTCTGCTTCCCCGCGTTCGACTGCGCCGCCACCGGCGAAAACAACAGAATCGTGATGAATAAAACCAACAAACCCTTCATAAATTATTTCAAATCGAGAATCGCCCAGTCGTGCTGGATCGCGGTCTGTTTGAGCCGGAAATCCGGGTTGACGGCGACCGGGTGGCCGACGATCGAGAGCATCGGGAGATCCGAGATCGAATCCGAATAGGAATACGATTCGCTTAAGTTTATATCGTGCTTCTCGGCGTATTCGCGCATCCATTTGGCTTTGGTCGCCGAGGCCATCACCGGCGGCAGGATGCGGCCGGTCGCGTAGCCGTTGACGAATTCGAGTCGGTTCGCGACATAATCGTCGATCCCGAGGTGATCCATCAATCGGGCGACCGTGAAATCGAGCGCGCCGGTCAGGACGACCTGCCGCTGCCCGATCTTTTTGGAGGTCCGGATCAGCTCGAACGTGCCGGGAAAAATCGCCGGCTTTAAGACCTCTTCGAAAAGCTCCTCGGAAAAAAACCGCAGACGGTCTTCGGAAAGGCCCTTGTAGCTGCGGAAAAAGACCTCGTTGAAGACGTTTCGCGAGTAGAGATCGGTCAGCCCGAAGAACGGAAGTTTCGCGACCGTGCCGGCGCTCATCCTGAAAGTCTGCCACAATCCCTGCTGGCGCGTCGCGTAAAATCCGAGCGTATGCACGAGATTCGTGCTGACGAGGGTTCCCTCGAGATCGTAAAACGCCGCCGCTTGTCCGTTTTTGCTCATTTCTGGTTTCGCTAAAATAAAATTATGAATTAGAATGAATAGTCGTTCAGTAACGAAATATAAAAATATAACTTATTTTGCCGATTTTTGGTAATTCGTCCGATGAAGAGAAAGCATATTTACAGTTTTATTACAATCGGTCTGGTTTGTATTTTTGCCGTCTCCTGCGCCAAACGGGCCGAATCCGAATCGATTTCGACAGCCGTCAGTCCCGCGACGATCAACGAAAATCTGGCGAAAAGCGCCGCGCTTTTCAAGGACCGCACGGATCTCGCCAAATTGCGCGAGGCCGTCCGGCTGCTCGCCGCCGCCCGCGACCCGAACCAGCGCAATTACGAGGTCGAATGGAAATTCGCCAAGTATAATTATTTTCTCGGCAAGCAGACCGACAACGAAAAAGAGCGCGACCGGGCGTTCGAGGACGGCGAACAGGCCGGCCGGATCGCCTCGCGGATCGCCGCCGACAAGCCCGACGGCTTTTTCTGGTACGCCGCGAACCTCGGCGAGCAGTCGAAGATCAGCCCGGTGACGGTCGGCGCGAAATCGGTCGATGACATCCGCGAAGCGATGCAGAAGGTCATCGCGATCGACCCGAAATACCAGAACTCGAGCGCCTACGACGCGCTCGCGCAGGTCGAACTCTCGACGGCCGGAATGCTCGGCGGCAAACCGGAAAAAGCGGTCGAATATCTCGAACAGGCGCTCAAGATCGAGGACGACAACAGCTATATCCATCTGCATCTGGCCGAAGCCTATCTCGCGACCGGCAAACGCGACGAGGCGAAAAAACAGCTCGAATTCGTCCTCAAAATGAAGCCGAATCCCGAATATCTGCCCGAATACCAGGAAACCGCCGAAAAGGCGAAAAAGATGCTCGAATCGAAATTTTAACTGAGTCTCAAGTCTTGAGTCTTAAGTCTTGAGTCGGTTTGTTCCGAACCCAGGACTCAAGACTCAAGACTCAAGACTCAAGACTCAAGACTTTGACCACTATGCGCCGTGCCATTTTCCCCGGTTCCTTCGACCCTTTGACGAACGGTCATCTCGACATCATCCGGCGGAGCCTGCCGCTTTTTGACGAGATCGTCATCGCCGTGCTCCAGAATCCGGGCAAGAATCCGATGTTTTCCGTCGAGGAGCGAACCGCGATGATCGGCGAGATCCTGCCGCTCGTCGAGGACGGCCGCTGCCGGCTCGTCGTCGACAGCTTTTCGGGCCTGACCGCCGATTTCGCGCGGCGGCGCGGCGCGCAGGCGATCATCCGCGGCATCCGCGCGGTCGCCGATTACGAGTACGAGCTGCGGATGGCACTGATGAACCGCCGGCTCGAACCGGCCATCGAAACCGTTTTCCTGCTCGCCGCCGAAGAATTTTCCTACGTTTCCTCGACCCTGATGAAGGAGGTTTTCACGCTCGGCGGCCGCGTCGAAGGCCTCGTGCCCGAGCTGGTCGAAGCGAAAATGCGCGGCAAACGCGGCGGTCAGACACCGCCGGCCGCCTGAAAAGCATCTCCGAAACCGGAGCCGGGTTGCAGAAATTTCCGACTTATGCTTTCTTTGACTGTGTAATAAACAGTGTTCACTCTTTTTTTTGCCAGAACCGGTCGTTTTATCAAAACCTGCGGGGTCGCTTTATTCATTCTGATCCTGCTTTTCGCCGAGCTGCGGGCGGAACGGCTCCCGGTCCGCGTTTACACGACCGTCAACGGCCTCGGGAGCAGCGCGGTCAACGACATTTTGTACGATTCCCGCGGTTTTATGTGGTTCGGGACGCGGAGCGGTCTTTCGCGCTTCGACGGCTTTCGCTTCAATAATTACAAATTCGGCGGCGAACCGGCGGCCGACAGCATCTTCAGGATCATCGAACGCCGGAACGGCGATTATCTGGTCATCAAACAAAGTCACGGCGTTTACCGCTTCAACGCCGCGACGACCGTTTCCGATTCGGGCGCCGACGAGATGGCCTCGCTCAACGCGGAGAAGATTTTCGAGACCCCGACGGGCCGCTTTTACGACGATCTCGACAACATTCTGTGGGTTCTCGATACGGGAAACCTCGTCAGGTTTTCGGAAACCGACGGCCGGCTCGCCGCCGAGCCGCCGCTGTCGATCGCGCTGCCGGGCGAGCCGAATCTTTACATCTTCCGCTATCTCGAAGACTCCGCGCGGACGTTCTGGCTCTCGACCAACCGCGGTCTCGTCCGGATCGACAAGACCGGCCGGGTGCTCGCACTTTACACGACGCCGCCGCCGACGGCGATGCAGACTTATCTGACCAGTCTTTTCGCCGACCGCAAGAACCGGATCTGGGTCGTCTCGCCGGACGGCCTGTTCGTTCTGAAACCCGATCCCGTCGATTCATCAATCCCTTACAAAACGCGGCCGCTCACGGAAAACATCCGCGGCCGGCTTCCCGAAAATGCCGGCGAGGTCGTCAAATACACGGCCGCCGACGGGTTTCGCGGACAGGAAATTCCGGCCTTTCACGAATCCGCCGACGGGCGGATCTGGCTCGCTTCCGAGCTCGGCCTGCTGCTTTTCGACGGCACGAATTTTCGACTGTTCAACACCGAAAACGGTCTCGGCGAGAATCTGACGGACATCACCGAAGATTCCGAGGGCAACCTCTGGGTGTCGAGCCTGAGCGGCGTTTACAAGATCGTGACCGACGGCCTGACGACCTATACGCGCGCCGACGGCCTCGGCCGGACGGACATCGCGGCCATTTATCAGAACCGGGCGGGCGAGCTGTTCACGGCCGAGGGCGACTGGTTCGTCAGCCGGTTCGACGGGCAGCGATTCGATTCGGCGCAGCCCGCGCTCGGTCCCGACCGCGGCCTTCCGCTCTGGACGTCGAACGTTTCCTTTCTCGATTCGAAGGGCGCGTGGTGGTTTCTGACCGAAAAAAAGCTGTTCCGGTTCGACGACGTCCGGCAGATCGCCGACCTCGCGCGGAAAAAACCGTCGATGGTCGTCGAAAGCGGGCCGGATTTCAACAACGGCGCGTTTTACCGGCTCTTCGAGGATTCGCACGAAAACATCTGGACGAGTATGCGGTCGGCCAATTTCGAAAAATTCGGCCTCGATCTCTGGCGGCGCGAGGAAAACAGGTTCTACGCCTTCGGGGAAAAGGAAAACTTCCCGCCGAGACATTCGCCGTCGGCCTTTTGCGAAGACCGCCAGGGCAATCTCTGGATCGGTTTTTATCACGGCGGGCTCGTCGTCTACCGACACGGTAAATTTCATTATTTCGGGCCCGAAGACGGGGTGCCGGACGGTTTCATCACCGCGCTTTTTCTCGACCGTTACGGCCGGATCTGGGTCGCGACGAGCGACAGCGGGGTCCACGTGATCGAAGATCCGGAAGCCGAAAAACCGATCTTCAAAAAGATCGAGGGCATTTCCAGCAATAACGTGCGCGCCATCGCCGACGACCATTTCGGGCGGCTTTACTTCGGCACGGTGCGCGGGCTCGATCGCCTGTCGCCGGATTCGAACCGCGTTTTTCATCTCTCGACGATCGACGGGCTGGCCGACGATTTCGTGACGGTCGCCTTTCGCGACCAGAGCGGCGCGATGTGGTTCGGCACGAAAAACGGCCTTTCGCGGCTAATCCCGAAACCCGAGCAGCCGGCCCAGCCGCCGCCGATCCTGATCGCCGGGCTGCGGATCGCCGGCGATAAACAGCCCGTTTCCGAGCTCGGCGCGGCCGAGCTCGGCCGGTTGGATCTGAAAAACACCCAGAACAACCTGCAGATCGATTTTTTCAGCGTCGGGTTTACCGCGCCCGAACGAATCCGCTATCAATTCCGGCTCGACGGCGCGGATCAGGACTGGAGCCAGCCGACCGCCGAACGAACGGTCAATTATTCGAACCTCGCGGCCGGCGAATACCGTTTTCAGGTGCGCGCGGTCAATTCGCAGGGCCTCGCGAGCACGAACCCGGCGACGGTCGTCTTCCGGATCGCGCCGCCGATCTGGAAAACCTGGTGGTTTTCGGCGCTCGCCGTGCTGCTGACGGTCGGGGCGATCTATTTTCTGCTCAACCAGCGCTTCAAGCGTTTTCTCGAGCTCGAAAAGGTCCGCACCCGGATCGCGACCGATCTGCACGACGACATCGGCGCGAGCCTCTCACGGATCTCGATGCTGTCCGAAATCGTCAAGCATCAAAACGGCGTCGCCAACCCCGAATCGGCCAAACGGCTGACGCAGATCGCGACCGAGGCGCGCGGGCTCGTCGATTCGATGTCGGACATCGTCTGGGCGATCAATCCGCGCCGCGACTCGATCGAATCGGTCGTCGACCGGCTCTGCTCGTTCGCCGCCGACACGCTCGGCACGAAAAACGTCCACTGGACGGTCGAAACGCCGCCCGAGCTCAAAAACCTGAAGCTGACCGCCGAGGAGAAACGCAATCTTTACCTGATCTTCAAGGAAGCCGTCAACAACGCCGCCCGCCATTCGGGATGCGGCAAGGCGTCGCTCAAAATCCGCCTCGAACGCGGGCAGCTGGTGGCCGAGATCTTCGACGACGGCAAGGGCTTCGCGCCGGCCGAAAACGGCGGCGAAAACACGCGCGGCGGGCGCGGGCTCGAGAATATGCGAACCCGCGCGGCCGAGATCGGCGGCGCGCTCGAATTCGAATCAAAGGAAGGCGCCGGCACGAAAATCATCCTGACCCTGCCGTTCGGCGGATACAGCCTGCCCGGCTGGCTGTCGCGGCGAAAAAAATGAGTCGCCGCGGCACCGCATAGACGTGTATTTTCCGGCCGACCTCCGAGGGTTAGGATAAAAACGGTCGGAACCGCTCGCGACCTCCGAAAACGTTATGAAATTTATCAGCCAGACAGTTCTGCTCCTGTTCCTGCTCGCGGCCGGCGCCGGCGCCGGCGCCGCGCAGATTTTCGATCTGCGCGAAAAAGCCCTCGGCACCGAGAGCTTTACCTATCTCGAACTGGCCGCCGGACTGTTCGACGACGTGCGCCTCGACGAGAAAAATCCGGCCGTCGCCAAAGCCAGCGTCGCCGCGCCGTTTCGCCGGCTGCTCGGCCCGTTTTACCCGTCGCCGGCCGACGACCGGCTCGCGGGAGACGTCGCCCTCGGTCTGTCCGGGGCGATTCAGACCGTCAGCGGCCGGCAAAAATACGTCTGGGTGATTTTCGAGATCGAAAAGACCGGCGAAGAGCGCGGCCGGAACCGGATTCTGGCGGCCTTTCGCGTGACCGGAAAGTCCTTTGAGCGGATCGACGCGGCGAACGTCGAGACCGAAGCGAGGACCTCGTTCGACAGCGATTATTTCGCCCCTGCCCCGGGCAGACTGCGGCTCGCGCCGGACCGCGAAGCGGTGCTCGTCTACAACTGGACGAACACGATTAAGGGTTACGGCGCGGTCTCGGTCATCGATCTCGAAGCCGGCCGGTTTCGCGTGCTGCTCGACGAATTCACGATGAACATCGATATCCGGTGCGGCAATCTGTTTCAGGAATTCGGCCGGATCAGGCTCCTCAAACAGACGGCCGGCGGCTTTCGGAAGATCGAGATCCGGGTCCGCACCGAGCGCGGCGCGGACGGCGATCCGCCGGTCGTCCGGCGGCGCGATTATTTCCGCTACGTCTTCGCGTGGGACGCGGCCGCCGCCAAATACCGGGCCGTCGTCAACCCCGGAAAACGCCGCGAGCTGCTCTATAAACGCTACCGGCCCTGCCTTCTGAACGCGTGAAGCCGCGCGAAATCTCCCCGCCCCGTTTTTTTTGCGCCGACGGATTGAAACTTACTGCATAAACGGGTAGTTTGGGTTTGACGGAAATTGGGTTATGATTGAGTTCCGCCATTGTTTTTCAAACGATGAAAACCGAAACGCCTATCAAAACCGCTTTCGTCGAGGACGACGAAGTGACGCGCGAGTGCCTGACGCTGCTCATCGGCGGAACCGACGGCTATGTCTGCGTCGGCTCTTTCCCATCGGTCGAAGACGCTCTTAAACAAGGATTTACGGCGACGCCGGACGTTCTGCTGCTCGACATCCACCTGCCCGGGATGCTCGGCTCGGAGGCCGTCCGCCTGTTCAGCGAGAAATATCCCCGGCTCCAGATCCTGATGCTCACGGTCTACGCCGAGCAGGACAAGATCTTCGAATCGATCTGCAACGGCGCGTGCGGTTATCTGCTGAAAAAGACGCCGCCCGCGCGGCTTCTCGAATCGATCCGCGAGGCCCACGAAGGCGGCGCGCCGATGACGCCCGAGATCGCCCGCAAAGTACTCCGGCTCTTTCAGAAAACCGCCCGGCCCGAAGAAACCGACGAAAAGCTGACGCCGCACGAGCTGCGCCTGCTGTCGCTGCTCGCGCAGGGCACGAGTTATCGCGACGCCGCCGAACAGTTCCGCGTTTCGATCAACACGATCCGCTATCACATCCGCAACATTTACGACAAGCTCCACGTCCATTCCAAATCCGAGGCCGTCAGCAAAGCGATCCGCCTGCGGCTGATTTCCTGAATTCAATTCCCCGCATAAATGGGTCTTAATCCCGCCGGCCGATATTCCATAAGATGGAGTCGGATCGGAAGAGATGCCTTTTCTGCGTCTTCCGAACTGAAATTTTTGATTGGAATAATACTATGAAAGTCACGCTTAAGATCACGCACCGGGACGATCTCCAGATCGATCTGGTCGACGTCTGGTACAAGGAAAATTACTGGACGACTTCGAGCAACGCGCTCGGCGGCACCAAAACCGGCCCCTTCACCTACAACAAGGGCCACCGGAAGGCCCGGCTCTGGGACGGGGCGGGAACGGTCATTCTGGAAATCGACGGTTTCGATTTCCCGCCCTACCACATCGACGACCGGGCCGTCTCCGGCCGCGCGTTTTACAACGTCCGGGACCGGCCGCTGAGATACGGCGAGCATCGCTGGTATCATTTCGCCGAGCCGAAGACCGAATAAAACGCCCGGCTTTTTTGAAGGGCCGGCCCGACCTTCCCGGCATTCCGGGCAGCCCCGGCCGGTTCGATCCGGCGGGCGGCGGCAATTCCCGGCAAACAACAACGAGTCTCCCGTAATTTCAGGAAGTTTCCCCCCGGAGGGAGACGGTTCGGGGGCGGTTCTGCGTCTTTCGGACGAATCGAGGCGGATGATGACGAAGCGAATTGGTTTGATCGGAATTCTGGGGCGGCTTCTCGGCGGCGTGCTGTACGGGGCCGCGTTTCTGTGGTTCACCGAGACTTTCCGGTCGGCGCTGCTCGGCTGGACCGGCGGCGCCGACTGCTGCGCGCGCTGCTCGAACTTTCTTTACGATCAGGATCAGCCGGTGCTGGCGGCGGCGGCGGCCGTCGCCTTTATCTGGCAGTCGTTCATCGGCGGCCGCATCCTGAGCTTCCGGTACGCGCTCAAATTCGCCGCCGCCGGCTGGCTTTCGTTCCAGATCTACACGGTCTGGAAGGCGTGGCATCTCGCCCTCCACACGCCCTGCACGGCGCTCTACTCGATGGGCCCGATGCCCCTGATGAACCTGATCCTGGTGCCGATCGTCCTGCTGATCCAGGCGAGCTTCTGGGCGGCGGCGGCGGCGCTCCCGTCCGCGCTCGTCAGTCTCGGCCGCGGGCTCGTCCAGACCAGTCGGCCGCGCGAGGCTTCGCTCGGTCTGTGGTAAAGATTTTTTCGCAAAGGAGTTTTTTTTATGAATATTCGACGGTCTTTTTTCCTGATCCTGACGATGTTGCTGGCCGGCGCGGCGGTTTCGCGCGCGCAGTCGGGCGGCGCTTACGAGCTGACCCAGACGGTGCTCGGCAGCGGCGCGGCGAGCAGCGGCGGCGCCTTTTCGCTCGAAAACACCGCCGCCCAACCGGTCGCCGGCCCGCTGCAGAACGGCAATTTCGCGCTTTACGCCGGTTTCTGGACGCCCAATGCCTTCGCCCCGACCGCCGCCACGGTGACGATCAGCGGGCGCGTCGCCGACGGCGGCGCGGGCATCCGCAACGTCATCGTCACGCTGACCGACGCCGCCGGCACGGTCCGCACCACGAAAACCGGCGCTTTCGGCAGCTACCGCTTCGACGACGTCCGGGCGGGCGAGATTTACGTGCTGACGATCACCAGCCGGCGCTTCGTCTTCAGCGAACCGACGCGCGTTCTGCAGGTCGACGCCGACCTGGCGGGCATCGATTTCATCGTCTCGAATTAGTCGATGTTTCAAATTTTTCAGTATTCCGAGGAGTTTTATGAGAAGCATTGTCATCAAGTTTTTTCTCCCGTTGATCTCGATCTGCCTTTTTTCGCCGGCCGCGTGGGCGGCGGCGCCCGCCAACGATAATCTGGCGAACGCCGCGACGATTTCCGGAGCGAGCGGTTCGACGACCGGCACGACGGCCGAGGCGACCCGCGAAACCGGCGAGTACACGCATACCGCCAGCGGCAGCATACAGGTCTACAACACGGTCTGGTATCAATGGACGGCCCCGGCTTCGGGCCCGGTCGCGGTCACCGCGACGGCCGGCGGGTTCGACGCTTCGATGGCCGTTTACACCGGCTCGGCCTTTCCGCTCGAAACCGAGACGATCAACAACGACACGACCGGCACCAACCCGCGGGTCGAGTTCGCGACGACGGCCGGCACCACCTACCGGATCGTCGTCGGCGTTTACGAGGATCCGAACTCGGCGGGCGGCCAGTTCACGCTCCAGTGGGCGCAGTCAAGCGCCCCGACCAACGACAATTTCGCGCAGGCGGCGAGCCTCACCGGCCGCTCGGGCTCGGTCGCCGCGGCCAATCAAAACGCGACCTCCGAGCCGCAGGAGCCGATCTTCGGCAACGGCAACTCGGTCTGGTTCAGCTATACGAACCAGACCGGAACCGATTTCAGCGTGACCTTTACGACCGCGAACACCTTCAGCGCCAACGTCGACACGAATCTCGCCGTCTACACCGGCACATCGCCGGCGGCGCTCTCGACCGTCGTCAAAAGCACCCACCTGCCGACGACGCTCAAGAGCCGCACAACGTTTCTGGCGCGCGCCGGCACCGTCTACCGGATCGCCGTCGACGCCGGCCCTTCGACCGTTCCCGGCAGCATCGTCCTTTCGTGGGACGTCACCAAACCGACTTTTTACACGGATTTCGCGACAACGGTCGGCAGCGGGGGCGAGATCTACTACGACGAGGCGGCCGACATCACCGTCTTCCGGCCCTCGAACGGCGTCTGGTACTCGCTCGATTCGCGCGACGGGACTTTTCGGGCGTTTCAGTTCGGCGTCAACGGCGACACGCCCGCGCCGGCCGATTACGACGGCGACGGGCGCACCGATTACGCCGTTGCGCGCAGCGCCGGCGGGCTCAAGACGTGGTATATCCGCAACAGCTTCGACGGCAGCTACCGGATCGTTCAATGGGGCATCGCCGAGGACCGGCTCGTCCCCGGCGATTACGACGACGACGGGCGCGCCGACCTCGGCGTCTTCCGGCCTTCGACCGGCGTCTGGTACATCCTGCGCAGTTCGGACGGCCAGCTGACGATCCGGCAGTTCGGCCTGACGGGCGACGTTCCGGTGCTCGGCGACTTCAAGGGCACCGGCGACGGCACCGACATCGCCGTTTTCCGGCCGTCGAACGGGACGTGGTACATCTTCGACGGCGTCAACACGATCTTCGCGCCCTTCGGCGCTTCGGGCGACAAGCCCGTGCCGGCCGATTACGATCTCGACGGCCGGACCGATCTCGCCGTCTACCGCCCGTCGAACGGCACGTGGTATTACCTCGCCAGCCGCAGCGACCAGTTCGCGGCCGTCCAGTGGGGGCTCCCCGGCGACGTTCCGATGCCCGGCGATTACGACAACAACAGCAACGATCTCGCCGATTTCACCGTATTCCGGCCGTCCGACAACACGTGGTACGTCCTGCGCTCCGAGGGCACGGTCACGCAGTTTACGAAATTCGGGGCGAGCGGCGACATCCCGGTTTCTTCGATGATTCCCTAAAAAATTGTTTTTCAACCGTAATTCGGCTCGCCTGATTGCCGTCGATTTTTGAAAATCAGGAGATTTAACCAAAATGCAAAACAAATTCAAATCAATCGCGCTATCCATTCTTCTCCCGTTGCTGGCGGTCACGGCCTTCGGCCAGTCGAACCGCGTTTACGTCGGCGAAAGCGGCAGCGACGCCAATCTCTGCACGACGAGCGCCCCGTGCCGGACGATCGCCCACGCGCTGACGGTCGTCAACCCGGGCGGCGAGGTCGTCGTCGCCGAAAACGGCGAATACGATCAGTTTTTCGTCAATAAAACGGTGACGGTCGGCGCCGCGCCGGGCATCACCGCGAAGATCACGACGACCGGCGGCTACGGCGTCGTGATCGTCGGCGGGCAGGCGGCCGACGTCGTCACGATCCGCAACCTGAACTTTCAGGGCCCGGGCGCGCAGGTCAGCTCGACCGGCATCTCGAACATCAACGCCGGGACGGTCAACATCGACCACTGCTTTTTCAGCGGCTTCAGCAATGCCGTCAACTGGGGCAATATGGCGGGCCAGCTGTTCGTTCACGAAACGACCGTCCGCAACTCGCTGTTCGGGATCGGCGTCACCGCGCCGGCCGAAGGACTCGTCCGCGTGACGATCGACAAATGCCTGCTCGAAATGAACGACACCGGCATCACGCTCGGCTCGAAGGTCTACGGGACGATCAGCAACACGACGGCCGTCAGCAACACGAGCCGCGCCGTCTATGTCCGCTCGACCAACGCCAACCAGCGCAGCGACGTGACGATCGACAACTGCAACTTCAGCAACAACACGGCCGGTCTGCTGGTCGGCGGAACGAACGGGACTTCGGTCGTCCGGCTGACCCGGACGACGATCGTCGACAATCTGCTGGCGGGCGTCTCGGTCGGCGCCGGGCATATCGTCTATTCGCTGCAGAACAACACGATCACCGGCAATTTCCCGGACGTCAGCGGCAGTTTGACGCCGATCGCCCTGAAATAGCATCATCCAATACGTAACGCGGCGAGCCGCGCTTTTCCGACCGCGGCCGGAAAGCGCGGCTCGCCCGTCAACGGCCCCGAAATCAATATGTCCAACCTTAAAACGGCACTGATCTTTTTACTGTTCGTCTTCGCCCTGCCGGCCGGCGCGCAAACCGCGCCGCACGCGATCCCGGATTACGTCACGATCAAAAATTTCGACGACCGGATCGCGGCCGACATTCCCCATCGATGGATCGAGCTCGTCCGGCTCGTGCTCCCGTCCTACGATCCGGCGACGGGCACCGCCGACCGCGCGGCCCCGATCCGCGTTTTGAGCCCGGACATTATGAACCCGCAATTCCAAACGCCGCAAAAGCTCGATTCGCTGAAAATCGTCTGGTTTATGTCGAAGGGCAAGGAACGCCTCGCCGTCATCTTCGAGCTGACGCCGCCCGACGGCCGCGGGATGAAATATTTTCCGCTCGCCGTCTTCGCCTTTGCGCCGGCGCCCGTCCTGCTCGATCTCGTGCCCGCCGGTCTGACCGACAGCCCGGCCGAGGCCGTGCAGTTCGACACGATCTTTTCCGAGATCGACTTCGGCCGCGGGAAAAAGCTCAACGAGACGATCAGCCTCCGCAACACCCGGGCGATCGCCGGCGTCGGGACGGGCGAAACGACGCGCTATCTCGTGCTCGACGCCGACCGGCTGCGGATCGTCTACCGCTCGCCGGAACTGATCAGCACCGCCGGCTGCCCGGTCGCCGTCAAAAAGGAATTCTACTCGCCCTACATCTACGCCCGCCCGAACGACGGCGCCGTTTACAAGGTCGGATTCCTGACGATCCGCGAGCCGAACGAAAACTGCGGCGACGATAAATATTTCTTTCCCGTCCGGACCGAAGAGATTTACCGGCTCGTCTGGAGCCCGTCGGAAAAAAAGTTTCGCCCCCGGCTCGTCGAGATCAACAGTATGCCGCTCGCCAACTTGTGGGGCACCCGGCCCGAGGAAGAGCTCGAGTTCAAGGGCGTTCTGGAGACGGGCGTCTCCTACGTTGCGCCGGCTTATTACGATCCGCGAAGCTTCGTCCGGCTCGCGCGGCCCTTGAAAACCGAGCCCGGCGAAACGATCCGGATCGATTGGGAAGATCCGTGGCAGATTCTGTCGGACAAGAACTTCCGAAAAGACGCCGTCTACCCGGTGATGTTCTGGCCGTCGCTGCGGGAAACTAAGATTCTCGCGAACGGCCGCCGCCGGACCGTCTACACCTGCACGATCGAAAGATTCGGCAATCACGAACGATTCAATCATTGACGCGGCGGCGTTTAGTTTTCAGCCGGTTGAACTTTCGACGTTTCCGGTTTTCCGTGAAATCGCATAATCGTGTAAAATCAGTAGCGAATTCGAACGGCTGCGACCGTTTCAGGACAAACGATTATGACTTCTTTTCCGGTTTCCGAAAACGTTTCGAAAATGAAAACTTCTTCCACGTTCAAGGCGATGCAGGCCGCCGCCAATTTGCGCGAACAGGGCTTCGACGTGATCGATCTGACGGTCGGCGAGCCCGATTTTCCGACGCCCGATTTCATCAAGGAGCTGGCGATCGAGGGCCTTCATAAAAACATCACGAAATACACGCCGAGCGCCGGGATGAAGCCTTTTACCGAGGCCGTCGGCCATTTTTACGCGGCGCAGTTCGGCGCCGAGGTCGCGCCGTCCGAGGTCGTCGCGGCGTGCGGCGGAAAGCAGGCGCTCTTTAACGCGGCCTGCACGCTTCTCAACCCGGGCGACGAATGTCTGATCCCGAAACCCTACTGGGTGAGCTTTCCCGAAATGGTCACGTTCACCGGCGCGACCCCGGTTTTCATCGAAACCGAGGAAACCGATTTCATTCTGAGCGCCGAGCAGGTCGCCGCCGCGATCACCGACCGGACCAAGCTGATCATCATCAATTCGCCGAGCAACCCGTCGGGCTGCGTCATCCCGGCCGCCGAGATGAGAAAGATCATCGAGGTCTGCGCCGCGCGCGGCGTTTACGTGCTGACCGACGAATGCTATCTCTTTTTCGTCTACCCACCGGCCGAGGTCTTTACGGCCGCCGTTCTCCCGAAGGAGCTGCGCGATTACGTCTGCATCGCCGGCAGCTTTTCCAAAACCTACGCGATGACCGGCTGGCGGATCGGCTATACGATCGCCCGGCCGGAATGGTCGAAGGAGATGACCAAGCTGCAAAGCCATTCGGCGACGCACCCGACATCTTTCGTCCAGTATGCCTGCGCCCGCGCGATGGAGCGCCGCGAGGAATCGATGAATGCCGTCGGCGCGATGCTCGCCGAATACCGCCGCCGCCGCGACTGGCTGATTCCCGAATTGAATAAGATCGAGGGCTTCAAATGCGCGATGCCCGAGGGCGCGTTCTACGCCTTTCTCGACGTCCGCGGACTTTTGGGCGACCGCTTCAAAGTGTCGGCCGACGTCGCCGAATACCTGCTGACCGAAGCGCAGACGGTGGCGACCGACGGCGCGGCCTTCGGGGCCGAGGGCTTTCTGCGGCTTTCCTACGCGACCTCGATGGAAAATCTCCACACGGCGATCGCCCGGATGAAAAAACTCTTCAATTCGCAAACTGCCGCGGTTTAAAAGTTTGGGAAATTTGGGAAGTTTGGGAAGTTTGGGAAGTAAGCGTGCTTCTTCCCGAACTTCCTTTGTTTTTAGGACGGACGGCTAGTTTGGTCGCCGTGCCGTCGGGTGCGGAGCGTATTTACAGGGACTATAAAATAGATTGTGTAAACAAAGATCGTCCGGTCTCGAAAAAAGCGGCTCTCGCCGCTTTTTTCCTTCGATTACACAACTACTTTTACAGTCCTTATTTACAGGCTTTCGCCTGTCAACCGGCTGACAGCCGATTGTCCGTTCGCTTCCTCAACTTTTTTATTTTTTTCCGCCGGTCATCATCAGGCCGATCTCTTCTTTCGAGACGGTTTTCGGATCGACTTCGCCGACGAATTTCCCCTTGTAAATGACGAGCAGACGGTCGGCGAGCGCCGTCACCTCTTCGAGTTCGGCCGAGACGAGCAGGACGGCCGAACCGGCGTCGCGCAGGCCGATCAGCTTGCGGTGGATGAACTCAATCGCGCCGATGTCGACACCGCGCGTCGGCTGCGAGACAAGCAGGAGCTTCGGATTCAATTCGAATTCGCGGCCGATGATCAGTTTTTGCTGGTTGCCGCCCGAGAGCGATTTCGCGGCGAGCTGCGGGTTCGGCGGCCGGACGTCGAAGTTTTCGATGATTTCGCGCGTCCGTTTCTCGATCACGGTCGAATTGAGAAAACCGCCGGCCGCCGCGACCGGCGGACGGTAATGAACGCCGAGAATCGAATTTTCCTCGAGATCGGATTCGAGCAGCAGACCGCGTTTATGCCGGTCCTCGGGAATATGCGCGATGCCGCGCTCGGTGCGCTGCCGCACCGACATCCGCGTCAGATCGCGGCCGTCGAGCTCGATCCGCCCGCTTTCGACCGGTATCAGCCCGGCGATCGCTTCGATCAACTCGGTCTGGCCGTTGCCCTCGATGCCGGCGATGCCGACGATCTCGCCGGCGCGGACATCGAACGAAACGCCGTTGAGCGCCTCGCCGTGCTTGCCCTTAACGGTCAGATTCTCGATCCTGAGAACCGTGTCGCGCGGGCTTGCGTCCGTTTTTTCGACCCGCAGCAGGACGTCGCGGCCGACGATCATCCGCGCTAATTCCTGACGGTTCGTGTCGGCCGTTTTGACGTTGCCGACGACGCGCCCGTCGCGCATCACCGTCACGTCGTCCGAGATCGCGAGCACCTCTTCGAGCTTGTGCGTGATGATCACGATCGTCTTGCCCTGCTCGCGCATCCGCCGGAGAATGTTGAAAAAATCCTCGACTTCCTGCGGCGTCAGGACGGCCGTCGGCTCGTCGAGAATCAGCAGCTCGGCGTTGCGGTAGAGCGCCTTCAGCAGCTCGACCCGCTGCTGCGCGCCGACCGAGAGGTCCTCGATCATCGCCTTCGGGTTGACGCCCAGACGGAGCTCGTTCGAGAGCGCGAGGATGTCGGCGTTCGCCTTTTTCCAGTCGATGCTCGCCGCGTTTCCGCCCTCCGCGCCGAGAATGATGTTCTCGCCGACGCTCATCGTGTCGACGAGCATAAAATGCTGGTGGACCATCCCGATCCCGAGGTTGATCGCGTCCTGCGGCGATTTGATCGAAACGGGTTTGCCGTCGACGAAGATCTCGCCCGAATCGGCCTTGTAAAAGCCGTAGGCGATCCGCATGATCGTCGATTTGCCCGCGCCGTTCTCGCCGACGATCGCGTGGATCGTGCCTTTTTCGATCCTGATCGAGACGTCGTTGTTGGCAGTCACGCTGCCGAATGTTTTCGTTATGTTTTTAAGTTCGAGCATTTAGCGTCCGTTGTTAGTTGTTTGTGGTTAGCGGTTAGTTGAAACCGAAGCATCCGCTGCGGACAGCAACGTCCAACTAACCCGTCTTATTTCGCCATCGCGTCCGTCACCTTGATCTCGCCGCTGACGGCATCGGTTCTTAAATCTTTGAAACTCTGTCTCTTAACCAAACTTCGATTTCGTCCGTTTTCCAGACATCCGATTCGACGTTCAGGACAAGTTCGACGATTTCAACCAATTCGTAAACGAGGCCGTAGCCATTCAAATAAAGAAAAATTTCCGTCAGATGAGTCGCCGTCCGTTTGTTTCCGCCGAACCACGGATGATTTTTGATAAGTCCGAAACAAAGTGTGGCGGCCTGCCGGACAATATCGGCATTTTCATATCCGCTCTTCCCCGAAAGAACGCATCAGTTCGAAATGCTGCTCGACGGCGTCTAAAAATGTCAGGTAAACAAATGTTTTAGTCGCCAAGCCGCTTCAGCTCCTCGTGAACCTCACGTCTTTTTTCAAGAATCCGATTTGAAATATCGCTTAATTTTAACGACGGCGTGATTATTTCGCTTTCGATCTTCCCGGCATTATAGGTCAATGTGACCAAAGTGCCGTTTGCCAGCCCTTGAGCCTGAATGATTTCAGACGGAATCTCGACCGTCCACGAATCCCATTTCGGTTCCGCCGCTTCGATTTCTTCTGATTCCGCCTGTTCGATTTCTAAAACTTCCGGCATAAACCATTCTCCATTCGTTCAGGCAATTATAACACTTTACTTCGCCATCGCGTCCGTCACCTTGNNACCTTGATCTCGCCGCTGACGATCCGGCCTTTCGATTCCTCGACTTTTTTGAGGACGTCGTCCGGAATCAGGGTTTTGTTGAAATCGTCCATCGCGTAATCGACGCCTTTTTTATCGAGGCCGAAAACGTGAAAACCGCCTTCGAATTTGCCGGAGAGGACTTCCTTGACGACGTCGTAGACGGCGTTGTCGACGCGTTTGACCATCGAGGTCAGGACGAAGCCGGGCTTGACGCCGTTCTGGTTCGAATCGACGCCGATCACGTATTTNNTTGGCCTCGCCCTGATCGTTCTTTCCGAACTGTTCGACCGCGTCGAACGCGCCGAGGCCCGAGTTGCCGGCGGCCGTGAAGATCACGTCCGCGCCCTGCCCGATCTGCGAGAGCGCGAGCTCTTTTCCCTTGCCCGGATTGTTCCACGCGGCGTCCGTCACGCCGACGTAATTGTCGATCACGCGGATGTTCGGGTTGACGCTCCGCGCGCCTTCCTCGTAGCCGGT
>JAFDVJ010000104.1:20576-22456 GCA_018269075.1 Acidobacteriota bacterium
TGGATCAGCGGGATGTCCATTCCGCCGACGAAGCCGAGGACGCCGGATTTCGATTTCGCGGCGGCGATCATCCCGACGAGATACGAGCCTTCGTGCTCGCGGAAGACGAGCGAGGCGACGTTCTTTTTCGGCGTTTTGCCGTCGTCCTCCATAATCACGCCGTCGACGATCGCAAACTTGATGTTCGGATAATCGGTCGCGACCTTTGCCATAATCGGCCCCTGCGCGAAACCGACGCCGATGATCAGATCGAAGTTCTTTTCGGCGAACGCGCGCATCGCCGGCTCGATCGAGGTCGGATTGCCCGGCTCGACGTCGTAGAGACAGATCGGCAGATCCTTCTCGGCGCGCTTGACGCCTTCCCACGCGGCCGCGTTGAACGAGCGGTCGTTCTTGCCGCCGATGTCGAAGACGATGCCGACCCGGATCTGGCACGGCTTCTGCTGCGCCGTCGTCGAACCGCACGACGAAGCGAGCAGCCCGGCGATTAAAACTGTCAGAATAATCAATAATTTACGCATCTTTCACCTGTAAAAATTATCTCGACCCGGTGTTCGGGAATTTTGAATGTCTGCCACTCGGGCACGACGAAATCGAGCCCCGAGTCGTTGGTCCTGAGTTGTTCGTCAAAACCCCCGGCCTTTACCCCGTCCGAGAAAAATATGCCGCCGCCGCCATAAGGCAGGATCAGGTAATTCGAAAAAAGAATATCGTAGTTACCGTCCGGAAAAGTCACGGCGCGACGCGATTTATCGATTGTCATCAGCGCGAAATCGCCTTTCCGGTAAACGTCCGAGACCAGATAAACATACCGCGCGTCCTCGAAAACCGTCGAGCCGGCGGATTCGTTTCCGTCGATTTTGACGATCGCCTTTCGCGCCGGCGAAACGATCTTGCATTCCTTCCGGTTGGAGATACATTCCAGACCGTTCCGGTGCGCGACCGCGTAAAAAAACACCGCCCCGAATATCAATAAGCAAACAGCCGGAATTAATATGCCCAGGTTATGTTTCGTGGAATAACTCATCGATGTTCTAAACCACGACTTCCTTGATCAGCTTCGGCGAATGCGTTTTTTCAAAGCTTATTTTATACGCATTTCGCAGTTTTTCGCCAATCTCGTCGAACTGCGACCGTTTCCGGCAGAAAACGAGGCCGAGCTCGTCGCCTTTTTGGACGCGGTCGCCGATCTTTTTGCGGACTTCGAAGCCGACCGCGTAATCGATCGAATCCTTGACCTGGACGCGGCCGCCGCCGAGCGCGCAGACCGCCTCGCCGACGCCGCGCGTGTCGATCTCCTCGATGTAGCCGCCGTTTTCGGCGACGAACGGAATCTCGAGAACATCTTTTTCGAGCAGCGTTTCGGGCGCGTCGCAGATCCGCGGATCGCCCTTCTGAAGCAGCAGATTCGCGCGGAATTTTTCGAGCGCCGAGCCGTCCTGGATTTTATCGAGACAGCGCGCGCGCGCCTCGTCGAGATTGTCGGCGACGCCGGTCAGGACGAGCATCCGCGCCGTCAGGTCGATCGTCAGATCGAGCACCGGCCGCATCGCCTCGTCGGTTTCGCCGCGCATAATCTTCAGGCATTCGTAAACCTCGAGCGCGTTGCCGACGAATTTTCCGAGCGGCTGGTTCATATCCGTGATCAGTGCCTCGGTGTTGACGCCGAATTCGCGGCCGGTCTTGACGAGCGCCGCCGCCAGTTCCTGCGCGTCCCATTTGTTTTCCATAAACGCGCCCGAACCGGTCTTGACGTCGAGCACGAGCGCGTCGAGGCCTTCGGCCAGCTTTTTCGACATGATCGAGCCGACGATCAGCGGCACCGATTCGACCATCGCCGTCGCGTCACGCAATGCGTAGAGCTTGCGGTCGGCCGGGAC
>JAFDVJ010000105.1 GCA_018269075.1 Acidobacteriota bacterium
TTAACCAATGGTGCTAGTTGAATAGTCACGGTCAAAGCTACTAATTTATGGATGACGAATCTATAAAACAAGGAGCTAAAACCGTGACCACCGAGAATTTTATCATAGAACTTTTCTTTCGAATTGATGAAGAATTGAAAAATGTCGAGAAGCATCCCCAAGCCAAGATGTATCCGAGCGAAGTCGTCACGATCGCCTTTCTGTTTGCCTTGAAAGGTGTTGGGAACCGGGCCTTTTATCGCTGGCTCAAACGTGACTATCAATCGATCTTTCCAAATTTACCCGAGCGCACCCGGTTATTCCGGCTCTTTCTCTCGCATCAGCATTTAACGGCGGAGTTTTTGGCCAGTCCGACGCTGATGGGCGTGATCGATGCGTACGGGATCGAATTGATTCATCCGGTCCGCGAAGGCCGAAGCCCGCAGCAAGTCGGGCGCAAAGGATTGTCGAATCATCGGTGGATTGTCGGCGGGAAACTATGTTTGATCCTTAATCAGGATGGCCTGGTGGTGGCTTGGGAAGCAGACACGGCCAATGTTCACGACACGACGTTTCATCCTTTGATCGAGCAGTTTGATGAGGAAATGATAATCCTGGCGGACAGCGGATTTAATGCCAAAGCGGGTAATCCGAAGAACTTAAAGTTATGCAGGCGCGGCACCTGGAACGTCCGGATGGTGATTGAAACGCTGCTTTCGATGCTCACATTGGTGAATCATTTCAAGCGAGTCGGGCATCGCGTTTGGCAATATTTCAAGATGCGGTTGGCGTATACAATGGCAATGTTCAACGTGCTCGCGAGTTGGTATGGGCTGCAATATGATGAAAATGGTGTGCTTCATCTTTCAATTGCAGAATTTTCTTTATGATTCACTAGCACCAATGGTTATTACAGAACCTGATGAAACTGAAAATATCCGAAGAAGTGACGGCCGCGCTGGCTGACGGCCGGCCGGTCGTGGCGCTCGAATCGACGGTCATCGCCCACGGCCTGCCCTACCCGGAAAACATCGAGACCGCGCGTGCGCTCGAACAAAGCGTCCGCGACGGCGGCGCGTGTCCGGCGACGATCGCCGTGTTCGGCGGCGAATTCTGCGTCGGGCTCGACGACGCGCAAATTACGCGGCTCGCGACCGAGAAGAACATCCGCAAGATCTCGCGCCGCGATCTGCCGGTCGCCGCCGCGAAACGGCTCGACTGCGCGACGACCGTCGCGACGACCGCCTTTATCGCGCACGCGGCCGGCATCCGGGTCTTCGCGACCGGCGGTATCGGCGGCGTCCACCGCGGCTTCGCGGCCGACGTTTCGGCCGATCTGCCGGAGCTCGCGCAAACGCCGCTGACGGTCGTCTGCTCGGGCGCGAAGATCGTCCTCGATCTGCCGGCGACGCGCGAATGGCTCGAAACGCACGGCGTCACGATTCTCGGCTGGCGGTGCGGCGATCTGCCGGCTTTTTACTCGTCGAAAAGCGGTCTCTTCGTCGACGAGCGGATCGAAACCGCTTCGGAGGCCGCCGCCGTCGCCCGCGCGCGCGACGATCTGAAGCTCGACGGCGCGGTGCTCGTGACGGTCCCGGTTCCCGCCGAGTTCGAGATCGAGTCGGAATTTCTGGAATCGATCCTCGCCGACGCGTTGCAGCTCGCCGACGAACAAGGCGTCCGCGGCAAGGAGATCACGCCGTTCCTGCTCTCGCGGATGTCCGCGCAAAGCGCCGGCCGAACGCTCCGCGCCAACATCGCGCTGCTCGAAAACAACGCCCGCGTCGCCGCCGAAATCGCGGCGGCGCTGACGGCTTAACACCCCGGATATAGCTGATTCGGCGTTTGCTCAATGATCACTCAGGACAGCGAACGTTTGTTTAACGATCCACGAAAGAGCACTAAAAACAAGAATTAATTTAGTGTGTTTAGTGCTCTTTCGTGGATTTAAAGAACTGTTCGCCGTCCGGTATTTTCTGTTTCCAAAAGGTTTTGCCGCACTTTATAACGCCCATAGTCTGAAACCAAACCTCGCAACTTTTGCAAAGCCGCCGAAAAATTTTTCTTGCCAAACCCTTTTCCGGTCTGCTAGACTAACCAACAAATTAAATGTCGCCGAAGTTGTGAAAACAACACGGGGGAACCAAAGTATTGGGGCGCATCCTGAATTTCAGGAAGAAGACTTCTTCGCTTTTAGCCCGTCAGCTAACCTCGTAGGCGTTATCGAAGAAGGACACGAAGGATTTTCCGCGAGGCCGTGAAGACAAGTGTCTTTACGGCCTCTTCGTCTATCCGGAAAAGGGTTCGTTTTCTTTGACAAATTGACAGGCATTTTTGGAGGTTTGATTTATGAATCGAAGATATTTCTGGCTGATCCCCGAATTCGTCAAATTCCGCACGGTTTTCGAAACGACGGAAACCGTGCTCGGCGCGAACGAGCGAAACGAGCATCGGCTGTTTCGCAAAGACACCGGCAAGGTCTGTTTCGACGAGTGCGAGGCGCTCCGGCGATCGATCGAAAAGCTGACCGAAGCCGACGCGGACGATCTTTTCAGCGAGCATTCGCGGGCGGTTTACGTATGAAAAGGCTGGTTCCGGCTTTTTTTCTGATCGCGCTCTGCGTTTTCGGGGTCCGCGCCCAGCTGATCACCGACGACAACGACGTCCAGTCGTGGAACGACGTCCAGCTGACCGCGCCGCTCGGTAAAAACTTCGATTTTTACACGGCGGTGACGATGCGTTTCGGCAAAAACGTGTCGCGGCTCAACGACGGCCGGTTCGCGCTCGGGCTCGTCTGGAAACCGACGAAGGCGCTTTCGATCATGCCGTTTTACTGGTATATCGACGCGCGCAACTCGCGCAGCCAGTTTCGCGTGGAACACCGCTTCAGCCTGCGCGCGACGTATCGTTTTCCGATCAAAAAGTTCGGGCTGACGCACCGGAGCACCTACGAATACCGGATGCGCACGCCGTCTTCGTGGCGTTACCGCGCGGGGCTGACGTTCGAAAAGGAGCTCCCGAAAAAATTTCTGCCGCAGGCGAAGTTCTTTTTCGGCGACGAGGTCTTTTACGATTCGGCGACCGGCCGATTTTCGCGCAACCGGTTCAGCATCGGCGTCAACAAGACGCTCAACAAGCATCTCGCGGTCGATGTTTACTATATGCGGCAGAACGACGGCTTTTCGCATCCGGGCGATCTGAACACGGTCTGGGTGACGTGGCGCGTGAAATTGTAGAGGAGGAAAAAAGTAATGAAATTCAAAATCGGACTGATCGCCGTTTTTTTCTCGGCAATGGTGTTGATCGGCTGTCTGCCGAGCGCGCCCGGCGGCGGCGGCGGCGGCGAGCGCAAGATCACGGTCTACGGTTTTTCGATTATGAAGGAATCGCTTCAAAAAGAGATCTTTCCCGCCTTCGCCGCCAAATGGCGGGCCGAGCATAACGGCGAGGAAGTGAAATTCGAATCGTCCTTCGCCGGTTCGGAAACGGTCACCAACCAGATCCTGCAGGGCGTTCCGGCCGACGTCGGGATCTTCTCGATCGAGCGCGACGTCGACCGGCTGATTCAGGCCGGCCACGTTCCGAACGACTGGTACGTGACGCCGCAGAAAGGCATCGTCAACAAAACGCCGTTCGTGATCATCGTCCGCAAGGGCAACCCGCAAGGCATCGCGGATTTCGCCGATCTCGGCAAGGAAGGCGTCAAACTGATCCATCCCGATCCGGTCAGCTCGGGCGGCGCGCAGTGGTCGATCCTCGCGATCTACGGCTCGGAGCTCAGGAAAAGCGAGGCCGAAACCGGCAAACGCGACGAGACGCGCGCGCTCAACACGCTGAAGGCGATCTGGAAAAACGTGATCGCGACGCCCGGTTCGGCGCGCGAGGCCCGCACGCAGTTCGAGCTCGGCCAGGGCGACGCGCTCGTCACCTACGAGCTCGAAGCGCTTTTGATGAAGGACGCCAACGCGCCGATCGACGTCGTCGTGCCGAAAGCGACGATTTTCAGCGAACATCCGGTCGCGATCATCGACCGCAACGTGACGCCGGACGAACGGCCGGTCGTCGAGGCCTTTCGCAATTTTCTCTGGTCGGACGAGGCCCAGAAAGCGTTCGTCAAAAATCATTTCCGGTCGGTCACCAACGAATCGTTCAACGACGCGAACCCGCAGTTCGCGAAAATCGAGATGCCCTTCACGGTCGAATATTTCGGCGGCTGGAAGAAGGCGTACCCGGACGTGATCGAAAAGGTCTTCCGCGACCAGGTGCAAAAGAAGTAGAGGAGAAGAGGAGAAGAGGAGATAAATCTTTATTGAGGAAAGTCGACGATATTAAACGTAAATCGCGATTATGAAAAATCCGTCTCCTCTTCCCCTCTTCTCCTCTTCTCCTCTTCTCGATTAATATGAGTGCCAATCTATCGAATATTCGCCATACGCACGGGCTCGACGTGGTCAAGCCTTTGAGCATCACGACACTGATTCTTGTGATGATGCCGCTCGTTTTGCTGCCGCTCGCGTCGATCTTTATTTTCGGGACGAGCAGCGGGCTCCGGAGCTTCTGGAACGCGCTGACCGCGCCGGAAGCGGTCTTCGCGCTCCAGCTTTCGATCGTGACGAGCTTCTGGGCGACCGTGTTCAACGTCGTCTTCGGGCTTTTCGCGGCCTATGTCCTGACGAAATACAATTTCTGGGGCCGCAACGCGCTGATCGTCACGATCAGCCTGCCGACGGCGATCCCGACGGCGGTCGCCGGTTTCGCGCTGCTGCTGCTCTGGGGGCCGTACGGGATTCTCGGGCGCTTTCTCGACCCGCACGGCATTCACCTGATGTTCACGGCGGCGGCGATCATCCTCGCGAATATTTTCGTGACCTTTCCGCTGGCGTTCGGCGTCATCAAACCGGTCTTCGACACGATGAATCAGTCGCTCGAAGAGGCGTCGGCGACGATGGGCGCGACGCGCTGGCAGACGTTTTGGCACGTCACGCTGCCGTCCTTGCGCGGCGCGATCCTCTCGGGCGCGCTGCTGACTTTCGCGCGGGCGGTCGGCGAATTCGGCTCGACGATTCTCGTCTCGGGAAATCTCGCCGGCCGGACGCAGACCGCGCCGCTCTATATTTTCGCGAAATTCAACGAGGGTCAGGTCGAGGCGGCCAACGCGATCGCGATCGTCCTCGCGCTTTTTTCGTTCCTGATCTTCAGCGTCCTGTTTCTCGCGCGCGACTGGCTCGAGGCTGAATGAAGAAGGGGAGAAGGGGAGAAGAGGAGAAGAGGAGACGGTTTATCGGGGTCGGGAATTTTTTTGCATTCGATGAAAGATAATATTCAGACAAATCAGGCGGCGGTTAGTGTTGAGGGCGTCAGTAAGAAATTCGGCGCGGCGGTCGTGCTCGACGACATCAATTTCAGCGTGCTCGAAGGCGAAACGCTCGTTTTGCTCGGCGCGTCGGGGAGCGGCAAGACGACCATCCTGAGAATCATCGCCGGGCTGGAAACGCCCGACTCGGGGCGCGTGATCCTGCACGGAAAGGACGTCACCGAGCTGCCGGCGCGCGCCCGCGGCGTCGGCGTGATCTTTCAAAACTACGCGCTTTTTCCGAAAATGACGGTCGAGGGCAACATCGGCTATGGGCTCCGTCTGCGCGGCCGGCCGAAAAGCGACATCGCGGAAATCGTCAACACCCTGATCGAGCTGACACACCTCGAAGAGCACCGCCGGAAACATCCTTCACAGCTTTCCGGCGGCCAGCAGCAGCGGGTCGCGATCGCCCGCGCCCTTGCCTACAATCCCGAGGTCTTACTGTTTGACGAGCCGTTCGGCGCGCTCGACGCGCAGATCCGCACGCGGCTCCGGCGCGAGATCCGCGCGCTGCTACGCGAGATCAAAGTGCCGTCGATCTTTATCACGCACGATCAGGAAGAGGCGCTCGAGCTCGGCGACCGGATCGCGGTGCTCAACCAGGGCCGGCTCGAACAGATCGGCACGCCGTATAACGTCTACAACAAGCCGGCGACCGAATTCGTCGCGACTTTCCTGGGCGCGGCCAATCTCCTGCTCGGGATCGTCAACGAGAACCGGTTCGAGGCCGAGGACATCTTTCTGAAAATCGAGCCCGACCCGAAAATCCGCGACGGGCAGTCGGTCAAGCTGGTTTTCCGGCCCGAGGACGTATTTCTCCGCAGGCCGGAAAATCTGACGCAGAATTACCAGCCGCTCGTTGACGGAATCGTCGAGGAAGTCAATTTCGTCGGCGCGTTCGAACGGGTCGTCGTCCGGCTCAACATCTCGACGCGACCGCCGATCCTCGTCACGCGGCCGAAATCCGAAACGACTGTCTTCCCGCTCGAACCGGGCGTGAAAGTGCCGGTCGGGCTCGTCAGATTCCGCATCCTGCCCAACTACACGCTCGCCTCGGAACGCGCCGCCCGCGTGATTTGAGCTGCCGGATTCAGCGATTCGGCGGTTCGTTGACGGCCTGCATTTTTTCCTGCAGCGAGTCGAGCCGTTTCTGCGCCTCGCGGGCCTCGTTCGTGTTCGGGTAACGCCCGACGAGCTCCTGCCAGCTCGCGCCGTCGTAGTGAAAAAGCCGCGTTTCGGCGTTGAACCGGAAAACGATGCCGAGCCGCCGGAAACGGTCGAGGCTCGAATAATTGAGAAAAAAACTGTAGACCGGCGCGCCCGAAACCGTCATTTCGCGGCGGCTCAACCGTTTGGCGGCCTCAACCGAGAGCCGGGCCGCGATTTCTTCCGCCAGATCGCCGTAAAACAGCAGGATCGACGGCCGCAGCGGCGAATCGGGATAGGTTTCGAGAAAGATCCGGGCGCGCTCGATCCGCTCGAATCCGTCGGACACCTGGATCAGCCGCGCGAGGCGCTCGTCGTCGCCGCGCCGCAGCCGGGCGGCGACCGCTTCCTTCTGCACCCAGCCGGGCGTGTTCGGGAGCGCCGCGACCCGGTAAAAAGTCACGCCGTCGGCCTCGCGCGCCTCGAAAACGCGGACGAGCCGGCCGCGCCGCATTCGCTGGACGGGCCGCGCGTACAGGCTCGGTTCCGCCCGCAGGACGGCCAGCCGCTCGTCGATGACGACCGCGATCGCTTCGTTTTTCTGAACCGCGGGCGGTCTGAATTTCGGTTTGTTTTTAACGGCGGTTTTCTGCGCGTGAAGATTCGACGACAGAAAAACGCAAAATAGTAAAAGAATCAGAGGTTTCTTCATACGTTTTCTCCTGATGAGGTTATGAGATTTAAAAAGCCTGTAAATTATTAGACCGTATGAATTTATTTTTTAGTTTTTCAATGTTTTCCGGGCTTCTTCGATCTTTGGTCTTTGGTCTTTGAAATTAAAACGAAGATCAAAGATCAAAGGCCGCCAATCGAATTTGCCGGCGATTATTTTTTCAATTTCGCAAGGTTGATGCGATTCTGCGCGCCGGCGTGATGAAAATGGCAGATGGCGATCGCCAGCGCGTCGGCCGCGTCGTGAGGTTCGGGCGCTTTCTGGAGTCTGAGAAGCAGCCGAACCATTTCCTGAACCTGATGCTTTTCGGCGTTGCCGTAGCCGACGACCGTCTGTTTGATGAGCCGCGGGCTGTATTCGGCGATTTCGAGCCCGGCCAGCTCGCCGAGCACGAGAATCGCGCCGCGCACCTGTCCGAGCTTCATCGCGACGTTGACGTTGACGGCGTAAAACGCCTCTTCGACGGCGACGACGTCGGGTTCGAATTTTTCAATGACGGCCTTGACTCCTTCGAAAACCTTGAGCAGCCGCTTCGAAAACTTCTCGCGCGGGCTCGACTTGACGGTGCCGTAATCGACGAGCTTATATTTCAAATTCTCGCCTTCGACCACCCCCCAACCGAGCGTTTCACTTCCAGGGTCAATTCCTAAAACTTTCATTTCATTGTAAGGATAATTGAAAATAAGTCAACAAATTTTTGTGCGCGGCTTCAATTATCGCGATACGATCTCGCGGCGGAGGATGACGACCAATTCATTGCCGCCGAGCGCCGTTTTGCCGGTCGTCAGACCGACGAATTCGAAATTGGCGTCGCCGGCCTGACTGATCTCCTTCTGCATCGTCGAGGTTTTGGAAGTGGCGAGCAGCTTATACTCGAATTTTCTGATCTTCGCGTCGACGTCCTTTTCGAGGATCACGACGACCTCGTCGCCGCCGAAAGCGGATTCGTAAACGGTCTGCCCGCAGTATTCGAAACCGTTGTCGCCGGCCTGCTGAAGCTCTTTCTGCATGGTCGAGGTCCGGCTCGTGGCGAGCAGCTTATACCGGTAACGGCCCCTCGAATCGGCATTCGCGGGCTTCGACATGATGATGACGACCTCGGCCCCGCCGAAAGCGGTTTTGCCGCCCGAAACGCCATCGAACCGGAAACCGGCGTCGGCCGCTTCGTTTATTTCCTTTTCGGCCGTCGAGGTTTTCTTCGTCGCGATCAGTTTGTACTGAACCTGCGCCGAAACGGCCGCGAACGACGAGAGCAACAGGCAGAAAATCAGCAGGATACGGGTTTTATTCATAGATTTACTCTTTCGAAACGCCGTCTGAAAAATCAGGCGTATTCCGATTCGTCGATGTCGAAGTTCGCGTAGACTTTCTGGACGTCGTCGTTATCGTCGATCGCGTCGTAGAGTTTGAGCATCGCCTTCGCGTCGGCGCCTTCGAGCTTGATGTAGTTCTGCGGGATCATCGAGACTTCGGCGGCCTGCGGCTCGATGCCGGCGGCCTTGATCGCGTCGTGGACGGCCTCGAAATTTTCCGGCGCGGTGTAGATCTCGAAAACGTCGCCCTCGTCCTGCATATCGTCGGCGCCGGCCTCGATCGCGATCTCGAACAGCTCGTCCTCGGATTTCGATTCCTTATCGACGACGATCAGGCCCTTTTTGTCGAACATCCACGCGACCGAGCCCGACTCGCCGAGGTTGCCGCCGTTCTTCGAGAACAGGTGGCGGATTTCGGCGACCGTCCGGTTGCGGTTGTCGGTCATCGTTTCGACGAGCATCGCGACGCCGCCGATGCCGTAGCCTTCGTAGGTGATTTCCTCGTAATTGACGCCTTCGAGCTCGCCCGTGCCGCGCTTGATCGCGCGGTCGATCGTGTCGTTCGGCATATTCTGCGCCTTGGCGTCCGAAACGGCTTTGCGCAGACGCGCGTTCGAATCGATGTCGCCGCTGCCGCCGGTGCGCGCGGCGACCGTGATTTCCTTGATCAGCTTCGTGAAAATCTTGCCGCGCTTGGCATCGAGCGCGCCTTTCTTATGTTTGATCGTGTGCCACTTGGAATGTCCTGACATTTGTTGAATTACCTTGTTTTTATTGATTGATACAGAAAGAAATGAATATATCACGTCGGCCGAAGCTATTTCAAACCCGCGGATTGCAAGAAATTTTCCGCCGACAGATTATCGATTTTGATCTGCTTGGACTTCGATGTCTGGCCGCTGACGATCTCGACGTCGGATTTCGGAACGCCGAACGTTTTGGCCAATAGTTTGACGAGCTCGGCGTTGGCCGCGCCGTCGACCGGCGGCGACGCGATCCGGATCTTGAGGGCGCCGTCGTGCTCGCCGACGATCTCGCTTTTCGACGCACGCGGCACGACCCGCACGCCGAAAAAGATCGAACCGTTTTTTTCCGTCAGATTCAGCACTAACTCAACAGCACCGCGCGGACGGCCGTCTGGAGAAAACCGAGCAGCAGAAGGACGATGATCGGCGAGATGTCGAAAACGCCGAGCGTCGGAATCATCCGCCGAAAAGGCTCGAGGATCGGATCGGTCACTTTGACCAGAAACCGGAGAATCCGGTTCGAGTAATCCATCACCCACGAAAAGACGATCCGGATGATGATCAAAAGCGAATAAATCCCCAAAAATCCGAAAAGCAGCCAGCCGACGATGTGCGTGATGCTGCGTTCGACGATGCCGCGCGTGACGCCGTCGATCGTCAGCAGCACGTTGGCGAACAGCTGCAGCGTGAAATAGCCGACGACGCAGGCCGCGAGAATCGTCAAAAGCGGCGCGACGCGCGTGTCGATCCGCATCCGCGCGAGCAGCGCGGCGGCCGGATAAACGATGCGGTCGGTCGATTTTTTCAGCCGGTAGGAAATCCGTCCGATCGTCCCGAACGGGTTCGGATCGGTGTAATTGAATATCATCCGCACGACCATCAGCACGATGACGACCATCACGACAAAGGCGATAAAGCCCTGAATGACCGGATAAAGCAAATCTAACAGCATAAAATCAACTCTTCGTATAAAATCTCTCGCCGAAAACGGCCGTTCCGATCCGCACGAGCGTCGCGCCTTCCTCGACGGCGACCTCGAAATCGTGGCTCATTCCCATCGAAAGCTCGCCGCCCGCGACGAACCGGTCGCGCAGCTCGCGCAGCCGCCGGAAAAAGGGCCGCGCGTCTTCCGGGTCGTCAAAATAGGGCGGCACGATCATCATTCCCGCCAGTTTCAAATGCCGCGCGCCGCGCAGAAATTCGACGAGCGCCGGCAGATCTTTTTCCCCGATGCCGTCTTTCGTCGTTTCGCCGGCCAGATCGACCTGAATGAAAACCGGCAGTTCGGCGCGGCCTTCCTCTTCGCAGATCCGTTCGAGCCGTTCGGCGAGCGCGCCCGAATCGAGCGAGTGGATGACGTCGAAAAGCCGCACGGCCTTGCGCGCTTTATTTGATTGTAAATGTCCAATCAGATGCCATTCCGCGTTTTCGCGGCCGATTTCGGCGATTTTTCCCTCGGCTTCCTGAACTTTGTTTTCCCCGAAGATCCGGACGCCGGCGGCGAGCGCCCCGGAAATCGCGGCGGCCGGCTGCGTTTTGCTGACCGCGACGAGCCTGATCGACCGCGGATCGCGGCCGTTTTTCCGGGCGCTCCGGTCGATCTGCGCGTCGATTTTTGCCAGTCTTTCAGACAAAGCTTCACTCATCTTCTCAATGATAGCAAACTTGCGTTTGAACTTTCACGCGGCAATGTGTATATTAAGTCTTTGCCTTTTCGCACGCGGACGTGGCGGAACTGGTAGACGCGCAGGTCTCAGAAGCCTGTGAGCTTAAGCTCGTGATGGTTCGATTCCATTCGTCCGCATAAACAAAAAAGAGCGACGCATTCCGGCGTCGCTCTTTTTTATTTGTCTGTTCGCATTCTTTACGGCTGCGTGAACTCGAACTCCTCGTAATCGAGATGCTTGATAAACTCGCCGTTTTCGTATTTCAAATCGATGTCGAACTTCAGGTTCCAGACGCCGCGCCGGAGCGTGAGCTCGTTGTACGGCAGGAACATCTGCGCGTCCTCATAAACGGTCGTCGCGTAACCCGGCTTCATCGAGAAAGAGATTTCCAGCTCGCCGTCGCCGTTTGAAAACGACGGGCTCCGGCTCGTCACAAAGTCGCCGTTCTCCTTTTGGACGCGAGCGACCAGCATCGAATCGACGCCCTTTAGCCCGCTCACTTCGAAATTGACGTGAACCCGCATTCCCTTGCGGCCGCCCTCGGTGACGTTGTAATCGATCCAGACCCGCTTGACCGTGGCATCGAGCTTGGTCGACGGCTCGGGCGTCGTGTTGCCTCGGTTCTGGGTGAATTCGAATTCCTTGAAGGTCAGATGCTGGATCAGGGTGCCGTCGGCGTAGCTCACATCGATGTCGAGCTCTAGATTCCAGACGCCCTTCCCGATGTTGATCTCGTTGTAGGGCAGAAACATATCCGCGTCCTTATAAACCGTCGTCGGATAGCCGGGTTTCATTTCGAACGACGTTTCCAGCTCGCCGCTGTCGTTCGAATATGAAGAGCCCTCGTTCATCAAGTAATCCCCATCCGCGTTTCGGACCCGTGCAACGAGTTTGGAATCGATGCCTTTGAGACCGGTAACTTCGAAATTGACGTGTATCCGCATTCCTTTGACGCCGCTTTCGGTAACGTTGTAATCGATCCAGCAGCTGTTGAAAACGGCGGTCGGTTTCGCCAGCGCATTTAATTCGTTACCCGAAAAAAGCCGGTGCTGCCCGTTTGTCAAAGCGAAGGCCGGTGTTAAAGTTAATAAACAAACCGCAAATGCCAGAACGGCGCGGTCCAGATTTCGCATTATTGATTTCGATACGTTCATTAATAGAACCTCCATTTTTTTACCATTAATCGTTGCGTTTTGGGGAAAACTTAGATTGTAACTGCCGTTATTATTCATTAATTTTTGAAAAAATCAACTTTGACTTCCAACAAATTGAACGTATCCGAAATTCTTTTTTTGCGAAACTTTTGAAATAAATTTAAGAGAATCGAAAATGGAAGAGAAATTCATCGAAGCCGTCGGCCGAAACCAGCACCGCTTCGGGCTCGCGCTCGAACCCTCGCAGATCGAAAAACTCGCCGGATACTGCCGGCTCGTTCGCCAGCAAAACGACCTGCTGCATCTGGTCGCGCCCTGTTCGGAAGAAGAGTTCGCCGTCCGCCATATTCTCGAATCATTGACTTTACTGGAATATCTGCCGGCCGGCGCGGCGTTCGCCGACGTCGGTTCCGGGGCCGGGCTGCCGGCGCTTCCGTGCCTGCTCGTGCGGGAAGACCTGACCGGCGTCCTGATCGAATCGAAACTGAAGAAGGGCCGTTTTCTCGAAGAAACGATCTCCGGCCTCGGCCTCGGCGGCCGCGTCCGCCTGATCAACCGGCAGTTCGAAGAAATTTCCCGGCCCGAGGTCGGCTTCGTCACCTGCCGCGCGCTCGATAAATTCACGCAGAAGCTGCCCCGACTCCTGAAATGGTCGAAAAAAAGCGTCCTGTTGTTTTTCGGAGGGAACGCCCTGCGCGCCGAACTGGAAAAAAACCGGTTGAAGTTCGGGGAAAAGCTGATGCCGATGTCGGAACAAAGATTCCTGTTTATCGCCGAAAATCGGGCCCGTTAATTTGATTGCGCGTTTCATCTGTAATACAATGTATTATATGCAGCGCACATCGAAATCCGCGAAATCAGCCGTCAAGCCCGTTCAACCGGCCGCCTCGAAACCGGCGAAAACAAGCCGGTCCAAACCGTTGATGAACCCGACCGCGCCGCCGGAAAGCAAGACCGTCAAACCGGCGAAATCGGTCGCGAAAGCCGTAAAACCCGCGCCCGAACCCGCGAGACCGGCAACAAAAACAAAGGCCGTTTCGAAAACGCCGGCCGTTCCCGCGCCGCCGGCGCCGGTCAGAAACCGGAAACCGGCCGCCGCGACCGTGACGCCGAAACCGACCGCAAAAGTGTCGACGCCGGCTTCCTCAAAATCCGTAACTGCCGCTAAAAACCCGACGATTCCGAAGAAAACGCCGGCGGCCCCGATAAAACCGGCGCCGAAAAAGGCCTCCAAACCGGCCGTCGCGACCGTGACGGTGAAAACGGCGAACGTTTCCAAACCGCCCGTCGCGGCCGTGAAGTCGAAAACAACGAAGGCCAGACGCCAAAACGAACCGCCCGTCAAGCCGTTGAAAAACGGCCGCGGCGAACCGAACAAAGGCGAAACAAAGGCGCGAACGGCGGTAAAGCCCGTCGCCCAGCCGAAACCGCCGGTCGAATCAAAACCGGTCGCGGCGAAACCGGTCAAAAAAAAGGTCAAGCCGCTCGGCTCGGCCGTCGTGCGCGGTAAAAACGGCCGCTATGATTTCGAGGTCTTCCCGCTCGACGCTGAGCTGAAGGACGGTTCGGCGATCTACGTCATCTCGAAGCGAATGACCGACAAACAAGGCCGCGGCCATCATAAATTCGTCTGCATCGGCGAAACCGAATCGCTCCTCGGCGCGCTCAAAACGCACCGCAAGGGCAAATGCATCAAACAGCATAACGCCAACGTCGTCTGTCTTTTGCGGGAAGATAACGAGCTCGACCGCCGGCGCATCGAAACCGATCTGCGCGAGGCGCACCGGATTTCCTGCAATCAGCAATAAGTTCGCGAAGATTTTTCCATCATCGCGGCGTTCGGCGCGGTCTGAATAGCCGCGATCGCTGCCGATCTTCGCGCCGGGCCGGAAAACCCCGCTTCCCGATATCCCGTTTCCCGCGCTCAGCCCGTCGGGAAAAGCTAAAATTCGTTTCGCGTCGCCGAACCGAAAAAATCCGAAAGAAAAATTTTTAGCGCTTTCGGGAAAATATGTCGCCTTTATTCGGTGAATGACTATTTTATCGGAGAAGACGACAATGAATTATTTATCTTTACGAACCGCGCTGTTATGCTTATTTTTCCTGGCGATTACGCTGTTTCTCGTCCCGCCGGCCGCGGCCCAGTCCGCGTCTGACGGGTTTGCGCCGAATCCGAACAATCTGGTCCGGCAGATCATCGTGCAGCCGGACGGCAAGATCCTGATCTGCGGCGATTTCACGATGGTCGCGGGAATTCCGCGCAACCGCATCGCGCGGCTCAACCCAGACGGCTCGCTCGATGTGCCGTTCAATCCCAACGCCAACAGCTCCGTTATGACGATGGCCCTGCAGCCGGACGGCAAGATCGTGGTCGGCGGCACATTTGACAGCATCGGCGGGCAAACACGGGTCCGGCTGGCGCGACTCGAACCGGTAAATGGTTCGGCCGATTCGTGGGTTCCCACCACCAACCCGACCGGACAGGTTTATGCGATGGCTCTGCAGCCGGACGGCAAAGTCATTGTCGGCGGCAGCTTCACGACGATCGGCGGCCAAACGCGCGGCCGGCTCGCGCGGATCGACGGCACGACCGGCGCGCCCGATTCGTGGAATCCGAATCCGAACAATTTCGTTTACGCGCTTGCCGTTCAGCCCGACGGACGAATTCTGGTCGGCGGCGAATACACGACCATCGGCGGGCAGGTTCGGAATCGGCTCGCGCGGCTGGATAATACGATCGGGCTGGCCGACACGTTTAATCCGAACATTACGCATACCTCGACCGTCGCCCGCGTCAACACGCTCGCGCTGCAGGCCGACGGCAAGATCCTGGTCGGCGGTCAGTTCACGAATGTCGGCGTCCACGGACGAAACCGGATCGCGCGGCTTGACTCGTCCGGCGGCGTGGACGGATTCAATCCGAACGCCGATCAGGTCGTGATGGCCATCGCCGTGCAAACCGACGGCAAGGTCATTGTCGGCGGCGGGTTTTCGAATATCGGCGGACAAACGCGGATTCGGCTCGCGCGGCTCGACGCCGTCACCGGTCTGGCCGATTCCCTTTCGCCCGGTCCGGACGACATCGTGCTTTCGCTGGCGCTCCAGCCCGACAACAAAATCCTCGTCGGCGGCGCGTTCATTCACCTCGGCGGGCAGACGAGACCGGACCTCGCGAGGCTCCACCCGGACGGCGTCGTCGACCGCACACTGGATTCGATTCCGATCGACGGAACGGTCCACGCCGCCGCCGTCCAGCCGGACGGAAAGATAATCATCGTCGGCGAGTTCACCACCGTCGGCGGAGTGCCGCGCAGCCGCATCGCCCGGCTGAATCGCGACGGGTCTCTCGATACCGGTTTCACCGCCGACGCCGACGGCGTGGTCAATGCCGTCGCCCTGCAGAATGACGGCAAGATCCTCGTCGGCGGCATTTTCACGGTCGTCGGAGGCCAGAGTCGAAATCACCTGGCACGGCTCGATTCCGTAACCGGAGCGACCGATCCTTCGTTTGCCCCGAGCCCGGATGACATTGTGGTGACCGTCGCCGTCGAACCGAGCGGCAAGATTTTGATCGGCGGCGCATTTTTTAACGTGGACGGACAGCCGCGCGGCAACATCGCCCGGCTTGACGCCGCGACCGGCGCACTCGAGCCGTTCAGTCCGATGCTCGACAACTACATCAGTTCCATCGCCATTCAGCCCGACGGCAAGATCCTCGTGGGCGGCGATTTCACGTCGGTCAACGGGCTGCCGCGCCAGCGTATCGCCCGGCTCGATCCCGTCACCGGAGCGCCGGATTCGTTTAGCCCGAACGTCAACGGCATTGTCGATTCGATCGCCCTGCAGCGCGACGGCAAGATCCTGATCGGCGGCGGATTTTATTACGTCAACGGACAATATCGCAGTTTTATCGCCCGTCTCGACCCGGCAACCGGCGAGCCGGATTCGTTTGTCGCAAACGCCGACGACTATGTCTGGACCATTACCCCGCAGGCCGACGGAAAAATCCTGGTCGGCGGACGATTCACAACCATCGGCGGTCAGCCCCGCAACCGCTTTGCCCGGCTCGATGCGGCCACCGGGACGCCGGATTCCTTCGATCCGAATGTCAACAGCGACGTCCTCACCGCGAGACTGCTTCCGGACGGCAAGATCCTGCTCGGCGGACAGTTCACGTCGGTCGGCGGCCAGACCCGCGAGCGGCTCGCCCGCATCGCCAACGATACCGCCGTCCGGCAAAACCTGACGGTCACGCAATCGTCGGTCAACTGGACGCTCGACGGCGCGGGTTCGCAGTTTACGCGCGCGATCTTCGAACGTTCGACCGACAACGGAACCACCTGGACGACGCTCGGCGAGAGTTCGCCGGCGGCTGCGGGTTTCGGAAAAAGCGCGGCGAAGCTGGCGCCGCAGGCGACGGGTTACACGCTTTCCGGGCTGAATCTGCCGACGTCGCAGAACCTTCTGATCCGCGCCCGCGGCGATCAAACGGAAATCGCGGCCGAAACCGTCCGCAGCGTGTTTCTGTTCGCGCCGACCGCGGCTTCCGTTTCGATCGGCGGACGGGTCCTCACGAATGACGGAGCGGGGCTGAAAGGCGCGGTGGTCGTCCTGACGGATTCCAACGGCAACAGCCGGACGGTTCGCAGCAGCGGCTTCGGAAACTATCGCTTCGCCGATGTCGAAGCCGGAAAAACCTACTCTATCTCGGTTCAATCGAAGCGTTTCCGGTTCGATCCGCAGATCGTGAACGTTCTCGACGAGCTGACGGATGTCGACCTGCGGGCGTTCGAGCCGTTTTGAGACGGGCGCGGCGATTTTTAACGGAGAAGCGACGCCGCCGGGCTGAAATAGTGCGGCGGCGATTTTTCAAACCGGCGATCTTTGCTAAAATAACGGCTTATGTCACGTCCTGAAAAAGGCGAATACGCCGAATATTACGAACGATACGTCGGGCTCGTCCCGGAAACCGAAATCGTCGCGGTGCTGCGGGAACAGCTGACCGCCGTCAGCGATATTTTCGCGGCGATGCCCGAAGCGCAGGGCGGTTTCGCCTATGCGCCGGGAAAATGGACGATCAAACAGCTGGTCGGCCATCTGATCGACGGCGAACGGGTTTTCGCGTACCGCGCGCTGCGTTTCGCGCGCCGCGACCCGGCTCCGCTTGAAGGCTTCGAACAGGACCATTACGTCGCGAACGCCGATTTCGACTCGATTTCGCTTGCCGATCTCGTCGAAGAGCTCGTCCTGCTGCGCCGGGCCAACATCATCTTTTTCAATAATCTGAATGAGGAAATGTGGAGCCGTCAAGGCGTCGCGAGCGGCGCCGGAGTCTCGGTGCGGGCGCTCGCCTTTATTATGGCCGGGCATATCCGTCATCATCTGAATATCTTAAAAGAGCGCTATCTGGCTCAATGAGATTCGACGCGATCATCATCGGCGCGGGCGCGGCCGGTCTTTTCTGCGCCCGCCAGGCCGGCCGGCGCGGCCGAAAAGTCCTGATCCTCGAACATAACGCGCAGCCCGGCCGCAAGATCCTGATTTCGGGCGGCGGCCGCTGCAATTTCACGAACCTTCAAACCGGGCCCGAAAACTTCGTTTCGAAAAATCCGCATTTCTGCAAATCCGCGCTGAGCCGCTTTACGCCGGCCGACTTTCTCGAGCTCGTCCGGTCGCACCGGATCGAATATTACGAAAAAAAGCTCGGCCAGCTTTTCTGCCGCGAGAGCGCGCGGCAGATCCTTGAAATGCTGTTGACGGAATGCGCGCGGGCAAAGGCCGAGCTGCGGACGGGCTGCACGGTCAAAAACGTTAGTCGTCGCGAGCTGTTCGAGGTCGAAACGAATGAGGGCGTTTTTTTCGCGGAAAAACTGGTCATCGCGACCGGCGGTCTTTCGTTTCCGAAGATCGGCGCGACCGATTTCGGCTATCGAATCGCCCGTCAATTCGGTTTGAAGATCGTCGCGCCGCGGCCTTCGCTGGTTCCGCTCGTTTTTTCGGTCGAGGATTTCGGCCGGCTGGCCGGCATCGCGGTCGAGGCGCTCGTTTCCGCCGGCAAACATTCATTCCGCGAAAACATTCTGTTCACGCATCGCGGGCTGTCCGGCCCGGCGATCCTGCAAATCTCGAATTACTGGCAAAAAGACGAGGAAATCTCGATTCGACTGCTGCCGGATCGGGATTTGGCCGCGCTGCTCGAAGCCAATCGCGACAGTAAACAAAAGCTCGACAATTTTTTGGGCCGCTTGCTTCCGCAGCGCCTCGCCGAAACGCTGACGGCGAAGATGTTTTCGAACAAACCGCTAAACCGGATGAATAGCCGCGAAATCGGCGAGACGGCCGAAAGGCTCCGCGACTGGCGCGTTCGGTTCAGGGAAACCGAGGGCTATCACAAAGCGGAAGTGACGCTCGGCGGCGTCGATACGGACGAGCTTTCGTCGCGCACGATGGAGTCGAAAAAGGTTCCGGGGCTTTATTTTATCGGCGAAGCGGTCGACGTCACGGGCTGGCTCGGCGGTTACAACTTTCAATGGGCCTGGTCGTCCGCGTTCGCGGCCGGCGAAGCGATTTAAAATTAAAGCGGGGAAACGTCTCCCACACCGCTTCCCCTTTTTTCGCGCCGACTACAGGGTGCAGCCAGCAACGAAACTTTTAGATTTTTTTAGCGGGGCGACGTCTCCCACACCGCCGCCCCTTTTTTCGCGCCGACTACAGGGTGCAGCCAGCAACGAAAATTAATGATATTTGTTTTTCCACGGATAAGTCAACTACTTTTTCCGTCCCAAAGGAAAAAACAAATCATCTGACTCAAAAAAAATTCAAAAAACTTTGAAAAAAACTATTATGTTCGAAAATTTATTGCATTTATCTGAACAATTGTTTATTATTTTACACAGTTGTTAAGTTAAGTCAAGCAGAAAAATGGAAAATTCCAAAAATATCGATTTCATTGAACGTTTTACCGAAGTCTGCGGGAGCTCTCAGCCCAACGAGATTGCACAATTGTTGAATATTTCCTACCAGGCCGCCAAAAATTATTTACAGGGCCGGCTGCCGGATTCGAAAACGCTGACCACGATCGCCTATAAAACGCCTTATTCCCTCAACTGGCTGCTGACCGGCGAAGGCGAAAAGCTCGTCCGGGCTTCTTCGAACGAGGACACATCGATCCTGTCCGAGCAGCTGCGCGGATTCGTCAAAAAAGTCTGCACCGAATTTTTTACCGAGATGCTGAGCGGCTCGTCGGAAACGGCTCAGGCCAAGATCGTATATCTGGCTGTCGATAATATTAAGGAAGAAAAGCTGTCGGGTCAAATTCCCGTGACGTCCGAACCGAATTCGCAATAATCGTCCGCGGCCGGTTCAAACGGCTTTTCGCTGAAAAAAAGACAGAATCAGCCCGACGCCCCGTCAACCGGGGCGTTTTTATTCGCGGCCGGCCCGGCCGTTACTCAACAAAGCCGCCGAATCCGATCATCCGGCTCCGCTAAAGACGGGAATACCGACCGGCCGAATGCGAACATTCGCCGGGACTTTTCGCGGCGGCCTTTGCTTTCCGCGAGTGAATATCCGGCCGCCGGTCGGCGCCGTTTTAACCGTTCCGCTCAGCTTTGCCTCGAATCGGCGCCGGCGGACCGCTTTTCACTCACGAAAAATCGACGCAGTCCGGCCGACTCGCCCAAAAACAATCATCCCCGCCGGCCAAAGCCCGCCCGTTGGCGGCCTTGTCGAAGAGACACAGCTCCCCCGACCGGCCAAATCGAGCCATTTGGCGGTTAGTTTTCGGGCGAATGACCGACAGAACGGTTTCCGGCCGCGAAAATCAATTCGCCGCCCGAAGCCGTTCTTTCGGCTTCTTCGTCACTCGATCGAAAGCGAGGCTTTGCGATTCTTCTGATTTTTGGAAAAAGGCCGTCAATCGACCTTTCCAGACCTATACCGATGTCGGATTTGGGATGTCGGACGTCGGAATTCCCACAATCAAAACGATTTGGCTTTTCTCAGAAATCAACGGCTTTGAAAAGGGGATTCCGATGCACGATCCTTAACCCTCAACGGTTTTAGTCGACCAGAAAATCGAAGATCGATTTCAGATAATCCTTGACGACCGTGATCGTATCTTTCGATCCCGTCTGGTCGGTATTCTGACCACCCGACGGCGGAGCGATCATGCAGGTAACATTCGGCGGGCAGGTTTTGCCGCCGGTTCCCATATCGCCGTCATCGGCGATGGCGACCGAACAAAAGACACAAACGAGCAGAAATAATTTAATCGTAGTTTTTTTCATTGTTTTTTTCTCCAAGGGGGCTTTTTTGAGTTGATACTTTGGGGTATCGAGCCTATAATACCAAGACTTGCCTTTATTTCGTTATGAATATTTTCCACACAGACGTTTCCGTACTGATCGGTAGTCTGGTCAAACTTGAGCGATGCGGCAGATATGAAGAAGCTCTCGCCGAACTCCGACAAATTTGGGAAGATACCACGTCTTTCCCGAACGTGGATGGGTTTGCGCCCCGCCCGGCGGCTGAAATTATCCTTCGATGCGGCGCGCTGATCGGCTTTCTCGGGCATATTAAACAGCTTCCCGATTCACAGGAACAATCAAAGGATTTGTTGACCGAAGCCCGTAAAAGGTTTCTCGCGCTTTACGATTTCGAAAAAGTTGCCGAGTGCGAAAACTATATTTCACTGGCCTATTGGCGCAAGGGCGAATTGATCGAGGCGGAAACCTGGATCGAGGCATCCCTTTTTCATAATTTCCCTGATTCGAATCAAACTCGTCTTTACTCTTTTATCATCCGGTATCTGATTTTTTTCCAGCTTAACAAATACGAGGAAAATCTCCGGCATTTAAAGAGCGTCGAAAACGTTTTCAAACGATACGGCACCGATCGTCTGAAAGGTGATTTTTTTAATCATTACGGTCTTAATCTGCGCAAGGTCAATAAGGATTGTGAAGCGTTGGAAAAATATCTTTTGGCCCGCAAGTATTTCTTAAAGGCCGACCATCAGATATATCTCGCGGTCGTCGAAAACAACCTTGCCAACATTTACCGGGCTAACCGGGATTTTGCCCGCGCTCACGAGGCGATCGACAACAGCGAAAAGATTTTCAAGAAAATTAATGACCGGACCCGCGAGGGATTTTCGCTCGACACGAAAGCCTCGATTTATTGTGATGAGCAAAAATATCCGCAAGCGCTCGAAACCGTGGAAAAAGCGATTGCGATTTTAAGAAGAAGCGAGAATCTCGATTATTTGACCGAAACGATTCTCTCGAAAGCGAAAATCCTGCTTTATCTCGACGATTTCACGAATGCTCTGGTCTGTCTTGCCGAAGCGATCGAGCTCGCCCGGACGAAAATCAGCGAGGCGCGCGCGGCGGATCTGGCGAAACAGTTCGAAGCGGCGATGGAAGAAAAAAATTCGCCGAAAGTATCGCAAACCTTCGAGGAAAAAGAGTTCGTTAAAGATAACCCGGGGACAAATTTAGAGCTGGTGCTGCATCCTTCGATCTCGCATTATGAGGAGTTTCAGGGAGTCTGGATCAAGAATTCGCATCTTGAGAGTTTCGGACTGCGAAAGGGCTCGCTCGCCGTGGTCATTAAAGATAATATCAAAAGAGGCGACCTGATTGCAATAGTTGAAATCGACAGCGAAGCGGTGATCTGCGGATTCTACGATACGGATTTCGGCATCGTCTGTCTCGAAGGCGTCGGCGACGAACCGCAGCTTTTTAACGAGGACGAGATTCGGATTCTCGGCAAGATCGTCGGCGTCGGCATCACGCAGAAGGACGCCGGCGGCCGGATCATCGTCGAGCCGCTCAGGCTCTGATTCGTTCTTTTCGTCCGAACCGGCCGGATCATCTTTCGGCCCTGCAGCAGCCGGCATCCGCGGCCGCGGCGGGGCCGAAAGTCTTTTTAAAATTCGCGAGCCGGCCGGCTTTTGATTTAAAACGAAACGGCCGCTGCGGATTGCCTCACGGGGCGCGGCGGCCGTTTCTCTTCAATTGTCGGAGCGGTGTCTCGTTCGGGTTATCGACGGATTCGGCAATTCAATGTCGCTCTTGTGAATTGCGTCGTTTAAGACGAGTCGGGGAAAGTCCGAGTTCCAAACCCTCGCGAGACGTTTTATTCAGGGATTAACCTTTATTTCATTTCCTTGACCTCGCTTTTGCGCTTGCCGCGCGTCAGACCGGACTTGCGCTTCGAGCGCCGGACGAAGCCGAGCGCTTCGTAAAGCGGCGAATCGTCGCCGAAATCTTCGTGGCCGATGACGCCGTCGACGATTTCGCTGATGATCGCAAGCGTCTTTTCGTCCTCGACTTCGCGCACCGCGAGCTCGGCCGTCGTCTCGTGATCGAGCGCGACCAGACGCCGGCGCGAAGCCATACTCCGTTCGGCCTGCGGCACGAGATCGACAAGTCCTTTGCCCTTGAATTTCGCATCGGGCGCGTAATCGCGCAAAGCATTGAGCGCACGCTCGATGATCCGTTCATTTTTTAATGGATTCAAAGCCATTGATTTGCTCCTTACAAACAAAATCGATAGAAAATTTAGTTGTCTATCATATATAAGACGGAATAAATTTCGGTTTTTGCCGAACGCCGCGAAAATAATTTTCGACGGACCGCAAACTATTGAAAAAGACTCAAGACTCAAGACTCAAGACTCAAGACTCAATCTTTCCATAACTTTTTACCGAGGCATTACGTTTTTAGTGTTTTTGGCGGATTCAAAAAAAAAGGTTCGCCGACCGGTCTTATCATTGGGACTATAAAATAGATTGTGTAATCGAAGGGAAAAGCGGCGACAGCCGCGCTCGTGTCAGTAGCGTCGGCGAGAGCCGATGCACCGCCGCGCCGGTGTGACTTGACGGGAAAGCTAAAACCCCTGTTGTTTAACGGTTTGAGATGCAAGAGTCCAGCCGGCGGACGGTGCATCGGCTGCCGCCGACGCTACTGACCTCGGCACGGCTGTCGCCGCTTTTTCGAGTTTCGTCGAGAACGGATTACACAATTACTTTTACAGTGCCTTATCATTTTCAGGCAAGTCCGGTCGCGCCGAAAGGTTTTGCTTCGATCGGGCAAATTATCTCTTTTCACGCGCACATTAAGGCTTTTCACGCGCGCGTGAAAGCCTTTAACGTGCACGTTAAAGCTTTTAACATCGACGTGAAAGCCTTTAACGTGGACGT
>JAFDVJ010000106.1:0-13470 GCA_018269075.1 Acidobacteriota bacterium
AATTTTAGACCGCTCAGTAATGAACAAAAATATGTAGATAAATAATTTCATAATTTTTTTGTGTGGGAAGTAAGTCGAATTCTTCCCTTACTTTCTTTGAAGATACGACCGACGGTTGGTTCGGTCGCCGCGTTTTACGGGTGTGAAGCGTTGCTACAGGCTGTCGCCTGTCAACAGTCTGACAGACTGTTGTACGCTTTCTTCCTAAACCTCCTAACCTTCCTAAACTTCTCTCAGAATTGCGCGCGCCGGGGCGCCGTCGCCGGTTTCGCTGACGATCTTTAAGGGAAGGCAGATCAGCTCGTAATCGCCGGCCGCGATCTCGCGCAGGTCGAGGCCTTCGACGATGACGATCTCTTTTTCGAGCAGCGTGACGTGCGTCGCGAAATCCGCGGAGCCGAATTTTTCGACCGAAAGGTAATCGATCCCGACGAGCTTCAACCCGGCGTCGGCGAGGACGCGCGCGGCGTCGGGCGAAATGTAGGTGAAATCCTTGCGAAAGCCTTTCTCGGGCTCGTTCCAAAACGCGGAATTGCGCGTTTTAAAGAGGATTCGCTCGACGCCCGCGAGATCGCCGAGATGTTCGGGCGCGATCGCTTCGACGTCTTCGGCGATTCGCACGACGCGCGCGCGGCCGATCAGTTTTTCGAGGTCGAGCTCGTCAACTTTGCGCGTTCCTTCGAGAAAATGGTTCGGCGCGTCGACGTGCGTCGCCGTGTGCGCGCCGCAGCAGAGCGCGGTGACGTTGGCCGCGTCGCCCTTCGCGATCGAATGCGCGACCTCGACCTCGACGGCCGGATCGCCCTCGTAAACCGGCGTCAGACTGGAAAGCGGAAATGTGATGTCGTAGATTTTCATAGCTGTTTTTCGATATTTGCCCGCGAATTTTCAGCGTCTTTCGCGTCTTTCGCGGGGGAAATTTATTTCAGTTCCTCGAACGCGCTGACCGCCTCGCCGAGCTTTAAGACGGCGGATTTGCCCGACGGCCGCCATTTGTTTTTCGGTGCGGAAACGTATTTCTGACGGTAAAAGACCGGCGTTTTGCCCGGTTTGGCCGTCACCTTCAGCGTCCAGTCGCCGCCGTCCTCGCCGAAGCTTTCCGCCTGAAACCAGCCGAGCCCCTTGACGGCCGAACCCGAAAATTCCATCACGTCAACGCCCGTGCCGCCCTGTCCCTGATGGAGCCCGCCCGAATAATAGAGCAGAAACTCGTCGAGCCCGTTCCGGTCGACATCCGGCAAAACCCGCAGCTCGAGCGCCCAGCCGCTTTCCGAGACGTAGCTCGCGACGATCCTGCCGCCCTCGAAAAGCACCAAACCGTTGTTGCCGAAGCCGTTGCCGGTTTGACAAAACTGATAGAAAACGAGCCGCTGGTTCGCTTTCGGCTTCGTAAACGCGCCGGTCGCGTCGCCGGCGATGCCGAATTCCTCGCGGCAGGAATCGTTGTCGGCCCAGTATTTCCGCGCCTTCGGCAGAACCTCGCGCTCGATCAGCGCTTTTTCCGCGGCCGTCGCCCGCGCTCCGGCGGCCGGCGCGTTCGGATCGTTGACGACGACCGTTCCCTGCGCGAGCGCCGCGCCCGCGAACATTAAAAAAGCGCTGAAAAAGCCGATCAAACGTCGATATGTCATAATTTTAGAGCATAATCCAAAATAATTTTTCAAACAAGATTTGCCTTTCTTGAAAGTTTCTTTGTAGGCTAAAAGCAGAATGAAGATCAAAAGACAGGAACACGGAAAACAAGGAGCCTTTTTTATCGAGGAAGACGGCGAATGGATCGCCGAAATGACATACAGCCGCGAAGGGACGCGCAAGATCGTCATCGATCACACGGCGGTCGCCCGCTCGCTCAAGGGCCGGGGCGTCGGCAAGGCGCTCGTCGACGCGGCCGTCAAGTTCGCGCGCGGCAAGAACCTGCTGATCAAGCCGGTCTGCGCGTTCGCCAAAAAAGTCCTCGAATCTTCGGAAGAATACGAAGACGTGCTCGCCAGATAAATGCCCGACGTCCCGCGCATCTCCGCTTCGAGTTACTCAAACACCGCGCCGCTCATCTGGTCATTTCTTTACGGCGCGAATCGCGGAAAATACGAACTGATTCTCGACAACGCGCCCGCGCGTTCGGCCGAGCTTTTGGCGCAGAACCGGATCGACGCGGCGCTCGTGCCGGTCATCGAGTATCAGCGGATTCCCGACGTGCTGCTCGTCCCCGACGTCTGCGTCGGCGCGCGCGAACGCGTCCGCAGCGTCTGTCTGGTGACGAAGGGCGAAGACCTGAAAGACGTCCGCTCGGTCGCGCTCGATGTTTCGTCGAAAACCTCGGTCGCGCTGACGAAGATCGTCTTCCGCGAATTTCTCGGCTTCGAGCCGGTCTACACCGACGCCCGCCCGAACGCGCGCCGGATGCTCGCCGAAGCCGACTGCGCGCTGCTGATCGGCGATCCGGCGCTGGTGATTTCGGATTTCGGATTTCGGATTTCGGATTCGGCGGAGGGCGAAGAGCCGCTTCGCAAGTTCGATCTGGCCGAAACGTGGAAGAGCTTTACCGGCTGCGGCTTCGTCTTCGCGATGTGGATGACGCACCGCGCGAAGGCGGCGACGGCGCGGGCGATCGATTTCGCGGCCGCGCGCGACGAGGGGCTCGCGCACGCCGACGAGATCATCTCGAATTACGAGACCGAAATCGCGCTCGGCCGCGACGATTTCCGTCGATATCTGACCGAAAACATCTCCTACACGATCGACGATTCGATGCGGAAAGGTCTGGAGCTCTACCACCAACTCGCCTACCGAAACGGCCTCTGCGAAACGCACAAAGCGCTCGAATTCATCTGAAATTTTGAGTTCCCGCTTCGCGCCAATGGTCTTTAGTCAAACGAAAGCTGAATATATTGAACTGTTTAATAGGCCGCGGATGACGCGGATGACGCGGGTTTACACGGATTTATTTATGTTTCCAGAAAGAATCCGCGGGCAATCCGCGTCGTCCGCGTCATCCGCGGACCATATATTTTCGGCCTCGATCGATCATCATTCGAATTTTGTCCTTTTCATACCGTTGGCCCTGAAGCGGCTTTGCTCGACCGGTCGGACGATTCGGCGGCGCTCAAAACTTTAATCCGATGCTGCAAGAATCTCGGGGCGGCGGCGTTCCTCAGATGTTGTTTGACCAAATTTTCAGGAGATTACGTTTATGAAAAAATTTTTGCTTTTGTTTCTGTCGCTCGGAACTGTCGCCTTCGTGATCGCCGGCGTGTTCGCGTTTATCAATTACCTGACCGGCTGGCATCTCGGCTTCAAGGGCGAGGCCGTCCCGGGCGACCCGGTGATGGGCGTCCTGTTTCTGGTGCTCGCCGGCGTCTTCGGCGGGCTGTCGCGATGGATGGAGCGGAAAAATGCCGCGCCGGAACCGAAAAAGGCCGACTGACGCGGCCTTTTTTCATTTCTGCGATCGACGCCCTCTCTTTTTATTTCTTATTGACGAAGTAGTTGACGACATTGATCCCGATGACGATGATCCCGAAGATCCAGACCGGCGCAAAATAGAGATAACCGCCGAAATTCTTCCCCATCAGCCAGCCTTTCCCGTTTTTGCTCTGCCACAGCCGCAGCCCGAGATCGAGCGCGATCAACGCGAAGCCGGTCGCGATCAAGACGACGACGTCCGGCAGTTTGAAGACGAAATGACCGACGAGGACGACCGCGCCCGACGCGATAAACATCCCGAAACCGATTAAATTTCCGTGAATAAACATTCTTTTCAAATCTCCTTTAATTTTGTTGAGTAGAACGCTTTAACGGAAATTTACTTGCATTTCGGAAAAAATCCAAATCTCCGCGCCTTTGCGCCTTTGCGCCTCTGCGTTAAATTTTCCCGCAGAAAGGCAGAGGCGCAAAGGCGCGGAGATTTATTGGATGAAGGCGGCCGCGACCGGCGCGTCGCCGGTCGCGCCGAAGTATTGATACGAAACGGCCGCACTCGCGCTGTTGAGAATGTAGTAGACGCCGCCGCGCCAGACGGCCGCGTCGGTTTTGCCGTCGCCGTCGTAATCGCCCGGCGCGAGCGTGTCGGTGTTCGCGCCCCAGTTTTGGTAGCGGACCTGATCGTTCGAGGACTGGAGAATATACCACGTGCCGCCGCGGAAGACCGCGACGTCCGATTTGCCGTCGCCGTCGTAGTCGCCCGGCACGAGTTTGTCGCCGCCGAGGCCGAAAATGCGGTAGACGATCTGGTTGTCGGACGACCGGCGGATGTACCACGTCTGGTTCGACGTCCGGAAAACGGCGACGTCGAGCTTGCGATCGCCGTCGAAATCGCCGCGCACGGCCTTGTCGCCGGTCGTGCCCCACGGGAGATAAGTGATATTCCCCGCAGGATTGTTCGAACTTCCGCGGTAGAAGAAATAACTCTGCGCGCCGTCGCGGTAGACCGAGAGATCGGCCCGGCCGTCGCCGTCGTAGTCGCCGACCGTCAGGACGTCGCCCGCGAGACCGAAGTTTTCGACGCGGACCGCATTGTTCGACGAATTGAGGATGTAGAAATTCCCTTCCGACTCGCGCCAGACGGCGATGTCGGTTTTGCCGTCGCCGTCGTAATCGGCCGGCGCGATTTTGTCGCCCGCCGCGCCCCACTGCACGCCGTAGAACACGTTCGGCGCGAGGCCCGGCGCACCCGACGGGCTGACGAACCACGTTCCGCTTCTAAAAACGGAGGCATCCGTTTTGCCGTCGCCGTCGAAATCCGCAACGCGCAGCGCCGGGTTCGCAGCCGGCGGCGCGGCGTCGGTATTCGCGAGCCTGACGGTTCGCGCCTTGACGTCTTCGCCCACCCCGACGAACAATATCTTCCCGTCCGCCTGTTCGGTCATCGCGTTGATGATTCTGATGTCCGGAAAGAGGACCTGCCCGCCCGCCCCGAATGTCTGATCGAGCGCGCCGTTCGCGCTGAAACGCGCGACCTGCCCGTCGTCGAAAACGCCGGAAACCGGCGAAACGTGGCGGGCGGCGACGATTTTGCCGTTCGCCAGCACGACCGCCGAATATCTTTCCGTGCCGGCGGTGTTGCGCGCGAGCTGAACCGTCTTTCCGTCGCCGTCGAAACCGGCGTCGAGGCTTCCGTCCGCGTTGTAGCGCGCGATTCCGAAACCGTACTGCGAGCTGCCGCTGATCCCGCCGCGCCCCGCCGCGACGATCTTTCCGTCGGGCAGCGCGTGAACCGAAAACGCTTCGTCGAAATTCGCGTTCAGGTCCGTGATCGCGTAGCCGTCGCTGTCGAAGGTCGCATCCGGACTCCCGTTCGCGTTAAACCGGAACACGATAAAATCCGACGGCGCGGTGAACGACGTCTGATGTTTGCCCGCCGCAAGAATTTTCCCGTCCGGCTGCAGCGCCAGCGAGCGCATCACGCCCGACCCGAGCGGAACGGTTTGCGCGCAGACGCTGCCGCCGCTGCCGAAATTCGTGTCGAGCGCGCCGTCCGCGTTGAAACGTCCGACACAGAAGGAAGTTCCCTGCCACTGTCCGGTCACGAGGATTTTGCCGTCCGCCTGCACGAGCGCGTCGCCTAAGGTGTCGCCGCGCGTGCCGCTCGTCGTGAAAGCCGACAGAACCCGGCCGCCGGTCCCGAACGTCGTGTCGGGCGAACCGTTCGCGTTGAAGCGAAAGATCGCGATCGCCGGATGATCGAGCGTGTCCTGGCTCTGGCCGACGAGCAGTATCCTGCCGCCCGGCAGCACGAAGATCTCCGGGAACTGATCGGTTTTCCCGTTGTTGTCGGCCGTCGTCCGGCCGTTCGCGCCGAACGCCGCGTCGAGCGAGCCGTCCGCGTTATACCGGACGAGCGAAAAATCGGACTGCCCGTTCAGATCGGACGTGTAGCCGGCGGAAATTATCTTCCCGTCGGGCTGCACGACGACGCTGAAATTGGCCGACAGCACCGGATAAAAGGTTTCCGTGACGATGCCCGTCCCGCCGAACGACGCGTCGAGGTCGCCGTCCGCGGCGAAGGTCGCGATTGCCAGTAAATTCAAAAAAATCAGAATAATAATTCGTTTCATTTCGAGACTCCGTGAAATTTGAAAATTCCTTCCGCCGTCTACTCGCAGGGGACGGCGAAAAAGTGGGTCAGAAATCCCGAAACCGCTTGTCTAAACTTTTGTTTTGCGCGAAAATTATCTGAATTCCCCGAAAAATCCGAATGACAGAAAACACGGCCGAAAACTTCACCGCGATGCTGCGCGACGCGCAGCACGGAAACCGCGCGAGCCTCGATCAGCTTTTGCCGCTCGTTTACGACGAGCTCAAACGGATCGCCGCCTACAAGCTCGCCGCCGAACGCCCGAACCACACGCTGCAGGCGACCGCGCTCGTCCACGAAGCCTACTTGAGGCTCGTCGATCAGCATTCGGTCGACTGGCGCAACCGCGCGCATTTCTTCGCGATCGCCTCGGAGATGATGCGGCGGATCCTCGTCAACCACGCCGAGAGCCACAAGGCGAAAAAGCGCAACGAGGGCAAGACGCTCGTCTCGCTCGACGACGTCGAAAATCTCGCCGGCGAATCCGCGGTCGATCTGATCTTTCTCGACAACGCGCTCAACGAACTCGCCGCGTTCGACGCCGGGCAGGCGAAGATCGTCGAACTGAAGTTCTTCGGCGGCCTGACGAACGAGGAAGCGGCCGAGGTGCTCGGCGTCTCGGATTCGACCGTCAAGCGCGAATGGCGGATGGCGCGCGCCTGGCTGACGGCGAAACTGACCTGATTTTCCGCGATTTCCGGCGAGTAGAAGCGGACGGCCCGCTGGAGACGGCCGATCCTCAATAACCGATGAACCCCGCAGACTGGCAGAAAATAAAGACACTTTTCAACGAAGCGGTCGAGCTCGAACCGGCCGCGCGCGCGGAATTTTTCGCCGCCCACGACGACGACGACCCGGAAATTCTCGACGAAGTCCGGCGGCTGCTCGCGGCCGCGGAAAAAAACAATTTCGAAACGCCGGTCGCGCAGATCGCGCCGCTGTGGCCGGACGAAGCGGCCGAGGAGCTGATCGGCCAAAGGATCGGCGATTACGAGATCCGGCGCGAGCTCGGCCGCGGCGGGATGGGCGTCGTCTTCGAAGCCGTCCGCGAAAAGGAGGATTTCTCGCAGACGGTCGCCCTGAAATTATTGAAGCGCGGGATGGATTCCGACGCGATGCTCCGGCGTTTCCGGCACGAGCGGCAGATCCTCGCGGCGCTCGAACACCCGCACATCGCGCGGCTCCTCGACGGCGGGATGAGCGCCGACGGGCGTTCGTTCTTCGCGATGGAATACGTCGACGGCCGGCCGCTCGACGAATACTGCGACGAAAACAATCTGGGCGTCCGCGAACGGCTCCGGCTCTTTCTCCAGATCTGCGCGGCCGTCCAATTCGCGCATTCGCGGCTCGTCGTCCATCGCGACCTCAAACCGTCGAACATCCTCGTCCGCGCCGACCGCACCGTCAAGCTGCTCGATTTCGGGATCGCGAAGCTCCTTTCGAACGAGGACGACGCGGCCGCGCAGACCGTCACCGCGCTCGGGATGATGACGCCGCGCTACGCCTCGCCCGAGCAGATTCGCGGCGAATTCGTCTCGACCGCGTCCGACATCTACAGTCTCGGCCTGATCCTCTACGAGCTCTTGACCGGCGCCGCCGCCTACGAATTCCCGAACAACCGCCCCGACGAGATGGCCCGCGTGATCTGCGAATTCGAGCCGCCGCGCCCCTCGTCCGTCGTCAGCGCCCCCTATCCGTCCCTCGACAAAACATCGACGAGCAGCGACCAACGAACGACAAACAAAACGCGCCCGACCAATCCGAAATCCGAAATCCGAAATCCGAAATCCCTCCGGGGTGATCTCGACAACATCGTCCTCAAGGCGCTCCGCAAGGATCCGGCGCGGCGCTACGCGTCGGTCGAGCAGTTCGGCGAGGACATCCGGCGGCATCTCGACGGCCGGCCGGTGATCGCGCGGCCCGACACGCTTTCCTACCGCTTCGAAAAATTCGTCGCCCGCAACCGCGCCGCGGTCGTCGCCGGTTTTCTCGTCTTTTTGAGCCTCGTCGGCGGGATCGCCGCGACGAGCTGGCAGGCGTATCGCGCCGAACAGCAGCGGCGGCTCGCCGAAAAGCGCTTCGAGCAGGTGCGCGAGCTCGCCCGCAACGTCGTCTTCAAATATCACGACGAGATCAAGGACCTGCAGGGCGCGACGCACGTCCGGCAGGTGCTCGTCGAGGACGCGCTCAAATATCTCGACAACCTGCAGGCCGATTCCGGCGGCGATGCCGATCTGACGCGCGAGCTCGCGCAGGCCTATATGCGCGTCGGGAGCGTGCAGGGCGGCGCGTACCAGGCGAACCTCGGCGATTCCAAAGGCGCGGCCGAAAGCTACGAAAAGGCGATCCGGCTGCTCGAGCCGCTCGCCACCCGCTCGGACGACGTCCGGCTGCTCGCCGTCCTGCGCGACGCCTACATCGAATCGAGCCGCGCGTTTTACCGGATCGGCGCGGTCGACGAGCAGAACGAGAACCTGCGAAAGGCGCTGCCGCTCGCCGAACGGATCGTCGCGCTCGCGCCGGGCGAGATCGAGCCGAAGATCTACTATTCGCGCAGCCTCGTCCATTACGGCGACAGCATTCCCGAAAGCGAGCCGGCGCTGAAGCTCGAAACCTACCGCGAAGGCTTGCGGGTCATCGACGAAGTCCTGGCGGCCGCGCCCGACGACGAGACGGCCAACCGGATGCTCGCGACCGCGACGCACCGGCTCCAGCAGCAATTATCGGGAAATGCCGAACGGGCCGGCCGCGGCGGCGATCCCGAACAGAAAAAAAAGCTTTACGAAGAGGCGCTCGGGTTCGCCGAACGCTCGGCGGCGGCGCAGAACAAGGTGCTCGCGATGAATCCGGGAAACCCGCTCTACCAGCGCAACGTCGCCGGCGCGAAACTCAATCTCGGGAAGATCTACCGCGAGCTCGGCGACACGGACGACGCGCTCCGGCTGGCCGCCGAGGCGCTGCGGATGCAGACGCCGATCGCCGAAAAAGACCCGAACAATCAGGAAATCCGGCTCGATCTCAAGGAAACGTATGAAGATACGGCGCTCGCCTTCGTCAAACGCGGCGAATTCGCGCCGGCCTTTGCGAATTTCGAAAAAGCGGCCGAGCTGACCGAAAATCTGCTCAAAAAAGATCCCGAGAATTTCGATTTCTGGATCGCGCGGCTGCGCGGCGAGCAGGTCTTTGCCGACGCCTTGCTCGACCGCGGCGCGAAACGGGAAGCGCAGAAGATTTATCGTGAAGCGCTGGCGCGGGCCGAAACCCGGGCGCCGGAAAAATATGCCGCGTGGGTCGCCGATTTCAAAAAGCAGGTCGGCGACAGCCTGCAAAAATGCGAATCGATCAATTGAATAATCCCGACTGGAAGAGCAGCAGCCAGCCCGCCACGACGACGAACAGGATCAGCCCCAGATCCCGCGTTTCCAGATAGTTTTCGTGTTCTCTCATCTTAAGTTTCTCCAGTTAAAAAATTGCCCTGCCGTTTTTAGTGGCGTATTTATAGAACGGAAGGGATCAGAATTTTTGGCATAAAATTTGTAAATAAATTTTCCGTCCGCTCAGGATTTCGTCCGAAACCCCGTTTCGGATGCGTTCGGCGGGCGAGATTTTTGGCAAAATGCGACCCCGATTCGCAAAATAAGAACACGGCCGTTTTTCGAATCAAGGCGCGACGATTTACAATTTAGAGTCGAGAGTCACGAGTCGAGAGTCGAGAGTCGGGTTTGGAAGTTTTGGAAGTTTTGGAAGTTTTGGAAGTTCGGGAAGTAAAAAATTCTCTTCCCGAACTTCCCGAATTTCCTAAACTTCCTGACTCTCGACTCTCGACTCTCGACTCTCGACTAAACAGAACTATGAGCGATATTCAAGCGATTTTAGATAAAGTTTTGGACGGCGGGCGGCTGACCGCCGAAGATGCGACGGCGCTGCTCGCTTCTTACGACGTCGCGCGGATCGGCGCGGCGGCCGACGCGATCCGTGAGCGCAAGCATCCGGACGGCGTCGTCACCTACATCATCGACCGCAACATCAACTACACGAACGTCTGCAACGTCGTCTGCACGTTCTGCGCCTTTTACCGGCGGCCCGGCAAACCCGACACCTACGTTCATTCGTTCGAGGAAATCTGCCGGCGGATCGACGAGACGATCGAGCTCGGCGGCACCGGCGTCCTGATGCAGGGCGGCCTCCACCCGGATTTCGGGATCGAGTGGTACGAGGACCTGCTGTCGCGGCTCCACGCGATCTATCCGAAGTTTCAACTGCACTGCTTTTCGCCGCCCGAGATTCACAACATCCATCTGATCAGCGGCCTCGATTACGAAACGATCATGCGGCGCTTGAAAGACGCCGGTTTGAATTCGATGCCCGGCGGCGGCGGCGAGATCCTCGACGACGAGGTCCGCAAGCGCGTCTCGACGAAATGCAACACCGAGGAATGGCTCGGCGTGATGCGCGCCGCGCACCGGGTCGGGCTCCGGACGACCGCCTCGATGATGTTCGGGATCGGCGACCGGATCGAGCACCGCGTCCGCCATCTCCAGCGAATCCGCGACCTGCAGGACGAAACCGGCGGCTTCACGGCCTTTATCCCGTGGACGTTCCAGCGCGAAAACACGGCTTTGGGCCGCCGGATCACGGAAGAGCCGACCGGCATCGACTATCTGAAAATGCTCTCGGTCTCGCGGCTCTTTCTCGACAACTTCGATCATATCCAGGCCTCGTGGCTGACCCAGGGCCTGCGGCTCGGCCAGACCGCGCTCCGGATGGGCGCCGACGATATGGGCTCGACGATGATCGAGGAAAACGTCGTCTCGGCCGCCGGCGCGCACAACGAAGCGACCGAAAAAGAGCTCCGCTACCAGATCTCGGAAGCCGGCTTCATCCCGCGCCAGCGCGACATTCTGTATAACTACATCGACCGCGAAAACGTCGCGACCCTCGACGAACGCGGCTCGCTCCCGCTCAAAAAACTGAGCGTCGCGTTTGCGGATTAGTTTTGAGTTCCGCCTTGAGGCGGCCGATCGTTTCATAAGGAAATCATTTCCCGATGAAACCTTTGGCCGCCTCAAGGCCAATGGCCTTAAGTTAAGAAATAAGTTCAGCGTGATGATTGATTTTGGCGGAACAAAAAATATAGGCCGCGGATGACGCGGATGACGCGGGTTTTCACGGATTTTTCCCTGGTTTTGTTTTTAATGAAAAGAAATCCGCGTCAATCCGCCAAATCCGCGTTTATCCGCGTCCTATTAAACTGTTCAGGGCATTCAACTTCGCGCTTAACTTAAGGCCACTGGCCTCAAGGCGGAACTCAAAACGGCGCCTTACCGGCAAATGACATTGCTTTATTTTTTCGAGATTCTTTTTCTTTTCACTAAATCGTAACGCTCGCCGGGTTTCAGCAGATTTATCTTAAAGGTCGCTTTTTTGTCGCTTGCATCGACGAACATCACATAGGTCGCGCCGGCGACTTCGGCGGTGCGGTTGTCGGCGACGAGGAGCGCGGTGTCTTCGTCGATGCCGACGCCGAGCATTTGCGGGTTTGCCAACAGCAGGCCGAAGAGGCGGTTTTCGCGCTGGCGTTTGACGAAATGCTGGTCGACGATCGCGTTCGGGAGCAGACCCAAACCTTTCCGCGTGCCGACTTTCGCGGCGTCGATCACCGTCAGGTCGTTTTCGCCGGTCATCATCGGCGACGACATCAGCGCCGTGCCCGCGCTCGTGCCGCCGAAGACCGCGCCGGCGTCGTATTTCGCGCGAAGCGCGTTGTAGAGCTCTTCGTCTTTTAAAACATCCATAATCCGGTTCTGGTCGCCGCCCGAGAAAAAGACGCCGGTCGCCGTTTTGAGCTGTTCGAGAAACCGCGCGCGCTTCGCGTCGTCGAGCGGCGCGTCGGGCGCGTGGTCGAGCGACTGCGCGGGATATTTCGCGAAGTCGTCTTTTAAGGATTCGAAGCTTTCGGCCGGCACGCCGGACGCCCACGTGACGATCAGGATCCGCGCCTTTTCCTTTCCGCCGGCCCATTCGACGAACCACGCGAGCGCCGCCGCGGGCCGGTCGCCGCCGCCGATCAGCACCAGCCGCTGCTGCGCCGCCGCCGCGGCCGCCGCGAGCAGCAAAAAGACCGCACAAAACTTTAATTTGAACCGAAACCGGTGATTCATCGGGAATTTCTCCTTTGTCAAGATTTTGGTAATCGGCGGGTCTTTGGTCTTTGGTCTTTGATCCGTTCGAAAGACAATCAAGGCCGCCAAAGGGCAAAAACCAAAGACCAAAGATCAAAAACCGTCTCCGACCTCACCGATTACAATTCTGATTGTTGTACAAAAAATCTCCGCGCGCCGCAACAAGACTGTCAAACAAATAGTGTAATCCCTGATCGACGAAACCCGAAAAAAGCGACGGCAGTCGCGCGAGGTCAGTAGCGTCGGCGAGAGCCGATGCACCGTTCGCCCGCTGGGCCTCTGCATCTCAAATCGTTCGACAACAAGTTTTTTAATCTACCCGGAAAGTAATACCGATGAAGCGGTGCATCGGCTATCGCCGACGCTACTGACCTCGCGCGGCTATCGCCGCTTTTTACCTTCGATTACAAAATTACTTTTACAGTCCCGCCGCAACTCTTACATAACTATTACGATTGCCGCCGCCGCGATCTGCTAATCTTGAACGGTCTTATTTTAAACGTTCTAAATTATTCAAATGCAAAATGTTATCGAATCACAGCCGGGGTCGCGCGCGATCAACTGGAAAAATCTGCTGATTGTTTCGAGTTTTCACGTGCTGGCGGCGGCCGCGCTCTTTTCGTTCAGCTGGCGGAATCTCGCGGTGATGCTCGTCGGCAACTGGATCGTCGGCAGTCTCGGCGTCGGGCTCGGCTATCATCGTCTGCTCACGCACCGCAGTTTTAAAGCGCCGCGCCGGCTCGAATATCTGTTGACGGTCTTCGGCGCGCTCGCCGTCCAGGACGACGCGCCGCGCTGGGTGACGACGCACCGGCTTCATCATCGCTTTACTGAGACCGACAAGGACCCGCATTCGACGCGGCCCGGTTTCTGGTGGGCGCACGTCGGCTGGATCGTCCGCGGCCGGGCCAACGATCACGACGCGGCGACGATCGCGAAATACGTGCCCGATCTGGTCAAGGACAAATTTCACACGACGCTCGCGCGGTTCTTTTATCTGCCGCTGATCGCGTCGGGCATCGTCCTGTTCGCGTTCGGCGGCTGGCCGCTGGTGCTGTGGGGCGTCTTCGCGCGCGTCGTTTTCGGCTGGCATTCGACGTGGCTCGTCAATTCGGCGACGCACACGTGGGGCGCGCGCCCGTTCGCGACGCGCGACGATTCGACCAATAATCTTTTGATCGCGCTGCTGACGTTCGGCGAGGGCTGGCACAACAA
>JAFDVJ010000106.1:13535-40824 GCA_018269075.1 Acidobacteriota bacterium
AAGCTCGCCCCGGCCGAAGCCGCGCCCGCCGCCGATCGCAAAGCGGGCTGAGAAAGCTATTACAAAACTCTTACATTCATCAACGCGAAAACCTGCTAGGCTTGAAATCAACGCGCCGGAGATCGCGCAAATTTCGAAACCATCAAAGAGGACATTATTTAGTGCAGAAAGTAGTCAACATCAATCAGGCTAAATCGTTACAAATACAGTGGCACACGCTGATCGGCGTGGCCGTTTTTCACGCGCTGGCGGTCGCCGCGCTCTTTACCTTCAGCTGGACGAATCTCGCGGCGGCCGTCGTCGCGTGGTGGGTCGCCAACAGTCTCGGGATCGGCGTCGGCTATCACCGCCTGCTCACGCACCGCGGCTTCAAGACGCCGAAATGGTTCGAATATCTGCTGACCCTCTGCGGGATGCTCGCGCTCCAGTCGGGCGCGCTCAGCTGGGTCACGACGCACCGCCTGCATCACGCCTTCACCGAGACCGACAAGGATCCGCACTCGCCGATCAAAGGCCTTTACTGGGCGCATATCGGCTGGATCTTTCAGGGCGTCGGGCAGAATCAGACCGACGCGACGATGATGCGCTACACGCCCGATATGATGAAGGACGGCGTCCACCGCTTTTTGAATAAATATTACTGGGTCGCGGCGGTCGCGCTCGGCATCGCCGTGTTCGCGGTCGGCGGCTGGTCGATGCTCTTCTGGGTGATGGGCCTGCGGACGGTTTTCGGCTGGCACACGACGTGGCTCGTCAATTCGGCGACGCACACGTGGGGCACGCGCCGCTTCGAAACACGCGACACCTCGACCAACAGCCTCGCGATCGCGCTGCTGACGTTCGGCGAAGGCTGGCACAACAACCACCACGCGATCCCGCGCTCGTCGCGCCACGGCCTGACCTGGAAGGAAATCGACATCAACTGGTTCCAGCTCCGCGTCTTCGAAAAACTCGGCCTCGTCCGCGAGCTCTACGCCTACGATCTGAAAGCCGAAGACGGCACGGCGGAGCTGCGGAAAGCCGCCTGAGTTTGAGAAGAGGAGAAGAGGAGAAGAGGAGAAGAGGAGAAGGGGAGAAGAGGAGAAGAGGAGATAAATATTTCGTTCTTCGTCTTGAATGTCGAAAACCGACGCGCAGGATCATCAACGAATTACCCGTCTCCTCTTCTCCTCTTCTCCTCTTCTCCTCTTCTCCTCTTCTCCCTTTTGCCTTTTTAATTTTTAATTTTTAATTTAAAAGAAATGCGTCGCCGGAAAAGCACAATTTTCTTTCTCGTTCTCGGCATCTGTCTGATCGCGCTCGCGGTCGCGCTCAACGTCGGGTGGATTCTGCTCAATCTGCGCGAGGTCGCGCTGATGATCTTCGGGATCGTTTTTTTCGCGCTGATCATCACCGGGCTCGTGCTGAACACGATCTTTCTGATCCGCGAGATCCGCCGCAACGAGCAGCACGACGCGTTTCTGAACGCCGTCACGCACGAGCTGAAAACGCCGATCACCTCGATCCGGCTCTATCTCGAAACGCTCAAAACGCGCGAGGTTCCGCCCGAAAAACGGCGCGAGTTTTACGACGTGATGCTGTCGGACAGCAATCGGCTGCTGAACACGGTCGAACAGGTTCTGCAGGCGAGCCGGACGCGCGAAAAGCAGCGCCAGCTGAACATCACCGAGATCGAGCTCGGCGGATTGATCGAGGAATGCGTCGCGCTCGCGCAGACGCGCTACAAGCTCGACGAGACGGCGATCAAGCTGGTCAGGCCGGCCGAAGCCGTGAAGATTTCGGGCGACGCGTCGGAGCTTCAGACGGTCTTTACGAACCTGCTCGACAACGCCGTCAAATACTCGCCCGACGCGCCGCGGATCTCGGTTCGCGTCCGGGTTTCGGGCGACAAACGCGTCCGCGTCTTCGTCAAGGACAACGGCATCGGGCTTGCGCCGGGCGATGTCAAGCGGATCTTCAAAAAGTTTTACCGCGCTTCGAATCTCCGCACGCAGGAGAAAAAAGGCACCGGGCTCGGGCTGTTCATCGTCAAGGCGATCGTCGAAAAACACGGCGGCCGGATCTGGGCCGACAGTTCCGGCGAGGGCAAGGGCAGCACGTTCATCGTCCAGCTGCCGGTGAGATGAAACGGTTCGTTGTTTTCAGGTTTCTTAATGTGATCTTTGGTCTTTGGTCTTTGACCTTTGAAATTAAAGCCGGGATCAAAGATCAAAGACCGAAGGCCAATTTTTATCGAGGCAGTCGAGCCGGCGGCGAACTGCGAACATTACGCCGGTTATATTTTTATGCACAAGATTTTGATCGTCGAAGACGAAGAACATATCGCCGCGGGACTGCGCTTCAATCTCGAAGTCGACGGTTACGCGGTGACGGTCGCGCACGACGGCGCGGCGGCGATGACGGCGCTCGGCGGCGAGACTTTCGATCTCGTCGTGCTCGACGTGATGATGCCGAAGATGAACGGCTTCGAGGTCGCGCAGGCGATGCGCGAGCGGGAAGACTACACGCCGATCCTGATGCTGACCGCGCTCGGCAAGCCCGAGGACGTCCTCAGCGGCTTCGAGGCGGGCGCCGACGATTATCTGCCGAAACCGTTCGACCTGAACATCTTTCTGGCCCGCGTCGGCGGTCTGCTGCGCCGCCGCCGGTGGTTCGAAAAGGAAACCGAAACGACCCGGATGCACCCGGAAAGCCTCCAGTTTTACGGCGTCAACGGCCGGACGATCGATTTCGACAATCTCGAACTCCGGGGCGACGACGAGGTCGTCCACCTGACGCTGATGGAAGCCCGGCTGCTCCGCTACCTGATCGAGAACGAGGGCCGCGCCGTCTCGCGCAAGACGATCCTCGAAGAGGTCTGGGACCTGCGCGAGGACACCGACACGCGGGCGATCGACAATTTCATCGTCCGCCTCCGCAAATATCTCGAAGACGACCCGGCCAAACCCCAAATCCTCCAAACCGTCCGCGGCGTCGGCTATAAATTCATAAAGTGATTTTGGATTGCGGATTGCGGATTGCGGATTGCGGATTTGTCTGAATTCGAATGTTTCGGTTTCAGCGATCGCTTTCGGTTCGAAACCAATCCGAAATCCGAAAGTTGAAATCAGCCGCCGGCCGCGTCGGACAACTAAATACCGCGTTTTTCTTAAGTTTAGTAACAGTGTGGTCTTTGGTCTTTGACCTTTGAGAATAAAGCAAAAATCAAAGATCCAAGATCAAAGACCAAAGATCGAATTCGTTTGTAAATTGAAAAACCAAAGTGCTAAAACGCATTCCCCGAACTTCCAAAACTTCCAAAACTTCCAAAACTTCCAAAACTCTCTACCGCCCGACACGCTCCAGAACTTTGACGCCGGCGCGCCAGTTTTCGGCGAGGTGAAAGCGGTGAATCTCGATCCCGGCGGCGAGCGTGCCGGCGAGCAGCGCGAAATCGCGATGGACCGAGAGCGCCGGCGCGACGAGATAGCAGACGGCCGGCGCGTCGGCGATTGCGAGCTCGCCGAACAATCGCGCGCTTTGCAGATGGCCGGCGCGCCGCTGGCGCTCGATCCGCTGCCAGTAATCGGCGATCTGAAACGGCGCGTCGCGGTCGGGCGCGGCCTTCAGTTCGACGATCACGAGCCGGCCGTCGCGGCGGAGCGCGAGCAGGTCGATCTTTTCGCGTTCGGCGCGGAACTGATGATAGAGCGGCGCGAGCACGAGATTCGCGTCGAGTTTTTTGATGTTCCGCCGCAGCATCGATTCGAGCCACGCCTCGGGCGCGTCGCGGTAAAACGCGTGCCGCCGGTTCGGCGCCCCGTGCCGGCGAAAGGCTCTCAGATTATCGATCAGCTCGGCGAGCTCTTCGGCGTTGTCGGGCGTCAGAATTTGTTTCTCCTTTTCGGTGCCGAACCAGATCCGTTCGCGGCCGAAGACGCGCCGCGCGCGGGCGAACGCGAGGCCGTTGAAGCGGAGCGTCGCGCCGCCGCGCGAAAAAACGACGTCGATCGCGTCCGGCGCGAGCGCGACGATGTTCTGCGCGAGCTCGCCGAGCGCGGCCGGCTCGTGCAGCTGCGCCGGCCGCGTTTTCGCGCGCCAGAGATCGGCGGGTTCGAGCGCCGGCAGATCCTTCAGCCGGTCGCCGCTTTGGGTTTCCGTGTCCGGCCCGATCTCTTTGACGACGATCCGCCGCCGCCATTCGTCATCGAGCAGCGCGTGCAGCCGCTGCAGCTTCGACGCCTGTTTTCCGGCGGCCGTCAGCCAGAGCGTGTCGACCGGATGACGGCGGCGCTTTTCGAGCTTTTTGAGCCACAGGACGGCCGTCGAGAGCAGCGTTTCGGGCCGCAGCGAATCGCTGACGTCGCCGAGCGCGGCGGTCTGCCGGCCGCGCCGGTCTTCGAACAGGATCTGCGCCGACCGGCCGTTTTCGCGGCTCAGCCGGACGCGGACGAGTTTTGCACCGGGCAGGCTTTCGACGACGAGCGCGGCGAGCCGGTCGGCGCGCGCGGCGCGGGCGAGCTCGACCGCTTCGCCCAATTCGTTCGCCGGCCGGCGCGGCACGAACCGGATCCGTTCGCGCTCGCGTTCGAAATTGCGCACGAGCTCGAGCCGGATTTCTTCGTTTTTCTCCTGAAAGCCGACGACGCGCCACGTCTGAAAACCGGCGTCGTCGGGAAACCCGATGAGCAGCTTGTCGTGAATAAATTCGATTTCGAGCTCGCCCGGCCGGAAGGCGAAGCTGCGTCCCGAAGCGCGGATCGAAAGCCATTCGTGATGCGCCGCAAAACGGCTCTGCAGCGCCTGTTTGAGGAGTTCCTGGTTGTTCATACGATGAGGTGTGTTTCGTTTTTTTCTTTAATTTAACGCAAAGACGCCGAGACGCAAAGGCGCAGAGCGTTTTTCTGGCGGCTCGGCGGCCGGCGTTTTCATCGGCCGGGACGATCCGCAAGGGCGAAGCCGTTTGATAAATAACCCTGAAAATCTTCGCGCCTTCGCGCCTTCGCGCCCTGGCGTTAAACCCCTTCCCGCTTCTCCGAAAGATCCGGCCGCCAGCCGTAATATTCTTCGAAGAATTCGAGCATTCTTTTCGACCAGACGGTGTAGCCTTTTTCGGACGGGTGAATGCCGTCGGCGAAAAAGTCGGGCGGGACGCTCGTCGGCTGGTGAAAATAATAAACCCGCGGGATCGAGGGCGTAAATTCGCGGGCGTTGGCGTCGTGCAAAGCCGAAAGATGGCCGAGCAGAAACCTGATCGGCTGCGGCAGGACGGGCGAGAGCCGGACGGCCGGCGCGTTGGTCAGAAAGATCGTCACGCCGTCGTATCTTTCGCGCAGGATCGCGAGCAGCGCGGTCAGGTCGCGGCGGAAGACGCGCGGGCTGTGGAGCTTTAAGACCTCGTTGCCGCAGAGCGCGAGCATCACGTAATCGAATTCTCCGTCCGGGATCTGCGGGACGAGATCGCGGATCGTCTCTTTAACGGTGATGCCGCTGCGGCCGACGACGTGCCATTCGACGGTTTTCCCGATCCGCCGGCCGAGAAAGCCCGCGAACTGGCCGGCGAGCGCGGTTTCGTGCGTCCGCGCGCCCATCCCGGCGGCCGTCGATTCGCCGAGAACGAGCAGCCGGACGCGCTCCGCGCCGTTTTCGAAAACGCCGCGCGGCGGCCCGCCCGCGTCCGGAATGCGCCCGATCGACCGGCGCGTAAAATACGCCTGAATATACAAAAACGGCGCAAACGGCAGCACGACCAGCCCGCCGAGAAGATAAATTGTCTGCCAGAGAATCAAATTCATTTTTATTAGTTCGGGAAGTTCGGGAAGTTCGGGAAGTTTTGGAAGTAAGATGTTTTCTTCCCAAACTTCCCGAACTTCCCGAACTTTCCCAACTTCCCAAACTTTCTCAACTTCCCCCCGAATGTGGTAGAATGACGCTTTCGTTGATGTTTTCGTTTAATTTTACCAAAATTCCGGTCGTCTTTGGATTGCTCGCGATACTTTTTTCCGGCTGCGGCTTCTGGAAAAAGACGACCGACGCCGAGCCTTCGCAGAACCTGCCGGTTTCCGACGATTTAAAGAGCGAGATTCCCTTTTCGACGCGCGAGCCCGAACGGTTTCAGGCCGAGATCGTCGTCACGACCGGCGAGATCGAGCGCGTCACGCTGACGGCGCGCAGCGGCGCGAACCGGCGTTACGATTTCAACTACGGCACGAAAAACCAGCTGACGAGCCTCCAGGCCGACAAAAACTATCTGCTGCTGCCGGAGAAAAAAATCTACGCGGAAGCGACCGCGCCGCCGCCGGCCGCCGCCGACGACTGGGCGAATTTTCTGACGACCGAATGGCTCAGCGAAAAATCGGCCGCGTCGTTCGAGAAGCTCGAAACGACCGGGAATCTGACGAAATACCGCGTCAAACCGGGCGCGAACGAGACGGCGGAAATCCTGATCTTCGTCGACGAAAAGCTCGGGCTGCCGTTCAAAGAGGAATTTTACGGCGGCGAGGCCGGCCAGAAAACGCTGCTCTACACGGTCGAGCTGCGCAATTTCAAGCCCGAGCCCGACGACGGCCTGTTCGCCGTGCCGAAGGATTTTCGGAAAGTGCCGGTCGACGAGCTGCGCCGGACAGCGGCGAAAGAAGAATCGAAATGAGCGAAAAGACAATCACCGATGAATTACGCCGGACGGCGTCGGAAATGATCAAAAAGAGTCATTTTTCGGCGCTCCTCGGGTTCGAGCTGGTCGATCTCGAATACGGCGAAGCGACGCTCCGGCTGCCGATGCGCGACGAGCTGCGCCAGCCTTACGGGCTGCTCCACGGCGGCGCGACCGCTTCGCTGATCGACACGGCGATGGCCTACGCCTGCATCTCGTGCTTGGCGAAGGACGAAAAATCGACGACAATCGATCTGACGGTTCATTATCTGCGCCCGCACACGGACGGCGCCGTCCTCTGCACGGCCAAAGTCGTCCGCCACGGCCGGCGCGTCCTGACCGTCTCGGCGGAAGCCGTCAACGAACAGGGGAAACTGATCGCGACCGCGCTTTCGACTTATATGAAAATTTAGTGGAGAGTGGAGAGTGGAGAGTGGAGAGTAAGGGTTGACAGTTCAGGAAGTTCGGGAAGTTTTGGAAGTTGCGGAAGCAGAAAATTGTTTCCCCAACTTCCAAAACTTCCTGAATTTCCAAAACTTCCTAAACTTACTTCCGGCTCTCCACTCTCCACTCTCCACTCTCCACTCAAAAAATGGAAGAGATCAGAAAATTCGCGCGGTATTTTGCGCCTTACAAATGGCACGTCGTTTCGGGCATCCTGTGCATCTTTTTCGGGATGCTGTTCGGTCTTTACGTTCCGTATCTGATCGGCGGCGCGATCGACGATATCAAGATCGGGCTGTATAACGATTCGCTGACGCTCGGGCGGGTCAGCCTCCACGTCGGGCTGATTCTCGGCGTGAGTCTCGTCAGCGCGTTTTTCCTGTTCTGGCAGCGGCGGCTTTTGATCAACGCCTCGCGGCACATCGAATACGATATGCGGCGCGATTTCTACGCGGCGCTCGTCGATCAGCCGCTCGAATTCTTTCAGAACAACCGCGTCGGCGACCTGATGGCGCGCGCGACCAACGACCTCGGCGCGGTCCGTCAGATCGTCGGGCCGATGATCCTTTACTCGTGCCAGGCGATCTTCGCGCTGCTGATCGTCCTGCCGATTATGCTCAACGTCAGCGTCAGGCTGACCTTGCTGATGCTGATCCCGATGCCGCTCGTTTCGCTGACGGTCAAATACCTCGGCGAACAGGTCCATATCCGCTTCGAAAAGATCCAGGAATATTTTTCGGGCATCACGGCGCGCGCGCAGGAAAACCTCTCGGGCGTGCGGGTCGTCCGCGCCTACGCGCAGGAAGCGGCCGAGATCGAGAAATTTCAGGAGCTCAACCGCGAATACGCCGCGCAGAACCTGCGGCTCGTCAAGTTTTCGGCGGCGACGCGCCCGCTTTTGTTCTTTTTCATCGGCCTCGGCTTCGTGATCATCGTCGCGGTCGGCGTCCCGATGGCGGTGCGCGGCGAGATCACGGCCGGCGATTTCACGGCGTTCATTCTCTATCTGCAGAGAATGATCTGGTACCTGATCGCGCTCGGCTACGTCGTCAACCTCTACCAGCGCGGGACGGCGAGCCTCAAGCGCTTCAACGCGATCCTCGAAACCGTCCCGACGATCCGCGACGACGAGACGGCGCGCGATCAGCCGCCGATCCGGGGCAGGATCGAATTTCGGAACCTGAGCTTCGCCTACAACGGCAAGCCGGTGCTCGAAAATATCGATCTGACGATCGAACAGGGCCGGACGGTCGCCTTCGTCGGCAAGACCGGCAGCGGCAAATCGACGCTCGTGACGCTCGTCCCGCGGCTGCTCGACGCGCCCGAAAACTCGCTCTTCATCGACGGCATTCCGGTCCGCCACTACCGGCTCGCCCAGCTCCGCCGCGCGATCGGCTTCGTCCCGCAGGAGACGTTTCTCTTCTCGGATTCGATCGCCGAGAATATCGCGTTCGGGGTCGATCGCGATAAAGAAGGGGAGAAGGGGAGAAAGGGAGACGGGGAGACGGACAGCTCCGCCATCGACCAATCCGAAATCCGAAATCCGAAATCCGAAATCCAAATGTCCGAAATCGTGCGGGCGGCCGAGATTGCCGGCCTGGCGTCGGATATCGAGGAATTCGAATACAAATACGAGCAGCGGGTCGGCGAGCGCGGGATCACTTTGTCGGGCGGGCAGAAACAGCGGACGGCGATCGCGCGGGCGGTGATGCGCGACCCGCGGATTCTGATCCTCGACGATTCGCTGTCGGCGGTCGACACCTACACCGAGGAAAAGATCCTCCGCGGTCTGCGCGACGTCCGCGAGAACCGGACGACGCTGATCGTTTCGCACCGGATCTCGACGATCCGCGACGCCGATCTGATCTGCGTGCTCCACGACGGCCGGATCATCGAGCGCGGCACGCACGACGAGCTGCTCGCCGGCGGCGGCGAATACGCCGCGCTCTACGAACGGCAGCTTCTCGAAGAGGAGCTCGAAGCGACGAACTGACCGGCCGGGCGGCGAATTTTCGCGAGCGACTCGTTTTATTTTCCGGTCTGGTTTATGATCGGTTTGACAACACGTTTCAGACGTTACCGAAATTATTCAAACCAAAAATAAAATGTCGGATTCGAAGATCGCCAAAAACTATCAAACGCTTTTGATTCTGTGGTTCGCGCTGCTCGCTTCGCAGGTGATGTTTCTCGTCATCATTTTTATGGCCAAACCCGGGCTTTACCGGCTCGACCTGGCGAAGCCGCCGCTCGGCGAAAATCCGGCGATCACCGGCGTGTTCGCGCTGCTCGCGCTCGTCAATCTGGTGCTCTCGTTCGTGATGAAGAAGCGCTCCTACGAGCAGGCCGTCGCCGAACAGAAGATCGCCTACGTCCAGACCGGCCTGATTCTCGCCTGCGCGTTCTGCGAGGCCATCTCGCTGCTCGGGATGATTCTCGCGTTCGCCTTTTCGTACCAGTTTTTCTTCGTCTGGATCGCGCTCGGGATCGTCGGCATCGGGCTGCATTTCCCGCGCCGCGACGACGTGCTGGCGGCGAGCTGCAAAAAACAGATCGGATCGGGGACGTCGGAGGAGTAGATTATGAAAAGATTTTTGTTTTTACTGGTCGTTTTCGTCTTTGCCGCGAACGCCGCGTCGGCGCAGATCGTCAACGAGATCATCAAACGAATCGACACGCATTCGAAAACGCTGAAATCGGTCGAATGCAGCCTGACGATCACCCGTTTTTCGGCCGAAACCGGCAGTTTCACGAAAGAAGGCCGGATCAAATTCCTGTCGCTCCGGGACGATTACTCGCTCCGCTTCGACGCGGCGAAGCCGGTTGCCGAAAGCCTTTCGATCTTCGACCGGCAGTACACGCTTTACACGCCGAACACGCTGACGGCCTACACCGGCGCGGTGACCGCCGCGCAGACGAACGTCTTCGCGATCTTCGCGCTGCTCCCGAATTTTTCGACGAAAAGGCTGAAATCCGAATTCGGCATCAGATACATCGGCGAGGAAAAATCCGGCGGCGCGACGGCGTGGCATCTCGAACTGACGCCGAAAGCGGCCCGCGACAATTACAAAACGATCGAGCTCTGGATCGACCGCGACGGGATGCCGATCGGCTCGAAAACGAACGAAAACGGCGGCGATTCGACAACCGTCGTCCTCGCGGACATCAAAAAGAACCTCACGCTGACGGCCGCCGATTTCAAGCTCAAGCTGCCCAAAAACGTCCGCACGGTCAAAGCCGCGCCGCCGAAGAAAAAATAACCCGGCGCCGCTTCGGCTGAACGATTCCGGACGGCAAACCGGAATTTCATTGGATCGGAACCGTCAGAAAAGCGAGCAGTTGTTTATCGATCCACCAAAAACACCAAAAACACTAAATTTCTTTCGTGTCTTTTTAGTGTTTTTCGTGTCTTTCGCGGATCAAAAACCACCGCTCGCCGGCCGGGCTTTTCAGTTCCCGTTAAGTTTCGCGGCGGTTTGTCTCAAACATCATTAAAAGCGCGTTTGAGCAATGATCGTGCCGAACAGTTCCGATTTTTAATTTTATTTTCCCGCCGCCCGAGAAACTTTTTCGGCCGCTCGTGCAACCAATAAGAAAACGCACGCAAGTCCTTTGCGCTCAGGATCACGATTTCAAGGAGAAAAAATTATGCGGAGATTATCGCTTCTGTTCGTTGTTTTCTTTTTTTCGGCGGTCTTTGCCGGGGCCCAAACCGTCACCGAAGGCACGCTCTTCGCGGCCGGCAAAAACGGGAAGGATTTGGGCGCGTGCCCGCTCAAACACACGGCGGTCAAAGCCGAGATCAGCGGCTTTCTCGCCCGCGTCACGGTCACGCAGGAGTTCGCCAACGATTTCGCCGAACCGATCGAGGCCGTCTACACCTTTCCGCTCTCGCAGAACGCGGCCGTCGACCGGATGACGATGAAGATCGGCGACCGCACGATCAACGGCCGCGTGATGAAGCGCGAAGAGGCGCGCAAGGTTTACGAAGAAGCGAAAAACGACGGCAAAACCGCCGCGCTCCTCGACCAGCAGCGGCCGAACATCTTCACGCAGGCGGTCGCCAACATCCTGCCGAAGGATCAGATCGGGATCGAGATTTCCTACGTCGAAACGCTCAAATACGAGGACGGCGCGTATGAATTCGTCTTTCCGATGACCGTCGGCCCGCGCTACAATCCGAATTCGGTGCCCGACGCGCAAAAAATCGCGCCGCCGCTCGCCGAAACGCGGAACGGCAGCGAGGTTTCGCTCGACGTCGATCTCGACGCCGGCGTGCCGGTCGAAAACATCCTCTCGAACTCGCACCCGATCAACGTCACCAATCTCAGCGCGCACAGCTCGAAGATCGCGCTCCGCGAAGACCGGACGATCCCGAACAAGGACTTCGTGCTCCGCTACGACGTCACCGGCCGGCGGATCGAGGACGCGCTGCTCGTCCACCGCGACCCGCGCGGCGGCTTCTTCAGCCTGATCCTCCAGCCGCCCGAGAAATTCGCGGTCGGCGACGTCGCGCCGAAAGAGATCGTCTTCGTCCTCGACACGTCCGGCTCGATGGCCGGCTTCCCGATCAACAAAGCGAAAGAGGCGATGATGCTCTCGCTCGACAATCTCAATCCGAACGATACTTTCAACCTGATCACGTTCGCCGGCGACACCGCGATCCTGTTCGATCGGCCCGTCCCGGCGACGCCCGCCAACCTGGCGCGCGCGAAAGCCTTTCTCGAAACGCGCAGCGGCAGCGGCGGCACCGAGATGATGAAGGCGATTCAGGCCGCGCTCGAACCGTCCGACGCGCAGGATCACGTCCGGATCGTCTGTTTTATGACCGACGGCTACGTCGGCAACGAGGCCCAGATCATCGGCGAGATCCAGAAGCATCCGAACGCGCGCATCTTTTCCTTCGGCATCGGCAATTCGGTCAACCGTTATCTGCTCGACAAGATGGCCGAGGAAGGCCGCGGCGAGGTCGAATACGTCTCGCTCAGCGACGATGGCTCGGCGGCCGCGCGCCGGTTTTACGAACGCGTCCGCGCGCCGCTCCTGACCGATCTCGCGATCGACTGGAACGGGCTGCCGGTCGAGGACGTTTATCCGAACCGCCTCAACGATCTCTTTTCGGCGAAGCCGGTCGTTCTCTACGGCCGCTACACGAAAGAAGCCAAAGGCACGATCAAGCTGACCGGCCGGGTCGGCGGGCAGACGCTCGTCCGCGAGATCCCGGTCGTGCTGCCCGAAAAAGAGCCCGACGCCGACGTCCTCGCGACGCTCTGGGCCCGCCGGCGCGTCGATTCGCTGATGTCGGATTACACCCGGGTTCTCAAAGACGAAAAAGCGAAGACCGCGATCGAGGAGCAGATCACCGCGCTCGGCGTCGAATTCGGCCTGCTCACGCAGTTCACGTCGTTCGTCGCCGTCGAGGAGCAGATCGTCAACCAGAACGGCCGGCCGACGCGCGTCGAGGTGCCGGTGGTGACGCCCGAAGGAATGAAGATTCAGAAACAGGGGGCCGGGGTTTTCGTTCCGAGCAGCGATCCCTACGGCTTCGTATACTCGGTTTCGGTAGGCCGGAGGAACATCCGTCCCGAGAAAGCTCCGGTCGATCTCTCCGGAAGCGGTCAGGGCAGCGGCTCCGGCCGAGGCAGCGGTCAGGGCGGCGGCAGCGGGATGGTCGTGCAGGCCCGACCGCGAGTCGACGGCGAAACGGCCGCGCTCGGTTCGACGACCGCACCGAAAGAGCTCGACCCGCTGCCCGACGAGCAGGCTTCGCCGGGCGGCCCGGTCGCCGAGATCCTCAAAAGAATGAACGCGCAGCGCAATGCTTTGAAGACGCTCGTCGCCGACGTCGAGATCAGCAAACTCGATCCGGCGGGCGCCGCTTCCGAGTTCAAACAGGGCACGCTCAAGTTTATGGCGCAGGCCGGCGGTTTCTGGCTGCGGATCGACACGCCGCCGCTCGCCGCCGAAAACTTCGCGATCACCGGCGGCCAGTATCTGCAGTATCTGCCGGCCAAAAACACGGCCCGCGCGGGCGCCGTCACCGAGGATCAGAAGCTCGCCTACTTCATCTTTTACGCGCCCTCGGCGGAAGGCCTCAAGGCGGCGTTCGACGTCAAATATCTCGGCGCGGATAAGATCAACGGCACGATCCCGGCGTGGCATCTCGAGCTGACGCCGAAAGCGGCCGCCAACTACCGTTCGATCGAGCTCTGGATCGACGCCGACGGGATGATCGTCCAGTCGAAGGTCACCGATTACACGGGCAGCTTCACGAACGTATTGCTGACCAATCTCCGCAAAAACGGCGTGATCAAACCGGAAGAATTCCGGATCTCCGTCCCGAAAGACGTCCCGGTCGTCCGAAACTGAGTCGTCCGAAAATCAAATAAAAACCGGCTTCGAATCGGAGCCGGTTTTTATTTGGCCGCTGCCCGATTCCCGTTCGAATAAAAAACTTTCCGGATCGCGGGAACATTCCTTCGCCGCGCGGTGTCTAAACGGAAAAGCCCGCGGAACTTTTTTGCAACCAACAGACTCGATTACGGTTAAATTAATGAGCGCTCATCACCGAAATTAAAGTCTTGAGTCTTGAGTCTGAAGTCTTGAGTCCTGAGTCGCGGCGCGGCTTCGGCTCGACAAAGGCCGGCGCGTTACGCGACCGTCAAACCGACTCAAGACTTCAGACTCAGGACTCAAGACTCAAATAAAAAAAACAGGAGATTTTTATGCGGAATATTGCTTTGATCGTTATATTTCTATGCTCGACGTGCGTCTTCGCGCAGGAATCGGTGACCGAGGGCACGCTCTTCGCGGCCGGCAAAAACGGAAAGGAATTGGGCGCGTGCCCGCTCAAACACACGGCGGTCAAAGCCGACATCAGCGGCTTTCTCGCGCGCGTCACGGTCACGCAGGAGTTCGCCAACGATTTCGCCGAACCGATCGAGGCCGTCTACACGTTCCCGCTCTCGCAGAACGGGGCCGTCGACCGGATGACGATGCGGATCGGCGACCGCACGGTCCGCGGCGAGATCAAGCGGCGCGAAGAGGCCCGCAGGATCTACGAGCAGGCGAAGACCGACGGCCAAACGGCGAGCCTTCTCGATCAGGAACGGCCGAACGTCTTCACGCAGGCGGTCGCCAACATCCTGCCCGGCGACCGAATAATCATCGAGATTTCCTACGTCGAAACGCTCAAATACGAGGACGGCGCGTACGAATTCGTCTTCCCGATGACCGTCGGGCCGCGCTACATTCCGGCGTCGGTCGACGCCGAGGACGCCCGGAAGATTTCGCCGCCGGTCGCCGCGACGCGTTCCGGCCGCGACGTCTCGATCGAAGTCGCGCTCGACGCCGGCGTCCCGGTCGAGGAGATCCGCTCGACCTCGCACGAGATCGAGACCGTCAATCTGAGCGCGAACCGCGCGCGGGTCGCGCTCCGCGACGGCGAGACGATCCCGAACAAGGACTTCATCCTCCGCTACGACGTCACCGGCAAACGGATCGAGGACGCCGTCCTCGCGCATAAAGACGCGCGCGGCGGCTTTTTCACGCTGATTCTCCAGCCGCCCGACAAGTTCGCCGCCGAGGACGTCACGCCGAAGGAGATCGTCTTCGTCCTCGACACTTCGGGCTCGATGTCCGGCTTCCCGCTCGAAAAGGCGAAAGAGGCGATGATGCTCTCGCTCGACGGATTGTACCCGCACGACACCTTCAACCTGATCACGTTCGCCGGCGACACGTCCGTCCTGTTCGACCGGCCCGTCCCGGCCACGCAGGCGAATCTCGAAAAGGCGCGCGCCTTTCTCGAAACGCGCGAGGGCGGCGGCGGCACCGAGATGATGAAGGCGATCCGGACCGCGCTCGCGCCGTCCGACGCGCAGGATCACGTCCGGATCGTCTGTTTTATGACCGACGGCTTTGTCGGCAACGAAACCGAGATCATCGGCGAGGTTCAGAAACATCCGAACGCGCGCGTCTTCAGTTTCGGCATCGGCAGCTCGGTCAACCGTTATCTGCTCGACAAGATCGCCGAACAGGGCCGCGGCGAGCCCGCATACGTCGCGCTCGAAGACGACGGCTCGAAGGCCGCCCGCAAATTCTACGAGCGCGTCCGCGCGCCGCTTTTGACCGACATCGCGATCGACTGGAACGGTTTGCCCGTCACCGACGTCTATCCGAACCGGCTCAACGATCTTTTTTCGGCGAAACCGCTGATCCTCCACGGCCGCTACACGCGCGGCGCGAGCGGCACGATCCGGCTCCGCGGCAAAATGTCGGGCATCGAAACCGTCCGCGAGATTCCGGTCAGCTTTCCCGACACGGAAGCGGCCAACGACGTCCTCGCGACGCTCTGGGCGCGCCGCAAGATCGACGAATTGATGAACGGCAGCACGCGCTACGACGCCAATGAAGAAGAACCCGTCGTCAACGTCGCCGCCCGCACGCGCCTCGCGATCACGAAGCTCGGCCTCGATTACGGTCTTTTGACGAACTACACGTCGTTCGTCGCGGTCGAGGAACAGATCCGGACGGACGGCGGCCGGACGCGCACGGTCCAGGTGCCGGTCGCGCTGCCCGACGGAATGGATCCGGCCAACGCGACCGTTTCCGAAGACGCCGAACCGCCGACCGGCTCGCTGACGCCAGCCGTCGTTGAAAAACTACCGCCGCCGCCGCTCAAAAAAGCGGAATCGTCGAATATCACCGCCGGGCTCGGCAGCGGAAACGGGCGCGTCGTTAACTCGAATCAGGTCGGCATCGGCGGCGGATCAATGAGACCCGCGCCGACGCCCGCCCCGAAAATGTCGTCGTCCGCGCCGAAAGTCGTTTCCGGCGGCGTCGTCAACGGCAAGGCGACGAACCTCGTCCGGCCATCGTACCCGTCGGCGGGCCGGGCCGTCCGGGCGAGCGGGCCGGTCAGCGTCCAGGTGACGATCGACGAACGCGGCAACGTCATCTCGGCGACGGCCGTTTCCGGTCACCCGCTGCTCCGCGCGGCGGCCGTCCAGGCGGCGCGCTCCTCGCAGTTTTCGCCGACGATGATGTCCGGCCAGCCGGTCAAGACGACGGGCGTGATCGTCTATAATTTCGCGCCCGGTCAGACGAACGCGACGACGGTCAGCCAACCCGCGCCGCCCGTCCCGCTCTCGCCCGAAGAACGGGCCGCGCAGGAACGGCTCGAAAAAGAACGGCTCGCCGAGCAGCAGAGGCTCGAACAGGAACGGCTCGCCGAGGAAGCGCGCAAAGCGGAAGAAGCGCGGCGCCTGCGGCCGCAGGCCGAGAAGCTTCATTTCTGGGTCTTCGCGGTCTTCGACCGGCTGCGCCGGGGCTCGCCGCTGCTGACCGCCAACGAAGCGCGCTTCGTCGCCGGCGACCGCGCGTCCGTCGAGGTCTATCTCGCGAACCGGACGCCCGAAACGCTGGAAAAGCTCCGGGCTTTGGGCTTCGAAACCGTTTCGGAAAACGGGCCGGGCAGCCTCGTCGGGACGATCCCGCTCGACCAGCTGGGCGCGCTCGCCGGGCTCGACGCGGTCCGGCTCGTGCTGCCGAAGATCCGCTAGCGCGAACGGCGAATCAATGCGAAAGGACGCGAAATCCCGCGTCCTTTCGCGTTTTTGGGGAAAAAAATTTCGTCAGAAACGCGCCAGATATTTCGCGACGTCCGCGCCCGTGAGGTCTTCGGTGATGAGGCCGATATAGTTGTCGGGCCGCAGCAGGACGCTGAACGATCTGCTCGCGCCGAAGATTTCGGCGAGCGCCGGGTAAAGCGGTATTTCAAACACGTCGAGCAGCTCGTTTTCCGGCGCGGCGGCCGGCCGGTTCGTGCCGTCGAAAAAATTCAGGAGATGAAACTTCGGCGCTTTGAGACGCTCGTAAACGCTCGCGCCGTCCGTCTCGAACCACGGCATCCGGTCGCCCGCCCTGACCTTGAAGAAGCCGTTTTCCGCGCTCAGCGACGATTTCCGGTAGTTGATGCCGATCTGCGAAACGAGCGGAAAAATCAGCTTTTTGACGGCGTCGAAATGGAGCGCGAAACCGGCGATGTGCGGGAAGATCTTTGTCCGGAAAAACGCGACGAACCATTCGTCGCTCGCGCCGAAATCGAAAGCGCGGTCGGTCGTTTGCAAAAGGCGTTTCGCGTTCGCGGAACGTTCCTCGTCGTAGGTTTCGAGAAGGCTGAGCGACGCCTTGCCCCGCAGGACGGCGGCGAGCTTCCACGCCAGATTGTAGCCGTCCTGAATGCCGGTGTTCATCCCCTGCGCGCCGGCCGGCGTGTGGATGTGCGCGGCGTCGCCGGCGACGAAGCAGCGGCCGTTCGCGAATTTGTCGACGCGGCGCGAATGGACGCGGTAGACGGAAAACCATTTAACATCGTGAATATTCAGATCGAGCTCGACGTCCTTTTTGATCCGCGCCTCGATCTCTTCGTAGAGGATCTCGCCCTCGTCGGCCTGATGGCCTTCGGGAAACGTCCCGACGATCCGGAAGCGGTTCTCGCCGACCATCGGGAAAAACGCGGTGATCGTGTTCTGCGCGAGACAGACGTAGAGCGAATCGTGCGCGAAATTCCAGTCGACGGCCGCGTCGGCGACGTAGAAGAGCCGGTCGAGCGTGCTGCCCGCAAACCCGAGCCCGAGCCCGTGGCGGACCGCGCTTTTCGCGCCGTCGCAGCCGACGAGGAACTTCGCCTCGATCGTCTCGGTCGCGCCGTCCGCCGTCCTGATCGCGGCCGTCACGCCGGCCTCGGTCTGCGAGAAGCTTTCGAGCGTCGTCTGCCATAAGACCTCTTTGCCCTCGGCCCGGAGATGCTCGTCGAGGATCTTTTCGTGGAGGCCCTGCTCGACGATCAGCAGAAACGGGTACGGGCTCAGCCCCTCGCCGATCTTCGCGAGCTCGGCCGTGCCGCGGATCGCGCCGCCCTCGACGAAGCTCGCCTTTTCGGCGATCGCGCCGGCCGCGACGAGCTTGTCGGCGAGGCCGATCTGCTCGTAGATCTCAAGGGTGCGCGCCTGCACGCCGATCGCCTTCGAAAACGGCGTCGTCCCGTCCTTCTGATCGAAAATCACGAACTCCACGCCGTAGCGCCGAAGCTGACCGGCCAGCGCCAGTCCGGTCGGTCCGGCCCCGACGATTATCACGTCCGTTTTTATCATAGTTTTTCCGCCCCCCAAATCTTTTTCGTCATTATCGCATATTCGAAAAAAAACTTTCGTGAAATGTTTTTTTCGATTTCGTCACTACTCGTTGAAAGGAGAGATTTTTATGAAAATTCTGACGTTTTTACTGCTCGCGGCGGCCTTTCTGCTGAGCGGCTGCGGCGAAAGCCACACTTACTACGGCACCCTGAAGAACACCGGCCCCGCCGGCACGGAAGGCAAAGTCGCCGTCACGATGACGAAACAGTCGGAGACCGAGGCGACACTGACGTTCGCCGACGACGGCGCGCACGTTCCGGGCCTGTTCCTGACCGAATGCACCTATCCGATCAAGCTGAAAATGACGGGCGATCGCTACTGGAGCGCCGAAAGCTGTTATCTCAAGGAAGGCTCGGCCGAGCTGACGACCGGCAGCGACGGCATCAGGATCGACGGCAAACAGCTCAAGATGAAGTTCATCACCGAATTCACGACGCCGCGCGAAAACCGCTGGGAATTCAACGGCACCGAAAAATAAAGGAGAAAAAAACCTATGAAAATAGCCGCTCTCGTGATCGGCATACTGCTCATGATCGTCTCGTTCATCGTCGCGGTCGTCTGCCTGCTGCTGCCGTCGATGACGAATAATCGCGTCAACTTCGGCGAAGCGATGATCGGGCTCGTTCCGGCCGTAATCGTCGGTTTTCTGGCGTTCGTCGTGACGGTCGTCGCGGCGATCGCGCTCATCCGGGGAAGAAACAAGACGGCTGCCGGGCAGCCCGAATAAAGGGGAAAAAGAGCATATGAAAAAAAATCCTGAAAGAATCGACCGCGCCGCGCGACTGCTCGCGGCGCCGCTCGCGCTGACGTTCTTTTGTCTCGCCTGCTCGCTCGTCGGCGGCGGCTCGCCGACGAGCGTCTACAAATCGTTTCTCGAAGCCGCGCGCAAGAAGGACGCGGCGACGATGAAAGGCTATCTGTCCGCCAGCTCGCTCGACGCGCTCCGGTCGGCCGCCAAATACGGCAATTCGAGCGAGGACAAGATCCTGACCGAAGTCCCGCCGGAACAGATCGACCCGGTCGAGATCTCCGGCGAAAAGATCGAGGCGGACGGCCGGAGCGCGTCGCTCGAAGTCAAACTGAAGAACGACAAGACGCAGACGATCTATTTCGTCAAGGAAGGCTCGTGGAAGATCGCCCTCGAAAAACAGAAGCCGGTACCGACCGCCACCGCCACGCCGGCCGCTTCGCCCGGCGGCGACAGCACCGTGCCGGGCGACAGCGGGCCGGTGACGATCTCGGCGAGCGCGCTGATCGACGAAGCGAAGTCGGGCGGCTCGGGGCTCGACACGAAATACGGCGGAAGGATGCTGACCGTGACCGGCGCGGAGCTCTGGGAGATCCAGTATTCGATGCTCCACATCGGCGCGAAATACGGCTCGTATTCGTCGGGCTACATCATCTGCGAGGGCAGCTTCAGCGAGTATCAGCCGTATGCCTCGAAGATCGCCGATCTGCGGAAGGCCGGCAAATCGCCGGGCGCGACAGTTAAAGGCACGTTCAGCCGCGTCGCCGTCGACGGCGGCTACACGCAGGTCCATCTGAGCCCGTGCGTGCTCGCCGATCTCGAAAAACCCTAAAGCGATTTCGGATTTCGGATTTCGGATTTCGGATTGTCTGGGAATGACGGAGACTGTCTTTCTAAAACGGTTGGAGGATTTTGGAAAATAGTCCGGCGAGGGCGAATTAATGGAAGTAAACGTCGCGGGGCGGCGGATGGAGGATGAAATATGTTGAAGAGTTTATGGTTTATCGGGTTGGTTATGATGCTGGCGGCGGGCGTTATGGCGCAGAACAAGCGGCCGGCCGTGCAGCCGGTGACGCTCGCGGCCGGGCAGACCGTGACGGTCGACGGCGCGCTCGGTGCGGGCGTCAAGCTGGCCGATCTTTCGTGGGCGTGGTCGAGCTCGAACGCCTGTTTTCCGGCGACGCAGCAACGCAAGTTCACGGGCCGCCACGTTTTCTTCACGACGGAGCTGCCGCCGAAATCGATCCTGACGGTGACGGTCGTGCCGAAGAAAGCGGGCGCGAACCTGTCGATCTACGGCTACCAGATCGCGCCCGGCAGGACGATCCTGCCGGAAGACCTGAAATCGTGCGTGACGTGCGAGGCCGACCATAAGTGGGATTATCCCAAAAAAGGCAAAACGCAGGGCGACGAGCGGACGATCACGTTCAACTCGACGACCAACAATTATCTGATCGTGATCGGCGTCGCCGGCGCGGACGGTCTCGAAGAGAGCGATTTTACGCTCTCGTTCACCTTAAAACAGTAGGAGAAGAAAAAAATGAAAACACTACCACTTGCCGCTCTGCTGCTCGCGGGCGCGGCTCTTTTCGCGGCCTGCGGCGGCGCGGCTTCGAACGGCGCGGCCAACACGACGGCCGGCAATAAATCGAACTCTGCCGCGACGAACGGCGCGACCGCGCCGGCCAAGCCGGCCGATCCGACGCCGGTCGACGTTTCGATCAAAGATCTCGGCGGCAAGGACCTTGCCGCGCTGCAGGCCTATCAGGGCCGGACGCTCGTCTTCAAGACCGAGGGTCTCAAGGAATGGACGGAAGAAGGACTGAAAAGCTCCTACGTCAGCACGATCGTCGACTGCAAGGGCTCTTTCGGCGAGTACAAGGACGCGATCAAGCTCTTCAACGACCCGAAAGCGCCGCTCATCTACGTCGATTTCAAGGGCGTCGTCGAGAAGGTCGAGGAGCAGGGCACGAACAAGGTGCTCCGGCTCAAGGACTGCGTGATCACGAAGATCGAGAAATAGAACAAGAGTCTTAAGTCTTGAGTCTTGAGTCTTGAGTCAAAGATCAAAGGTCGAAGATCAAAGACCCAAACCTCGGACTCAAGACTCAAGACTTAAGACTCAAGACTAAAAAAAGCGAAACTATGAAAAAATTCAGTATCTTAATTTTAACGATCGCCGCCGGCGCGATTTTTGCCGGCTGCTCGATGCTCGGCTCGAAACCGGCGAAACCCGCACTCGACGAGCTTTACTACGTGTCGAAGGAAAAAGACAACGGCAAGCTCGTCAAAGGCTTTATGGACAAGACCGGCAAGCTCGTGCTCGGGCCGTGGGAGTCGTTCGAATGGAACGGCAAGAAATACGGCGCGGACGATAATTCGGCCTTCAAGGTGATGCCGTTCATCGAGGGAATGGCCGGCATCTGCTTTTACGACGAAACGCCCTACTCGGACGACAAAGCGAAATGCGGCTTCATCGACAAGACCGGCAAGATCGTGATCGAGCCGAAATATAAATCGGTCAGCTATTTCAGCGAGGGCCTCGCGCCCGTTTCGCTCGACCGCCGGTTGTACGGCTACATCGACAAGACCGGCAAGCAGGTCATCGAGCCGAAATTCACGACCCTCAGCCCGTTCAGCGACGGCCTCGCGGTCGCCCGCGCGGACGGCGCGTCCGAGTCCGGCTATATCGACCCGACCGGCAAATTCGTGATCGAGGCGAAATACAAGTTCCCGACGAGCTTCGGCGACGGCGTCGCGATCGTCGAGAACGACAAGCAGGAGCGCCTCGTGATCGACAAGACCGGCAAGGAAGTCAAGAACCTCGGCCTCGCCCGCGCCGGCAATACGCGCTACTACTACAAAGAAACGATCAACTACGATTTCTACCGGGTCGACGGCGAATACGCGATCGAGGAATACACGATGACGCCGAGCTTCGCCGACGGGCTGACGATGCTCAATGACGACGGCCTCAAGAACGACCCGATCGGCTACGCGAAACCGAGCGGCGAGCTCGAAGTCAAGCTCGACCGCGCGCGCGTCGCCCGGCTCCGGCCGTTCGCCGAGGGCTTCGCGCCGGTCGGCCTCGAACCGCTCGACAAGGACCAGCTCACCGGCCTGCTCGGCGCGGAGGCGACGAAGGACCTCTACGACTGGACCTACGTCGACCGCAAGGGCGAATACAAAGTCCAGCTCAAGGACACCTTCGCCGATGCGCGCCCGTTCGCCGAGGGACTCGCGGCCGTCTCCGACCGCGGCTCGAAGGGCAAATGGGGCTTCATCAACACGGAGTTCAAAGCGGCGACGCCGTTCTGTTTCGACAAGGTCGGCGATTTCCGAGCCGGACTCGCGCTCGTCTCGGTCGACCCCTACGCCGAAAACAACTGCGGCCAGTATGCCGAGTTCAAGAGCGGCCGCGCGCGCGACATCTACATCGACAAGACCGGCCGGGCCGTCAAACCGCAATGGTAGCGGCGCGGCTTTAAGATAATCGCTTTCGGCAAATTCTTTCCGCGCTCCGACCGGTTTAATTGGAGCGCGGGCATCCTCGGCCCGCCGTCCGTTAAGCGCCAGCGACAACGGACGCAGTCGCCGCAAAGTGTTATAGTTTCGTTTCAATCGCAAATGCCGCGCGCCGTTCGACGCATCGGGTTAAATGTTTCGTTTCAATCGCGCGCGTTTCGCGCATCGGCGCGGCGCGCGACGCGCGGGCGGGCAGAGATGCCCGCGCTCCAATTAGGGGCGTCGTTCGTGCCGGCCGATTCTGTTTTTCAGCTTTTGGATGATGTGATAGACGGCCGGGCAGACCTGCGTGTTGGCGATGTGCGTGAATCGGCGGGTCGTGAATTCCGGTTTGTCGGTGTGCGGGTATTCGCGGCAGAGGGCCGGGCGGACGTCGTAGATCGAGCATTCGTTCCCGACGAGAAACGGGCACGGCAAAGACTTCATTTCAAGCTCGTCCCGGTCGCCGGACCGGAGATATTTTTCGGTGAATTCCGGCGCGGAAATGCCTAAAAAGGCGGCGATCCGCGCGATGTCGGTCTGATCGACCTCGGGGCGGACGGTCCGGCAGCAGTGGCCGCAGTCCGTACAGTCGATTTGCGAAAAGACCTCGCGGTGGACTTCGCCGGCGATCCGGTCGATCCGGTCGGAATCGCGGTACTGTTTGAGCCGCGTCAAAAAATTGTAGGTTTCATCCTCCATCCGCGCCGCGTTCCGTTTCCAGTTCTCGATCCAGTCTTTCATTCGTCCATTCTACATCCGGTTTGGGAAGTTTGGGAAGCTTGGGGAAACGGACAACAGTCTGATAAAAACGCTTCACCACCGCGCGATGCGGCGACAAACCAACACAGTTTGTCGGACAAAAAAAGGAAGCTCAGGAAGAAAACCATTACTTCCCGAACTTCCAAAACTTCTTAAACTTCCCAAACTATTAGGGAAAAGCGATCGTGCCCTGTTTCTTTTTCGGGTTGAAGTTGGCGGTCGTGCCGACGTTTTCCTCGAACTTGACGCGGACGCCGAGCGTCGCGGCCTGCGCTTTGTTGGTGCGCATAAAATAGAGCAGGACGTTGGTCACGCGGTTGTTCGCGTCGCGGATGTACTGCGGGTCGGCGACGCTTTTGACGTTGACGCTCTGCGCGGGCAGAAAGAGGACGCCGTCCATCGTGCAGTCCGGGACGTTCGCGCCCGGCTTGATCCGGTTGGACGGGTTGAGCGCGAGGTTGAAGCTGATCACCTCGACGTTGACGCCGCGGATGATGACGCTCGTTTTATTCTTCGTGACGCCGGTAAAGATGCCGCCCGCGCCGATAAAGGCGAGCGCCGACTGCGTCCGGCACGGCACGTCGGCCTCGGACGGCGCGGCGCCGATGTCGTAATAGGTCGTCGGCACCGTCTGCGCGGCGATCGATTCTTTAATTTTTTCTGCTTTCATATTTTTACTCCTTGTGTTTCCTTGTTTCGTCCGATTCGGTTTCGGCCGACCGCCCGGCTCGATGTCGGGCGATCCGAAATCCGAAATCGCCTGTTTGTTCGGCGGCGGCGGGCAAACGGATGCGAAAAATATCGCGCGGTTCGGCGGCGATCGACGTTTCGGTGATGGTTCTTTATCCGGAAGCTACGGGTTTAACGCAAAGACACGGAAGCGCAAAGACAAAATTTCCGTGAAATGTTGTGTCCGGCGGCGAAACGGATTAGAATTCCGTTAGATTCGTCTTGATACCGTTTTGAATAAATGGCGCATCAGGATTTTCGGCTCGATTCATTTAATTGCGGCAATCAAGCTGCTTGATTATCGAGCCTTCCGACAGCGCCCATCCGACATCCGAAATCGGTATTGCGTTCCGGCCCGGGAAGTTTCGTAAACCTTAAAGCTCGTTCGACAAACCAATGAATATCAAGATTCCCTTTTTCCTGACGCTCTTTTTATTTACCGTTCCGATCAGTATTTTCGCCCAGACGCCGTGCGCGCCGCCGGAGATCGTTTTCAACAAAAACGCCTACAACATCTTCGACGAAACGCAGGAGATGTATCTCGGCGAGGTCGTCGCCGAGACTTTCGAAAAGAATTATCGACTGATCGATGACGAAGCGGCGACGAGCTACGTCCGCGCGATCGGCGAAAAGGTCGCCAAACACCTCCCGCCGACCAATATCAAATTTCGCTTTTCGGTCATCGACGAGCCCGACACCAACGCTTTCACGATCGCCGGCGGAAGGATCTACGTAACGCGCAAAATGATCGCCTTCGTCCGCAGCGAGGACGAGCTCGCCGGCGTCATCGGCCACGAGCTCGGTCACGCGATCGTCCGTCACGCGGCGATCGATATGAGCAAATACTTTAAGGAAATCCTCGGCGTCGAGAAAGTCGGCGACCGGCAGGACATCTTCGAGAAATACAACCAGCTGATCGACCGGCAGAGGACCAAACGCGTCAGGATCAGCAGCAGCCACGAAGACAACCAGCAGCTCGAAGCCGACCGCATCGGACTGTTCGCGATGACCGCCGCCGGCTACGATCCGAAAGCGTTCGTCGCGGCGATGGACCGGTTGATCGAAACGAAAGGCAAAACCGGCAGCTCGCTTTCCGACTTTTTCGGAACGACGCGGCCCGAGGAAAAGCGGCTGCGCGAAATACTCGGCGCGCTCTCGGCGGTGCCGCCCGAATGTCTCGACAAGCGAACGGCAACGACGAGCGAGAGCTTCGAGAAATGGCAGTCGTACGTCGTGACGACCTCGAACTTTCGCCGCGCGGAGAAATTAAAGGCGCTGCTCGCGAAGAAATCGCTCAATCCGTATCTGCGCGCCGACGTCCGGTATTTTCAGTTCAGCCCGGACGGCAATTTTATCATCGCGCAGGACGCGTCGGGCATCAACGTGCTGCGGCGCGACCCTTTTCAATTGGTCTTCCGGATCGAGACGACCGACGCGAAGCCGGCGACGTTTTCGCCGGATTCGAAATTTATCTCGTTTTCGACCTACGGACTGCGGGTCGAGAAATGGAGCGTCGAGACGAAAAAGCCGGTGATGGCACGCGAAGTTAATGTGCGCGACGGCTGCTGGCAGTCGCTCCTTTCGCCGGACGGAAAATTTCTGGCCTGCTACACGGGACGCTGGAGCCTCGACATCATCAACGTCGAAACGGGCGAGAAAGCGTATTCGAAGGAAAGATTTTACGTTCCGAGCGATTACGAGATTTATATATGGGAGGAGAGTCTATATGCCGAAGACCGGCGCGAGCTGAAGTCTTTCCAGATGACGTTTTCGCCCGACGGCCGGTATTTTCTCGGGGCCCGCGTGCTGCGCGCCGGATTTTTGTCGATCTTCAATCTCGGCGGTCAGGATTATTCGGCGCAGGCCAATCTCAACCAGGATTCGTTTCTCGCCTACGATCTGCAGGGCGGTAAGGAAATCAAGCTCGGCGGCGAGCTGAAATACGTCATCTCCCAGCCGTTCGCCTTTTACGCGAACGACCGGATCATCGGGCAGCACCGCGAAAGTCCGGAAAAATCGGGCATCTTCACGTTTCCGGGCGGCGAGCGGCTCGATAAATTTCTCCTCAGCGCGGAGTCTTTCACAAAGCCGTTTCAGGGCGATTACATCTTCGTCCGCCCGACGTCGTCGAATCCGGTCGGCGTCTACGATCTGCCGTCGAAGAAATTCATCGCCGCCAACAAAACGGCGGCGCTCGACGGCTACGGCGATTATTTCATCTCCGAGGGCAAGGACGGCATCGTCGAGATGCTCAAGCTCGACCGCGCGACCCTGAAGATGAACGAGATCGGCGAAGTGACGCTGCCGAAGAACAAGTTCGGCGCGATCCAAACGGTCGCGCTCGCGCCGAATCTCGACTGGCTCGCGCTTTCCGAACGCTCGCGGGGCGCGATCTGGGATCTGAAGACGGGCGCGATGAAGATCTACATCCGTGGTTTTCGCGGCTCGTTCATCGACGCCGACGGGAGCGTCTACGCCGAGCTGCCGGAGTTCGAGAAGGAACCGCGGTCGTTGGCGATGATCAACCCGGTCACCAACGTCGCCGGCAGCCTCGGCGCGATCGAGAAGAAAAAAGCCCGGCAGTACGGGAAATATTTCGTCCGGACGCGCTCGAAGATCGACGAGGAGATCGAGAAAAAACTTCAGGAAAAGGCCGCTAATGGCGACAAGGACGATAAAAAAGAAAATAAGATAGAGCGTCAGAAACAGAAGATGGAGCTCGAAGCCGTCAGCTCGACGGTGTGGGTCGCCCGCTACACGCCGGTCGAGGGCTCGCTCGTCGTCGAGGACGTGCGGACGCAGAAAGAGCTCTGGTCGAGGTATTTTCCGAACGAGCTTCCGAAATGCCACTTCGATTCGACGGCCGAAACCGCCGTGCTTTACTGGCAGGTCAAGACGAAAACCGCCCAGGAAGAGATCAAAAACGACGCCGTCCTCAAGGAAAAGCAGAAGACGCTCGGCGAGAAGGACGGCGATTATCTGGTCGAGGTTCTGGACGCGAACACCGGCGTCGTGCGCGGCAAAACACTGATCGAGACGGGTGAGCGCTCGTTTGCGATCAGTTCGATCTCGGCGGCCGGCGACTGGCTGACGATCGTCGATTCGGAAAACCGCGTGCTCGTCTATTCGATCTCGAATGGCGAGCTCCGGCAGCGATTTTTCGGCGGCAACGCGGCGATCTGCCCGACGCGCCCCGTCGCGTCGGTCGAGAATTCCGAGGGCCGGCTTTCCGTTTACTGTCTCGAAACCGGCCGCAAGACGGACGAGCTGCAGTTTTCG
>JAFDVJ010000107.1:0-33347 GCA_018269075.1 Acidobacteriota bacterium
GAATACAACGATTTTGACGTCATTATGACGCGGCGGGCGCTCGAACTGGCGGCGCTCGGCGTCGGTCTGGTCAGCCCGAGCCCGCTCGTCGGCTGCGTGATCGTCTCGGAAACGGGCGAGCTCGCCGGGCGCGGGACTTATGTTTACGACGACGTGACGCACGCCGGCTCGCATTGACCGAAGCCGGCAGAGTACGACAAGGCCCTCGATTTCAAGTGAGCGACGATGGATGCAAACGATGCGGACGACCGGCAGATAATCGCCGTATTAAAACGAACAGTGGGCCGGCTCGATGAAGCTTTAACAAAAGCATGAAAAATTTTGAAATTTTAATAAAAACAAGTTTGCTAGCGATATGTGTATTCTTAATATTTTCCAGTCAAACGAATTCACAATCACTAAATGAAAAATGTGATGTTTGCCTGTATTGGCATTCAAAGGTTGATTATTCAATCAAACTACCCGTAAATTATCCGAAGTTGGATACAAAAGATGAAGGAAATATCTTGGAGGCAATAAATTGCCTTTTGAAACTGGAAGGAAAAACTAATGATTCAGGTTTTGGAACGGGAGGAACGTCCATTGAAGTTTCAAATGCCTATCCTTCTCCAACGGTGGAAGTTGCTGCTCTTTATTACATAACCTATTTATATAACCCGGATTGGCCTCATTGGGCAATTAAAATAGTTGACAAGAAAAAAGAGAAAAATGATCAGGAAATTGTAAAAGCAGCATACAAAGCATATCGTAAATGGTATGAACAAATTAAAAAACAAGGGATTAAAAAGGCTAGAAATGCAAATTTAACTCCATTTGATGGAACTGATTTATGTTGGTATGGACCAAGTTGTTAATTGGGTAACTGCTTGACAGAGCTTGTAATGCAGATTGCGTAACTGCCTTTTTTACGGCTTTCGAAAGGGACGCTGCCGAAATTCGCAGCCGGAACGAAGACGAGCAGACAAGGTTGGATCAAACGCTTAAGGAGGCGCTCGTAAAAAAGGATTTCGGAGCCGGTTTCGCGCTCGGTAAAAAATAATCGAATCGGAATTTAATCAATTGACACTGATCGACCGGGTCTTTGAGCAAAACCGGTTTCAGCCGGCCAAAGCGCTTTTAACGCCAGTCTTGAAAAAGACGCTTGCGATCGCGACCGATCAGCCGCGAACCCCGCCGGCCTAAACATCCGGCGGCCGCCGGACAAATGCTTCAGAACTCCAGATTTTCCGGCTTTCCGTCTGTTGCGAATCGCTCGATGAATGCGACAGAATGTAATTTGTCGTTTCGGCGAGACCTTTCAGTTCCGGCGGCAATCTCCGGCTGGTTTTAATTGCCGGGAAATATTTTTTAGAAGAGAAACAGGATAATTGCAAACAGAATACAACGATTTTGACGTCATTATGACGCGGCGGGCGCTCGAACTGGCGGCGCTCGGCGTCGGTCTGGTCAGCCCGAGCCCGCTCGTCGGCTGCGTGATCGTCTCGGAAACGGGCGAGCTCGCCGGGCGCGGGACTTATGTTTACGACGACGTGACGCACGCCGAGGTGCTCGCTCTCAACGAGGCCGGCAAAAGAGCGCGCGGCGGGACGGCCTATGTTTCGCTCGAACCGCATTCGTACCACGGCCGCACGAGTCCCTGCACCGAGGCGCTGATCGAGGCCGGCATCCGGCGCGTCGTCTGCCCGATCGAGGATCCGAACCCGCTCGTTTCGGGCAAGGGATTCGAACAGCTGCGCGCGCGCGGCGTCGAGGTCGTGACCGGAATTCTGAAGGACGAGGCGCGGCGCTTGAACGAAAAATTCTGCGTCTGGCATCATTTCGGGCGGCCGTTCGTTCATCTCAAGCTGGCGATGTCGCTCGACGGCCGGATCTCGCTGAAAAACTCGGTTTCGACGACGCTTTCGGGCCGCGAATCGGCGGTTCGCGTCCAGAACCTGCGCCACGAGCACGACGCGATTCTCGTCGGCGGCAACACCGCGTTCGTCGATAACCCGTCGCTCACCGACCGCAGCGGCAAACCGCGCCGCCGCCCGCTCGCGCGGGTCGTGCTCGACAACCGGCTGCGGATTCCGATGGAATCGACGCTCGTCCGAACGGCCCGCGAAACGCCGACGATCGTCGTCACGAATTCGACGGACGAAGCGAAGATCTCCGCGCTCACCGATTCGGGGGTCGACGTCGCCCGCGCCGACTCGCGCGATCTTGGCGCGGTCCTCGGCGAGCTTTACAAACGCGAACTGCAGAGCGTGCTCGTCGAGGGCGGCACGGAAGTCGCCGGCGCGTTCTGCGACGCGCGGCTCGTCGACAAGCTGACGCTGATCGCCGCGCCGCTCGTGATTGGCGGCCGCGAAGCGCCGGCCGCGATCGGCGGCCGCGGCGCGCTCTCGCTCGAAAACGCGCTCAAACTCAACGATTTACAGGTGATTCGTCACGGAACCGATCTGGAATTGACCGGCTATCCAGTGTAACATCAATAGCTTAAGCCTTATCTGGCACAATCGGCGGCCTTAATCGGCCGGCCCCGGTTCCGCAACTGCGGAGCGAAGAATTCCAGGTGTGTTTTGTAAAACCATTTGTGCGAAATGCCATTTCGCAATTGCGGAATGGTATTCCGCAATTGCAGGATGATATTCCGCAATTGCGAAATACCATTCCGCACGAGCGAAATACCATTCCGCAATTGCGAAATGGTATTCCGCACGAGCGAAATACCATTTCGCACAAATGGTTTTACATTCCGCACGAGCGAAATAGCATTTCGCACAAAAGGTTTTTCAGGAAATTACCGTCGATCGCTGCTTTGATCGAGCAGGTCAACTGGATTTCGTAAGAGTTTATCGGAAGCAGTAAAACCGACGGTCGATCGGTCGGACGCTCCGCCGATGTGAAGCGCAGAAGCCGTTATCAAGCATATCGCACTTAAGACACCAATCAGCACGAGAGAAAAATCCGGATATACGCAGGGGAAATGCAGAGTGGTTCGGCACGGTAATTGACGGGGCCGGCGATTCGTTGGTGAACCGCGTTTTCGATTGAATCAAAACCGGCAGCACGGCGAACATCTGTTTTGATCCACTGAAAACACTAAAAACACAAAATATCATTCTTGTCTTTTTAGTGTTTTAATGGATTAATAAAAACGATCGCCGGCCGGTCCAACATCAAAAACGTTCTAGGGTAGCATAAACCCGAGATCGGTCGTCGCGAAATTACCGAGGTTCGGGAAAACGTAGGCCGTATCGGCCGGCGGCAGGCCGAACCATTTGGCGAGCGTCGCCGCGTACTGATCGACGGCGGTCGTCGGAATCCAGCGGCCGCGGGCGTTCGTGCCGCTGTCGGCGTCGTCCGGCCCGTTCTGGACGAGCGTCGGGAACGGCGTCCCGTTCGAGGTGTTGACGCCGTAGAAATCGCCGCCGATCACCGAATCGCCGACGATGAACGAATGATTTGCCCACGCGTGATCCGAGCCGACGTTGACGCCCGACCCGCCGGGATTGAACGTCCGCGAAAAATCCGACATCGTAAACTGCGTGACCTTGTCGCCGAGTCCCTGCGCGGTCATCTCGTCGTAAAAAGCGCGCATTCCCTGGCTGACCTGCGCAAAGAGCGCCAGCTGGTTGTTGATTTGTGCGGTATGCGTGTCGAATCCACCGAGCGTGCAGAAAAATATCTGGCGGGTGACGCCGAGCACCGCGCGGGTCTTGATCATCCGCGCGACCTGTTTGAGCTGGTTGCCGAGATCGTTGTTCGGAAACGTGACCGTGACTTCGGAATTGTTGTTGAGCGAGCGGCTGATGTCGAGCGCCTGCCGGTGATAATTGTTCGAGGCCGCGATCAGCTCCTGCTGGCCGTCGAGATTCATCCCGGCGTTGAGCGCGTCGAAACGGGCGTTGGTGACCGGCGTGTTGTTGTAGCCGGTCAGCGAGAGCACGTTGCTGAGCGGCGTCGGCGCGGGCGAAAGCGCGAGCGGCTGGGTCGTTTCGCCGATCGTGAAAAGCGGGCCGCCGCCGACCGAGCTGATGGTCGGGACGAGGCGGTTCGGGTTGTCGATGACCGTGATCTTATCCGAAATGCGGCCGCCCCAGCCGGTCAGGGTGACGGCGTCGGCGCGGCAGGTCTGATGCTGGTTGACCTGATCGTTGTGCGAGAAGAGATTAAAGGGAAGCGGCACGCTCCGGGCCTGATACTGGGCCCGCGTGGTCGGCGTGACCAGTGTCCCGATGTTCGTCACGGCGGCCAGCTTGCCGGTCGCCCAGAGCGGATGGAGACCCGGATTGACGCCGCCGGCGACCGTTCCGAAGCCGGGATGCAGTCCGTAGGTCAGACCGCCGATCCGCGGGACCGCGACCGGAAGCAGCGCCGACTGCTGGAGCGCGAGGCCCTGCGTCGCGCGGGCGGCGCTGTAGGCCGCGTAATTGCTGACATTGGCGTCGTTGTGGTTCGGGACGATCGTGTTGTTGCCGTCGTTCCCGCCCGACAGAAAAATACAGACGAGCGCCCGGTAATCGCTCGGCACGAAGGCTTCCGTTCTCGATTTCCGGGTCTGGGCGAGCGCCGAGATCAGCCCGAAATGCCGCGCCTGCGAAGCGAGCGCCGTCATCGTCAAAGCGCCGGCCGATTTAACCAAAAATTCGCGTCTATTCTGTTTCATAATCAACCTCTTTTTAAGTTTAGGGAGTTTGGGAAGTTTGGGAAGTTTGGGAAGTTCGGAAATCGGGCGTTTTACGCTGACTCCGAAACCTACACTGATCGACCGTTTTCAAACCATCTTCCAGTTCCCATTACTTCCCAAACTTCCTAAAGTACAATCGGCTGTCAGCCGGTTGACAGGCGAAAGCCTGTAAAAACGCTTCACACCCGCTGAACGCGGCGGCAGGCTGACAGCCTACCGTACAAAAAACTTCCCAAACTTCCCAAACTTCCCAAACTTTCAAAACTTTATCTCTGAACCTGATACTGCGAGGACGCGCCGAGCAGGTAGACCGCGGTTTTCGCGCGGAGCGCCGGATCGGTCGGGGCGACGGCCTGCACCGCCGTCAGAACGGCGGCGCGATGTTCCGCCGAGAGCGTGCCGTGCATCATTTTCGTGTTCAGATAATCGAGCAGCTGATTGCCGGTCGCGTCGGCGGCGGCGAACGACTGGGCCTCGCCGAGATCGAGCGCCGTGCCGCGCAGCGAATCGGTCGCGTTCGGGGCCAGTCCCTCGAAGATCAGCGTGTATAGAAAATTCGTCCGGCCGATCGCCGAAGTCGTGTTGAGCAGCTGAAACTCGGGCGCGTTGAGCGTCGTCTGCGGCACGATGTATTCGGGCGGATAATAGTTGAAGACGGTCGGCGGATAAAAAGCCGTCTGGCCCATTTTCGTCATATAGCTCGCGACGCCGCCGTCGGTCTCGGTCTGCCCGTTCCACGACCGCGCCGGAAACAGCCGGCCGAGATTGGTGACGAGCTGAACCGGTTCGCGGAGCTTGCCGTAGCGCGGGGCGGTCTTGACGCTGCCGCGCGCTTCCGGGTCGAGCAGGATCGCGCGGATCACGGCCTTGAGATCGCCGCGCTGGTTCTGGCCGTTGTTGACGAAGACGTCGGCGACGCGCTGGACGTAGGCCGGCGACGGATCGCTCGTGACGAGCTGCTGGATCAGGTTGCGCGAGATGAACGGCGGCAGGTTCGGGTGATAAAAGATGTTGTCGAGCGCCATATTCAGCGAAGCGTCGGCGTAGGCGGCGGTCTGCTCGGGCGTCGTGCAGTCGGCGCAGGCCGGAATCGTCGGATTGACGGCGTTCGGATACTGGAGCAGCGTTTTCGCCGTCAGATCGTGATTTTCCGGGATCAGCTTCATCGGATCGACGTAGTTCGGGATGCCGGGCACGGCGTTCGGGCATTCGGCGCTGTTGCAGTAAGTCCAGCCGGTAAAGACCTTCGAAAAATTATTGACGACCGACTGATCGTAAGTCGGGACCGGATTGTTCTGCGCGTCGCGCTGGAGCGTCCCGTCCTGATTGAGCCGGAACAGGCCGATCGTGAAAAGCTGGAGAATCTCGCGCGGGTAGTTCTCGTTCGGATTGGTCTTGGTGCTCGTCACCATATCGAGATAGTAGCCCATCGCCGGGTTGAGCGTGACGTCGGCCATCAGATCGCGGTAGTTGCCGAACGCGCGGTTCGCGAGAATCTTATGATAGGCGATCAGATGGCTCGACTGCTGAACGGTGACGCCGGAAGTGACCCAGATCTGGCCGAGCGCCCAGGCCGTCCGCTGACGGAGCTGATCCGAGCCGTAAAACGCCTCTTTGAAAAACCACTGCTGGAGCGGCTGCATCGTGTAGCGGTCGCGGTAGCAGACGGGATTGGTCGTCAGGCTGCAGTTGCTCGGCGGCGTGACCGGCATTTGCGGGATCACGGGGTAGGGAATCGCCGGCGAGGGCGCTTCGAACTGCTCGGCGAGCCACGTCCGGAGGCCGATCCGGCGAATCCGGTTGTCGGCGTCGGCCGACGGCCCGAAGGTCGCCTGTTCGAGAAATCGCGTCCGGTCGCCCGACCAGCGGTAGCCGACGAGATTTCGTCCGTCGGCGGAACCGGCCGCGCGCGGAACGTTTTTCAGAAAATCCGGGACGGCGATCGTTCCGCCCTCACGGCCGAGATTGATCTTGAGCGCGTTGCTGACGAGCCCGCGCCAGGTCAGATAGATGATCGATTCGCCGTCGGCGAGCGGCTGCCCGCGAAAGCCGTCGCGGTCGGCGAGCCGCACGCGAAGCGCGAAAATGTTCTTTTCGACCGGTTCGAGGCCGGCCGATTCGAGCTCGAACGTCCGTCCGCTTTTCTGATAGAGATAAACCCGCAGGGAATTGGCGCCCTCGCCGTCGAGCAGGTCGAGGTTCGATACGAAAAGCGTCATAAAATTTCGCGGCCCCGGCCAGAAGACGGTTTCGCCGCGGCCGGGCACGCCCTTCAAAAAGCCGTCGCCCGAGACGGCGAGCACCGTTCCGCGGGTTCGCTGGCCGAGCAGCACGGGCGCCGGCGAATCCGGATCGGGATCGCTCTCGGCGCGGCCGGTAAACGAAAAAATACTAATCAGCAACAGAATTAGCGAAAAACGGGAAAGCCTGCTGTTCATAAACATACTCCTGCGGATTGAAGCCGGTTGACGAAATTCGATGGAACAAAAAAAAGAGTAGACTTTTTTATAAACCAAAAACCGAAAAATATCAATAAAAGTCGAAAAAACCTTTGAAAACGGCCGGCATTCCGCGATAGACTCGGGAACGATGAAGAACGCCGCCGGAAAACAGGCACCGTTTGCCAAAAAGTCCTTCGGTCAGAATTTTCTGGTCGACGACGGAATCGTATCGCGGATCGTCGGCGCGCTCGACCCGCGGCCGGGCGAGCTGATCGTCGAGATCGGGCCGGGCCGCGGCGCGCTGACCGAAAAACTGTTAGCCGCCGGCGCGCGGGTCGCGGCCGTCGAACTCGAACGTGAGATGATCGAGGTTTTGAAAGGTCGTTTCAGCGGCTCGCCCGATTTCGCCCTGATCGCGGCCGACGCGCTGAAAGTGAATTTCGCCGAGATCGTTGAAGAGAACGGAACCGACGAAAATGGTGCGCCCGTCCGGCTCGTCGCGAACCTTCCGTATTACATCTCGACCGCGATTCTCCAGAAACTGATCGCCGAGCGGGCGGTGTTTGGGGAAATGATCCTGATGTTCCAGCGGGAAGTCGTCGACCGGATCACCGCCCCGCCGGGCGACAGTGAGCGCGGTTTTCTGACGGTTCTGACCGAGGCCTATCTCAAAACCGGGAAGCTCTTCGAAGTTCCGCCGTCGGCCTTTCGGCCGGCCCCCAAAGTATGGAGCGCCGTCGTCCGCCTGATCCCGCGGGAAACGGCTCCCGATCCCGAAGCCGAAAAGCTCTTCCGCACGCTCGCGAGCGTCGGGTTCGCCCGCAAGCGAAAAACCATCCTCAACAACTTCCGGGCGCTGCCGCCGGAGATTACCGACAAATTCGGCAGCGCCCGCGAAATCCTCGACCGTGCCGGCCTCGACCCCGCAAGACGCGCCGAAACGCTGACCCGCGACGAATGGATCAACCTGCTGGAAATTATCGCCGCCTCCGCCCGATAGTTGGATTTCGGATTTCGGATTTCGGATTTCGGATTTCGGATTGGTTTGTTGTGTTCGGCCTACAATTAACTGGAAAACCCGGCCTTCCGACACGAGCAATCCGAAATCCGAAATCCGAAATCCGAAATCGCTATGTTTCGCTGTTCAGGCGTTTCGCGGCGGCCGGTTTGAGCGGGAACAGCAGCGAGGCCGCGATCGAGACGAGAATCGTCGAGATGATGATCAGCAGCGACCAGCTGATCGGGAAATGACCGTCGAACAGCGGGTTGAGCCAGACCATTTTCAGACCGACGAAGACCAGCACGACCGCCAGACCGTATTTCAGCAGGTAAAACTTGTCGATCACGCCGGCCAGCATAAAGTACATCGAGCGCAGGCCGAGGATCGCGAAGATGTTCGACGTGAAGACGATCAGCGGCTCTTTGGTGACGGCGAAGATCGCCGGGACGCTGTCGACCGCGAAGATGATGTCGGTCGCCTCGAGAAACAGCAGCGCGATAAACAGCGGCGTCGCGTAGCGCACACCGTCGCGGACGATGAAAAAGCTTTTCCCGTCGATCTCGTGTGTGACCGGCATTATTTTTTTGAAGAGCCGGATCAGAAAGTTCTTTTCGGGTTCGATCTCGTCGCTGCTCGTGAAGAACATCTTGACGCCGGTGACGATCAAAAAGGCGCCGAAAATATAGATGATCCAGTTAAACTGCATCAGCGCCGACCCGAGCCCGATAAAGATCGCCCGGAAGACGAGCGCGCCGAGAATTCCGTAAAACAGGACGCGGTGCTTGTATTTCGCGGGAATCCCGAAATAGCTGAAGACCAGCACGAAGACGAAGATGTTGTCGATCGACAGCGAATATTCGAGAATATAGCCGGTCAGAAATTCGAGCCCGAGCCGGCGGCCGGTTTCGGGATCGAATTTGGCGGCGGCATACTGGTAAAAAAGAAAATTGAAGATCAGCGCGAGCGCCACCCAGACGGCGCTCCAGATCGTCGCTTCGCGAAACGTCACGACGTGCGATTTGCGGTTGAAAACGCCCAGATCGAGGGCCAGCATCAAAAAAACGAAAATCAGAAAACCGCCGTAAAACCACCAGTAATCGGCGAATGGAAATAAAGTCATAAAAAAATCCTCCGTTAAATTTCAAATCGGCCACGTTTTAACGGGATTTTTTCCAAAAGAAAAAGACCTCCCGCGTACGTTACCGACGCAGAAGGTCTTGATTCTTAACTGGCGAACCGGATTTTTCTTCGAAAAATCGTCCTGACGATTCGCCTGACCTTGAAAAGGCAATCTACTCCCCTTCGAGCAAAATGTCATAAACAGAGTAAGCGATACCTTACATAATTGTCAAGATTGGACCGATTTCGGATTTCGGATTTCGGATTTCGGATTTCGGATTGGTGTGTGCCGGGCCGGGTTAGTTTATCGCGTGGATGGAAAACCTTAAAACCGGAGGCCGGGTTTGCCCGGAAATGAAAATTGCTGTTAGATTATTTTCAGTGATTGGAGGATCGTTCCGTGTCCGCTTCCATGTTAACCAGAATTACCTTGCGAACCGTGACGGAGGACGATCGCGATTTTATCGCGAGGGTCGATGCCGGCACGCGTGAAGAGGAATTCGCGGGGCCGGGCTGGTCGCCCCGGCGGCTCGCCGAATTTTTGAAGATGCAGGCCGTTTTTCAGCGAAGGGCCTGGGAGCTTCGGTTTCCCGGCGCGCTGCAGTTCATTATCGAGGACGATTTCGAAAAGGTCGGCCGAATGATCACGGCCGAATACGACGACCGGCTGGTTTTGATCGATATCGCGATCCTGCCCGCGCACCGAGGGCGGGGAATCGGTTCGCTGCTGATCGGCGATCTGATCGAAAGAGCGGTCGAAACAAGAAAAAAAGTCGCTTTGCAGGTGTCGAAGAACAATCTGAGGGCGGTTGGTTTATACCGAAAACTGGGATTCGCGGTCGAGCGGGAAACCGAATCGGATTATTCGATGACCTACTCGGCGGAGAGATGAAAAAATGTTGACGAGCTTGAATTACGAGGATTTTGGAAAACTGGTCGGGACGAAGTTCGACATCGACGGTTTTGACGGAAAACAGATCGAGTTTTTCGAATTGTCAGAGAGGAAGCAAATGCCGATGCAGGAGGTGTTTTCGCTTTTTTTTCGGGGATCGAGGGATTTTTTCCTCGAACAAAAATTATATGAACTGAGCGCCCCGGAGATCGAGACGTCCATACTTTTCCTGGTGCCGGTTGCCCAGGATGACGAGTACTTCACCTACCAGGCCGTTTTCAACCGGCTGCTGAAGCCTTAAATCCGCGAAAACGTGGCGATCATATCGCTCTCCTGATTCGTGCCGCCGCCGGGGACGAGGAGCAGCTCGAACTGGCCGAGGGTCGGTTCGAAGATCTGATAGCAGTCCTGCCCGAGGGCCGGCGACTGTACGCGGAATCTCAGGTTGAAACCGGAAATCGGACGGGTTTTACCCAAAAAAGTCCGTTTGGGTTTTTTGATCTGCGGAACGATCACCTCGATCAGGCTTCCCTGGTAAACAACCTGATCCGAATAAAAGGTAAAATCTCGGCCGATGTATTTCGCCATCAGATCGGGCGTCAGGGAACTGAGAATTTCGTTCGTTCCGCCGGAACCGACCAAAATCTTCTGACCGTCGATCTCGCCGGTAGCGGCTAAAAAAAGACCCAGACCGATTGCCGAAGCGCCGCCCGCTTTAAAAAAATCTCTTCTCGTTATTTTCATCCTTGTAAATTACCCCGAACACTCACGGAATTTCTATGGTTAGTTATAAGCAGGGAAACAATGGATTTGATTCTACAATTAAATTTTTGCGAAATGCAAATATTTTTTTTTGAAAAGCTTGCATTTTAATTTTGGTCGGGTATAAACTGAAAACGTTTCGTTTTAATTCGGTAGCTAAACAACATAGCCAAAACTATGCAATCAGAAAAATTGCCCCTCGCTCATCGGAATGAGCGGTTTTTTGTTGCTTTCCATTCATCCGCCGGGTCGGACTATTCGACCGCCGCGCCGCTAATGGTTGGGCCGAACAACGCCTGTCCCTCACCCAGTTTTAATTTCGGAAAAAATATCGTTTTAACAGGAAGGCCGGACCGCCGGTTTGGATTAGGAAAAGTCGAATTTTATTTTAAGTGAGGTTTTATGGCAGATCCGTTTTTGGGAGAAATTAAAATGTTCGGGGGAAATTTTGCCCCCTTGGGTTACGGTTTATGTAACGGACAGCTGCTGGATATCGGCCAGAACTCAGCATTGTTCAGTCTGCTGGGGACGATTTACGGCGGAGACGGCCAGACGACCTTTGCCCTGCCCGATTTACGGGGCCGGGTTCCGATTCACTGGTCGGCCAGCTACCCGATCGGGACGGCCGCCGGGACCGAAACCGTGACTCTGATAACTACGCAAATACCCGCCCACAGTCATTCGGTTTCTTCGACCTCGAACGCTGCGACGAGTTCGAATCCGTCCGGCAGGGTGCCGGCGCAGTCGAGCCTCGCGCCCTATTCGACGACCGCTTCCGGTTCGACGATGGGCCCGCAGATGGCGGGAACCGCGGGCGGGAATCAGCCGCACCAAAATATGATGCCGTTTCTTTGTCTGAATTTTGTCATCGCGCTGGTGGGCATTTATCCGCCGCGCAATTAAAGGCCCGTCGGGGCAGGAGTTTATTTTATGTCAGAACCATATCTCGGAGAAATCAGGATGTTCGGATTCGATTATCCGCCCCGGGACTGGGCGGCGTGCAACGGGACTTTGCTCGCCATTGCCCAAAATCAGGCGCTTTTTTCCATTCTCGGAACGACTTACGGCGGCAACGGGACGACGACCTTCGCCCTCCCTGATTTTCGGGGACGGACGCCGGTTCACTGGGGCAACTCGACGGTTCTCGGGGAGGTCGGCGGCGAGTCGGCCCATACTCTTCAGCAAACCGAAATCCCGGCCCATACCCACACTTTGAATGCCTCGGCCGGAACGCCCGACACGGGGCAGGCGACCGGTTATCTGACAACGGTGAGCGATTCGCTGTATGATCCGAACCCCAACGGGGTTATGGTAAGCACTAATCCGGCCGGCGGTTCGCAGCCCCATAACAATATGCAGCCCTATCTGGCGATCAATTTTTGTATCGCGACAGCAGGGATTTTCCCGTCGAGAAACTAAGGAGGAATTGTAATGGCAGATGCCTTTATCGGAGAGATCAGAATGTTTGGGGGCAATTACGCCCCGGTCAATTGGGCCTTATGTAACGGGCAGCTGATACCGATTTCGCAAAACACGGCGCTTTTTTCCATCCTCGGCACGATGTACGGCGGCAACGGGACGTCTACTTTCGCCCTCCCCAACCTGCAGGGCAGAGCGCCCGTAATGGCCGGTCAGGGGCCCGGGTTGACTCCCAGAAGTGTCGGTGAAACCGGCGGCTCGTCCGCGGTTACCCTTAATTCGACCCAGCTTCCGGTTCACAATCACACAATTCCGTCGACAACGAACGCCGGTACGGATCAATCTCCCAACCAGGAAATGTTCGGCTCGGCCGGACGCGGAAGGCCGCCGATTTATTCGTCGACCTTGCCGACCGTTCAAATGCTGCCTACGGGACCCGCCGGAGGGAATTCGCCCCACAACAATTTACAGCCGTATCTGGCGGTGACCTTCATCATTTGTCAGTTTGGCATTTACCCGCCTCGCAATTAACAGGAACCGGGGATTTATTACTATTAATGGGAGTTTTCGATGTTTCACATAAAAGGGAAAAGATATTTTAGCGGCAAAATCGGGCTGTTCGTTTTGACGATTGGAATCGTTGTCGGTCTCGGTTGGAATGAATGGGGAACGGTCTCGGCCGAAAAGCAGAAGGATTTGAAGAAAAACTTTCGGGTCGCGCCGGCGGTTCGGGAATCGGTGAATATCGAGGCCAACGCCTCGCCGTGGATCAAGCTCCGGCAGGGAAAGGCGATCGAGACCGATTACGTCGGCAGCGAACGGACCGTCAAACGGTTCGAATCGGGCGAGCTCCGGCCGACGGCGCTCGCGGCGACCGATTTCGATGCCGATGGGTTTCCCGATCTGGTGAGCGGCTATGCGGCCGGTAACGGCGGCGTTTTGACCTTTCACAAGGGTTCGAAAGAGGCCTTCGCGCCCGAGGACCCGGCGGTTCTCGAGGGCATCCGGAACGGCGATTTTCCCGTTTCCTTTGAAAAAGAGGCGCGCACCGTCGATCTGCCCGTGACGCCCGACTTCATCGCGGCCGGCAAATTTTACCCCGGCTCGACTCTCGATCTCGCGGTCGGCGCCCGTTCCTCGAACTTGCTGCTGATCCTCAGACCCGGCAAAGACGGGGAATTCGAAATCACCGGCCGGATTTCGATGCCGGGAAATCTGACCGGCCTGGCGGCGGCTTCCCTGAGCCTTTCGAAGCCCTATTCGGGAATCGCGGCCGCTTATCAGAACGATACGGATTGCGGAATCGCCGTATTCGACGGCGCGGCCGCTCTCGATTCGAAATCCTTTTTCAAGGTCAAAACGACCGCCCCGGTCGATTCGATGATTTTGACGAACCCCGACGGCTCGACGACCGATAAGGATCTGTTTTTTACCGCCGGCGGCGAACTCCAGCGGATCGGCCGGCTCGCGGCCGGCGCGGGCGAGCCGGTCCGAATTCCGCTGCCCGTGACGGTTTCGGATCTGGCGGCGGGCGAATTCATCCGCGACCGCCGGGCCAAAACCGAGCTCGCCGTGCTGGGCGACGACGGTTCGGTCTACATTCTTCAAAACGGCGCGCTCGACCGGCGGCCGTTTACCGAAAAGGAAATGCGCGATAATTTCGCCCGGTTCGGCCGCGGCCGGCGGCAGATCGTCGATTCGACCGATCAGGAAAACGCGCTCGCCAACGACTGGACGATCGCCGAACAGCAGAATCTGGGCGTGTTTGCCAAAGGCGGCGGCGCGGCCCGGCTGACGAAGGCTTATGTGACCGGCAACGAGACCGAGGACCTGATGGTCGTAAATCCGGTCGAAAATAAAATTCAGGTGCTGTTTCGCGAGCCGGTTTACGGCACGGATCGGGCCGCCTTTACCGGCGAAACACGCGTCGAAAATCTTTCCTTTCCCGGCGAAATCGCCGCCGTTCAGCCCGTCCGGCTGAACGTGATGGGGCAGCAGGGCATCGCCGTTCTGGAAAAAGGAAATCTCGAGCCGACGCCGGTGATGTTCGTGCCGGCGGCGTCTTTTTCCGTCAATTCGGCGACCGACGCCGTCGATGTCAGCCCCGGCAACGGAATTTGCGCGACGGCCGGCGCGGTTTGTACGCTGCGCGCCGCCGTGATGGAAGCCAACGCGCTGGCCGGAGCCGATCTGATCACCTTTGTGGGAAGCTCGACGCATCAACTGACGGTCGGCAGCTTCAACGAAAATGCCGGTGCCGGCGGCGATCTCGATGTCCTTCAGTCTTTGACGATCACCGGCAACGGCTCAGCCAACACGATCGTTCAGGCTGGCACCAACACCCTCAACGCGATCGATAAGGACCTATCGATCAATCCGAATTTCAACAGCGCCTTTGCTACCGCAATGTCCGGAATCAGATTTCAGTTCGGCCGCAATCAGGGGTCTTACAGCGGCGATGGTTTCGCCGGAGCTTTCGACTGGGAGGCCTCCGGGACGGGAACCCTGACCGTTTCGAACTGCATCGTCAGCGACAGCCGGGCGTTGGACGGCGACGGCGGCGGCATCGCCCTCACCAATTCAAATGCCGGAAACGGCTCTTTTACCGGAACCGCCCTCACTGTTACCAATAATCAGCCGTCCCGGATCGGGCTCAGTTCGTCGTTCGGCGGCGGGATATTCGTCGGGACGACGACTCCCGTTTTTCTGACCAATGTAACGATCAACAACAATTCCGTCAACGGGTCGGGCGGTCAGGGGCAGGGCGGCGGAATCTTTGCGTTCGGCCCATCCGGCGGCGGCGGCAGCTCGTTTTTGACGACCTCGACCGTGAGCAATAATTTGGCGCCGAGCGACGCCGGGGGAATGTACGCCACCCAGCGGTTCGACATCAACGGGCCGACGACGATTTCCGGCAACTCGTCAGGGCGTTTCGGCGGGGGGCTTTTTTACAACCACGGAAACGTGACTTCGACCATCAGCAAAGCCACAATTACCGGCAATACGGCGACGACGCAGGGCGGCGGCATCTATCTCGGGTCGTCGCCGACCGCAAATCTGCTGAACGTCAGTTTTTCGAGAATCGTCGGGAATACCGGCGGCGGCTTTACGGGGCTCGCCGCCGACGCCGGAACCGCGACGGCGACCAATAACTGGTGGGGCTGCAACACGGGAGCCGCCGCGCCCTGCAACACGGCCGGCGCGATTACGACCGGCACGGTGACGGCGACGCCTTATCTTCAACTGCGGCTGTCCGCGTCGCCGACGACGGTGGTGACCGGCCAGCCCTCGGCGCTGACCGCCTCGTTCCTCCAGAATTCGGCGGGCAGTTCGATCGCGGCGAGCAATCTCAACGTGTTGATCGGGCTGCCGGTAAGCTGGTCGGGAACCGGCGGAACGGTCTCGTTCGCCGGCGGAAACGGGGGCGGGTCGCTGCTTGATAGTTCGATTCAGGCAACGGCCACCGCGGCCGCTACATTCACGGCGGCCACGATCGGAGCGAAGTCGGCTTCGGCCACGGTCGACAGCGGGCAGGCGACGGCCAACCTCACCGTCAACAAGGCCAGCACGACCGCCTCGATCACCGGGCAGTCGCAGACCGCGACGACCACGCTCCAGTCGTTTACGGTGTTCTATTTGATTTCGGTCACCGCGCCCGGCGGCGGAACTCCGACCGGGAACGTGACCGTGACCGACGGCGTCAACAGCTGTACGGCGACCGTCGCGGCCGGGCAATGCACCCTGACGCTGACGACGGTCGGCAACCGGACGCTGACCGCCACATATGGCGGCAACGCCGATTACAACGGCAGTCCGGCCTCGCCCGGGGCTTCGCACACCGTCAATTCGGCGACCGCCGCGCAGGTTTCGATCGGCGGGCGGGTCACCACCGCCGACGGCCGCGGAATTTTCAGGGTCAGGATCGCGCTGGCCGGGCCGAACGGGCAGATCCGGACGGCGACCACCAATTCGTTCGGTTATTTCCGGTTCGACGGCGTCGAGTCGGGCGAGATCTACACCCTGTCGGCCGCCCACCGCGAGTACGTTTTCGCGCCGCAGCTCGTCAATGTCGGCGACGAAATCACCGATCTGATTTTCGCGGCCCTGAATTAGTTTCAAAGCCGCATAGAATACGGGCGGGCAGCGGTCATTTTCGATCAACTTTGCGGTTTGATCGAAAATGACCGCTGCCCGCCCGTGATTTAGAAATAATTTAGCATCGGGCTGTGATATAATTTTGCCTTTGTAATTTATAAAAGGTCAGGTTTATTAAACTGTGAAAAGAATAGAAATCATCCCGCTCGGCGGGATCGGGGAATTCGGGATGAATTGTATGGGAATCCGTTACGACGACGAGATGATCGTCGTCGATGCCGGGATGGGATTCCCCGAGGAAACGCCCTACGGCGTCGATATTTCGATCCCGAATTTCGATTTTTTGGATGAATACCGCGACAATTTGACCGCCCTCATCCTGACGCACGGGCACGAGGATCACATCGGCGCGCTGCCTTATTTCCTGAAAAAATTCAATCTTCCGGTCTACGCCTCGCGGTTCACGCACGCGCTCACGGAAAAGCGGCTCGACGAGCACAAGATGCTCGACGAGGTTCTGCTCCATCGCGTCAAGCCCAACGACGTCGCCGAGATCGGCAATTTCAAAGTCGAGTTCATTCACGCCTCTCATTCGCTGGTCGACTGCTTTTCGCTGGCGATCACGACGCCGCTCGGGACGATCATCCACACCGGCGATTACAAGATCGACGATTCGCCGGTGATCGGCCGCCCGTACGATCTGAAGACCCTCGAAAAATACGGTCGGCAGGGAGTTCTGGCGCTGCTCGGCGATTCGACCAACGCCACCGTCGAGGGCCGGACGCCGTCCGAAAAGGCCGTCATCCCGGCGTTCGAGGAGATTTTCGAACAGGCGCTCGGGCGGATCATCGTGTCGACCTTTTCGTCCTCGATTCACCGGCTGCAGATCGTTTTCGATCTCGCCTTCGAATTCGGCCGCAAGGTCTGCGTGCTCGGGCGTTCGATGCAGAAAAACGTCGAGCTCGCCGAGGAACTGGGGCTGCTCCAGATCCCGCCGGCCACGTTGGTCGACCTCGGGCCTTCGCGGGCGCTCAACGACGACGAGATCGTTTACATCATCACCGGCTCGCAGGGCGAAAACCGGGCGGCGCTGTGGAATATGGCGACCTCGAGCTATAAGGGAATGGAGATCGAAAAGGGCGACACGGTGGTTTTGTCGGCCCGCATCATTCCCGGCAACGACAAGGCCATTTCACGGCTGATCGGGCATCTCTACAAACGCGGCGCCAACATCATCGAGGAAAAACGCCGGCTGATCCACGTTTCCGGTCACGCTTCGCAGGAAGACATCAAGATCATGGTCGAAACCGCGCGGCCGAAATATCTCGTCCCGATCCACGGCGAATACCGGATGCTGTTCCGGCACAAGGAGTTCGCGAAAAATCACATTCCCGGTTATTCGGACGAGAACGTGATCCTGATCGAGAACGGCGATGTGCTCGAGATCGACGAGCTCGGCGCGCGGGTCGCCGACAAGCACGAGCTGAGCCGGACCTTCATCGACGAGGAATCGCTCGGCGAGATCGAATACGACATCATCCGCGAACGGAAAAAGCTCGCCTACGGCGGGGCGATCTCGCTGGTCGTGAAGATCGATAAAAAGAACAATTGTTTGTCCGGCGAACCGCATATTTCGTTTCAGGGCGTGGCCGGCATCGATCCCGGAAACGGTTTCGCCGAGGAGGCGAAAAAGGCCGTGATGGAAACATTTTCCGAGATGACGGCGCAGGAAATCGCCGATAAAAACTGGCTTCAGGAAAATATCCGCGTCCACCTGAAGCGGTTTCTGCAGCGCCGGACCGGAACCAAGCCGGTGATCGTGACGACGATCGTCGAGGTCTGAACGGCCGGGAGATTCGAGCATATTTAATATGGGTTTTGAATTTTATCCCGGAAAATTCAGGCTTCGATAACCGATCCGGTTTCGTCGATCGAATTTTAGGCAGAGTCGGCGGATCGGGGTCGCGGTCATTGGAAATTGGTAGAATTCTCAAGTTTATAGCGTGTGATACAAGTTGTTGGAATAATGAGCGTTAAACCCGCGAGCGGTTGTTAAATGATCAACTAAAAACACGAAATAACACGAAAGAAATTTAGTGTTTTTAGTGTGTTTAGTGGAAGATCAAAAAGCGAATGCGACCGGAGTCGACACTTTTTCCAATTAGTTTTGTCACTAACAATAATAAAACTCAAAATGGCGGAAGATGATATAAAAAAAACGCTTTCGGGCACGCGGGTAGAAGTCGCGCCCGAAACCTTCACGCTGGTTTCGCTGACCGGCGAAAGCTGGTTCAAATTACTCGAAAATCCAGAATTGAGTCCGCGGATGACGGCGCCCTTTATGATCTTAAAGGATCGTTTCGAGGTGACGCTGCTGCTCGACGAAACCGATTTTCGGGCGATGCGGCCGGGGCTCGGCGAGGCCCGCGTCGAGAACGGTTTTCGGCTTCTCACGTTCGACGTCGAGCTCGATTTTTCGGTCGTCGGCTTTCTCGCGTTCGTGACCGCTAAACTGGCCGAAGCGCGGATTCCGGTCGTCGCGCTGTCGGCGTTTTCGCGCGATCACCTGTTGATCAAACAGGCCGATCTCGCCGGGGCCCTGCGCGTGCTGGGGGAATTTGTCGATGAATTGTGTTAAATTCTTGAAGAGATGTCATTTTGGAAGGATAAAGTCGTTTTCCTGACCGGCGCTTCGAGCGGGATCGGCGAGGCGCTGGCGCTCGAAATCGCCCGCCGGGGCGCAATTCTGGGTTTGTTCGCCCGGCGCGAAGAGCTGCTCCGGGCGCTGGCCGCGAAATGCGAGGCGGCCGGCGGAACGGCGCGCGTGCTGGCCGGCGACGTGACCGATGCCGCGCTGGTTCAAAAATGCGCCGACGAACTGCGCGCCGAATTCGGCCGGATCGACATTCTGATCGCCAACGCCGGGGTCGGCGGCAAGGACCGGGAAACGCAGGAACTCAAACCCGAGTTCGTCAAACGGGTCATCGACATCAACCTGATGGGCGCGGTCAACGCGGTCGCGGCGGTGCTTCCCGGGATGCTCGAACGCGGAAGCGGGCAGCTCGTCGCCGTCTCGTCGCTCGCCGGTTTTCGCGGTCTGCCGAAATCGGCCGCTTATTCGGCGAGCAAGGGCGCGATGACGAACCTCTTCGAAAGCGTCCGGCTCGACGTTCAGCAGCGCGGCGTCGCCGTCACGATCATTCAGCCGGGCTTTATCAAGACGCCGCTGACCGCCGGCCGGAAAAATAAAATGCCTTTCCTGATGGAGCTCGACGACGCGGTGCCTTATTTTATAAAGGCGATCGAAAGGCGAAAAAAATTCGCGGCCTTCCCGTGGCCGCTGGCGACGATCGTCCGGCTCGGACGCGTTTTTCCGGCGTGGATGTACGATAAAATTGCCGGTCGGGCGAAATATCGCGAATAACCGACGGTTTTCCAATTGTTAATTGGTCTCGCAGACACTACAATAAACAATTTACGAGTGACCATCCCTAAAACCGTTTTATGAACATTTTACAGGCTATCATACTCGGGATCGTTCAGGGATTGACCGAGTTTATCCCGATTTCTTCGACCGCGCATCTGGTTTTTGCGAGCCGCTGGACGGAAATCTACAAGGGCGATCCGGAACGGATTACGGCGACCATCGCCGTGCTCCAGCTCGGCACGCTGGCGGCCGTCTTCATTTATTTCGCGGGCGATATCTGGAGCATCACCGGGGCCTTTATCCGGGATCACTGGAACCTTTTGACGAACAAACGCGGGATGCGGTTTTCGGGAACCAACGGCGTCCGGCCGATCTGGCTTTCCGACGAAAGCTGGCTCGGCTGGCTGATCATCATCGGCTCGATTCCGATCGGCACGGTCGGTCTGTATTTCAAAAAGCTGATCGAGGGACCGGCGACCAAGAACTTATGGGTGATCGCGACGATGATGATCGTGATCGCGGTTTTTCTCGCCTTCGCCGAAATCGTCGGCAGCCAGCGCAAGGAGCTTCGCGAATTCGGTCTGTTCGACGGGCTCGCGATGGGCTTCGCGCAGGTTCTGGCGCTGATTCCGGGGGCGAGCCGCTCGGGCTCGACCATTATGGGCGGTCTGCTGGCCGGCCAGAAAAGAGAGGCCGCCGCCCGTTTTTCGTTCTTTTTGATGATGCCGGCCGTCACCGCGAGCGGGCTGCTGGAATTGAAGGAAGCGATCCAGAAACAGATGCTGTCGGGAAACGATTTCGTCGCGCTCGCCGTCGGGACGATCGTCTCGGCCGTCGTCGGCTATCTTTCGATCTGGTTTCTGCTGGCTTATCTACGGAAAAACTCGACCGCGATCTTTATCGTTTACCGGCTGATCGTCGGCACGATCCTGCTGGTTTTATTGTGGAAGGGGGTCGTCAGCCCGCTGGTCGATATTTAAATAAAGGGGATTTGGAATAATGAAGCGTTGGACGATCAGAAAACACGATCGCGATGAGGTTGCGAAGCTTTCGACGGAATTGAAGGTTTCGCCCCTGATCGCGGCGCTGCTGATCGCCCGCGGTTACGAGACGCCCGAAAAGGCCGTTAAATTTCTGAACCCGTCCTACGACGATCTGCACGAGCCCAACCTGCTCAGGGATCTGGAAAAGTCGGTCGAACGGATCTTCCGGGCGGTCGAAGCGGGCGAGAAGATCCTGATCTGGGGCGATTACGACGTCGACGGCACGACCGGCACCGTCGTGCTGCGCAAAGCCCTCGAGATCATCGGCGGCAAAACCGGCTTTCACGTTCCGAACCGCTTTACCGAAGGCTACGGCCTGAACATTCCGGCGCTCGAAAAGGCGCGCGAGCGCGGGTATACGCTGGTCATCACGGTCGACTGCGGGAGCACGGCCTTCGAGCCGATCGCGTGGGCGCGCGAACACGGAATGGACGTGATCGTGACCGATCATCACCTGACCAAGGACGCCGGTCTCCCGGAAGCCTATGCGGTCGTCAATCCCAATCAGCCGGGCTGCGGCTATCCCGACAAAAATCTCGCCGGCGTCGGCGTCGCTTTCAAACTGGCGCACGCCCTGCTCCGCGAGAAGGGCCGGGAAAACACCGTCAAGGGATTTCTGAAAGTCGTCGCGATCGGGACGATCGCCGATATTATGCAGCTCACGGGCGAAAACCGGGCGATCGTCAAGATAGGCTTGCAGGACCTGCCGAAAGCCCATAATTTCGGGCTCAAGGCGCTGATGGAGGTGGCCGACTGCAATGCCGAGATGACGAGTTATCACATCGGCTTCCGGATCGCGCCGCGGATCAACGCCGCCGGCCGGATGGACGTCGCGCGCCACGTGGTCGAGCTCTTTGAAGCGCCGACCTTCGAAAAGGCCCGCGAGCTGGCCGCTCTGCTCAACAGCCGCAATCTCGAACGCCAGCGGATCCAGCGCGAGATCACCGAGCTCGCTCTTCAGGATTATCTGGATCAGGGCGGCAGCGCCGGGCAAAGTCACGTCGCGGTCGTCGCCGGCGAGGGCTGGCACCGCGGCGTGATCGGTCTGGCGGCCTCGAAAATCACCGAAAAGCTGCACCGGCCGTCGGTCGTGATCTCGCTCGAAAACGGGATCGGACACGGCTCGGCGCGGTCGATCGCCGGGTATCACCTGCTCAACGGGCTCGATTCGTGCGGCGGGCTGATGGATCAGTTCGGCGGGCACGCGGCCGCCGCCGGGATGCGGATCAAGGCCGAAAACATCGACCGGCTGCGGGAGGAACTGAACCGTCACGCGATCGCCCACCTGACGGCCGATGATCTGGTTCCGGAACTCAGGATCGACGCCCAGGTTTCGACGCAGACGCTCGATTTGTCGATCGTCGAGGATTTGAAACAGCTCGAACCGTTCGGCGCCGGAAACCCGAAGCCGATCTTTGTCACCAAAGATTTTTTCCTGCTCGACGAGCCCTATGTGATGAAGGAGAAACATCTCAAGCTGCGGCTCGCCGATTCGCGCGGGAAACAGTTCGAAGCGGTCTGGTGGGACGGCGTCGAGAAATCTTCGGGGCAAACTCTGAACCCGAAATGCCGCATCGAACTAGCTTATACGCCGGAAGCCAATACCTGGCAGGGAACGACGAGGCTCCAGTTGGTCGTCGAGGATTTGAGAACGGATAATTGATGTTAGTGTCGGAGAACAAACGCCCCGAAGTCAGACAATTGCAGAAACGCGCGCAGCTGCCGAAGTTCTTTCGCGTCGGGGCGGTGGCCGCCTTTTTTCTGGCGTTGGTCGTGCTCGTCGTCGGTTTCTACCTCGGCCGGAACCGGACCGAATTCAAACTCAAGCCCGATCACGCGAGGCTCTCCAAAGACGTCGTCGCCGAGGTCGACGGCTACGAACGGACCGAATCCGACGGCGATCAGAAGAAATTCTACATCAAGGCCGACAAGGCGACGACTTTTTCCGACAATCACCAGGAGCTGCAGAACGTCCTGCTCCGTGTTTTTGACGACAAGGGCGAGACCTACGATCAGATCACTTCCGAAAAAGGGCTTTACATCCCGGCCGAAAACAAGAATTTCACGGCCTATTTCGCCGGCAGCGTCAATATCGAGACCCGTGATGCGTTGAAGGTGAAAACCGAGCAGATCGTCTATACGCGGGAAAACCAGACGGCCGAAGCTCAGGAAAAGGTCGAGTTCGAGCGCGAGAACGTCAGGGGCCGGGCCGACGGCGCGCTCGTCAAAATCGGCGAAAAGAAACTGGAATTATTGAAAAACGTCGAGATCGACGCGGCCGCCGCCGAGTCCGGCGACGACCTGTCGAAGAGCAACATCCAGAGCGCGAAAATCACCGCCGACTACGCTTCGGTCGATCAAAACGCCGAAAAAATCGAGCTCGCCGACAACGTCTTTATCAGCATCATCCCGGACACGCGCAATTCGGAGATGTCCCAGCCTTCGGAAATCAAGGCCGATAAGGCGACCGCTTCGTTCACGCAGAAGGAAATCCGGCAGATCGATCTCGCCGGCCGGGTCGACGTTTACCAGAAACCGACCGCCGCCAACACGAAATGGACCCGGACGAAAGCCGACCGCGCGACCGCGAAAATTGATAAGGAGCTGAAGACCGTCGAGCTTTTCGACAATGTCGCGATCGAGACCGCGAGCAACGATACGAAACCGACGAAAGTCGATTCCGGTTATGCGATCTACGAGAAGGACATCGACCGTTTCCAGCTGAAAAGCGGCGTCCACATCGTCACCGTCGAGGACGACCGCCCGACCGACATCCGGGCCGCCGAGGCGGTTTACGAGCAGACGAACGGGAAAATATATCTCAACGGCAGCGCCGTCATCGATAACGGCCGCGAGCTGTTGAAGGGCGAGCAGATGACGGCCGATCTTTTTCCCAACAAAAAAATTCGTTGGGCGAGCGCCCGCGGCGGCTCGTATCTGCGGCAGACCGTGCCCGAGCGGACGACCGAGGTTTCGGCCGACCAGCTGCAGGCGGCCTTCGACGAAAACCAGCAGCTCCAGACGGCGGACGCCGTCACCAACAGCCGCGCCGTCCTGACGCCCCAGCAGAATGCCGATTACACGCAGGTCACTTTGTCCGCGCCGAAAGCCGTGCATCTGAAGTTTCGCGGCGCGGGCCTGCTCGAACAGATGAACACCGACGGGCGCACGACGATCCAGCTCAACGCGCCCGCCAACCGGCCGGACGCCGCCAACAAAAAGCTGACCGCCGACGCGGTCCGGACGTTTTTCAACGCCAACGGCAAGGATCTGACAAGGGCCGAAGCCGTCGGGAACGCGGAATTGTATGTCGAGCCGCTCCGAACCGGCCCCGCCAACTATAAAACGACGGTCACCGCGCCGCGTTTCGACTGCGAATTTTTCCCGACCGGCAACAACGCCAAAACCTGCGTCGGGCAGCTCAAAACCAAAACCGTCAGAGTGCCGACCACGGCCGACGAGAAACGCGGCCCGCAGACGCTGCTGGCCGACAAGCTGAACGCGCAGTTCGACCAGCAGACGCAGGACGTCAAGCAGTTCGATGCGCTCGGCAACACTAAATTTACCGAACTCGACCGGACGGGGATCGCCGATCAGATGAATTTCACGAGCGAGGATCAGGTGGTCAGATTGCGCGGCGGCGAGCCGACCGTCTGGGATGCCCGCGCCCGCGCCCGCGCCGACGAGATCGACTGGGACACGAAAAACGAGAAATCGTTTCTCCGCGGCAGCGTTTCGACGACCTATTACAGCCAGAAACAGACGAACGGAGCGACGCCCTTCGGGCAGACCAATAAACCCGTCTACGTGACGGCCGCCGGCGCCGAATTCAACCACCGCGACGAGACCGGTCTTTACACGGGCAACGCCCGCGCGTGGCAGGAAAACAATTACGTTCGTGCGGACAGCCTGCTGCTCAACCAGAAAACCGGCCAGATGACCGCCGACGGAACGGTTCAGAGCGTGCTCTACGACGCTAAAAAGAAGGAAAAGGGCCGTGAAACGACCGTCCCGGTTTATGCCTCCTCGCAGAAATTGTTTTACAATCGCGATACGCGTTTTCTCAAATACGAGGAAAACGTCGATATCCGGCAGGGAACCGACCGGATCACCGCCGGCGTCGCGAACATCTATCTGACTGAAAAGAACGAGATGTCGAAGACGATCGCGGAAAACAACGTCGTCATCACCCAGCCGAACCGGCGCGCGGTCGGCGACTGGGTTCAGTATACGGCCGACAACGAGGTCGCCGTCCTGCGCGGAAATCCGGCCCGGGTCGACGACGCCGAAAACGGCACTTCGCAGGGCGCGCAGATGACCGTCAATATGCGGGACAACCGGGTGGTCACCGAATCGCGGACCGAGCAGACCAATACGGGCCGGATCAGGAGCGTTTACAAAGTTAAGAAGAACGAATAGAATGTTAGGTTTTTTCGGAAAAAAAGAGACGGCGTTCGGGAACGGCGCCGGGCCTTCGGCGGCCGATTCGCTGGCGGCTTCGAATCTGCAGAAATCCTACGGCCGGCGGCTGGTCGTCGACGACGTCGAGCTCTCGGTCCGGCAGGGCGAAGTGGTCGGTCTGCTCGGCGCGAACGGCGCCGGTAAGACGACGACTTTTTATATGATGGTCGGCCTCGAGCGTCCCGAAAAAGGACGGATCTGGCTCAACGGTCAGGACGTGACGACGCTGCCGATGTATCTGCGGGCGCGGCTCGGTCTCGGCTATCTGCCGCAGGAACCCTCGATTTTCCGGAAGCTTTCGGCCGAGCAGAACATTCTGGCGGTGCTCGAAACGCGGCCGATGTCGCGGGCCGACCGGTTCGCGCGGCTCGAAAATCTGCTCGCCGAATTCGGCGTCGCACACGTCCGCAAGACGCGCGGCGACGCGCTGTCGGGCGGCGAGCGGCGGCGCGTCGAGATCGCCCGCTGTCTGGCGACCGATCCGCAATTCATCCTGCTCGACGAACCGTTCGCCGGCATCGATCCGATCGCCATCGACGACATCCGCGAAATCATTCTCTACCTGAAAAATCAGGGCATCGGGATTCTGATCACCGACCATAACGTCCGCGAAACGCTCGGCATCACGAACCGCGCCTACATTATGGCCGAGGGCAAAATTCTGAAGAGCGGGGAACCGCGCGAGCTCGTCGAGGACGAGGATGTCCGGCGGCTTTATTTGGGCGAGAGATTCAGTCTTTGAGGTTTTCCATTTTTCACATTTCCAAAACAAAGGGTTATAATGAAATCAGATTTTCTGACAGGGGTAAAAACGACACATAAAGTTCTAATTAGCAAAATATGTCATCATTAAGGCTTCAAACATCTCTGAAACAGCAAATGGTTCTGACGCCGCAGTTGCGGCAGCGGATCGAAATGTTGCAGATGACATCGATTGAACTTTCCGAGCTGATTCAACAGGAAATGATCGCCAACCCGGTGCTGGAGGAAGTCCAGCCGGATGAGGAAGTCAAGGAAATTTCCGATAACATACTCGATCAGAATGCCGACGGCGGACAGGAGTCCTTTATCAACGGGGGCGACGACGAACCCGATTTTGCCGCTTATGCGGACCGGAATTCCGAAGGACTGAGCGGCGAGAAAATCAGCGAAAACGGTTTTGACGACCAGCGCAGCATCGAATTCGAAGGCGATTCCGAAGATTATAACGAACCGAAATCCGATTCTTTCGAGGAAATCGATTACGGCCGTGAATTTCAGGATTACCTCGATCCGGGCTACAAGACCCAGGAGATCGAATATAAGGAAGACGCTCCGAGCTTCGAGCAGTTCCTGACCCGTTCCGAATCGCTGACCGATCATCTCGAATGGCAGCTCAATCTGCTGCAGATCGACGAAGAAACCGAAAACGCGGCCGTTTTCATCATCGGCAATCTCGACAGCGACGGGCGTCTGAACGCGACCGACGAAGAAATCGCCGAGATGTGCGAATGCTCGCTCGAAGTCGTCGAGCAGGCCCGGAAGATCGTGCTCAAGCTCGATCCGGTCGGCTGCGGCGCGCACGACGTCAAGGAATGCCTGCTCGCGCAGCTCGAAGCCAACGGCGAAGGCAAATCGCTGGCCGCCGATCTCGTCCAGAATCATCTCGAAGACCTGCAGCCGCACCGGCTCCAGCATCTGTCGAAGGACACCGGCGTCGAGCTTCACGCGCTCAACGAGGAAATCAACAAGATCCGGATTCTCGATCCCTATCCCGGCCGCCGTTACTCTTCGGACGAACCGATCTATGTGGCGCCGGAGGTTTATATCGAAAAGATCGAGGAAGAATACGTGATCTACTTCACCGACGACGGCAGTCCGCGCCTCCGGATCAGCAACACTTACCAGAAACTGCTCGGCGAAACGAAAACCACCAAGGAAGAAAAGGACTTCATCAAGGACAAGGTTCGGTCGGCGGTCGATCTGCTCCGCAACATCGAACACCGGCGGCAGACGATTTACCGGGTCGTCGAATGCATCGTCGAACGGCAGAAGGATTTTCTGGACCGCGGCGTCGAATATCTCAAACCGATGATGCTGAAGGATGTCGCCGAGGACATCGGAATGCATCTCTCGACCATCTCGCGCGTTGTCAACCGCAAGTACGCGCACACTCCGCAGGGCGTCATCGAGCTTCGGCGGTTTTTCAGCGAGGGAATGCTGAACGAGGACGGCGAAGAGGTCTCGACCCGCATCCTGAAGCTGAAGATCAAGAAGATGATCGAGGAAGAGGACACCAAGAAACCTCTGACCGACGACGAGATCGCCAAAATTTTGAGCAAGGAAGGGGTCAAGCTTTCGCGCCGGACCGTGGCTAAATACCGCGATCAAATGCAGATTCCGGGTTCGCGCGAGAGAAAAACGGTTATTTGATTTGGGATTTGAGATTCCGGATCGGAAATTTTGTCAAATTTCCTTTTTGATCGATAATCAGGTTTTCATCCGTAATCCCGAATCCGCCGTCTCAATTCCCGGATCGTTCTTTGAATAATAAAAAACACGAGGGCAAAAAGATGAAATTTGAATATACTGGAAGACATATTGAAGTTACTCCGGCGCTTCGTTCTCATGTGGAAGACCATTTTGAACGTCTCAACCATTTATTTGACGGGAAAGCGATCAAGGCTCACGTCATCATCGAGGTTGAAAAGGGCCGGCATCGATCCGAAATCATCGTTAAATGGAGAAATGAAGTTTTAACGGCGAATTCGACCCTTACCGATATGTATCAGTCGCTTTCGAAAACAATTGACAAAATCGAAAAACAAGCTCTTAAGATCAAAACTAAAACAATAGACAAAAGCCAGAAGGTAAAAAAAGTGACTGTCGTCGCCCGGCCGATCGACGAAGTCAAACCCGAGACCGGTCATCCCAAAATCGTCCGCGCCAGCCGTTATCCGGTCAAGCCGATGACGGCCGAGGAAGCCATTTTGCGATTGACCGAGGAAGAAAATCAGTTTTTGGTGTTTCGTAATTCCGAGAACGAAAAAATATCCGTTATTTACCGTCGCAAGGACGGGGATTACGGTCTGATTCAGCCCTAAAGAGATTCAGGTTTACGGCCGGTTCCGGCAACCCCGAAGCCGGCCGTAAACTAATTAGATGCAAAGCAAAACCCCGAACATCAGCATTGCCGCATTTGTCGAAAAATCCCCGCCCGAGCTTCAGATCGAAGTCCTGGCCGGGAATGCCGGTCTGGACGACCGGTTTATCAACTCCGCCCGCATTCAGAAACTCGGCCTCGCGCTGGCCGGTTTCGCCCACTACATTCACAAGGGAAGAATCCAGATCGTCGGTCAGAGCGAGATCTGGTATTTGTCGCAGCTCGAAAGCGAGAAGCGGACCGAGGCCATCCAGAATCTCGACCTCGACAAGGTCAGCTGCATTTTAATCACCAAGGGGCTCGATCCGGTTCCGGAGCTGACCCGGCTCGCCGAAGACAAAGGTCTGCCGCTGCTGCGGACGAATATGATCAGCTCGGGCGCGATCAACCAGGTTTCGGTTTTTCTGCAGGAAATACTGGCCCCGCAGATCACGCTCCACGGCGTTTTGATGGGAATGTTCGGGATCGGAGTTTTGATCCTGGGCGATTCCGGGATCGGTAAATCCGAATGCGCGCTCGACCTGATCACCCGCGGCCATTATCTGATCGCCGACGACTCGGTGACGATCAAAAAAGTCGGCGACAAACTCGAGGGCAAGTCGCCCGAATTGATTCAGGATTATCTCGAAATTCACGGCCTCGGGATCATCAACATCCGCGAGCTGTTCGGTGTGTCGGCGATCGGCAAGGGCTCGCAGATCGAGATCTGTATCGAATTGAAGAACTGGAAGGAATTCGAAGAAATCGACCGGCTCGGTCTGAAAATGCACGAGGAGGAGATTTTCGGGCTGAAAATCCCGAAGTTCGTCCTCCCCGTCAGCTCGGGCCGGAATCTGTCGACGCTCGTCGAAACGGCGGTCAGAATTCACCTTTTGCGCGAGGCCGGTTTCGATGCCGCGCGAAGTCTGATCGAAAAACACCAGCTGCTGGTCGGCGGTTTATAAAACTAAATGGGCCAAGAAAAAACTGAAAGAAAAAACCTACCGAATTTCGTGATCATCACCGGATTGAGCGGTTCCGGGATGTCCTCGGCGACCAACGCCTTCGAGGATCTCGGCTATTTCTGCGTCGATAATCTGCCGGTCACGATGCTCTCGACCTTTTCGCGGCTGCTGCTGCCGAACAGCGAGGACATCGTCGGCATCCAGAAGGCCGCGCTCGTGATCAACATCCGGGAGCGGCATTTTCTCTCGGATTTCCCGAGCGAGCTGAAAAAGCTGAAAAAGAAAAAACTGTCGCCGTTCGTCCTGTTTTTCGAGGCCTCGGATCAGGTTCTCCAGCGGCGGTTTTCGGAAACGCGCCGCCCGCATCCGGCCGACGGCGGCGCGGGACTCGAAGCGGCGATTCGCGACGAGAAGAAAGAGATGGAGAACGTCCGCAAGATGGCCGATCTGATCATCGACACTTCGGGTCACACGGTTCATACGCTGCGGCGGCTGCTCGTCGAGAAATTCGGTCACCGCGAGGAAGGCAACCCGCTGCACGTCCAGATCGTCAGTTTCGGGCATAAACACGGCGTTCCGAACCACGTCGACCTGTTGTTCGACGTCCGCCATCTGCCGAACCCGTATTTCGTCAGCGGGCTCCGGGATCTGCCCGGGTCCGACCGGAAAGTTACCGATTATCTCGAAGAACAGCCCGAGGTCGGCGAGACGATTCGCCGTTTCACCGATCTGCTGCAGTATCTGCTGCCGCTTTACCGGCGGGAGGGAAAATCCTATCTGACGATCGGCGTCGGCTGCACGGGCGGCCGCCACCGGTCGGTGATGGTCGCCAACAGTCTGGGAAGAGCGCTCGAGGACAAGAGCCTCGAAATCTCGGTGATGCACCGCGACGTGCAAAAATAAGTCTATGGAAAATGAAAAGAAAAAAATCGGCGGAGTAATCGTTTCCCACGGGCAGGTCGCCAACGAACTGCTGGCGGCGGCCGAAACGGTCGTCGGCGAGCTGCAGCACATCACGGCGGTTTCGATCGGCTGGCACGACGACGTCGAACTGGCCAAAGCCGAAGTCGCGCGGGCCATCAAAAAGGTCTCGCAGGGCAAAGGCGTGATCCTCCTGACGGATATGTTCGGCGGTACGCCGACCAATATTTCGGCGATGTTCATCGAGGAGAACGACATCGAGATCGTCACCGGCGTCAATCTGCCGATGGTTATCAAGCTGGCCTCGCAGACGCGGGAATGGAATCTCGCGGAAATGGCGAAGGAGGTCGAAAGCCAGGGAAAGCAGGCCATTTACAGGGCGAGCGAGCTATTGGTGCCGCAAAAGATGAAAAAAGATGCTTAGGGGAGAGGTCACGATCATCAACCGTTTGGGTCTTCACGCGCGGGCGGCGGCGCAGCTCGTCCGGCTGTCGAGCGGGTTCAAAAGCCGGATCCTCCTTCACCGTAAGGACAACGCCGTGGTCGCCGATGCGAAATCGATCCTCAGCGTTCTGACGCTGGCCGCTGCCCAGGGCAGCGTACTCGAGATCGAGGTCGAAGGGGCCGACGAGCAGGCGGCGTTCGACGCCGTGCTCGAAATTTTCGGCGACGGCTTCGGCGAGTTATGAATTTTATGAGTTTAGATCGCACATATTTTCCGGGAGTCGATAAAAAAATCGGTTTGATGGGCGTGCCGGTCGGTTTCGGAGCCGGCCGCAAGGGGAGCGAGCTCGGAACGATCGCCATCCGTCTGGCCAACATCCGGGGCAGCCTCCTGATCGAACATATCCGGCAACTCGGCTACGAGGCGACCGATTACGGCGACGTCGAGGTCGTCAAACCGGAAATGCCGGCGGTCGGCGGCGAAAAAATAAAATACCTGCCCGAAATGCTGGCGGTCAGCGTCAATTCCGCCCAATCGGTCAAAAATATTCTGCGGTCGGGCGAAATTCCCGTCATTCTGGGCGGCGACCATTCGATCGCGATCGGCACTTTTTCGGGCATCTCGTCATTTTTTCGCGAGAGAAACGAGGAGATCGGCCTCATCTGGTTCGACGCCCACGCCGACATCAATACGCCGGAAACGACGCTGTCAGGCAACATCCACGGGATGCCGTTTTCGACGCTGCTCGGTTACGGAAACGAGGAACTCGTCAATCTCGAAGGGTTTGCCGGGAAAATCAATCCCCGGTTCTGCGCCCACGTCGGGGCCCGCGACCTCGATCTCGGGGAAAAGATGATGATCCGCGAACACGGGCTGGTCGATCATTTCTTTACGATGAGCGACATCGACCGGCAGGGAATGCTGGCCTGTGTCGAGCAGGCGGTCGCGATCGCCTCGCAGGCGCCGGCCGGGTTTGCCGTGACATTCGACGTCGACATCATCGATCCGCGGTTCGCGCCCGGTTCGGGGACGCTCGTCCGCGGCGGCATCACCTACCGCGAAGCGCATCTCGCCCTCGAGGTCGTCGCCCAGACCGGTCTGATGCGCTCGTTCGAGATCGTCGAGGTCAACCCGATGCTCGACGAGCACAACATCACGGTCGAGCTGGCGGGCGAATTGATCCTCTCGGCGCTTGGAAAAACAATCCTCTGAGTTTAATATTTTGATTTACGTTTTGATAATAAAAGAGCCCCTTCAATTTCTATGAATAAATTAAAAATCGGTATTGTATTCGGAGGCCGTTCCGGAGAGCACGAAGTCTCCGTCCGTTCGGCCAAAACGGTCATCGAACAGATCGACAGGGAAAAATACGAGGTCGTTCCGATCGCCGTCACGAAAGAAGGAAAATGGCTCAACCCGGTCGAATCGCTCGGCCTCCTGCCGGCCTCGACGAAAGACCTGCTGCTCGACGAAATCGGCAAATTTCCCCGAAACGCGGTGGCCTTCGCGGGCGACACCGAATATAAAGGCCTCCTGAAGCTCGAAGCCGAACCGGGCGAAAGCCGGGTCGAAAAACTGGACGTCGTCTTTCCGGTGCTTCACGGGACGTTCGGCGAGGACGGGACGATTCAGGGGCTTTTCGAAATGGCCGGCATTCCCTATGTCGGCTGCGGCGTGCTGGCCTCGTCGTGCGGGATGGACAAGGCCTTTATGAAGGTGCTGTTTCAGGATGCCGGTCTGCCGATCTGCAAATACGTCTGGTTTCTGCGCAGCGAATGGGAGCAGAACAACGAGGCGACCGTCGCCCAGATCGAATCGAAGCTCGGCTACCCGTGTTTCGTCAAGCCGGCCAATCTCGGCTCTTCGGTCGGCATTTCGAAGGCGACCGACAAATTTTCGCTGCGGGCGGCCATCGATCTGGCGGCGGAATACGACCGGAAGATCATCGTCGAGGAATGTCTCGAAATGCGCGAGATCGAATGCGCGGTGATCGGCAACGATTCGCCGCAGGCGAGTCTTCCGGGCGAATACATCATCCGCGACGCGAGCAAGAAATTTCTCGATTACACCGAAAAATACTCCGGCACCGGCAACAACGAGTTCGTCGTCCCGGCGCCGATCTCGGATGAACTGTCGAAAAAAATACAACAGATGGCGATCACCGCTTTCAAGGCGATCGACGGCGCGGGCTTCGCGCGGGTCGATTTCTTTCTCCGGACCGATAACGGCGCGCTGCTCGTCAACGAAATCAACACGATTCCCGGGCTGACCGACGCTTCCGGCTTTCCGAAGATGTGGCAGGGAACCGGCGTCGAGTTCACAAAAATACTCGACGGCCTGATCTCGCTCGCGCTCGAACGGCACCGCGATAAGGCGAGAAACAAGACCAATCATTAGGATTCGGAGATTCCGCCACTCTGTTCAGAGAACGGTAGATCGGATTTGGATTAATTATGGTTAGTGACATAACTTTTTGGAAAAAGTGACTGTTCCGGTCGCGTTCGCTTATTTGATCTTCCACTAAACACACTAAAAACACGAAATTTCTTTCGTGTTTTTTCGTG
>JAFDVJ010000107.1:33365-48900 GCA_018269075.1 Acidobacteriota bacterium
ACGCTCATTATTCCAACAAGTTGTATCACATCAAAACAGGACGCGGATCAAGCGGATTCATTTTAACGATTATCCGTTCGATCCGCGTTCGTCCGTGTCCTGTGGAACCTTTCATACGGGTCGGGGCCCGAATTATTTTTTCGGGGCGTTGTAGCCTTTGCGGGTGCGGACGCTGAGGCCGCTTTTGTCGATTTTCAGGTCGAGGGCGTGCCATTTGCCGTCCTTCGAACCGGCGGGCGGCTGATAGCCGAGCGTGTACTGCACGCCGAGCTCGTCGACGATGTTTTTGAAAGCGTCGCGGAGCGCGACGCCGCCCGGTGTCGGGATGAACCGGCCGCCGGATTTCTCTGAGAAATTTTTCAGCACTCCCTGATTCTGCAGTCTTTCCCGGCCGTTGGTGTCGATCGCCGACATATCGACCGTGTAAATCGTCGCGTTGACGGCGAGCGCGGCCTTGAGCGCTTTTTCGGCCGAGTTGCCGCTTTTCGTGTCGGCCCCGTCCGAGAGCACGATGATCGCCCGCCGTTTTTCCGGCCGTTTGCCCAATTCGTCGGCCGCCCTGACGATCGCGTCGTTCAATACGGTCATCCCGTCGGCCTTGATGTCGAACGCGCCCTCGTAGATGTCGCGGCTGTTCGAAAAATCCTGAACGAGCGAGATTTTCGAGTCGAAATTATAGATCGCCGCCATATCGTCGGCCCGCAGCCGGTCGAGAAACTGGATGGCCGCCGACCGGGCGAGACTGACGCGCTGTTCCATACTGCCCGAGGAATCGAGCAGGATGACCGCCGCGAACGGCGTTTTTTCCGCCTCGAAGAACTCGATCTTCTGTTCGCGGCCGTCTTCGAAAATGTGAAACTGGTTTTGTCTGAGGCCGCCGACCGGCTTTCCGGCGGCATCGGTGACGGTCGCGTTGAGAACGACGATCGACGATTCGACCCGGATCGGCTCGTCGTCGGTTTGAGCGGAAACCGGCGCCGTTCCGAAGAGCGTCAGCCAGAAAAAGAATAAGAACGGTTTCGGAAAAGAAAAGACGGCCCTGTTTATCATCGGCGGAAATTGAAATTACTTGAAAAATCTGATGAACCTGACCAGTTTCAACAGGGCGTTCGATGTTTGGATCGAAAAGACCGAGATGCTGTAACGGGTCGATTTCGTGATGTCGTCCAAAAGCTGGGCGGCTCCGGTCTGGAGCTTTTTAAATGCCGCGACCAGCCCGTTTTCGGTTTCCGGCGTTGTTTCGTTCTTTTCGGCGGTCGAATCGTCGTCGTCACCGCCGAGATCGCCGCGGATTTTTTTGACCAGCTTTTCCAAACGGTCGAGCTTCTTGGCCGTTTCGGGCGTCATCTGCTGGCTGTTCGCGAACGATCGTTCGAGCTCGTCGCTGATTTTGACGGCTTCCCGGCAGCGCGCGAGCAGCTCGTCGTATTCTTTCTTTTCCCGTTCGATCCGCTGCTTGGCGAGCGTTTCCTTGATGTTGTCGGGAAGGTCTTCTTTTTGCGAAGTCGTTTTTTGGGATTGGGGGCCGACCTCGGTCTGTCCCCGAACGACGCCGCCGAAAACCGCCGTCAGGCAGCAAAACAGCGTGAATGTCAGGAATTTATTCAACATCTCGTTAAATTACCGGTTGTCGGGTTTGACGTCGTCCGGCGAATTTCCGGTCACGGCCTCGACCAGCTTCGTTAAAATCTCTTCTTCGGCCGAGCCGCTCGACTGAAGCGTCGTCCATTCGGAGAGGAGCCCGTTTTCAGACCGGCCCTCGACCTTGGCGGTGACCGAAACGTTGTTCTGAATGCCGTCGATCGATTGGATCTCGATCGTCAGCGTATAGCGGCCGCGGGTCCAGGAAGTCTCCGAATCGGGCAGCACGGCATACCGGCTGAGCTCGTTTTTGGTGATCACGGCCCCTTTCGCGAAGATAAAGGGCTGGGTCACGATCAAACCGTCTTTGGGCCGCGACGCCGCCTCGTCGACGATGATCTTTTTCTCCTGCAGAACGTCCATCACCGACTGCACCAGCACGTCGCGCCGCGAATTGAGACGGATCGGGTTTTCGAGCCGATCGCGAACCTTCGTCTTGTCCGGCCCCCAGGTCCACGAGCGGCCGCCCGAATTGTTGGTCTGGGTCTGCGTGGTTTTATTGGTGTTTTCCTTGATTTTGGTCGTTTGAGTGTCGATGCCTTTTTCGGTCTGGGCGGAAAGCGCCGCCGTAAACAGAAAAATGGCAGTCAGAGATAAAAGGAATCTGTTCATAAATTATTCAACCCCAGTAAAAATATAACGCAAATAAATTCGGAAACCAAAGTTTGGATGTTTTAAAAAATTTGATGGTTGTATTCGGGGAAACTTATTTCGCCGGCGGATTTTCCTGCAGCTCGCGGAGCATCAGATATTTGAGAAAGGCGTGATGGGCGGCGAAGCGGGCGATCGAGAAGCCGGCCAGCCCGTCGAGAAAACCGAGTTTGAGAAAATACGTCTGGACAAAGGCCGTCAAACCGGCGGTCATTATTTTCGGGACGGTCGCCCGCCGCCCGCGGGCGAACATCTGCTCGGCGGCGAGCAGCGCGTAGCGCTCGCCGATCATCCGGTGATGATGGAGCGCGTTTTCGACGCTGTAATGGAGAATATCGCCTTTCAAACGCCCGACCCGGCCGTCGATCTCGACCGATTCGTGAATCAAAACATCCTTCCAGCGGCCGCGCCGGCGGTCGAAAAAACGGAGCTGCCAGTCGGGATACCAGCCCCCGTGGCGAACCGGCCGGCCGAGATAAAACGACAGTCGTGGAATCCGAAACCCGTCGGCGGGCGGCGCGCCGGCGGCTTTGATCGACAAAATCTCGGCGGCCAGTTCCGGGGAAACGATTTCGTCGGCATCGAGGCTGAAGATCCAGTCGTGGGCGGCCGCGTCGACGGCGAACTGTTTCTGTTTGGAAAACCCGGGCCATTGCCGGACGATCACGCGGGCGCCCGCACTTTCGGCGATTTCGCGCGTCCGGTCGGTGCTTTCGGAATCGACGAGCAGAATCTCGTCGGCCCATTTCACGGATTCGATGGCGGAGGCGATTTTGTCTTCTTCGTTGAAGGCGATGATGACGGCCGAAATTTTCACGTTTTCGATTGTCGCAAACTTCACGAAAAACATAAAGGGTCGGTTTCCCGACCCTTTAGAAAAATCCTCGCAATGATTTCTTAATTGTTAAAAAAACACGGTTTACTGCTGGTTTCCGGCGGGCGAATCGACCTGGATGTTGTTGACGCGGAAAGTCGTCGAGGTCACCCGCTGCAATTCCGACAGCGCTTTGTTGTAATCGGTCTCGGCGCGGATCTCGGAGTTGCGCGCGTTCGTCAGCGCGTTCTCGCGCTGGAACAGCAGGAAGGTCGTCGAGCGTCCGACCTCGAACAGCTTGCGTTCGCCTTCGAGCTGAATCTCGGCGTTCTCGCGGGCCGTCCGGGCGGTCGCGATCCGGAGCCGGGCGGTTTCGACGGCCTGGACCGCGTTGCGGACTTCGGCGATCACCGTTTGTTCCTGCGACCGCGTCTGCGCGTCGATCCGTTCGGTCTGGAGCCGCGCCGTCGCGAGATCGGCCTTCGCCGTCTTGTTGCGGAGCGGGAACGAGAACGTCACGCCGACCGTGAAATTCGGCGCGTCCGAACGAAACAGGTTCGCGAACGAGCGGTTGAAGCCGCCGTTGTAGTAGCTCGGTGTGCCCGAGACGACGACCGACGGAATGGTCGCGCAGCCCGGCGGCGGCGTGATCGTGCTCCGGCAGATCAGATTGTAGAAATAAGCGGACGAACTGGTCTCGCTGCCGGCCGTCTGCGGAATGACCAGCGGCGACGTGAACGAGCTCGTGCTGACTTTGCCGAGCGCGAGGCCGTCGAGCGAAAAGGTCGAGACAAGATCGACGCGCGGTTTGGTCTGGTTCTTATAAAAGTCGAGATCGATCTTGTTGATCTCTTTTTCGAGCCGGAGCCGGCTCAGCTCGGGCCGGAACTCCATCGCGTCCTTCATCGCAGCATCCATATCGACCGGGTCGTTGCTGAAGACCGGCGCGTCGGTCGGGACGATCGCCGCCAGCCAATCGGACGAATTCGGATCTCTCAGAAAAAGCTGTTTCAGGCGGTTCTCGGCGGTCGAGACCTGCTGCGTCGCGTTGAGCAGTTCGCCCTCGCGGTTGGCGAGCTCGGTCATCACCTCGGCCTTTTCGAGCGGCGCCGAGCTGCCGGCCGAGATCTTGGCCTCGATCACGCGCAGGTTTTCGCGGCTCAGGTTGACGTTGGCGACCTGATTCTGCTGGTTGCGGAGCGCGAAGACGAGATCCCAGTAAGCCGACTGGACCTGCGAGATGACGAGAATCGCCTGCCGGCGGAAATCGGCGTCCGACTGCGAGACGCGTTTCCGCTGGATCTTGATCTGGCGGCGGTTCGAATCGACCTTCAGGTTGCGCCACAGCGGCTGCGTGTAGGTGACGCCGAGACTCGTCGAAAAAACGGCGCTGCTCGAAGTCGAAGTCCCGGAGGTGACCTGCTGCTGGGCAAACTGGTTTTCCGTTCGGCTGTTGTTCAAAAATCCCTTGATCGAGCCGCCGCCCGGCCGGATCTGCTGGGTGAAATCCGAATTGACCCGGAAATCGGTGGTCGCGCCGCGGCCGGTCGACGAGCTCCGGTCGAGATTCGGCTGGATCGTGAACACGCCGTCGTAGATGCCGAGCAGCGAGCGGAGATTCGATTCGGCGATCCGGACGTCGTTTTTGGCGACTTCGATGTCGTTGTTGTTTTCGAGCGCCCGGCGAATCGCTTCGTTAAGGGTCAACGGCAGCGTCTGGGCGTTCTGAACCCCGACGCGCGTGACGATCGGAGCGTTGGTACGGAGCGAATACGAGGGCGCGGATGGCGTTTCCGGTTTATCGGCTGAATCTTCCGACTGCGCGGTATTCGTCCGGGCCTCCTTCGTGTTTTTGGCGATCTGCGGCGCGGTCGGTTGAGCCTGAGCAGCGGCGCGGCCCGCGTTCAATCCGCCGAAAACGACGGAAAGAGTAAAAAATAAGGCATAAAAACGCAATGATTTCATTATAAAAGTGGCTCCGAGTTTTGATCTGAATAAATTGTAAAACTATTAAAAACTCAATCGCTTACTACGCCGACGGAGAAGGGATTGTTTCAAAAAAATGATTTTAAACGGAAACTTTGAACTTTGTCCAAAAAAGAGTTACATTCAACTTTTATCCCACATTTTTTTTAATAAGGAGAAATTATCAAATATGGCAATCAAAGTCGGTATTAACGGATTCGGACGCATCGGACGCAACGTTTTGCGCACCTGTCTCGGCGATAAGGACATCGATTTCGTGGCCGTCAACGACCTGACCAACACGAAAACGCTGGCTCATCTATTAAAATACGATTCGATTTTGGGAAATCTCGACAACGATATCAGGGCCGACGGCGACACGATCATCGTCGACGGCGACAGCTTTAAGGTTTTCAGCGAAAAAGACCCGGCCGCGATCGACTGGGAATCGGTCGGCGCCGAGATCGTCATCGAATCGACCGGAAAATTCACGAAGGCCGAAGACGCCGCCAAACATCTGCGCGGCCCGGTCAAAAAGGTTTTGATCAGCGCGCCCGCGAAGGGCGAAGACGTGACGGTCGTCCTCGGCGTCAACGAGGAAATGTACGATCCGGCCAAACATCACGTGATCTCGAACGCTTCGTGTACGACCAACTGTCTCGCGCCGGTCGCAAAGGTCATTCACGACGCCTTCACGATCAAAAACGCGCTGATGAACACGATCCACTCCTACACCAACGACCAGCAGCTGCTCGATCTGCCGCACAAGGATCTGCGCCGCGCCCGCGCCGCCGCGCTCTCGATGATCCCGACCTCGACCGGCGCCGCCAAGGCGATCGCGCTCGTCATTCCCGATCTCAAGGGCAAATTCGACGGCATTTCGGTTCGCGTTCCGACGCCGAACGTCTCGCTCGTCGACGTCACGATGAACGTCGAAAAATCGACCTCGGTCGAAGAAGTCAATCAGGTTCTGAAAGACGCCGCGAACGGTCCGCTCAAGGGCATTCTCGCCTTTTCGGAAGAGCCGCTCGTCTCGATCGATTTCCGGGGCAACCCGAATTCCTCGATCGTCGACGCCGAAAACACGAAGGTCATCGACGGCACCTGCATCAAAATCCTGTCGTGGTACGACAACGAATGGGGCTATTCGTGCCGCGTCCGCGATATGGTCAAGTTGATGGCCGAAAAAGGATTGTAAGTGGGATTTCGGATTTCGGATTTCGGATTTCGGATTTCGGGTCGATGAAATTTCGACGGGCTGAGACGGAAATCCGGATGAATATTTTCGAAATCAATATTGTTTGAGTTTGAATTTTTTTCGATGGCAAAGGACGGGCGGAATTTTTCGTCCGTCTTTTATTTTTTTTCGGGCAAGAGTGTCGATTTTTTTCGTTTTGTGGTAAATTATTGTCGAAAAACATCTTTCGAGAGGACAAATGAAAAACTTATTCAATATTGGCTTTATCGTTTTGCTGCTCGTCGTGCTCGGCTGCAACTGTCAGAAACAACTGGAGGATCTGGCCAACAAATCCCAGACGCCGACCTCTTCGCCATCCTCTTCGCCCGGCAGCAGCCCGGGATCGTCGCCGGCCGCGTCGCCGAAAAGCTCGAACGGCAAAGCCGAGCTGACGATGGATAAATACAACCAGATCAAGAACGGGATGAGCTACAAGGACGTCGTCGCGATCATCGGCAGCGAGGGCACCGAAACGATGAGCTCCGGCGAGGGCAAATATAAAGTCACCTCCTATCAATGGAAGGGGGGCGGTGATTTCGAATATATTTACGCCGTCTTTATGGGTGATAAGCTGTCCTCGAAAACACAGGCCAACTTAAAGTAAATATTATTCATTTTAATTTAACAAACGTTTGGAATTATAGTGATCGGGAATGATAAAATCACTATGATTACAGACGTTTGTTTTGTTTTTGGAAAATTATTTTCGATGAATTCGAACGGCTTTTATTTTTTTTCTTACAATTCGCAATCACGGGAGCAAAACTTCCGTTTCAATCAAAATTATGAACAAGAAAACCATTAAAGACATCGACATCAAGGGGAAAAGAGTTTTTATCCGGGTGGACTTCAACGTCCCGATCAAAAACGGCGCGATCACCGACGACACGCGGATTCGCGGCGCGCTGCCGACGATCCGCTACGCGATCGACGAGGGCGCGCGCGTGATCCTCGCCTCGCATCTCGGCCGCCCGCTCAAGGACAAGAAAAAGGCCGAGGAAAAGGGAACTCCGTACGATCCGGCCAAATACCGGCTCAAACCGGTCGCAGAAAAGCTCGCCGAATATCTCGGCAAAGCGGTCGGTTTCGCCGACGACTGCGTTGGCGCGGAGGTCGAAGCTGAGGTCGCCGGGCTCGCCGACGGCGACGTCCTGCTGCTCGAAAACCTCCGGCTCCACGCCGACGAGGAGAAAAATGGCGAGGATTTCTGCCGCCAGCTCGCCGCGCTCGCCGACGTCTACGTCAACGACGCGTTCGGCACCGCGCACCGCGCGCACGCCTCGACCGAGGGCATCACGAAATTCGTCCAGCCGGCGGTCGCCGGTCTGCTGATGGAAAAAGAGCTCAACTTCCTCGGCAAGGCGCTTAACGATCCCGAACGGCCGTTCGTCGCGATCCTCGGCGGCGCGAAGGTTTCCGACAAGATCCCGGTGATCGAATCGCTGATCGAACGCAAAGTCGACAAGCTGCTGATCGGCGGCGCGATGGCCTACACGTTCTTTAAGGCCAACGGCTACACGGTCGGCAAATCGCTTGTCGAGGACGAGATGATGCCGAAAGCGCTCGAGATCGAGGAAAAAGCGAAGGCCGCCGGCGTCGAGCTGATCCTGCCGACCGATCATCAGGTCGTCGATTCCTATGATCCGCTCCATTCGCGCAAAACGATTCCGGTCGAATTCACCAACACCGGCCTGATCGGGCTCGACATCGGCACCGAAACGATCGAGATCTTCAAACGCGCATTGGAGGGCGCGAAGACGATCGTCTGGAACGGCCCGATGGGAATGTTCGAGGAAAAACCGTTCGACGAGGGCACGGTCGCGATCGCCAGAGCGGTCGCCGACGCGACCGACGCGGGCGCGGTCTCGATCGTCGGCGGCGGCGATTCGGTCGCGGCCGTCAACCAGTCGGGGCTCGACGACAAGATCTCGCACATCTCGACCGGCGGCGGCGCGACGCTCGAATTCTTAGCGGGCGACGTCCTCCCCGGCGTCGCCGCGCTCAACGACAAATAAACTTTTGCGCCTTTGCGCCTCTGCGCCTCGGCGTTAATTTTCCGGTTTCGAGTGATATAGTTTTCTCGGGAAACGGAATTTTAACGCAAAGGCGCAGAGGCGCAAAGATTTTTTGGGGTTAAGATTAAAGCAATCTCCGCCCGAACAACTAAATACGGGGTCCGCTGCATCAGTTAGATCAAAGGGGTATTGTTATGAAAAAATTTCTTCACGGCATTCTGTTTCTGATTTTTATAATTATTTCCGCACAGGCCCAATCGAACAAAATTTCTCTTGTTGTAGCGAGCTACCCGCCGGAAGAAAAATTGGGCACGACCCGGCAGGTTTATCGTTACGATTTCGAGGCCGGCGAATATCGCGGCCGGACGCTGATCGCTTCTTCGACGGAGATCCGGCTCGGGTCGGGCGAACGGATCTACCGGAACCGCTATCTCGTCAGCCGTAACGGCGACGTCATCGATCTCGTCGATAAAAAAATTCTCAACTTGGGCGACGGCCGGCTTTCACGCATCGACGGCGACCGGATTTTTATCGAGGTCAACAAAGACCGCAAAAACGGGTTGTACGTTTACGATCTCGGCACGAAACGTTACGGGTTGTTCCGAAAAACGGGGCTTCAATGGGGGATGCTTTCGCCGAACGGGCTGCGGAGCGTCAATGCCAACGGGAGCAGTCTGTCGATTTATGAAAACGGCCGGTTCCGGAAATCGCTCGGCGGCGGTTTCGATCTGAACGTCGAGGCGAACGAAATGTCGTCCGAAATGCTGCGCGTCGCGGCATTCTGGCTCGACGACCGGCGGATTCTCACGCAAAAAGGGAACGGCAATCTCGTGATCGTCGACGTCGACGGGAAAACGACGCGCGCGTTGAAAATTCCGGACGTTGGCGCGTGCGGCGGCAATCCGCAGATTTATCGCGACAACCGTGAGCGCCTGATCTATCGCTGCGACGATACCTTTGAAATCGACCTGCAGAAGAAAACTTATCGAAAGCTCGCCGCCGAGCTCGGTTACGGTTTTACCTACAAATCCGGCGACACCGCTTCGACCGAATATTTTTACGATCGGCGTTCGATCGGCCGCGTCTGGTCGGTTTCGGCGGTCGCGGCCGACGGCTATCTCGCGATGCTTTTTGCCGCCGAGGGGAAAAATCTCGGCTATCCCGACGGCGTCAGGGTCTGGAACAAATATCGAAACGAATGGACGACGATCGAGATCGCCTGGGGCGCGGAAATCATCGGCTGGTTGAATTAAATGCGTTCTTTTTCAGTGAATTTGATTTTTGGTCCCTGAGCTTTGACCTTTGTTTGAAGCAAAATCAAAGACCAATGTTCAAAGCGCCAAGATCAAATTTGTATACCGATATCAGAGTTGTTCGGCACGGTAGTTGACCGGGTTTGCGACTCGCTCGTGAACCGCGTTTTCGATTGAATCGGAATCGTCAGCACGGCGAACAGCCGGTTTTGATCCACGAAAAACACCAAAACCACTAAATTTCTTTCGGTGTTTTTTTAGTGTTTTTAGTGTCTTTCGTGGATCAAAAACAACCGATCGCCGGCCGGGCTTTTCATTTACCGGCAGATTTCGCAGCGGTTTGTCTCAATATCACTCAAAGTGATTTTGAGAAATAGACTTGCCGAACGGTTCTCAACCGAAATACAAGATACCCGATGATACTCGTTTCGCCCGAAAAACTCGATATCTTTCGGCTCGAAGACGCGGTCTGGATCGCCGAAGCGAAGATCGGCGTTCCGCTTTACGATTTCGGGTTCGAGAATTTTTTCGCCTGCCGCCGGCCGCTGTATCGGGAAAACGAGATCACGGCGGTCGGGCGTTTCGGCGTGTCCGATAACTATCCGAAATTATACGAAACGCTGCTCGGCGACGGCGTCCGGCTCATTCACACGCCGGCCGAATACCGGCTCGCGAGCGAATTGACCGAATGGTATCCGCTGATCGAAGCGCTGACCCCGCGCAGCCGCTGGTATGACGAGCCGCCCGATTATCGTACTATCGAAAATGATTTCGATTACCCGGTTTTCCTCAAGGGCAGCCGCCAGACCTCGCGCCACCGGGCCGAATTTTCGATCGTCCGCAGCCGCGAGGAATATCGGCGGGCCGCGGCTTATTATAAAACCGATCGGATTCTTCACTGGCAGAAAATCGTCGTTCGCGAATTCGTAAAGCTCCGGCGGGTCGAGGGCGTCGAGACGGAAAAGATTCCGCCGTCGTTCGTGTTTCGGACCTTCTGGTGGAAGGGAAATCCGGTCGGCGAAGGGCTTTACTGGAAGGATTTCGCGCGCTACGACTGGACTGCCGGCGAAAGAACGGCGGCCGTCGATTTGGCCCGGAAAGCCGTCGAAAAACTGAGTTTGCCTTTTGTCGCGGTCGACGTCGCGCAAAAAACATACCGGCGAATGGATCGTCATCGAATGCAACGACGGCCAGGAAAGCGGATACGCCGGCTGTTCGCCGATCAAAATGTGGCAAAACATCGTCGAGATCGAAAGGGGTATCGATTTGGCAAAACATCCCCGGAGCCGGGAGAATTTTTCACCTTAAATGTAAGATCGATCACCTTTGGTGAGAAAATTCACACCAAAGGTGGTCGATCTTACATTTAAGGTGGGAGCTTTTCCATTTAATGATGCAAAGTTTCCACCAATGGTGTGAAATCGCCCACCTAAAGAGGAAAAATTACTTCCAATGGTGGAAAAAACAACGCGGCCGGTTTTTTTAATTACACACAAAACAAAAGTAATACCAGGTTGCAGTAAAGACGGCGACGAAACCGGTTGGAAAATGAGGCGGTTTCAGGGTAAGTTCGCCGGTTTGACTGTCCACCAAAAACACCAAAAACACGAAATGATTTAGTGTTTTTGGTGTTTTGGGTGGACAGCTAAACCGACGTTCGCCCTTCGAACGATCATTCGATCAATGGCGGATGTATCGATAATTCCTCTGTTTTTATGACATCCCGGTATGAGGATGGATGGCTTTATGATCTGGGAACCGGAAAACTGGCGCGGTCCCGGAGGATCTTTGGTAAAAAAGGGATAGTAGAAAAAAATATTATTCAAATTAAAAAAAAATTCAGCAAATTTATAAAAATTCCCGCGTCATAATTTTAATGACGGCTGAAATAGTGTTGTCAGAATAAAAAAAATGATGGTAGGAAAAGAAAAAAAATGGCTGATAAAAAAACGAGACAATTGGAAATGAAAAAACTACGTGATGACCTTGAGTCCTTTGCCGCGATGCAGGGAATATCGGGCTATTCACCGGCAAATAGTGCATTCGACGCCCATACGGGCGCGGAGTTGAAGGCTCGGATGGAGGCGAGCCAGACACGGGAAGTTCAGGAAAAGGCCGGCTGGAAAGCGAGTCGCGACCGAAAGGTTTCGGACGAATGGGAGTTTCACGATTTTGTTCGCAATATGCGAACGCAGATCAAGGCTCAGTTCGGCGAAAATTCGGACGAGCTCGCCGCGGTCGGGCTGAAGAAAAAAGCCGAATACCTGTATCCCAAACGCAAACCGATGAATAAATAAAAACCGCCTGTCAAACGCAAAGGACGGTCCGGGTCGAAACCGGCCGTCTTTTTTCTTTTAAATAAGGATCGAACCTGATGGCGGAGGCTTGCCGTATTCAAGGTTTTTCGCTTATTTTAGCGGTAGGATAAATACAGTTGTTTCTAAATTTACTAATGGATGCGGTCTTTGATCTTTGATCTTTGCTTCATTTTCAAAAGTCAAAGATCAAAGACCAAAGACCGCATTGTTACCAAACTGAATAAACGCAGTAATCAATTTTTCAAAGAGAAAGTTTTATAAAGGTCATACGAGATGTCGGCGGAATTTGATGAATTGAGAACACTGGCGGTCGAAATCGCCGGTACGGAGCTCGGGCGGCACGTCCGCGAGATCGGGATGCAGAATCGCGGCCCGCGGGTCGACGTTTATCTGCGGACGGCCGGCGTGTCGCAATCGACGATGAACGATCCGACACAGGCCGGAACCGAAGCCCGCCGCTGGTGCGGGATGTTTATCTATTTCTGTTATCTGCAGGCGTCGAACCGTCTGAACAAACCGCTGCCGTTCGATGCGCGGGCGTTGTGGAGCGGCCAGCGGCTGAACGCGTGGGGACGCGCGAATCCGTCGACGATCGTCGCCGGCGACGACGTGCAGGCCGGCGATATCTTCGCGATCCGCAACAATCATATCGGAATGGCGACCGGCCCGGCCGTCAACCATATTTTCCCGACGATCGAGGGCAACCAGATGGACGTCGGCCAGCCGTGGGAGGGAATCGCCCGCAAACGCCAGAACATCGCCAACTGCCGGATCATCGTCAGAATCTGAGGGGATTTCGGATTTCGGATTTCGGATTTCGGATTGGTCTGATAACGGGCTGTTTTGGCCGCTTTTATGGGCGGTTTACAAGCGCAGTCCGGATTCGACCCGTTTATTACTGCAGAACGGGGCTTCGGTCAACGAAACGAACGCTTACGGCGATTCGCCGCTGAGCGTCGCGGTCGATGAGGGGCGGACCGAAATAGTCCGGGAATTGTTGAAATTCGGGGCAAACGTCAATATAAAGAATAGTGAGGGGAGAGCTTTAACGGACGTTGCGGCCGAAAGATCAGATTGGGAAATTGTCGAACTGTTAAAAATCGCCGGACAAAAACCGTGACCCGCTGAATTGGCTGCATTTCCCGGAAACTCTGATTTTCCGTCGCCCCCTGTATGTTTGAGATATTTTATGGAACCCCGATTACGAAACCATACAAATCCGCCTTTTCGCCTCGAATATTCGGAGCTGCCTCCGGCGGTGCGCGATAATCTTCAAAAACGCGCGAAGGGGGAATTGCCGGGCGTGGCGGTCGAGTCTCCGCCTTCGACGCTCGCGTGGCTGCTGGGGGCGCTCGGTTTGATTTGGCTTGTCCTGCTGTTTTTTCTGGCGAACGATTATCTTTGGGGCCGTGCGGCGCTGATTCTGCTCGGCGCGGTCACGGTCGGTGCCGGGCTTTTGTTGTTTTACAATCTTTTAATGATCGTCCGGCGAATGCGGGCGGCGTTCGGCTGCCGGCTGCTCGTGACGCCGGTTTACGTGATCGAAACGGAAACGGGCGGGCTGCGCGGCTGGAATCTCGAACAGCTCGTCAGCGTCGACACGGTCAACAATTACCGCGAGCGCGTCTACCGCGGTACGAGCGTCACGCTGACGCTCGAAAACGGGAAGAAATCATTCGCCGTCCCGAACATCGACCGCGCCGAGGAGATGGCCGACGAGATCAATCATCTTCGCAAGCTATTTATCGAAGCGAACGCCCGCAACGATTTCGTTTACCTCGACGGGAACGACGATTTTCGCGGACTTTCGGCCGATTCCGTCAGAACCGGCCGCGCCGCGTCCGATAACGTCAAAAACTGGATTATTTCGGGAACGGCGGCCGTTTTGCTGGCGGCGGCGGCGATGTTCGGTTTTCTGCGTCTCAACGAATATTTCGACGACCAGAAGAGTTTTGCGACGGCGCAGGCGGTCGATCGCGCCGCCGGTTATCGCAAATATCTCGAAACGCATCCCGCCGGCCGTCATCGCGACGAGGCGCAAACGAATTTGCAGCGGCTCTATGACGATGCCGAACGAAAATATTACGCGGTTCACAAGGCCGGCGCCGACCGGCAGGCGGTCGAGGCGATCGGGCAGCTTCTGAAATACGCGCGCGAAACGCAGAACTACCGCGTATTGATCAGCTTTGATAGACATAACAATCTCCCGGCTGACCTCGTCGAAACGATGAAAAAGGATTTCGAGGTCAAAAATCTGATCGGGGTCGGGAATTCGTTCGCCGACGATAAGATCAGAGAGCGTGAAAAGACCCTCGCGGGCGTCGTCGCCGATTCCTTCCGCTACATCATTCCGGACGACATTCTCGAAATTACGACCGAATGCGGCCAGGAATGCGGCGTTTTCGAGGTCAAATACACGATCGGGCCGGGATCGATCTATTACGATATGCGTCAGGAAAACGTGCCGGAAAACGACCGGATATATTACCCCGGCATTGTTTTCGACTGGGATTTCGCCGTCCGGATCCCGAACCGCTCGGCCGTTTACGGTTTTCAGCTCGAATCGGAACCGGCTTCGACGATTACTTATGATACGGTGTCGAACGACGAATACGACCCGAAAAAGAATTTCGCGGAGGTCCTGAACGCCGACCGCGATCTGATCTACGATTCGATGGTCAAAAGCGCCTTCGACGATTTCAAGATGAACCTCGTCAACCGCACCGGCATCGGCGCGGCGGACGAAGCGCCGAAAACCGACGAAAACAAACCCGGCGACGGCGGCACCGGCACGCCGCCGAAGGAAAGCCGGAAAAAGAAAAAATAAAGCTGCCGAAGACGCGAAAGCGGACTGGAGCGCTGGCCGTTCCCTTTTGCCAACGCCGCGCGAGCGGTCTCAAACGCTTCACCGGCTGACGACGTCACTGAAAATGAAACGTTCGTTCGCGCTGTCGCGCTCAGTGCAGGCAGGGCCGCCTGCACTACGATCGGCGGCCGCAATCCGTAGTTCAGGCGGCCCTGCCTGCACTGCGTTTGCAAAACGCACCGCCGTTTCACCCGCTTTCGCCGTCACGGCAGGCGCGACGTTCGTTCGCGCTGTCGCGCTCATGGCAACCGGGACGGCCAGCGCTCCAGTCCGCCGCGTTCCGTAAAAGTTATTAATATCCGATAATTTTCAGCTAACCGCCTGCCCGCGCTTCAAACCCGGCGCGCGGCTGTGGTAAAATAACTCTTTTGGACTGAACGCTATGAGAAAACCCGTCATTGCCGGAAACTGGAAAATGTACAAAATGCACGCCGAAGCGGTCGAGACGGCGCTCGCCTTAAAGCCGCTCGTCGCCAACGCCAATCACTGCGAAGTGGTGATCGCACCGGTCTTCGTGCATCTCAAAACGCTGGCCGACCGGCTCGAAGGCTCGAACGTCAAAGTAGCGGGCCAGAACTGCGCGCCCGAAGCCAAACAATCGGCGAACACCGGCGAGGTTTCGGCTGAAATGCTCAAAGACGTCGGCTGTTCGCACGTCATCATCGGTCATTCCGAACGCCGCCAGTTTTACGGCGAAACCGACGGATCGGTCAATAAAAAAACGAAGGCCGCGATCGCCGCCGGTCTGACGGCGATCGTCTGCGTCGGCGAAACG
>JAFDVJ010000108.1 GCA_018269075.1 Acidobacteriota bacterium
TCGAGCGCGCGAATGGTGTCCTCGTGGAAACCGGAGCGCTTCTTCACGACGGACAGCGCCTTGCGGACGCGCCCATCCATCTCGAAGTACCGAAGCAAGACGATGGTGTCGGCGAGGTAGCTGATATCGACGGGCGCGCTCATCGCCGACCCGATGAGCCCGGTCTGGGCCACCGTGAGGAGCGTCGCGACGCCGCGTTCGGCGAGAAAGCCGAGGAGCTCGTGGAGCTGCAGCGTGAGGTGCCGCGCCTCGGGCATCGCCGTGAAGTACCCGTTGATGCTGTCGATGACGATCACCTTCGCGTCGTGTTTCTCGACCTCGGCGCGCACCATGTGCGAGAACTCGTCGGGCGCGAGCTCGGCGGGATCGATCTGATGGACGCGGATCGCTCCACGCTCCATCTCGCGGTCGAGCGGCATGCCCAGCTCTTGAGCACGGCGTCGCAACGTGCCGATGCGTTCCTCGAAGAGGAACATGCTCACGCGTTCGCCTCGAGCAGCCGCCGCACATCCGAACTGCGTCGTGAGCGCGCTCTTGCCGCTGCCCGCAGGGCCCATGAGCAACGTGGCGGTGGACCGGGCGACGCCGCCCCCGAGCATGGCGTCGAGATGCGGGTTGCCGCTCGGCAACGGCTCGGTGAGGAGCTCGGTGCGGTGCTCCGCAGCGATGAGGCGCGGAAACACGTCGATGCCACCGGTCTTCACGACGTAGTCGTGAAACCCGCTGCGAAAAGGGGAGCCACGGAGCTTGGCGATGCGCAACCGTCGGCGATCGGCGCCGTATCCCATGGGCGTCTGTTGGAGAAGGACGACACCGTGGACGAGGCTCTCGACTTGGAGGTCGGGATCTTCCCCCGTGCGGTCGTCGAGGAGCAGCACGGTGCAAGCGCGCCCGGCGAAGTGTTGCTTCAGCGAGAGCAGCTGACGCCGGTAACGCATCGGCGCCTGCGCGAGCATGCGGATCTCGGAGAGCGAGTCGAAGACGACGCGCGACGGCTTGACGCGATCGACCTCGTCGAGGAGCACGCGCACCACCTCGCGCAGCTCGACGTCCGCAGGCGCGTACAGCGTGTTCTCCTCGTGGAGACGCAACGTCTGCTCTGCGCTCGAGAGCTCGTACATGTGGAGCCCATCGAGAGACCAGCCGTGCGACGAAGCGACCTGCCGAATCTCGGCCTCGGTCTCGGAGAGCGTGACGTACAGGACGCGTTCGCCCTCCTTCGCGCCGCTCATCAGGAACTGCAGCGCGAGGGTCGTCTTCCCCACACCGGGCTCGCCCTTGACGAGGTACATGCGGTTGGCGGGAAGTCCTCCGCCAAGGATGTCATCGAGGCCTTCGATACCCGTGTGATTGCGCGGCGTGGAGGAGGCGCTCGTAGCGACCATGAAGAAGGTCTAGACCGCGCGTATGTCGATGTCGACGCGCCTTCCGGTCCGCGCCTAACGATCGCATCTCTTGGCACGCTAGGATGGGCGGGCGATGAGCGACGAAACCGACGAGCGATGGATGCGCGTGGCGCTCGAAGAGGCGGACCGCGCGGCCGCGCTTGGCGAGGTGCCCGTCGGCGCCGTGCTCGTTGGCCCCCACGAGACGCTCTTGGCGAAGGGCCACAACCTTCGCGAGCTGAACGCGGACCCCACCGCCCACGCGGAGATCGTGACGATGCGCGATGCTGCGAAGGCGCGCGGCCTCTGGCGCCTCGAGGACACCACGCTGTACGTCACGCTCGAGCCGTGCGCGATGTGCGCCGGGGCGCTCGTCCACGCGCGGGTCGAACGATTGGTCTACGGCGCGCCCGACGAGCGGTTCGGGGCGGTCGAAACCGTTTTCCGGATCTGCGACGGCGACGTGCTGAATCACCGGATCGAGATCGCCGGCGGGATATTGGCCGAAGAATGCCGCCGGCTGATGCAGGATTTTTTCCGCCGGCGGCGCGAAATTCAGCGGTCGCAAAAAAATATTGATCTGCCGACTTGAAATTTTTCGTCCCTTTTCATTAGAATTGTAAATTGCTCGTGCGGAGAGGTGCGAGAGTGGTTGAATCGGGCAGTCTCGAAAATTGTTGTGCCTTAACGGGCACCGTGGGTTCGAATCCCACCCTCTCCGCCATCAAGATTTTGGATTTACGATTGCGGATTTCGGATTGAAATCCGCTTTTCTTTGAAAATACAGGTTTCGCGGAAAGATGCAGGAGTGGTTGAACTGGCAGCACTGGAAATGCTGTGAGCCTCAAAAGGGCTCCGTGGGTTCGAATCCCACTCTTTCCGCCATTTCGATTGCGGATTGCGGATTGCGGATTGCGGATTGTTAATTATTAAATCCGAAATCCGAAATCCGAAATCCGAAATCAATATGGCTTCAGGCTCCGCACAAGATTTGAGTCGTGAACCCCGCTAGATCCGGAAGGAAGCAACGGCAGCGATTTCAGTCTGTGTTGCGGTTAAGTCTGAAGCCGCCCAATTTATCAAAGGCCGGGAAAAATCCCGGCCTTTTTCAGCTTTTGGCCCTATTTTAAGAATTTTGATTGACAGATTCGAAAAGTTGTATTATAAAAAAATGAACATTCGTTCGCTTTATGCCCAAACTTAGCCAGGAAGTCATCGCCGAAAAGAAATCGGTCATCGAATCAGCCGCTAAGGAGCTTTTTATCAAACAGGGCTTTCACGCGACGTCGATGCGCGACATCGCGAAAACGGCGGATGTTTCGATCGGTAATTTATACAATTATTACGAGACCAAGGAGCAGATTTTCGAGTCGATCATCGGCAATTATCTGCAGGTCATCAACAGCCGCCTGAAGCACGTCTACGGCGAGATCGAAAAACCGCTCGCGCCCGAAGGCCTGCTCAAGCTCGGCCGTCTGCTCAAGGATATGGTCGACCAGCATCAGGATTTCTGGCTGCTGATGTACATCGACGTTCTGGAATTTGACAACCGGCATTTTCGGCTGATGTTCGACGGCCTGAGCGCGAAGCTGCGCGTGCGGTTCGCCAACGAGTTCAACACGGCCAAGGCGGGCGGCCTGATCCGCGACGGCATCGATCCGGCGGTCGCCTACACGGCGGTTTATATGCAGTTGTTCAATTACTTTCTGGTCGAAAAACTGTTCGGCGGGAATTCGCATTTCGGGCTCAGCGACGAGCAGGCGATCGTCGCGCTGACCGATATTTTCTGCTTCGGCGTATTAAACAAATCGGCTATCGGAGATTAAGAAACGCGGTTCGTTTCTTTTTAATTATTCAATAAACAAAAACGTACGTTCGTTTTTATTTAAGATCTTTTCTTTTTTCGGAGGTTCAGATGATTCGTCAGGGATTATTTATCGGAGTTGTGTTGTTATTATTTGGTCTTACCAATTTGTTCGGTCAGGGCACGACCGGGCAGATCAGCGGGACCGTGACCGACCAGAACGGCGCGGTCGTTTCGGGCGCGACCGTCAAGGTCACCAGTCTCGAGACCAATTTGAGTCGCTCGGTGACGACGTCCGGAGACGGCGTTTATTCTTTTCAGCTGCTGCCGCCGGCGCGGTACGCCGTCGAGGTGACGGCCGCCGGCTTTAAAACCTATAAAGCCGAAGTCGCCGTCAACATCACGCAGACCACGACCTTCGACGTCCAGGTTTCGGTCGGCGACATCGGCGACGTGGTGACGGTCGAAGCGCCGCTCGCGCAGGTCGAAACGTCGCAGACGGGCCGCGTCGTGACGGGCGAAACGCTCCGCCAGATCCCGCTGCCGACGCGCAACTTCCAGCAGCTGCTGACGCTCTCGCCGGGCGCGCAGAGCTCGCTCTCGAACAGCACCGAGCTCGGCCGCGGCGACGCGACGATCTCGGTCAACGGCCAGCGCACGACCTCGAACAGCGTCCGCATCAACGGCGTCGACGCCAACTCGATCGGCACCAACTCGACGCCGAACATCGCCGTCCCGGCGACCGACAGCCTTCAGGAATTCATCGTCCAGACTTCCCTTTACGACGCCTCGAACGGCCGCAACGCCGGCGGCAACGTCGAGGCCGTGACGCGCTCGGGCTCGAACGATCTGCACGGCAACGTCTATTATTTCCTGCGCAACAAAGCGCTCAACGCCAACGAGCCGTTCATCAAGGCGCGCGGCCTCCAGCGGCCGGTCGCGACCCGCAACCAGTACGGCGCGACGCTCGGCGGCCGCGTCGTCAAGGACCGCGTCTTCTTTTTCGGTTCGTATCAGGGCACGCGCGAGCGCAACGGCGTCTCGCTGACCAACAGCCTGACGTCGCCGATCGTTCCGGCCGGTCTGACCGATTCGAACCGGACCGCCGCCGGGCTTTCCGCGACCTTCGGCATCCCGGTCGCCAACATCAGCCCGGTCGCCGTCAATATTCTCAACGCGCGGCTCGCGAGCGGCGGCTTCGCGATTCCGTCGTCGGGCGTCGCGAGCGCGCCCAACCCGCTCGCGACCGTGACGGTCCCGCAGTCGGGCATCTCGCGCTTTCGCGAAAACCAGTTCAACCTCAACGGCGATTTCATCTTCAACGACAAGCATAATCTGTCGGCCAAATTCTTCGTCGCCGACAACCCGACGTTTCAGGCCAACTACAACTTCGCCGGCCTCGGCAACGGCGAACGCCAGCTGATCGGCTTCGGCGGCGACCTGACGATCAAGCAGAAGCTCTACTCGATCACCGACACCTACATCATCTCGTCGAACATCGTCAACCAGGCGAAATTCGGCTTTAACCGCCTGCGCGTGACGAGCACGCCCGAAGAGCCGTTCACGGCGGCTTCGCTCGGCATCACGAACCCGCTCGCCGGCCAGTTCGCGGGCGCGCCGACGATCCGTGTGCTCGGTGCCGATTCGGCCTTTTTCTTCGGCGGTTCGACGCTCGCCGACCAGTCGTCGCGGATCAACGGCTATACCTTCGGCGACACGCTTTCGTGGACGGTCGGCAATCACCGGCTGCGGTTCGGCGGCGAATACCGCAAATCGACGGTCAAATTCTATTTCAACGCCTTTTCGCGCGGCCAGCTTCTGTTTGCGAGCTTCAAGGACTTTCTGACCGGCGGCAGCCTTTCGTTCGCGACGCTGACCAACGGTCTTTCGCTGATCGGGTCGGGCACGTTCGACCGCTCGTTCCGCGTCTCGGACGCCAACGGCTTTGTCCAGGACGACTGGCGCGTCAACAGCCGGCTGACCTTCAATTTCGGTCTCCGCTACGATTTCTACGGTCTGCCGGTCGACGTCAAGGGCCGGCTCGTCAACCTGCTTCCGGAACAGCTTCGGATCGGCACGACCGCCGCGCCGGCGCTTCCGCCGAACGGCATCGTCCAGGCCGACGGCGGCCAGATCGCCGGCGTCCCGACCGTCACGAAAACGCTCGTCCCGGTCGATAAGAACAACTTCGCGCCGCGCATCGGTTTTTCATACCTGCTCGACGAGAAGCTGAACCTCGTCGTCCGCGGCGGCTACGGCATCTACTACGACCGCATCTCGACGCGGTTCGCCAACACGCAGCTCTTCAACTACCCGTATTTCACGCTCCCGGTGTCGGTCGTTTCGCCGATCGTCTTCACCGGCCTGCGGCCGTTCTCGAACCCGTTCTTCCCGGTTCCGACGCCGTCGTCGTTCCCGCTCAACGGCGCGATCCCGACCTCGACCGGCGCGGCCGTCAGCGGCGTCTTCGTCGATCCCAAACTGTCGACGCCCTACGTCCAGCAGTATAACTTCGGGTTCCAGTGGCAGTTCTTCAAGAATTACCTGTTCGACGTCGGCTACGTCGGCAACCGCGGCACGCATCTGCTCCAGATCATCACGCTCAACCAGCCGCGCTACGACCGGACGACCAACACGTTCACCAACCCGCTCGGACCGAGCACGGTCATTTCGGCCAACAAGAACGTGACCGGCGGCATCCAGCAGGTCCAGACGACGTCGCTCTCGAACTACAATTCGCTCCAGATGTCGCTGACCCGCCGGTTCGCGAACGGGATGCAGTTTCTCGCGTCCTACACCTACGGCAAATCGATCGACTACTATTCGGGCACCGCGCTCAACGAGCTCGGCAACGTGCCGGGCGACCAGTATGACTGGCGGACGAACCGCGGCCGCTCGGACTTCAACCGCGAGCAGCGCTTCGTCGTCAGCGGCGTCTACGACGTGCCGGATCTGGTCGGCAAATCGAACGGCGCGAAATGGCTGCTCAACAACTGGGAAATCGCCGGCGTCGCCGTCTTCCAGAGCGGTCTGCCGTTCTCGGTCGTCGATTCCAACGACACGTCGATCATCAGCCGCGCCAACGCCAACCCGGCGTTTACCGGCACCAGCTACTACACGACCGGCGACGTTTCGAACCGTCTGAGCCAGTATTTCAACACGTCGGCCTTCGTGCTCTCGCGGCCCGGCGCGGCGACGTTCGATCCCAACAACCCGTACGGCAATACGACCCGCAACCTGCTGACCGGCCCGGGCCAGAAAAACGTCGACGTTTCGTTCATCAAATTCATCCCGTTCACCGAGAAGATCCGCGGCGAGTTTCGCGCCGAGTTCTTCAACATCTTCAACTGGGTGAACTACGCCAACCCGAACAACAACATCGCCGGCGCCAACTTCGGCCGCATCGAGCGGGCGTCGTCGGGACCGCGCGTCATCCAGTTCGCGTTCAAACTCGGATTCTAACTTTCGGCCGGCTCCCGTTTTTCCACGAACGGGAGCCTTTTTTCCATCTACAGGAGATCGATTATGAAAAACGGACTTTTAGCGGTTTTACTGGTGCTTCTGTGCGCCGGCGGCGCTTCGGCGCAGCTGACCTCCCATTTCCAGACGTGGCTCAACGCCAACGGTTACGGCGGCTATAACTTCAATTACGGCGGAAACAGCTACGGCGGCAAGGCCAATGCCGGCGACACGGTCGTCAACCAGCCGGTCATTTTCATTCACGGAAATTCCGACGCCGCGCTCGGCAGCGGACCGGGCTTAACGGGCTGGAACGCCTCGATCAACTATTTTCTGTCGCAGGGCTATAAAACGTCGGAAATCTACGCGACGACGTGGGGCGACGCGAACCCGCTGCTCTCGGCCAACCAGTATCATTCGAAGCCGAATCTCCAAAAAATCCGCGCCTTCATCCAGGCCGTCAAGGCCTACACCGGCGCGACCAAGGTCGACATCGTCACGCATTCGATGGGCGTCACGCTCGCGCGCAAGGCGATCCTCGGCGGGACGGCGAGCGATCTCGCCAACGGCGGCAGCTACAATCTCGGCTCGCCGCTGACGTCGAGCGTCGACACGTTCGTCGGCATCGCCGGCGCGAATCAGGGACTCGTTTCGTGCTACCAGACCGGCGGCTCGACGCCGACCTGCGCCAACACCAACGGGCTCTATCCCGGCTATTTGTATTTCGGACTGCTGCTCGGCGTCTCGAACATCCTGACGAATATGAACGCGAGCAGCCATTACGAGGGAACCTATACCTATTCGATCTGGTCGACCGTCGACGAGGTCATCGGCTACGGCGACATCGTCTACGGGCAATACACGTCGCGCGTTCCCGGCCAGAACGGCGAAGTCGTCTTCGGCGCGGTGCCCTACGGACACATCAACTCGAAGGATTTGACCGGCTATTATCAATGGCGGATGGTCAAATACCACGCTACTAATTAGTTTAGGAAGTATGGGAAGTTTTGGAAGTTTTAAGATTATTTCCTCAACTTCCAAAACTTCCCGAACTTCCTCAACTTTGGATTATATGAAGCTCTTTTCCGAAACTCACGGCGACGGCACGCCGATCGTCTTAATTCCCGGCTTCGCTTCGGGCGCGTGGATCTGGTTCCGGCAGATCGCGGGCCTCGCCGGCGATTTCCGGGTCGTCACGTTCGACCCGCGCGGGATCGGCCGTTCGCGTGTCGCGCGGCTCGAGGATCTGGCCGATCTTACGATGGCCTCGTTCGTCGACGACGTCAAACAGATTCTGGACGAGCACGGCATCGAAAAAGCGGTCGTCGCCGGCGCGAGCTTCGGCGGTTTCGTGGCGCAGGAATTCGCGCTCAAATACCGGGAAAGAGTCGAAAAGCTCGTCCTCTGCTGCACGAGCGCCGGCGGACCGGGCCACGTCAAACCGGCGCCCGAGATCCTGCAGGCGTTCGTCCCCGATCCGTCGCTGACGGTCGGCGAACGGATCCGGAAACACATCGGCCCGGCCTTTACCGACCGGTTCAACGCCGAGCACCCCGACGAAGTCGAACGGGTCTGCCGCCTGCGCGAGGAAAACGAGGTCCACGACGCCGTCTATCTGGCGCAGATTCAGGCCGCCTTTTTGTTCGACACGAACGCGCGGCTCGAAAATATCGACACCGCAACGCTCGTCGTGACGGGTCGCGACGACCGCGTCGTGCCGATCGAGAATTCGCTCAATCTCGCCGCCAAACTGCCCCGCGCGCGGCTCGAAATCATCGATCACGGCAGCCATCTGTTCTTCGTCGAACAGGCCGAACAATTCAACGAGATCATTTCACGCTTCGTTCGCGGCGCGTAAAGGATCGGGCGCTCCGACAACGGGCGACGAACCGCCGACCGCGAACCATTTTTTATGAGAAACGCAAGAATCATCGGAACCGGCGTCTCGGTTCCGGACAAAATCTTAACCAACGACGAGCTGAGCGCGATGCTCGGCGAGAGCATCAACGAATTCGTCGAAACGAACCTCGGCATCTACGAGCGCCACGTCCTCGCCGCCGACGAGAGCGCCGCCGACATCGCGACGCGCGCCGCCGAAAACGCCTTGAAAAACGCCGGGATCGCGGCCGCCGAGATCGATCTGATCATTCTCGCGTCCGACACGCCCGAGTATCTCTCGCCCGGCACGTCGGTCGTCGTCCAGCACCGGATCGGCGCGGTCAACGCCGGCACGTTCGACACCAACTGCGCCTGCGCCGGTTTCGTGACCGCGCTCGACACGGCTTATAAATACATCATCGCCGACCCGCATTACAAAAACGTGCTCGTCCTCGGCGTCTACGCGATGACCAAATATCTCGACTGGACCGAAAAGAAGACGGCGACAATCTTCGCCGACGGCGCGGGCGCGATCCTACTGCAGGCCGACGAATCGGGCGACCACGGAATGCTCGCGTCGAAATTGCGCGCGATGGGCGAATATCACGATTTTCTCGGAATTTTCGCCGGCGGCACGAAGATGCCGGTGACGCCGGAAGTGCTCGAAGAAGGCTATTTCAACAAGGTCCGGTTCGTCAAGCGGACGCCGCCCGAGATCAACTGCGTGGGCTGGCCGCAGATCGTCGGCGAGCTGCTCGCGCGCGAAAGCCTGACGGTCGACGACATCGATCTGTTTCTGTGGACCCAGGTCAATCTCGCGACGATCCGGGACGTGATGGCGACGCTCGGCCAGCCGATGGAAAAGACGCACACGATTATGGGCAAATGGGGCTACACGGGCTCGGCCTGCATCCCGATGGTGCTGCACGACGCGATCGAGTCCGGCAAGCTCAGGCGCGGCGACCTCGTCGTCCTCTGCGCCTCCGGCGGCGGCGTCAATATGGCGGCGATGATCCTGCGGTATTAATTAGTTTGGGCAGTTTGGGAAGTTTGGGAAGTTTGGGAAGTTTGGGATTCATCCGTGGCAGACGGTCAGCCGGTCGCCGCGTCGCGCATCGAGAAAATTTCGGAAGTTCGAGGGAAATTCTCCGAACTTCCCAAACTTCCCAAACCTCCCGAACTTCCGAAACTCAAAAACCCGGCTTGCTTTGAAGCGTGTTTTTGCGCATCATCACGGTGATGACGCCGACGCAAAGAAAACTTCTGATTCTCGATCTCGACGAGACGCTGATCCACGCGGCGGAAGAACCGCTCGGCGGCGAGCCGGACTTTATGATCGGCCCGTATTTCGTTTACCGGCGGCCGTTTCTCGACGAGTTTCTGGAATTTTGTTTTGAAAATTTCGAGGTCGCCGTCTGGACTTCCTCGACGTTGGTCTACGCGATCCGGATCACCGCGAACATCTTTCCGGCGCATCGACGGCCCGCGTTTTTATGGGCCCGCGAACGCTGTACGATCTGTTTCGACCCGGATTTGCGGGAACAGTATTTCGAGAAGAAGATGTGGAAGATCCGACGGCGCGGCTACGATCTGAAAGCGGTCGTCGTCGTCGACGACAGCCCCGAGAAATGGCGCACCGCCTACGGCAATCTGGTGCGCGTCGAGCCGTTTTTGGGCGACCGCGAAGACGACGAGCTCAAACATCTGGCCGTTTATCTCGAACGGCTCAAAGCGCTCGACAATATTCGTAAGTTCGAAAAAAGAAACTGGCGGAACAGACTCTGATGAAGTACCGAAATATCTATAGTTTATTTCGCGCGCAGACCGCGAAATACCGCGACCGGAACGTTTTCTACACCCGCAGCTCAGACGGCGGCTGGGAGGCCCGGACGTGGGCCGAATTCGAGGGCGAGGCGCACGATTTCGCCTGCGCGCTGCTCGCCAAAGGACTGACGCGCGGCGCGAGCGTCGCGATCCTCGCCGGCAACATTCCCGAATGGACGATCGCCGACATCGGCGCGATCGCCGCCGGCGGCGTCGGCGTCGGCATCTACCCGACCAATTCGACCGACCAGTGCGCCTACATCATCAACCATTCCGACGCCGAGTTTTTGTTCGTCGACACCGTCCGACAATTCGAAAAAGTCACCGACACGAGCGCGGCTTTTCCCAAATTAAAGGAAATCGTCGTGCTTGAGGAAACCGCCGGGGATTCGGTCGAGCTCGTCGCCGAAGAAAACGGCCCGCTCGTCGACGTCCGGCAGATTCCGGTGACCGGTTACGCGGAATTTCTGGCGTTCGGCCGCGCCCGCCGCGACGAATATCTGCCGCGCGTCGAGGAAACCGGCTTTAACGCCGCGCCCGAAGAGACGGCGATTATGGTCTACACGTCCGGCACGACCGGCCATCCGAAGGGCGCGATGCTCTCGCATAATTACATTCTCTATTCGGTCGAATCGCTGCGGCAGAGCGTGCCGATCTTCGACGACGACGTCTCGTTCTCGTATCTGCCGGGCTGTCACGTCGCCGAGCGCATCTCGGGCATTTACAATCGTTTATACAACGGCACGGCGGCGCATTTCGTCGACGATCTGGCGCGGCTTTACCAGTATATGCTCGAAGTCAAACCGACGGTTTTCGCGTCGCTGCCGCGCTTTTTCGAGAAGATCCACGCGAAGATCGTCGCCGAAAACGGGACGGATCGGGTGTCGCCGCAGACCGTCAGGGATGCGTTCGGCGGCGCGATGCGGCTTTTGACGTCGGGCGGCGCGCCGCTCCCGAACGAGATCGCGCAGTTTTTCGTCGACGCGCAGCTTCCCATTCTGCAGGCCTACGGGCTGACCGAGAATATCTGCGTCGCCTTCAACACGGCCGAGCATCTCAAATTCGGGACGGTCGGCCGGCCGATGCCGATGTGCGACGTCCGGATCGCGCCCGACGGCGAGATTCTCGTCAAAAGCCCGATGATGTTTTCGGGCTATTACAAGGAACCGGAAAAAACCGCCGAGATGTTCGACGCCGACGGCTGGCTCAAGACGGGCGACCTCGGCGCGCTCGACGACGACGGTTTTTTAAAGATCACCGGCCGCAAAAAAGAGATCATCGTCCTTTCGTCCGGCAAGAACGTCGCGCCGGCGGTCGTCGAGAATCTCGTTAAGGAAAATCATCTGATCAGCCAGTGTTTTCTCTCCGGCGACGGCAAAAGCTACTGCGTCGCGCTCGTCACGCTCAACCCGCTCGAAGCCGAGATGTTCGCCCGCGCCAATAATATAGCGTTCGAGAGTTTCGCCGGGCTGACGCGGAACCCGGCGCTCGGCGAAATCGTCAAAAGCGCCGTCGAAAAAGCCAACGCGCGGCTTTCGTCGTCCGAACAGATCAAGAAATATATCATCCTCGAGCGCGATTTCTCGCTCGAAGAGGACGAGATCACGCCGACGCTCAAGCTCAAACGCCGCGTCGTCGCCGATCATTTCGCCGACGTCATCGCCGGGCTGTACGCCTGAGGGCGATTTCGGATTTCGGATTTCGGATTTCGGATTTTTTATCGTGTCAGGCTTTAGCGAGTGCTCGCAAAGCATTGGCGAGCGGTCGCAAAGCATATGCGAGTGCTCGCAAAGTATATGCGAGTGCTCGCAAAGCATATGCGAGTGCTCGCCGAGCATATGCGGGTGGTCGCAAAGCATATGCGAGCGGTCGCAAAACATATGCGAGTGCTCGCAGAGCTTTCGTCATCGCCGTCAAAGCATTTAATATCGACGAAACGGTCTTTGATTTGATAATTCTAAGCCATACTCCGCGCCTCTGCGCCTCTGCGCCTCTGCGTTACAACCTTAGGTTCACTGCGAAGAGCTTCAAGGCGTAGCCTGAGTCTTCCCGCAAAGGCGCAGAGGCGCGGAGACGCGGAGCGACAGCAAAGGATGTTCGAAAGAAATCGGCGGCGGTCGGGGCCGGTCTTTTTTCAATCGGCAATTGTCGCTAAAATAGAAAAACCGTCGGTTTCGCGAATTCGGCCGAGGCCCGGCGAACGAGGATTTTGAAAATGATGAACCTGAATAAATCAAACATAATGCGAGCTTTGATCTTTTTATCCCTTCTTTTCGCGTTGACGGCCGCGGGCGTTTTCGCGCAGGCCGCGCCGCAGGAAAAGACCGTCACGGTCTTCGGCGCGAAGATCCGTTATCTCGAAGCCGGCGACCCGGCCAAACCGACCGTCATCCTGCTCCACGGGCTCGGCTCGAACGCCGACAGCTGGCAGCTGATGCCGGGCGCGTCGAACATCGTCGCGCTCGCCGCCGAGTATCACGTCTACGCGCCGGATCAGATCGGTTTCGGCAAATCCGACAAGCCGCTGCTGAAATACCGTGTCGGCACCTACGTCGATTTTCTCGACAAGTTTATGGCGGAGCTCAAGATCGAAAAGGCGTCGCTCGTCGGCAACTCGATGGGCGGCTGGATCGCCGCGCTCGCCGCCGTCAAATATCCGAACCGCGTCGAAAAGCTCGTCCTCGCCGACGCCGCCGGCATCCTGCCCGCGAAATTCAACCCCGACGACGCCTACGCGCTCAACAATTCGACGCGCGACGAAATCCGCGCCAATCTCAAACGAATCTTCGCGACCCCGGCGCTCCAGAACAACGAAGCGCTCGTCGATCTGTCGCTCACGCAGCGGATCGCGATCGGCGACGGCTACACGATCAACAGCCTCATCGAATCGATCCGCCGCAAGGAAGACTTCGTCAGCGACCGGCTCGCCGAGATCAAAAAGCCGACGCTGATCATCTGGGGCCGCCAGGACGGACTGCTCCCGCTCGCCGACGGCGAAACCTTCAACAAGGGCATCGCCGGCTCGCGGCTCGTCGTCTTCGACAACTGCGGCCACGTCCCGCAGTTCGAAAAAGCGGGCGATTTCAACCGGGAAGTGCTCAAGTTTCTGGGCGAGAAGTAGGAGTTCAACGCGAAGGCGCAAAGGCGCGAAGGCGCAAAGGGATTATTTGACGGGGTCAGCGGGGCGATCGCTGACGATCAACCCGAGCCCGAACAATCTTTGCGGCTTCGCGCCTTCGCGCCTTCGCGTTAAAAACACGCCTTCGCGTTAAGAACTCTTTTCGATCATCCAGTCAGCCGTTCGGCCCCAGACGATCCGCTGCGCGCTCGTGCCGATCGTGATGCCGTGATGGCCGCCCCTGACCTTGAGGATCTCGGCCTCGCGGCTCGAAATCTGCGGCATCAGAGCCTCGGCCGAGGCCGGCGGGACGATGTTGTCGTGCTCGGCGATGACGTTGAGGACCGGCGCTTTGATCCTTCTCAAATCGATCAGCTCGCCGCCGAGCGTCATCTCGTTTCGGATCAGCAGATTCCGCTGAAAAGTGTCCCTGACGAACTTGCGGAACGTCTCGCCGGCGACCGGGATCTGGTCGTTGGCCCAGTAGTCGAAGGCCAGAAACGTTTCGACGAAGGCCTCGTTTTCGGCGTTTTCGTAGAGATCGGCGTAACGCGTGAAGGTCTTGACCGGCTTGAGCAGCTGAAACGCGCTCTGCATCACGCTGACCGGGATGTTGCCGTAAACGTCGACCATTTTGTCGACGTCGAAATATTTTTCGGCGGCCCAGAGGCTGAGCAGCGAGTCGTTGTGAAAATCGACCGGCGTCGCGAGCAGGATCAGATTTTCGACGGTTTTCGGATAAAGCGCGGCATACATCAGGGCCATCGTGCCGCCCATACAGTAGCCGATCAGCGAGACTTTTTTGACGTTCTCGCGTTTGCGGACGACACGGATCGAGTTTTTCAGATAATCGCCGACGTAAGTGTCGAGGCCGACCGCGCGGTCGTCGTCGTCGGGCACGCCCCAGTCGATCAGATAGACGGAAAAGCCGCGATTGACGAGAAATTCGACGTAGCTTTTCGTCGGCAAAAGGTCGAGGATGTAGTATTTATTGATCAGCGACGGGACGAGAAAGACCGGCACCGGCGCGGTTTCCGCGGTCTTCGGCAGATAATGCAGGAGCCGCGTTTTGCCTTCGCGGTAGACGACTTCCGAGGGCGTAAAGGAAAAGGCCGGCGGTTTGCCGATCCGGTTCATCACCTCCATCACCTTCAAAATATCCGTCATTCCCTTTCGCGGTTCAGCTTCTTTCGTCGAGCCATTCGACCGATTTTTTCCAGAAATCGCGTTTCGCGCCGTGCCCGACGGCGATCGTCAGATGACCGTATTCGAGCGCGAGCGTCCGTTTATCGCTGCTTCCCAAAAGTTCGAGCAGAATTTCCGAGCTTTCCGGGACGGCGACCTGATCGTGCGTGCCGACGACGTTGAGCACCGGGCACGCGATCTTCGAGAGATCGACCCGCCGGCCGCCGACTTTCAGACGTTTTTCGACGAGCGCGTTCTGCCGGTAGAGTTTTTTGATGATCGTCCGGAAAAGCGCGGCCGGCAGCGGCGCGGCGTCGTGGAGCCAGATCTCGAGCGCGAGCAAAGCCGCGAAATCCTCGCGGTCGCCGGCATACTGCAGCAGATTGACGCCGCGCGTCAGGCTGCTCACGGGTTTGACCATCTGCAGGCTCCACGAAACGGTTTCGGCCGCGACGTTGCCGTAAAGATCGAGCACGCGGTCGAGATCGAAATATTTCTCGTCGATCCAGCGGTTGATGACGTGCGGCCCGGCGAAATCGACCGGCGTCGTCAGGAGCAGCAGATTCGCGACCCTTTCGCCCCTGAGCGCGGTAAAGATCAGCGACAGCAGACCGCCCATCGAGTAGCCGAGCAGCGAAATCCTGTCCGATCCGGAAATCTCGCACGCTCTTTCGACGATCCCGGTCAGAAAACGGACGGCGTAATCCGCGAGGCCGAGCTTTTCGCTCTGTTCGTTGGTCGTCCAGTCGATCACGAAAACGTCGTAGCCGTTTTCGAGCAAGTGTGCGACGTAGCTGCGTTCGGGCGTCAGGTCGAGGATGTAGTATTTGCCGACGAGCGAGCTGACGACGAGAACGGGCGTTTTCACCGAGCCTTTGGATTCGTAATGCAGGAGCCGGAAATGCTCGTTTTCGAGGACGATCGCGGCTGGCGTCTGAGCGGTCTTCGGCAGCAGGCCCGCGGCCTGCGCGAGCTTGACGTTTTCGTTGAGAACGCGCGGGCCGAGCGACGACAGACCGGCGAATTTTCGGAAGCTGTCGCGAAGCGTCGTCCGGTCGAAACCGGCGGCCGCCCAGTAATCGAGCCAGAATTCGACAAAATCGAGATTCCGGCCGGTCCAATAGGCGTTCCATTCGAGAAAAAGCGGCGACGAAAACCACCCGCGCGCCGCGCGGTCGGCCGCTTCCTGCCAGAGCCGGAAGCTCTCGCGCTGGAATTCGATCAATTGGTTGAAACCGAACATCATACTGAATAAACGATTGTGCAACAATAATTTCCGCCTCGATTATCGGAATTGCCGCGGTCGGTCAGGCGGTTTAAATTTCGAACAATCCGAAATCCGAAATCCGAAATCCGTATCACATTTTCTTTTTTCCGTCTTTCCTGCGTTTCTTCGCTTCGCCGCTCTTTTCGCCGGCCGCCGCGCCGCCGAGCCGGGCGTCGAGCGCGGCGAGCTGCGCCGCGAGCCGGTCGATCTTCTCACTGAGGGCCAGAAAATCCTCCTTCGACGGCAGGTTCAGCGCCCTGACGGCGGTCGCGACCATCTCCTGCATCTGTCGCTGAAGCTGCATCGTCTGTTCGACGTTGTTCGCCATCAGCGCCATAAACAACGGGCTGCGCGCCGTTTCCTCCCACTGCGCGGCCGACTGCTTGAGCGTTTCGCGATACATCTCGCCGAAGATCTCGAGCGGGTTCGGAATTGAAGCTTTCGGTTCGTCCTGATTCTTTGTCTCGTCGCTCATATCCTATTCCGTTAAATAAAAAAACAAACGTTCATCTTTTTTATTTTCGCCTATTAATATTATAATAATTCGTAATTTTCCAAAAGTTTCGACACGAAAAAAAATATGCAGAACACGGCTGAAGAAAAAACCGGCGGCTTTTATGCGTGGTACGCGCTCGCGATCCTGATGGTCGTTTATATTTTCAACTTCCTCGACCGGCAGGTGATCTATATTCTGTTCGGGCCGATCAAGACCGAGATGGCGTTCTCCGACACGCAGCTCGCGCTGCTCGGCGCGACGTCGTTCGCGATCTTTTACACGCTGCTCGGGATTCCCTTCGGCCGGCTTGCCGACCGCCGCTCGCGAACGCGGCTGATCGCGGTCGGGCTCGCCGTCTGGAGCATTTTTTCCGGTCTGACGGGTTTCGCCGGCGGTTTCTGGACGCTGTTCGCGTGCCGCGTGATGGTCGGCGTCGGCGAAGCGACGCTCGGCCCGGCGGCGATCTCGCTGCTCGCCGATTATTTCGCGCCGTCGCGGCGGGCGACCGTTTCGAGCATCTATTCGATGGGCATCGCGATCGGCGCCGGGCTCGCCGCGCTGGTCGGCGGCGCGCTCATCCAGTACGGCTGGCGCAACGCCTTTTTCATCGTCGGGTTTCCGGGCCTGCTGCTCGCCGTGCTCGTCTTCCTGATGCGCGAACCGGCCCGCACCGCGCCGGCGGCGGCCGTCGAACCGGGAGAAAACGCCGGCGACTGGCGCGGGCTGATCGGAAACCGGAGCTTTCTCCTGCTCTGTCTCGGCTACGGCTTTTTCGGGCTCGCGACCAACAACATCTCGGTCTGGGGCCCGACCTATTTCGACCGCGTGTTCGGGATCAAACCGGCGGTTTACGGCTACTGGGCGGGAATCGTCACGATGCTCGCCGGTATTCCGGCGACGCTCCTCGGCGGGATCATCGCCGACTGGTTTCGGCGGCGCTCGGGCGGCGGCCGGATGCTCTACGGCGCGCTCCTGTCGCTCGTTTCGATTCCCTGCTGGCTGCTCGTCCTGTTCACCGACAACTTCGCCGACCATTCGACGCTCGTCATCGGCTGCGGCGTCGTGTTGCTCTTCGCCGGGCTCGGCTGGCTCGGCGCGGCCGCCGCCGACGCGACCGAGATCGCCGGCCCCAGCCGGCGCGGCCTCGCCGTCGCGATCTATTTCTTCACCGTCAACATCGCCGCCTACCTGATCGGCGCGAACGTGATCGGCAAGATCAGCGATTTGCTCGGCTCGGCGCAAAACCCGGCCGTCATCAAATACGCCCTGCTCGTCTGCCCGGTCTGCTGCCTGCTCGGCGCGCTCTGTCTCTGGCTCGGCAGCCGCTCGCTCGATAAATAAGACGTTTGGATTTCGGATTTCGGATTTCGGATTTCGGATTTGTCTTGGTTCGAAGGTTTCAATTTCAACGGACAGCCGTCGCCTTGAAACCAATCCGAAATCCGAAATCCGAAATCCGAAATCCCCATATTTCCCTTTCCGGCGAAAAAAATCTAAAATGAAGTTCGAAAAAAAATCCTTCATTTTTATATGTCGTATCAAGTCATCGCCCGCAAATGGCGGCCGCAAACATTTGAAGAGGTGACCGGTCAGGAAGCGATCACGCAGACGCTGCGCAACGCGATCGAGCACGACCGGCTCCATCACGCCTATCTCTTTTCCGGCGCGCGCGGCGTCGGCAAGACGACGACCGCCCGCCTGCTCGCGAAAGCCCTGAACTGCCATAAAACCGCGAAACCAAACCCGGTTCCCTGCTCGCCCGAAGCTGCGGACGCCTGCGCTTCGTGCAAGGAGATCGCCGAAAGCCGCTCGATCGACGTCTTCGAATTCGACGCGGCCTCGCACACCGGCGTCGATGACATCCGCGAGATCATTCTCGAGTCGATCAACATCGCGCCGGCCCGCGACCGCTACAAGATCTTCATCATCGACGAGGTCCATATGCTCTCGACCTCGTCGTTCAACGCGCTTCTCAAAACGCTCGAGGAACCGCCGCCGAACGTCGAGTTCATTATGGCGACGACCGAGCTCCACAAGGTCCCGATCACGATCCTCTCGCGGTGTCAGGAGTTCGAGTTTCGGACGATCCCGCTCAACAAGATCTTCGCGCGGCTCAAACTGATCGCCGACGCCGAAAAGATCAACGTCGCCGACGAAGCGCTGCGCGAGATCGCGCGCTCGGGCGAGGGCTCGATGCGCGACGCGCAGTCGAATTTCGATCAGGTCATCAGTTTTTCCGGCGAGCGGATCGAGGTGCCGGACGTCGCCAACGCTTTGGGGCTGGCAAGCACCGAGATGCTCGTCCGGATCGTCACGGCGATCGCCCACAACAAACCGGTCGAGGCGCTCAACGTCGTCGACGATCTGATCGCGCGCGGCCACGACCTGCGCAACTACTGCCGCGATCTGCTGTCCTTTTTCCGCGATCTGCTGATTGCCAAGGTCGCCGACGGCAGCGACAACCTGCTCGAAACCGCGATTCTCTCGGTCGACGAGCTCCAGAAATACGCGCATCATTTTTCGGAGTCCGACCTGATCCGCTTTTTCAACTCGCTCAGCGAGACCGAATCCAAGCTGCGCGAGGCGACGCAGTCGCGCTACGTGCTCGAAATCGGCCTCGTCAAGCTGATCGAGATGCGGCGGATCGCGCCGCTCGAAAAGATCGTCGAGCGGCTTGCCCGGCTCGAAAGCGCGCTCGCCGGCGGCAGTCTGCCGTCCGCGAATGCCGTCCCGGCCGAACCGTCCCCGGAAAAAAAAAATCTGAAGGTTGATTTTCCGCTCGACGAGGTGCCGTTCCCGGTCGGGAAAGCGGTCGAATCCGATATTCCGGCCTCAGTTCCGCCGGCCAGGGTCGAAGCCGCCGGCGAAACATCCGTCTCGAACGGTTCGGCCGCAATTTTCACCGAACCCGTCTCGGCCAACGGCTCGGCGGCCGCGCCGGCCCGGCAGACGGCGATCGAAACCGGTTTCGGCGACCGCTACGAAACCGCCTTTCCGCCGCAGCAGCTCGCTCATCTGGACGACCCGCGCGAAGCCGACCTTTTCCGGCCGGATTCCGCCCCGCCCGTCCCGAATATCGAATTCGAGCCCGAATCGAACGCCGCCGAACAAAATCAGCAATCAGCAATCCGAAATCCGACGTTGCGGGAGATGATCGCCGCGATGCCGGTCAAACTGGTGCCGATCACCTCGGAAGAGCTCGAACATTTCGACGAAGACAAGCTCGACACGGCCTATCTGAACAAGCTCGCCCGCCACGGCGACAACCTGCTGCCGATCGCGAACGCCGCGCAGATCGCCGAAGAGCTGATCGGCGATCACGAAACCGGAGCGGGCGCCGATCCTCAGGAATCCGCCCACCCGAACGCGCGCAAAAACCGGCCGGTCTTCCAGATTCCCGATTTCGATCAGCCCGACGACGATGAGGAGCTGCCCGTTTTATCCGGCAATCCGACCGAAGCCGAAATGCTCGACTACGCGCGCAGGCACCCGACGATCAAGCGAATTCTCCGGACCTTTCGCGGCGAGATCGTCGAGGTCAAAAAAATTAATTGAATTTCAGGGAACAATTCCGACCATCTCTCGTAAAGGGATGTGGAGGTATTTAACAAACAATGCGCGAACCCTGGATTGCTGGTGTTTTGAGTTTTTTAGTTCCCGGAGTCGGACAGATTTATAACGGCCGGATCGTCGTCGGCATCATCTGGCTGGTGCTGACCGGCGTGAGCTGGATCGGTTCGGTCGGTATGCTGGGCTGGGTCATTCATCTGATTTCCGCCTGGTGCGCATACAATTACGCAAAGGAAAACCCGATAAGATAGTCAAACCTTTTCATTCATACAATCCTCCTTTGTGCCCGTTGCCCGTCGGCAACGGGCTTTTTTCGTTTTCCAAATCCGGATAATTAACGTAAAATCAATAGATATTTCAGACGCTCGATCGTTTCGACCGATTTTTTTCAATCGCCGATCAACGTCTGCCCTCTTTTTTTTATTATGGTCAAAGAAGGAATTCCTTTTGTTTTGGCAACGCTTTTGATTGCCGGAATTTTCGCTTTTATTTATTTCTGGGTCGGGGGCTTGGTCTTTCTGGCAGGCCTCATTTTATTTATTCTGCTCACGTTTTTTATGGCTTATTTTTTCCGCGATCCCGTAAGGACGATCCCGTCCGCGGCGGACATCGTCGTCTCGGCCGCCGACGGGCGCGTGACGCGGGTCGAGGAAAACGAAAACGGCAAATTCGTCAGCGTTTTTTTATCGCCGCTCGACGTCCACATCAACCGCGCGCCGATCGCCGGCAAAATCACGCGGGTCGATTACATCAGGGGCAAAAAAAATCCGGCGACGAGCGACGCCGCGAGCCTCGTCAACGAGCGCAATTCGCTGACGATCGAGGGCGAAAAAATGACCGTCGTCTGCACGCAGATCGCCGGAATCGTCGCCCGCCGGATTGTCTGTTGGAGCAAAACGGGGGATAATCTGAAAATCGGGGAAAAGTTCGGTCTGATCAAATTCAGCTCCCGGACCGACCTGCTGATGCCCCGGGAGGTCGAAATTCTCGTTTCCGTCGGCGACCGCGTGGTCGGCGGCGAGACGATCATCGCGAGACTTGACTGATTATGGAAACCGACGAACCAAATCCGCCCCATAAAGGCTTAAAAAAAGGACTTTACCTGTTTCCGACGGCCTTTACGGCGGCCAATATCCTGATGGGCTTTCTGGCCGTCCTGTATTCGGTCCGCGGTTTTCAGGCGCCGCCCGACGCCGCTGCTTCGTATTACGATTACGCCGCGCTGTTTATCGGATTCGCGATTCTTTTCGACACGCTCGACGGGCGCGTCGCGCGAATGACGCGGACGGCGACCGAGATCGGCGTCCAGCTCGATTCGCTGGCCGACGTCCTGACGTTCGGCATCGCACCGACCGCGCTCGTCTACAGCTGGGGACTCGGCGGAGTTTTCAGCGAAAAGAGCTCGGCTCATTATTTCGCCGTCTTCATCCTTTTTATGTATCTGATGTGCGGGGCTTTCCGGCTCGCGCGCTTCAATCTGCAGGCCACCCGGCCGCGGGTTCTGATCGAGGGCACCGCGAAGGTCGACAAGAAAAACTTCGTCGGTCTGCCGATCCCGCCGGCCGCCGGGCTGATGGCTTCGATCATCCACTTTGCGCCGCAGCCGCTCAACCTGTACGGCGAGGACACCGCGCGGTTTTACGGCATTTTGGTCATCATCCTGCTCGGTATTCTCGGTCTTTTAATGGTCAGCACGCTCCGCTACACGAGTTTTAAAACGGTCGGCACGGGCCGGACCAACATCTACATCGTGCTGCTGGTCGTCGCCATCGGAATGCTGATCTGGCAGTATTCGCAGTATATGCTGCTGATCCTGTCGGCCCTCTACGTTTCGCACGGCGTCATCTGGTATCTGCTCAGCCTGCTGACCCCGCGCCGCAAGGAAGCCCAGATCGAATCTCAGGTCTGAAAGTGGAAAAGTGAAAAAGGGTAAAAGTGAAAAAGTCGGCTTCCAACTCTGAAAGCCGACTTTTTCACTTTTACCCTTTTTCACTTTTCCACTTTCTACTCTTTGTTTTCGCGGCGTTTTTCGCGGATCGGGGTGACGTTGGCTTTTTTGTGCCGGCGGCGTTCGAAGATCTGCTCGTCGTCCGGGTAGCTCGCGCCGGCGGTCACGACCAGCGCCGTCAGCGTCAGAAACAAAAACGTGATCGCGGTCGTGTGAAGCACGAAATCGAACAGGCTGTGGACGAGGATCGCGAAACACCCCGCGAGCGCGCCGACCGCCACGCCGCGCCGGAAGATGTTGTCGGTCCGGACGCTCTGCAACCCGGTGCGGAACAGCGAGTAGACAAAAAATCCGGCCAGCCCGAGACCGATCAGACCGGCGTCGGCCAGAATCTGGAGATAATCGTTGTGCGCCTGTTCGACGCGCTCGATGCCGTTCATCGTATCGTACGGCGTGTAGGCCGCGGCGAACGCGCCGATTCCCGCCCCGAACGGAAAATTGTTGCCGATGACCTTCAGCGTCACGTTCCAGATATGCGTCCGGTTCGTCGTGATGTTGTTCGAGCCGGCGGTCTCCGCGATCCGCGTGAGCGATGATTCGCCGCCGATCAGGATCGCCCCGCCGATCACGACCGCGAGCAGCAGGCCCGCCAGGGCCAGTTTCCAGACGGTTCGCGTCGTGCCGTGCGCGCGGTTGGTCAGGATCAGAATGAAGACGACCTCGGCGAGCAGCGAGACGAGCCCGCCCCGCGAGCCGCTCAGGATCAGCGCGATTCCCATCAAACCGACCGCCGTCAGGTAGATCAGCCGCTTGTCGCGATGGACCGCGCCCGCGAAGATCAGGCCGAGCGGGACGGCGATCGTCATTTCCATATAGGCCGCGAAATTATGGCGGTTGACGAAGGCGCCGAACGGCTGGGCAAACTCGGTTTCGTAAATCCCGTAGATCTTTGTCGGGCTCAGGACGGCCTGCAGAATCGCGAAAAAGGCGAAGGCGAAGCCGAAGATCGTGATCAATGTCGTCATTTTCCGGAGCCGCCGGGCGCTGTCGAAATAGGTCAGCGAAGCCGCGAGGATTAAAAAGAACGCGAAAAAATGGAGCGCGAACATCTGCGTCCAGAACGGTTCGAGCGAGATCGTCCGCCCGATTCCCTCGACGCCGCCGGTCGGCGGCCGGGTGCCGAACGGGATGATCTGGATCAGCGCGTAGAGCACGGTTCCGATCAGCGGCAGCTGGACGAGGCTCCGGTTGAACCGGAAGAAGCCGGTCTTGAAGGCGTCGATCGCCCACAGGACCGTGACGACGGCGGTCATAATGTAAAACAGCGCGATCGTCGGCTGGTGAACGGTGCCGTAAATCAGCGCCGTGACCACGATTCCGGCACAGAGCAGAAAGAAGATGATTTTGCTGATCAGAGTTTTTTCGATATCTTTTGGCATTTTACGTCCGTTTGCGGTATGGTCGGGCCGGTCGGTTATTCGGCCTCCAGCTTGAAATCATCGACCCAGAACGCGCCGCTGATCGGGCAGTTGTCGCCGCAGTAGACGCGGTCGAAACGCAGGACCACGGCTTCGGCCCGGTCGGGCGTCGTGAAATCGAGCGCGACCGGCGTCCAGTCGCTGGTGCCGACGGGAAAAGCGGGGCTCGTCGTGATGATCTTCTCGTCGGTCGCGTTGACGATTTCGAGGGTCGGCGTGCCGGCGCTCTTCAGATTTTCGGTTCTCAGCCAGAAGCTCAGACGATATTTGCGGTTCGGCTCGACGGCCACGATCTGCGTAATGTTTTTGATCTCGACCCCGGCGAAACCGCTGAAGTTGACGCGGAGGCTCTTCGCGCCCTCCTTTTTCTTCGTCGGGTCGGTGTTGACGTCGATTTTTTCCTTTTTGCTGATCTTCCAGCCGAAAAACACGTCCTTCGGTTCGGCCGAGATCGGGGCTTCGAAACCGCCGTTCTCGACGGCGCCGGTCTGAACCTGCGGCTCGATCCCGAGCTGCCGGACGAATTCGATCGACGAACGGTAGAACCGCTTGTCGTAGAGCGCCTGCGCGATCAGCCGGGCGACGTCCTGATTGCGCTGCTTATCCTCCTCGGAAAGCGTGTTCCAGATCCGCAGGCTGTCCTGCGGCAATTCCTTCGCGGCATAGAACTTGGCCAGCCCGGCGCGGACGTCGGCCCGGTCGGAAGCCAGCTGTTCGAGCTTCGTTTTGTCCTTTTCGTAATATTCCCAGACGACCGAAAAAACCTGTTCGCGATAGACGGCGCTCGTCTCGGCGGCTTTCGCGAGCTCGGCAAAAGCCTCGGCCTCGCGGCTCTGGCGAAGATAATAATTGCCGAGCTGCCAGTGAACGTTGCTGTAATTCGGCGCCAGTTTGAGCGCCTGCTGAAAGGCCAGGTCGGCCTGCTCGAAATGCTCGGCCTGCTCGTAGGCCCGGCCGAGCTCGAGCCAGTAACGGTAATCGTAAGGCGCCAGCCGGACCGTCTGCTCGAATTCGCGGACGGTCTTCGCGAAACTGTCGGGCGAAAACGATTCCTTCTCGACGCGGCCCCGGAGCCAGCCGGTGATCGGGTCGTGCGGGCTCAGCGAAGACGAAAATTCGGCGATCGCCCGCGCGTTCGGATCATTCGGCGGGGTCAGCGCCGCCAGCATATTGCCGAGCTGCCAGCTGACGGCGTACCAGGCAAACAGCAGCGCGGTCAGAACGACGGCCGCCAGCAGCAGGCGGCCCTTCCAGTTTTTTACTTCGACAATCTTGATCTGTTCCGTCACGATGTTAGAAAGTTATTCGATTTTCCCTTTTCAGGCAAGTCGAAAAATCGGCGGCGGCGCGGCCGTTTGTTTAACCGAAGAATTCGGCGATCTTTTCGACCACATAGTCCTGCTGCGCTTCCTTCAGCTCGGGAAAAACGGGAATCGCGAGCGTCTCGCGCGAGGCTTTTTCGCTTTCCGGAAAATCGCCGGCCCGGTAGCCGAGATAGGCGAAGCATTCCTGCAGATGCAGCGACACCGGATAGTAAATGTCGGTCCCGACTCCGTTTTCTGCGAGAAACTGCCGGAGCTCGTCGCGTTTTTCCGGCACGCGGATGACGAACTGGTTGTAGATATGACGGCAGTCGTCACGTTCGAACGGCAGAATCACCTGCTCGGTCAGACCGGCGTCGGCAAACAGCCGGCGATAGCGGGCGGCGTTGGCCTGTCGCCGCTCCGACCAGCCGTCGAGATGCGGCAATTTGACGCGGAGCACCGCGCCCTGAAAGCCGTCGAGCCGCGAATTGAGCCCGACCCATTTGTGATAGTAGCGCTCGAAGGAGCCGTGGACCCGGAGCGCGTTCAGCTTATGGGCGAGCGCGTCGTCGCCGGTCGTCATAAATCCGCCGTCGCCCATTCCGCCCAGGTTTTTCGACGGGTAAAAGCTGAAGCAGCCGATTTCCGACATCGCGCCGGCGCGGACTCCGTGCTCTTCGGCGCCGATCGCCTGGGCGGCGTCCTCGACGAGCGGAATCCCGTATTTTTCAGCGATCGGGCGAAGCTCCGACATATCGGCACACTGGCCGTATAAATGCACCGGCTGGATCGCCCGGGTGCGCTCGGTGATCCGGCTTTCGATCTGCGAAACGTCGAGATTGTAGGTCCGCGGATCGATGTCGACGAAAACCGGCCGCGCGCCGAGCCGGGTGACGGCCGAAACGGTCGCGAAAAAGCTGTACGGCGTCGTGATGACCTCGTCACCCGGGCCGATGTCGAAGGCCATCAGCGCGAGCAGCAGGGCGTCCGTTCCGGAGGCGCAGGCGACGGCGTGCTTCGTGCCGCAGTAGGCGGCGAGCTCTTTTTCGAGCGCCGCGACTTCGGCTCCGAGAATGAAACCGTTCGAATCCAGTACGCGGCCCAGCGCCGCTTCGATTTCGGGTCTTAAACTCTGATTTTGTTCGGATAAATCCAATAATGGTACTTTCATTGATTTTTTTTCGTTTCGAGGCGAATTTACGTATTTTTATCTTGACAATTATGGCTTATAAAAGCAAACTTTGATTTTTAACCGAATATATCCGGGGAAAGTGCCGTCATTAAGTTCTTCCCGATCTGACAAACGACGGTATTGAATTGTCTCTTTTGACTGTTGAAAGAACAATCGCATCCCTTTTTTGCATTTTTGCAGCACCCCGAAAAATCTTGACAACCCGTTTATTAAATCGGGTTTTGCTTAATCGACTGCGAACCGGGCATTTTTTGACTTAAAATCAATTCCGGCCGGTTTCGTAAATTAGGGCTTTTTTGCATTTTGCGCTGATCCCGACGGGGATCGATTACCGTTAAACCCCCTAACAACTAATTGGAAATAAGGAAAGAGAAACTAGATGAAAGAAAATTTAACTTTGCGTTTTTTGGGAGTTGGGTTGGCGATGGTTTTGTTGCCGGTCAGCCTTTTTTACTTCCTTCCGAAAACTTCGGCGCAGCAGGGCGATAAATCCCTGAAGAAAGCGAGGCCCGAAGTTCCCAAAATGACCACCGATTCCGACGATCCTTCGATGATCCTGCTCAACGCCGCGCAGATCAACACCAAATCCGAGGATGCGAAGGCGCTTCGTCAGGACGTCGGCAGCTTTGAAGGCAAACGGATGCACATCGTCAAATTCCGCGACGCCGTCCGTCCGGAATGGTTCAAGATGCTCGCCGACAGCGGCGTCGAAGTCATCGACTACATTCCGTTCAACTCGTATCTGGTGTACGGCGACTCCGTCAGCCTGCAAAGAATCCAGGGCCTTTCCAAACAGGCCGCGAGCCCGATCGAATGGGAAGGCCAGTACAAGGACGAATACCGTCTTTCGCCCGACCTGTATGTTTCGACCGGCGACAAGGCGAGCCCGCGCAGTCTCGCCAGTATGCAGTTCCAGGTCCAGCTCTTCAAGGACGACGCGGTCAATTCCGAAACGCTCGCGCTGATCAAATCGTGGCAGACCACGCCGATCAAGGGCCAGCAGGAAATTATGCGCTATGTCAACCTGGTCGTCGGTCTCGACGAGGAATCGCTCGGCAAGCTCGCCGGCCGTCCGGACGTCATCTCGATCCATCCTTATCTGGATAAACAGAAATTCGACGAACGGCAGGACATCATCATCACCGGCGATCTGACCGGCAACGTTCCGAACCCGCAGAGCTATCTGACCTATCTGGCCAACAAAGGCTTTACGCAGGCCCAGTTCGACGCGAGCGGCTTCGCCGTCGACGTCACGGACAGCGGCATCGACAACGCGACGCCGGCCAACCCGACCCAGTTCCTGCTCCGCAAGCTCGGCGATCCGACCAGCACCAGCCGCTACATCTATTCGCGGCTCGAAGGCACCGCCAACTCGGGCAGCACGACTTCCGGCTGCGACGGTCACGGCAACCTGAACTCGACGATCGTCGCCGGCTACGTCCCGACCGCCGCGCCGTTCAATGCGTTCCCGCATATGGACGCGTCCGGCTATCACTTCGGTCTCGGCGTCGCCCCGTTCGTCAAGGTCGGTTCGTCGGTCATCTTCGACCCGTCGACCTTCACCAACCCGGTTTACGCGAACCTGCAGTCGCGGGCCTATAACGACGGCGCGCGCGTCAGCACGAACAGCTGGGGCAGCTCGCTGAACACCTACACCACCGACTCGCAGGCCTACGACTCGCTCGTGCGCGACGCGCAGCAGGCCGGCTCGCCCTTCCCGACGGCCGGCAACCAGGAAATGGTCATCGTCTTCGCGGCCGGCAACGGCGGCAGCGGCGCCAACACCGTCGGCGAGCCCGGAACCGGTAAAAACGTGATCACCGTCGGCGCGTCCGAAAACGTTCAGGCCTTCGGCGGCGCCGACCAGTGCGGCACGACCGACGCCGAAGCCGACAGCGCCAACGACATCGTCGGATTCTCGAGCCGCGGCCCGACGTCCGACGGTCGCAAGAAACCCGATATCGTCGCTCCCGGAACCCACGTTTCGGGCGGTGTCGGACAGGCCAGCGTCGTCAGCCCGGTGACCGGCAACGGCGCGCAGCTCGCGTGCTTCGATGCCACCGGCGTCTGCGCCGGCACGGGCACCAACAACTTCTTCCCGACCGGACAGCAGTGGTACACGGCCTCCTCGGGAACGAGCCACTCGACCCCGGCGACGGCCGGCGCGGCGGCGCTTCTGCGTCAGCATTTCATCAATCTGGGCCAGACCCCGCCGAGCGCGGCGATGACGAAAGCCCTGCTCCTGAGCTCGGCCCGTTATATGAACGGAACCGGCGCCAACGACAACCTTTACTCGAACAATCAGGGTATGGGTATGGTCAACCTGAACGGTTACTTCGACATCTTCGCCCGCGCCAAGATCCTGCGCGATCAGGTCGCCGCCGATAAATTCACGGCGTCGGGCCAGCAGAGAATCTTCGCCGGCACGGTCGTCGACAACACAAAACCCTTCCGCGTGACGCTCGCCTACTCGGATGCTCCGGGCTCGACGACCGGCAACGCGTGGGTCAACAACCTCGACCTCGAAGTGACGGTCGGCGGCAACACCTATCTCGGCAACGTCTTTACCGGCGGCAATTCGACGACCGGCGGCACCGCCGACGCGCGCAACAACGTCGAAAGCGTGTTCCTGCCGGCGGGCGTCTCGGGCCCGTTCGTCGTCAAGGTCAAAGCGACCAACATCGCCGGCAACGGCGTTCCCAACGACGCCGACGCGCTCGATCAGGACTTCGCGCTCGTCGTCCAGAACGCCAACGAAGTGCCGACCGCCGTCATCCAGACCAACAGCGTCGCGATCACGGCCGAAAACGGCACGCCGGCCAACAACGTTCCCGATCCGGGCGAAACACTGACGGTCAATCTCGACCTGCAGAACGTCGGCACGGGCAACGCGAGCAACGTCACCGCGACGCTTCAGGCGACCGGCGGCGTGACCAACCCGAGCGCCACCCAGAACTACGGCGCGATGGCCGCCAACGGCGCGCCGGTTTCCAAACCGTTCACCTTTACGGTTTCGCCGAGCGTCACCTGCGGTAGCTCGATCACCTTGACGTGGCAGATCAGCGACGGCACCAACAATTCGACCTACACGAAGACCTACGCGACCGGCACGCCGGTCACTTCGCTGACGCAGAACTTCGACGGCGTGACCGCCCCGGCGCTGCCGGCCGGCTGGGTCTCGACCGCTTCGGGCTCGAACACCGGCTGGGTCACCTCGACCACTTCGCCGAACTCGGCCCCGAACTCGGCCTTCTCGGCCGATCCCTCGTCGGTCGGTGACGGCCAGCTCGAAACCCCGTCGATGTCGATCAACTCGGCCTCGGCGCACCTGAAGTTCAAGCTCAACTTCAACACCGAAGCGAGCAGCACGCCGACCACCGGCTACGACGGCGGCGTCGTCGAGATGAAGCTCGGCTCGGGCGCGTATCAGGACATCCTCGCGGCCGGCGGTTCGTTCGTCACCGGCGCCTACACCCGGACGATCAGTTCGAGCTTCTCGAGCCCGATCGCCGGACGGCAGGCGTGGTCGGGCACGAGCGGCGGCTGGATCGACGTCGATATTCTGCTGCCGGCTTCGGCCAACGGTCAGACCGCGACCTTCAAGTGGAGAATGGCGTCCGACAGTTCGGTGTCCGGCAACGGCATCTTCATCGATGACGTTCAGGTCGTCGCGGGCACTTCCTGCGCGAACGTCTCGGTGACGGTGAAATCGCGGGCCGACTACGACGGCGACGGCAAGACCGACGTCTCGGTGTTCCGTCCGTCGACCGGCGATTGGTTCATCAATCGCTCGACCGCCGGATTCACGGTTCCCAACTGGGGCATCGCTTCCGACGTGATCACGCCGGGCGACTACGACGGCGACGGTAAAGCCGACGTCGCGGTCTTCCGCGGATCGAGCTCGACCTGGTACATCCTGCAGAGCTCGAACGCGACTCCGTCGATCACCGTCTTCGGCGCGGTCGGCGACGTTCCGGTCGCCGGCGACTACGACGGCGACGGCAAGACCGATCTCGCGGTCTTCCGCGCATCGACCAACCAGTGGATCGTCCGCAACAGCAACGGCGGTTCGGTGACGACCACCGTCTTCGGCGCGACCGGCGACGTTCCGGTCAGAGCCGATTACAACGGCGACGGCAAAACCGACATCGCGGTCTTCCGCCCGTCGACCAACACGTGGTGGATCGCCAACAGCGGCGGTGCGGTGACGGCGACGGCGTTCGGCGCGACCGGAGACCTGCCGGTTCCGGCCGACTACGACGGCGACAACAAGGAAGACATCGCGGTCTTCCGTCCGTCGACCGGCCAGTGGTGGACGCTCAACAGCACGAACGGTTCGGTGACCGCGCCGGTCTTCGGCACGACGGGCGACGTTCCCGTTCCGGGCGACTACGACGGCGACGGCAAGGACGATCAGGCCGTTTACCGCGCCGGAACGTGGTGGGTCAACAAATCCACCGGCGGTTTCCAGACGACGACCTTCGGTCTGACGACCGACCGTCCGACTCCGGCGGCCTACATCCCGTAAGCTGAAAATGCGGGTTTCCGCATTTATTTCGAAGGGCGTTTCGCAATTCAGCGAAACGCCCTTTTTTAATTGAGGACCGGTTTTCGGCGACGCTCGCCGGAAATCATTCCCTTCGTTTTTCGGAATGATCAGTTTTTTTCTCGAAAATCAAGCCGCCGCCGTCGGCGACTTCGTAAACATTATTAAATTACACGGACTCCGGTAAATATCTTTTTGGCAGAACTGTTCGGCACGATCATTGCTCAAAAGTGCTTTTAATGATGTTTGAGACAAAACGCCGCGAAATCTGCCGGTAAATGAAAAGACCGGCCGCCGAGCGGTTGTTTATTTATCCACCAAAAACACGAAAAACACTAAAAGGACAGGTAAGAAATTTAGTGTTTTTGGTGTTTTTGGTGGATAAAAACCGGCTGTTCGCCGTGTTGACGGTTCTGATTCGATCGAAAACGCGGTTCACGAACGAATCGCCGCACCGGTCAATTATCGTGCCGAACAACTCTGTCTTTTTGGACAATTTCGCCGCTCAGGCTCTATAATCGTTGGATGCGCATCAATATTTTTCCTGCCCTTTCGCGATACCGGCGATTAATGATTTTCGCGGGCCTGTCCGCCGCGCTTGTCGCGATGCTGAGCTGCCAGCGGTTCTCCAATCCGGCGGCCGACGTCAAGGACGCGCGGTTTGTGGTCATCTCACAGGTTTACAATGAGATAATCTGGGCGCTCGGCGCTCAGGATCGCGTCGTCGGCGTCGATCTGTCGAGCACTTATCCGCCGGACGTCAAGAAGGTCCAGACGGTCGGCTATCACCGGGCGCTGAGCGCCGAAGGAATCCTGTCGCTGCATCCGACGGCCGTCATCAACGACGGCAACATCGGCCCGCCGCAGGTGCTCGAACAGCTTCAGAGCCTGAACATTCCGCTGAAGCAGTTTACCGCCAAAAATAATTCGATCGACGGCACGAAAGCGCTGATCCGCGAAATGGGCGGCTATTTTCACAAGGAACAGGCGGCCGAGGAATTATGCGGCCGGCTCGACACGCAGATGGCGGCATCGCTCGAAAGCGTCAAAAAATACACCGACCGGCCGCGGGTCGCGGTCATTCATTTCGGGCGCGCCTCGAACGTCTATCTCGTCGTCGGCAAGGGCGGCGACGGCGACGGCGGCGCGGCCGCTCAGATGATCGAATGGGCCGGCGGACAGATGGCGATCGAAACGCAGGGAATGCAGCGATTGACGTCGCCCGAGATTCTGGCGCAGGCGAACCCGGACATCATCCTCGTCACCGATTTCGGTTATGACCGGCTCGGCGATCCGCTGCCCGAAATCAAAGCGCTGCCCGGCGTCGCCACCTCGAACGCCGCCAAAAACAACCGGATCTACCGCATCGAGGAGAACCTGCTGATGTATTTCGGTCCGCGGACGGGCGAGAACATCGAGAAAGTCGCCGCCGTCCTTCATCAAAAATGAACAATAAAGGCGGGAGCCGCACGGTTTTTTATGTCCTGCTCGCGGTCGTCGTGCTGGTCGTGACGGGCGCGTCGATCCTCTTCGGCGCGATCGATTTCTCGGTCAAAGAAATCGGTCAGGCGCTGCTTTCGCTGCTGCCCGGACAGCCCGAAGCGACTTTGAACCAGCGGATCTTTCTCGAGCTGCGCGCGCCGCGGGCCGTGCTGTGCCTGCTCGTCGGCGCCAGTCTCGGCGTCGGCGGGACGCTGATGCAGGCGCTTTTTCGCAACCCGATCGTCGAGCCCGGACTGGTCGGCACGTCGAGCGGCGCGGCCTTCGGTTCGGCGCTCTTTTTCGTTCTCGGGAGCGTCCTCAATCTTCCGGCCGGCGCCTGGGCGCTGCCCTTCGCGGCCTGTCTCGGAGGCATTTTGTCGACCTATCTCGTGTTCATCCTCGCCCGCTCGAAAGAGGACGGGCGGGCGTCGATCGTGATGCTGCTGCTGACGGGCCTCGCGGTCAACGCTCTGTTTATGAGCGCGATCGGATTTCTTTCCTACATCGCCCGCGACCCGCAGGCGCGCTCGATCACTTTCTGGAGCCTCGGCACATTGTCCGGCGCGAGCTGGCGGGCCGTCCAGATCGTCGCCGTGTCGACCGTCGGCGGAACGCTGCTCGCGCTCTTTTACGCGAAACAGCTCAATGCCCTGATGATCGGCGAGGAAGAAGCGACCTATCTCGGCGTCAACGTGTCCCGTCTGAAATGGATCATCCTTTCGATCAACGTCGTGATCGTCGCCGTCGCGACCGCGTTTACCGGCGTGATCGGCTTTGTCGGACTGATCGTCCCGCACATCCTGCGGATGATCGGCGGGGCCGACAACCGCTATCTGATCATCGGCAGCGCCCTGACGGGCGCGGCGCTGCTGACGCTGGCGGATCTGATCGCCCGGCTCGCGCTCCGGCCGGCCGAGCTGCCGATCGGCATCGTCACGTCGGCGGTCGGCGTGCCCGTTTTCCTGCTGCTGCTGCGGCGCAGCCGGTATATTTTCTGATGAGCCCCGCGTCCGTCAGATTCTGAATTTCGTTATGCTCGAAGCCAGGAATATAACTTACCGGGTCGGCCAAAAAACGCTCGTCGCCGAATTTTCGGCCTCGTTCGCGCCCGGCGGGCTGCATTTGATAATCGGCCCGAACGGCGCCGGCAAATCGACCGTCATCAAGCTCCTGGCGCGGCTTATTCGGCCGCAGACCGGCATCGTCGAATATCAGGGCGCCGACATCTCGCGAACGGGCGAAGCCGATCTCGCGAAGCGCCGCGCCGTTCTCTCGCAGGCCATCGAGGTCGCTTTTCCCCTGACGGTTCGCGAGGTCGTGATGATGGGACGCTATCCGCATTTCGGCGGACGTCCGGGCCGAATCGACGAGCAGATCGTCGACGAGCTGATGGAAGTTTTCGAGGTCGCCGAATTCGGCGAACGCAATTACCAGACGCTGAGCGGCGGCGAGCGCCAGCGGGTCAACTTCGCCCGCGTTCTCGCCCAGCTGCGGCGCGCGAGCGCGGGTTCGGACGAGCCGGCGGGCGCTCCCGCCGCGAACGAACCGTGCCGCTACCTGTTTCTGGACGAACCGCTGACGTTTCTCGACATTCGTCACCAGATCGAGTTTATGAAAAAGGTTCGCGAATTCACCCGCGCGCCCGACATCGTGACGGTCGGCGTGGTTCACGATCTGAACCTCGCCGCCCGGTTTTCCGACCGGATCGTTGTGCTCGATCGGGGGCGCGTCGCGGCCGACGGCGCTCCCGCCGAAGTGCTCACGGCCGACCGCATCGTCGAGGTCTTCGGTGTCAGGCCGACGTTCGTCCCGTTCGATCAGCCGGGCATCCATCTGATCTTCGAATGAACGAACGGGCGGATTTCGGATGTCGGATGTCGGATGTCGGATTTCGGATTGCCCGGCATTGGGGCGGATTTGCCTTCGACGACCCTCAAAGCGGGTTTGTGGCTGATGGACAGGTCGGTCGGTGAGGTGAGTGGAAAATCCGTGTTCGGCGGCGGGTTTTCCGGAAAGACCTTTTTTCCCGGTCGGCCGCGGTGGCCAGAGTTGTTCGGCACGGTAATTGAACGGAACGGCGAGTCGTTCGTGAACGGCGTTTTTCGATTGAATTTGATTCGTCAGCCCGGCGAACAGCCGGTTTTTATCCACCAAAAACACCAAAAACACTAAATTTCCTTCGTGTCTTTTTAGTGTTTTTAGTGTGTTTCGTGGATTAAAAACAACCGCTCGCCGGCCGGGCTTTTCATTTATGGGCAAATTTCGCGGCGTTTTGTCTCAAAAATCATTAAAAATGCATTTAAGCAATGATCGTGCCGAACAGTTCTGCGCCGGGCCGCCCGATTTGCAATTTCGGCTTTTCTTTTTTAGCCTATTTTCAATGATTCCCGATAAAACAGATCGCACCGCCGAGATCGTCCGGCGGCTTCGCAAGGAATACCCGGACGCGCACTGCGCGCTCAATCACACGAACGCCTTCGAGCTGCTCGTCGCGACCATTCTGTCGGCCCAATGCACCGACGACCGCGTCAACATCGTGACGGCCGAACTCTTTCGCAAATACCGGACGCCGCAGGACTATCTCGACGCCGCGCCGGAAGAGCTCGCGTTCGACATCAAATCGATCAACTTCTTCAACAACAAAGCGAAAAACATCCGCGCGACCGCCGAAAAGATCGTCGCCGATTTCGGCGGCGAAGTGCCCCGCACGATGGACGAGCTGCTGACGCTGAACGGCGTCGCCCGCAAAACCGCGAACGTCGTGCTCGGCAACGCTTTCGGCATCGCGTCGGGCGTCGTCGTCGACACCCACGTCGCGCGCCTCTCGCAGCGGCTCGGCCTGACGGACGAAAAAACGCCCGAAAAGATCGAACAGGTCCTGAGCGCGCTCGTCCCGAAAAAAAACTGGGTGATGTTTCCCCACTGGATGATCACGCACGGCCGCGCGGTCTGCAACGCCCGCAAGCCGCGCTGCTCGGGCTGCGTCCTCGCGAATATCTGCCCCCGCATCGGCGTCGAAGCGTCCGCCTGAATAAACGATATTACCCGTCATCATCGATTTTTTTCCGCCGATTTGAATATCTTCGCCGGCGCGCCGAATCGCCGCCCCGACCGGATGCCCTGATTTCGGCGGCGGAATCTGTATTTTTACACTCGGAAGCCGGAGTTGATCGGCACGGTAATTGACCGGGCCGGCGATTCGTTCGTGAGCCGCGTTTTTCGATTGAATTTGATTCGTCAGCCCGGCGAACAGCCGGTTTTATCCGCCAAAAACACCAACAACACTAAATTTCTTTCGGGCCTTTTTAGTGTTTTTGGTGTCTTTCGTGGACCGAAAAACAACCGCTCGCCGGCCGGGCTTTTCATTGATCTTTATGTTTCGCGGCGGTTTGTCTCAAACATCATTAAAAGCCCTTTTGAGCAATGATCGTGCCGAACGGTTCTGCCCGGAAGCTGTTTATATCGACTCGGAAGCTGTTTTTTTCCAGTCGGAAGCTGTTTTTTTTCATTCGGAAGCTGTTTTTTTCCATTCGGAGGCTGTTTTTTTCCAGTCGGAAGCTGTGTTTTTGCATTCGGAAGCTGTGTTTTTGGACTCGGAAGCTGTGTTTTCCCATTCGGAAGCTGTGTTTTTGGACTCGGAGCCTGTGTTTTTGCATTCGGAAGCTGTGTTTTTGCATTCGGAAGGTGTGTTTTTGCGATCTGCTCTGCGCGGCCTCGGTGAGACTGTCAAACAAATTGTGTAATCCGTGCTCGACGAAACCCGAAAAAGCGGCGGCAGCCGCGCTCAAAGTCAGTAGCGTCGGCGATAGCCGATGCACCGTTCGCCGGCCGGGCTCCGGCATCTCAAATCGTTCGACAACAAGGGTTTTTAATCTTCCCGTCAGGTTACACCGGCGCGGCGGTGCATCGGCTATCGCCGACGCTACTGACTTTGAGCGCGGCTGTCGCCGCTTGCTTCCTTCGATTACACAATCTAAATTACAGTCCCGCCGTCAGCCCGAACAAGCGAAAAAGCGGTCCGCGGGTTTCCAAACCGTCCGCTTGTTTTCAATTTTCGGACTGCCAATCGGACCGCTTATCTGGTAGCATCTAGCTTTGCGTGCCCGATGACCGAAAACGTCCGACAGTCAGATAAAAGTTATGCGCCGCATATCGCGCTGCTCGCGGTGCAGTTTTTTTTCGGCACGGCGACCGTGCTCGGGAAATTCGCGCTGCTCGCGTTTCCGCCGTTCGCGCTCGTCGGATTCCGGATCGCCGCGGCGGCGCTCGCGTTTTTCGTCCTCCAGCGCTGGCGCGGCACTCTCAAGCTCGACCGGCGGAGCGATTACGGCCGGTTCGCGCTGTTCGGACTGATCGGCGTCTCGCTCAACCAGCTTCTGTTTTTCAAGGGCCTTTCGCTGACGACGGCCGTCAACACGTCGCTGATCTCCGTCACGATCCCGATCTTCACGATCGTCATCGGCGCCGCGCTCGGCACCGACCGGCTGTCGCCGCGCAAAATCGCCGGCATCCTGACGGCCGCCGCCGGCGTGATCTACCTGATCGATCCGGCCCGCGCCAGCTTCGGCGGCGGGACGGCGCTCGAAGGCGACCTGCTGATCGTCGGCAACAGCCTGTGTTACGCGATTTATCTGGGGATTTCGAGAAAGCTGATCGGCCATTACGGCGCGCTCAAATCGATCGCCTGGCTCTTTATCTTCGCGGCGGTCGTCAACATCCCGGTCGGGATCGTTTCGGTGCGGTCGGTCGATCTCGCCGGCGTCCCGGTCGATTCGTGGCTTTTCGTCGCCGGGCTGATCATCTTTCCGACGATCCTCGCCTACTTCTGGAACGCGTGGGCGCTCGCCCGGGTCGCGCCGTCGACGGTCGCCGTCTATATTTATCTGCAGCCGTTGATGGGCTTTCTGTTCGCCGTCATCTTTCTCGGCGAGCATTTCAGCCTCAGGCTGCTGATCTCGGCGCTGCTGGTTTTCCTCGGCGTTTTTCTGGTGACGGGACGGAGTTTTAACGCAAAGTCGCGAAGACGCGAAGACGCGGAGGAAATTTAGGGCTGTTTTCGGATTACGAAGATTTCATTTCCCGGGACATTTTTCTCTTAACGCTTCATCGAACCGACCTTAAAATCATTGCGTCTTCGCGGCTTCGCGGCTTCGCGTTAAACAACCCGCCCGCCGACCATCGTCAACACCGGATTTCCCCGCTCGTCGAGCGCGACGAGATCGGCACGCTTGGCTGTCTCGATCGTGCCGTGCGTCCGGTCGAGCCCGATCAGGCGCGCCGGATTATTGCTCGCCATCCGCGAAACACAGGCCGGCGTCACGCCGAGGCGGAGATAGGTTTTGACGGCGTCGAGCATCGTAATGACGCTGCCGGCGATGCTGCCGCGCTCGTTTTGCGTGCGGCCGCCGGTCACCGTAATTCGTTCGCCCCAGAGCTCGTATTCACCGTCGCCGAGCCCCGTCGGCGCGACCGAATCGCTGACGAGCAGCAGCCGGTCCGCGGGCTTGGCGTGGAGCGCGAGCAGCAGCATCTGCGGATGAACGTGGATGCCGTCGGCGATGATCTCGCAGGAAATTTCGTCCTTCGTCAACGCCCAGCCGGCGACGCCGAGCTCGCGGTGATGCGCGCCGGTCATCGCGTTGAAGAGATGCGTCACGTGCCGCGCGCCGGCCGCAAAGGCCCGTTCGAGCGTTTCGGCGTCGGCGCGCGTGTGGCCGATCGAAGGAATCCAGTTCTGCCGGCGGAGCTCGCCGACGAGTTCGATTCCGCCCGCGATCTCGGGCGCGAGCGTCGTCAGGTGAACGCCGTCCGCGAGCGTCGGCAGCTCGTTCACTTCCCCGCCCGTAAAGGTCCTGAAAAATTCCGGCCGGAGCGCGCCGCACATCTGCGTGTTGGCGAAGACGCCTTCATAATGAACGCCGGCGATCCGCGCGACCGGCATATTGTCCTGCGCTCGGACCGCCTCGCCGACGGCGGCAATGACCCGCCGGTAAGTTTCGTCGGAGTCCGGAACGAGGGTCGGGAGCCAGGTCGTGACGCCCCGGCCGGCCAGAAAACGTCCGATCTCGAAGAGCTCGTCCGCCCGTTCGACCCCGTTGACGTCGATCCCGACCGCGCCGTGGTTGTGTATGTCGATGAAACCGGGCAGCAGCAGGCGGTCTTCGAGATCGATGATTTCCGCGCCGGCGGGCGCGCGGCCGCCGATTTCGCCGATCAATCCGTCTTCGATCACGATTGAGGCGTTTTCCAGAATGCCCTCGGGCACGACCGCCCGGCAGTTTTTGAGAACGATGGATTGCATTTGATTATTCTGACAAAAAAAGCCCGCGCCATCCAATGACGCGGGCTCTGAAAGCAAATTCGATCTTTAGAAATAGAATTTGATACCGAATTGCAAAGTGCGCGGATCGCGCGTACCCGTCACGGTGCCGAACGTCGACGGAGTCGAAGCGGCCACCGCAATGGTCGTAAAGTTGGTCGTGTTGAAGACGTTGAACGCTTCGCCGCGAAGCTGCAGTCTCATCGTTTCCGTGAACCGGATGATCTTGGTCAGCGTGAAATCCGTCCGGAACGTCCGCGGGCCGAAGATGATGCCGCGGCCGGCATTACCCACGACGGCGGCCGCCGAAGTCGGCGTCGTCGACTGGAAAGCCGAGGTATTGAAGAACTGCTGCTGCGTTCCCGGCGCGTTGGAGTTGGGATCTCCGTACACGAACGGGCGGCCGCCGGCCGGCGAGCTGGCGTTCAGGAAGCCGAGACCGGCCGGATCGAACGACGAGTAGGTCGGCGTCAGCGGGAGACCCGTCTGGTAGGTCACGATGCCCGAAGCCTGCCATCCGCCGAGAATCTTGCCGACCAAATCGCTCTGTTTTCTGAAGAACGGGATTTCGTAGACATAGTTCAGCGTAAAGATATGGCGACGGTCGAGCTGGGCGCGTCCGTATTCCGCTTTGATGTCGTAGGTGTTCATCGGGGCGGTCGAGCGGTCCGTCTGGTTGTCGGTCAGGTTCTTCGACCAGGTGTAGGCGAGCTGCACCTGCGAAGCGCCGGTGAACCGGCGGGTCGCCGAAACCTGCAGGCTGTGGTAGTTCGAGTTGAAACGCGGCTGGATGAAGAAGATGCCGCGCCATCCGCGGTACGGACGAATCTGGTCGAGAATCAGCTCGGAAGCCGCCGAAGTAAACGGAATCGGCAGAGTCGTCGTCGTGTCGCGCGCCTGGCAGGGGGCCGTCGGCGTGGTCGAAGTTCCGACCGCGCACTGCTGCGTCAGAGCATAACCGGGCGGCAGGTTGTTGAGATCGACGACGCCGATCAGGTGCGTTCCCTTCGAACCGTAGTAGCCGATCGTCGTGATCGTGTTCTTGTCCCACTGCTGCTGCCAGTCCAAAGACCAGTGCTGCATATAGGGCGTTTTGTAGTCGGTCTGAACGCCGCGGATGATTCCCGGCGGGCTCGCCGAGGCGACGACCGCGGCCGTCGAACCGATCGCCACCGGCTGATCGAGCCGCGTGTTGCTGACGGTGATCGTTTCCTGATAGGGCGGGTTCGAACCGAGATGATTTTCGAATGTTCCGACGAGCGTCTGTTCGTGATACATACCGTATCCCGTGCGGATCGCGGTTCTGCCCTTGCCGAACGGATCCCAGGCGAGTCCGACGCGCGGCGCGAAGTTGGTCTTCGGCGCGTCGACGACGTATTTGCCGTAGGGCGAAACTTTCGGCGTGCAGTTGTAGGCCGCCGGGCCGGTCGTGTAGTTCTGCGAATTGACGATGATGCCGTTGCAGTAGTTGCCGGTTCCGGCGACGCGGTTGCCGCCGCCCGTCACGAGCGGCGCGCTGGCCGCGTTGAACGAGGCCGGATCGAAGTTCGAAAGCAGGCCGTTCTTATCCCACGGCGAGCCGAAGAACGAATAGCGAACGCCCAGATACAGCGTCAGGTTGTTTCTGAAACGGAATTCGTCCTGCGCGTAGGCTTCGAAGTTGCGCTGGCGAAAATCGGCCGTCAGGTCGTATTTCGTCTGCGTGAACGAGACGTTGTTGCCGAGCAGGAACGAGGCGAAGGTCTGCTGCGTGGTCTGCGTGCCGGTCGGGCAGGCGATCGCCGCGTTCGCCGTGTTGACGCAGACGAGTCCCTGCGTCGGGCTCGCCGACGTCGTGTTCAGGAAACCGCTGAACGCTCCCTGATTGGTACCGGCGAGCGCGTTTTCGTTCTTGCGGTATTTCGAAAAGCTCGCGCCCATCTTCGCGGTGTGCTTGCCGAAGATCCACGTGAACGCGCCGCTGTATTCGTGTTTGTTGGAGAAGTTGTTGTACGGACCGAAGGCGGTCAGCGTATTGAAGTTGGTGATCGCCAGGTTCGGCACGCGGTCGTCGTTGCTCAAATACGGGAGCGGCACGACGATCGGCGAAACGCTCTTCGCGATCAGGCCGGTCGTCGCGCTGAGGATCGCGCCGTATGAATACGTGTAGCGGCCCTCGATGATCATCTTCGGATTGACGACGTAGGTGATCTGCGCGGTGTGCGCGCGTCCCGGAGAATCGGTCTGCGAAGTCGAAACGCCCGGAATGCTCGAACCCGACGAGAAGAGCGAGTTGACGTCGGTCGTCGGAATCGAATCGCGCTGGTAGCGATAGGAAACGGTCAGATCCTTCGTCAGGCTGGAGTCGAGCTTGATGATTTCCTGACGGAAATCCGCTTTACCGCTGCCCGGATAGTTCAATCCGTAAGGCGCGACGTTGGGAAGCGGAATCTTGTTGAAGATGTTCGTCACGTAGGCCTGCGCGACCGGGTTGATCGCGGCGACCGACGACAGCGGCGTGCCCGCCGGCAGAATCTGGTTGCAGGTCCGGGTCGTGCCCGAGATCGTGCCGCTCAGGCAGATCGGGAACGAGAAAACGCCGGCCCGCAGGTTGGCGTCGGGAATCTGCGAAACGAGCGTCGGGAAACGACGGTCCTTGCGCTGTTCTTCAGAGAAGAAGAAATAGGTCTTCTTGTATTTCGAAAAGAAGCTGTCGTTGGGATCTCTTTCGCCGAATCTCAGGAAATAGACCGGGCCGCCGATCGTCACACCGAAGTTGTTGTAGCGGAACGGCGGGCGTTTGGCCTTGTTGTTCTCATCGACGCCGAGCGGCGCGCGCTGGTTGTTGAAATAAGTATTGGCGTTGAATTTTTCGTTGCGGACGAATTCGAACAGCGAGCCGTGGAACTGGTCCGTGCCGCTGCGGGTAACGACGTTGATCTGACCGCCGCCGCTGCGTCCGGATTCCGCCGGGTAAAGCGACCGCAGGACCTTGAATTCGCCGATCGAGTCGACGCTCGGATAGGCCTGAATCGTCAGGTTCGATCCGCGGTCGGTGATGTCCGCGCCGTCGACCGTGAACGTGTTCGAGCTGCTGCGCGAACCGTTGACCGAGATCGGCACGGTGTTGGCCTGGCCTTCGGGGTTGGTCGTGCCGACGTAAACCTGGTCGGCAAGGTTGCCCGAAACGCCCGGGGCCAGCGTGATGAGCTGGACGAAGTTGCGGTTGTTGATCGAGAGTTCGCGAACCTGATCGCCGCTGATCGTCGTGCCGGCGGTCGGGGTCGAAAGGTTGACCGCCACCGCGTCGGCTTCGACCGTCACGGTTTCTTCGATCTTACCGGCTTCCAGAACGACATCGATCGTCCGGCGGGCGCCGACGTCGAGTTTGACGTCGGTCTGCACCGATTTCTTGAAGTTGGCCGCCTGAACCGTGATCGTGTAAACGCTGACGTTCAGGTTCGGGGCCGAAAAGGCGCCGTCGTCGTTGGTCGTGACCGTGCGGACGACGATGTTGTTTTTTTGAGCGTCCGCGACGATCACGGTCGCCCCGGGGACGACTGCGCCTGAAGAATCTCGAACCGTTCCGAAAATCGAACCGGTCAGCTCCTGGGCATTTGTCGCAATCCCCAGAAGAAGCACGAAAATCAGCGCGGTCAGGCAACCGCCGATGATTTTATGGAATCTAGTTTTCATAGTTTTTCTTTCCTCTACCAAATTTTCGTTAAAAGAAATAATTGCCATTAGTTTTATTTAGATTTTTGGAAATTTCTTCAAAATTTCGTTATGGCACAAAAAACGGGAACGGCCAATTTCTCAATAAAACCCTGTACTTGTAAATGATGTTAGTGTAACCGGAGTCGTATTTCTATTTTCGAATACAAACGCGGAGATTTAAGGCAAAAATAATGCCCGAGTTAGCGGCTCCCGAAAAATACCCCGAAAATCGGCTGGCCGGCCCGCCGGGACGGGCTCAATAAAGCAGAAAAGCGGCGCGGCGCCGGCGGAATTCGTCGAGCGCCGGCTGCCACGATTTCTCGATCTCATCGGGCTGTGTTCCGGCTTTGACCTTCTCGAGAATCTCGGCGTTGACGAGCAGCCGGGCGTATTTCTCGACCTGCCATTCGTTCGGGTAAAGCCGCCGGAGCGCGACCGCGAGCTCGAGGCCGGTGCGGACCGCGCGGAAACGCGCGCGGTCGGTGATCACGATATTGACGCCGCCGCAGGCTTCGTCCTTGAAGACCGAAGCGTTCGGCTTGAAGCGGACCGGCACGAACCGGACGCCGCTTAAATTCCGCGAGTTCAGATATAAAGCCAGTTTCTGCCCGTCGATCCACGGCGCGCCGACGACCTCGAACGGCGTGTCGGTTCCCCGCCCGACCGAGACGTTGGTCGTCTCGAGCAGGCCGATGCCGGGATAGAGCGCGGCCTCGGTCAGACTGCGCATATTCGGCGACGGATTGACCCAGAGCTGACCGGTTTCGTCGAACCACGAGGCGCGCGACCAGTTCGCCATTTTGATCACCTTGAGGTTCGCGCCGATCTTGCGCTCGACGTTCATCATCTGCGCCAGTTCGCCGATCGTCAGGCCGTAGCGGACCGGGATCGTGTGGGCGGCGATGAACGACAGTTTGTCCTCGTCGGCGAGCGGCCCTTCGAAGTCCGCGCCGCCGAGCGGATCGGGACGGTCAAGGACGATAATTGGTTTGCCCAATTTTGCGGCCTCTTCCATCACGTTCCGCAAGGTCGCCGTGTAGGTGTAAAACCGCGCGCCGACGTCCTGAATGTCGTAGACGAGCGCGTCGAGATCCTGTAATTGTTCGGGTTTCGGCCGCCGCGTCTCGCCGTAGAGCGAGTAGACCGGCAGCCCCGTTTTTTCGTCGGTCGTGTCGTCGATCTTCGCCTGATCCAATTCGCCGCGAATGCCGTGCTCGGGCGAAAAGAGCGCGACGAGCCGGACGTTTTTCGCTTCCTTCAGAACGTCGATCGTTGGCTTGCCCGCGAGATTGCGGCCGGTCTGATTGGTGACGAGGCCGATCTTCAAGCCCTCGAGCTCCTTGAAATTGTTCTTTTCGAGGACATCGATCCCGTTCAGGGTGATTTCGGATTTCGGATTGCGGACCGCGGATTGGCTCTGCTGCCGGGCGGCTTCGGCCTGTTCTTTAAATTTCGGGATCTGGGCGGCGACCTGCGAGTAATAGATGTCCTCGGCGAGCCGGTAGGCTTCGACCGGCGTGTCCTCGACGGCCGACGCGGCGACGGTCGCGACGCGCGCGCGGAGCGGGCCGACGTCGCCCTTGCCGTCCGGATGGACGCGGTTCGACATAAAGACGACGAACGTCTGCGAAACGCGGTCGATCCAGAGGCCGGTGCCGGTAAAACCGGTGTGGCCGAACGAGCCGAGCGGGAAAAGCTCGCCGCGGTTCGACGAAAAGCTCGTGTTCATATCCCAACCCAAACCGCGCGTCGCGCCGTCTTCCGAGACGACGACCGGCGCCGTCATCCGCGCGATCGTCAGCGCCGACAAAATCCGTTTCCCGTCGAGCGTCCCGCCGTTTAAAAGCATCTGGCAGAACCGCGCGAGATCGTCGGCCGTCGAAAAAAGCCCGGCGTGACCGGCGACGCCGCCCATCCGGCTCGCCGTCGGGTCGTGGACCCAGCCGCGCAAAATCCGATTGCCGTCTTTTTCGTCACCCTCGAACGTCGCGCCGAGATAACTCTCCTGTCCCTTGACGTTTTCGGTCGGAGCGTATCTCGTGAGCGGCCGGTCCACCAGGAAGCAGTTTTCATTTTTCGAGGAAGAGCTGTCGGGTTTAAAGCAGGAAATGAAATCGCTGTCTTTCATTCCAAGCGGTTGAAAAACGTTGCCGGCCGCAAATTCATTGACGGCCTTGCCGGTTATTCGTTGAACTATTTCGGCCAGAACGATGTAATTAATATCCGAATAAACAAACTTCGTGCCCGACGGCTGACGCAGCTTCTCCTTGTAAAGCGCGGCGAGCATCCCTTCGCGGCCGATCCATTTTTGTTTGAGATCGAAATCCGGCGCAAAGCCCGTGACGTGCGTCATCAGCTGCTGGACGGTGATTTTCTTGACCGATTCGTCCTGAATTTCGGGAATAAATTTGCCGATCGGGTCGGTCAGGCGGATCTTGCCCTGCTCGACGAGCATCATCACGCTCGTCGTCGTCGCGACGACTTTGGTGAGACTCGCGACGTCGAAGATCGTGTCGGGCGTCATCTTTTCGACGTTCGGGACGAGTGAACGATTGCCGAACGCTTTTCGATAAACGATCCTGCCTTTGTGGCCGACGATGACGACCGCGCCGGGCAGTTTTTTGTCGGCGATGTCCTTTTCGACGAGCCTGTCGATCTCGGCGAGCTTCGCGGCGTTCATCCCGACCGTCGACGGGACGGCGACCGGCAGTCCCTGTGCGAACGCGGGAAGACATAATAAAAACGCGAAGAAGCAAAGCCGCAAAGCCGCGATTAAATTATTTGAAAACCCCTTGAAAACCTTCGCGCCATCGCGCCCCGGCGTCTTTGCGTTAAATAAAACCCCTTTCATTTCCTTGCTTTTAATTCTTTTTCCCGTTCCTTGAAGCTTTCCTTGCAGAGCTTGACGAATTCCTTCGAGATAGGCGAGAAATAGCCGCCGCGAAGCCGCGCCAGACCGAGCTCCCACTTGATCTCGGCGCCCTCGATGAGCCACGAGACGAGCTTGCCGTCCTTGACCTCGCGGGCGACGTTCTTTGCGCCGGCGATGCCGACGCCCATCTGGTTTTCGACCATCCGGTTGATCGCCGTCTGGCGCGAGAGTTCCATCATCACGTTCGGCTTGACGTTCGCCGCCTGAAAAAATTCGTCGATCATCCGCCGCGTGTTGCCGCCCTTTTCGCCCAGAATGAGATGCTCGCCGGCGAGCGCCGCCGCCGAAATGACGTTTTCTTTGGCGAGCGGGTGGCTCGGATGCGCGATCGCGACGATCTCGTCCGAAAACAGGAGCTCCGTCTGGACGTTCGACGTTTCGACCGGCAGCGAGACGAACGCGATGTCGATCTCGCCGTGCATAATCTTTTCGACGAGCGCCTGGCTCGTGCCGCTGCTGACGGTGACCTCGGCGTTCGGGAATTTCTGTTTGAGCTTTTCGAGAATGCCCGGCAATTGCTCGCTCGCGAACATCGACGACGACGAACCGATCCGCAGGCGGCCGTATTCGGCGCCGGCGATCTCGGCGATCTCGGCGATCGCCGCGTCGTGCTCCCGGAGGATCTTGCGGGCGCGGTCGATCAGCGAGTCGCCGGCCTCGGTCAGGATCACGCGGCGCGGCGTCCGCGTAAAGAGCGGCAGACCGACCTCTTCCTCGAGCTGCCGGATCTGCATCGAAATCGCCGCCTGCGTCACGTTCATCAGACGCGCGCCGGCCGTAAATGTCTTCGTTTCGGCAATCGCCAGAAACGCCTTCAATTGTCGTATTTCCATAAGTGCAGGCTGGTTCGTCGTGCGGCGCCCGCGGTTCGTCGATCGTCGTTCGTCGTCTCTTAAATCAGAGCCTGCGTCAACGGACTGCGGCGAACGACGAGCCGCAAACACCGAACCCATCATCAATATCAAAAGTAGTTATCGCATATATAAAATCTTTTAGTTTTGATTATATGTCAAGGATAATTAGAATAGAAGTTTGATTTTTTTTCTTCAAAACACGTTTTTTTTGAGCCGGTCAGCCGGAATCTATGCCGAACACACCAAAAACCAGGAACCACGGACGGGAGCATAATCTTTACCTCGGGGTCGACGGCGGCGGAACAAAAACACATATCGCGATCATCGGAAACGACCGCCAGCTCGTCTGCGAAGGTTACGCCGGCGCTTCGAACCCGCTCCGGGTCGGCGTCGAAACCGCCGTCAACAACATCATCGCGGCGATCAATTCGGCCTGCGACGCGGTCGATAAAAATCGCGGCGACATCGTTTCGGCGACGCTCGGACTGGCCGGCGTCCGCCGCGCCGACCTCCGCCGGATTATGCGCGAGCGGCTCGTCGAAAAGCTCCGCATCAAGAAGATACAGGTCTACACCGACGCCGAGATCGCGCTTTTCGGCATCGGCAAAAACACCGCCGGGCTCGTCATCATCGCCGGCACCGGCTCGGTCTGCATCGGCCGCAACCGGCGCGGCGAAACGGCGACGGCCGGCGGCTGGGGCCCGCTCGCCGGCGACGAGGGCGGCGGCGCGGGCATCGCGCTCAACGCGCTCCATAAAATCGCCAAGGCCTCGGACGGGCGCGCGCGGCCGACGCTTTTGAGCGACGCCGCCGTCGATTATTTTCGCGCCGGCCGGATCGAGAACCTCTCGGTCGCGATCTACGCGCCGCAGATCGACAACGCGCGAATCGCCGGCTTTGCCAAATACGTCGCCGAAACCGCCCAACAGGGCGACAAGGTCGCGATCGAGATCCTCAGCGAAGCCGGATTCGAGCTCGGAATGGCGGCCTTCGCCGTCGTCAAGCGTCTCCGGCTCCAGCGGACGGCGATCCCGATCGGACAGGTCGGCAGCGTCTTCAAATCGGGCCGCCTCGTCACCGACTCGCTGCTCCGGACGGTCCGGACGATCGCCCCGAAGGCTTATCTTCTCGACAAGATCATCATCCCCGCCCACGCCGCCGCCCAGATGGCGTTCGAACATAACGGCAACGGAGGAAAACACCGGTGAAAAAAATTTTCTTGGCTCTTTTGACGATTAACTTTCTGGCGCTTTTCGTCTTCGCCCAAAACGACAAACCGGTCGCCGACTGGCAGGAGCTCGCGCCCGCCGGCGAGGAATTCCGGATCGAAGTGCCGGCGGCTTTCAAAGCCGGAACCTACGAAAATCCGAAAACCAAATCCGTCAGCCGAAGTTACGTCAACTTATTCGAAGGCACGTTTTATTACATAATGACCGATTCCCCGGAAAATCCGGTCCAGATGAAAATGGCCCTGAATTTCGCCTACGAACACGAACCCAACGGATCTTCGCCGATCGTCGGAGGTTTCGAGGCCAGGAAATTCGTATTTTCCGACAATGACGGATTTTTCAACACCATCCTGATCGTCAACGGAAAAAATCGCTACTACGTTTTTCAGACCGCCAGTCCGATCAGGGACGATCCGTCGGTGGTTCGTTTTTTCAGCAGTCTCCGGTTCGGGCCGAAGGAAGCGGAAACCAAACCGGAAATCCCGCAAAACCCGAATGCCGTCGTCGTATCGGTTCCGCCGGCCGACATCAATCTCAGTTCCGCCGGTCAGACGATCGAGGAAAAGCAGCCCGCGCCGGTGAGTAAACCGTCCGCCCCGCCGGTCAGCCCCAATCAGCCGACCGATCAGGTTCTGGTCGTCAAAAGGGTTCCCGCTCCCGTCGAAAAGACCGGTTCGGGTAACGGCATCGGCAACGGCGACGGCCGCGGCAACGGCACTGGCAACGGCCGCGGTCAGGGTAACGGCGAGGGAAGCGGCGACGGTCCGGCCAATCCGCCGAAGCCGCCGATCGTGACGGATACTCCGGTTAAAATTTTGTCCAAACCGCGCGCCAATTACACCGATTATGCCCGGTTCTATCAGGTTCAGGGCAGCGTCACGCTGCGGGTCGTGTTCTCAGCCAACGGTTCGATCAGCTCCATCGCGCCGATCACCCGACTTCCCTTCGGCCTGACCCAACAGGCGATCATCGCCGCCAAACAAATCCGCTTCGAACCGGCGACGCGCAACGGCATCGCCTATTCCGTCTCCAAACCGGTCGTCTATAATTTCACGATCTATTAAATATAAGTTTTATAAAAACCCCCGGCCGCACTAAGCGAAAAATCCGAAATCCGAAATCCGAAATCCGAAATCCAACTATGCTGCCCGTAACCGAACAGGAAAATCCGAACACCGCGAGAATCGACGAGGTCTCGACGCTCGAAGCCGTCCGGCTGATCAACGACGAAGACAAAAAGGTCGCGTTCGCGGTCGAACAAGCGCTCCCCGAAATCGCCGCCGCGATCGACCGGATCGTCGATAGATTAAAGAACGGCGGCCGGCTCTTTTACGCCGGCACCGGCACGAGCGGCCGGCTCGGCGTGCTCGACGCGAGCGAGATCCCGCCGACCTACGGCGTTTCCTACGAGCTCGTGCAGGGCGTCATCGCCGGCGGCTACGACGCGCTTTACAAGGCGACCGAAGCGAGCGAAGACAACCGCGAGGCGGCCCGCGCCGATCTCGAAAAACGCGGCCTCACCGAAAAGGACGCGCTCGTCGGCATCGCCGCTTCGGGCCGCACGCCGTACACGATCGGCGCGCTCGAATACGCGCGCGCACTCGGCTGCTTCACGGCCGCCGTGACCTGCGTGCCCGGCTCGGCGATCACCGCCGCAGCCGAAATCGCGATCGTCGCCGAAGTCGGCCCCGAAGCCGTCACCGGCTCGACACGGATGAAGGCCGGCACCGCGCAGAAGCTGATCCTCAACACGATCTCGACGACCGCGATGATCCGGCTCGGCTACGTCAAGGGCAACCGGATGACGAACGTCAAATCGTCGAACGTCAAACTCAAGGAACGCTCGCGGCGGATCCTCTCGGCCGAAACCGGTCTCGACGAACCGGCCGCGCGAATGCTGCTCGACGCCGCCGGCGACGACCTCCGCGTCGCGATCGTGATGCAGAAGGCGAAAGTTACGCGCGAGCTTGCCGAAAAAGCCCTCGCCGCGCATAATTTCGTTATCGAGAATGCGATTCTGAGTTTAAGATAACCGATGAAAAAACTCTTCCCGCTGGTTCTGGCCCTCTGTTTTCTGACCGAATCGTGTCAGGTGGCCGATTCGTTATTAGGTAAGTATTATCTTTTCCAGACATACTTTATCTCGGCTTCGAGACGAAAAACCTCGGTCGATGCGACCGTCTATTCCGAGCGCCTCGGCAAATTCGATGACATCAGGCCCGTCCGTTCCGTAACCTTCAACGGAGTCGATATGACGAACGGCAAAATGCCGGTTGAATATTCCGATGATTTCCCGCCCTGCGAGCCGCCGCCGCCGAAATCGGACTACGGATTAAGTGTCAATCCGAAATTCAGCCCGACGCCCGACCCGCTTCCCGAATCCGCCTATTTCTTCGCCGCCGCGGACGGCTATCAAAACAACAATGCGATCGTCGTCACCGATCAGGACGGCAACCGGTATCCCGTCAGGATCGATTTCGAGCCGGTCGAACCGGTCGACTCCGCGGCCATCGTTATCAGCCGGTCGAAAAGCAGCGTCATCAAATTAAAGGGCCGCGGCAGCGGCAAGCCGGAAGAAGTCGATTTTTTTATCAGCCAGTCAGCGGGCGGGCGAATCGATTCTTCGAAAGCCGATTATCGGCCCGCCGACAATTCGATCGTAATTCCCGCCGAAGCGGCCCGCGGATTGCTAAAAGGAAAGGCCGCCTTCGAGCTTTCCAGCCGGATGAGCGGAGCGCTCGATCAATCGCACATCAGCCATTTTTTTATCACTTTTCACAGCCGACTCTGCGTCGACATCGTCGATTGAGCGCACTCCGGCATTAAAAACAAATTAACGATTTGACCCGACCGCCTCCGGTAAGATAAAAAACACTTATCGGTTTCCGCAACTCTTTCGTGTATTCTTATTGAAATAAAACGATGCAGACTTTGGATTTGGTCATTATTTTCGGCTATTTGATCGGCATTACGCTGTTCGGCGTTTTGTATTCGGGCAAGCAGGAGACGACCGCCGACTATTTCGTCGGCGACCGGAGCGTGCCGTGGTGGGCGATCGCGATGTCGATCGTCGCGACCGAGACCTCGACGATCACCTTTATCTCGGTGCCCGGCATCGCCTTCGCGAAGAACGGCAATTTCGAGTTTCTGCAGCTCGTCTTCGGCTATATGCTCGGCCGCATCGTGATCTCGATGCTCTTTATCCCGATGTATTTCAAGGGCGAGCTCTTCACGGTCTACCAGCTGCTTGGCGACCGTTTCGGCAACAAGGTCAAGATGCTCGCGTCGTCGCTCTTCGTCGTGATGCGGAACATCGCCGACGGCATCCGGCTGCTGCTGACGGCGATCGTGCTGGCGGCCGTCTACACGGCGTTCGTACCGGATTCGAACCCGAATACGATCATCATCGGCTCGATCGTCCTGCTCGGCGTCGTGATGATCATTTTCACGTTTTACGGCGGAATGGAGGCGGTCATCTGGGTCGAGGTCGTCCAGCTCGCGATCTACATCGGCGGCGCGGTCGCGGCGGCCGTCGTCATCCTCAACCAGATCGACGGCGGAATGACGCAGGTGTTGAGCGTCGGCAGCCAGTTCAACAAGTTTCAGTTTCTCGATTTTTCGCTCAATTTAACGAAGACCTACACCTTCTGGGGCGGTCTGATCGGCGGCTGTTTTCTGACGATGTCGACGCACGGGACCGATCAGTATCTCGTCCAGCGCTATCTCTGCACCAACAAGCCGTCGGCGGCGAGCGTCGCGCTGCTCTCGTCGGGCGCGGTCATTCTCGGCCAGTTCATCGGCTTTCTGTTCATCGGAGTCCTGCTGTTCGCCTACTATCACCCGTTCGATCTGCCGCAGTACGCGCAGCTCGGCACGCCCGGCTCGCAGCTGCCGCTGACCTTTCCGTTCACCGGCGGCGATCAGGTCTTTCCGGATTTCATCACCAAACATATGCCGTCCGGTCTGAGCGGCCTCGTCGTCGCGGCGATCTTCGCGGCGGCGCTCTCGAGCTCTCTGAATTCGATCGCCGCGACCGCCGTCAACGATCTTTACCGGCCGTTCGCGCGCGACAAGTCCGACCGCCATCTGCTGCGCGTCGCGAGCGTCCTGACGGTCATCGTCGGGATCGTCCAGATCGCCGTCGCGATCGCCGTCAAGGACGCCGGCCAGTCGGCGCTCAACCAGGCGCTCAGCGTCGCCGGTCTGATCAACGGGCCGATTCTCGGCGTCTTTCTCGTCGGAACCTTCATCAAAAGAGCGGGACAGATCGCCGCGCTCGCCGGGATGGCGGTCAGCATCGGCCTGATGCTGTATCTTTATTTCGGGACGAAGATCGCCTTTCCGTGGTATCCGGTGGTCGGCAGCCTGACGACGCTCGCCGTCGCCTTCGTCACCAGTTTTTTCTTTGCAAGGGAAACCAATGAAGTTATCAACGATTAATTTATTTCTGGCCTTTATATTGATTTTCAACTCGCTCGCCGTCGCCGCGCCGCCGGCCGCCGGGCCGGCGCGCAAAAGGTTCGAGCCGTCGGAAAAATCATGGAAGGCGGCCGACAAAACGCTCAAAAAGATGTCGGTCGACGAAAAGGTCGGCCAGCTCATTCAGGTCGGCATCAACGCGCGCTTCGTCAATCAGGACAGCGAATTCTTTCAGGATCTCAAACGGCAGGTCGCCGACAACAAAATCGGCGGCATCATCCTTTTCGGCGCGCCGATCTACGAGACGGTCCATCTCGTCAACCGGATGCAGGAAAACGCCAAAATTCCGCTATTGATCGCGCTCGACGCGGAAACCGGCGTCGGGATGCGCTTTCAGGACGCCGCCAATTTTCCGTGGAATATGGCCGTCGCCGCGACCGGCAATCCCGATTACGCCTATAAAATGGGCGTCGTCACCGGCCGCGAAGCCAAGGCGATGGGCATTATGCAGGTCTACGCGCCGGTCCTCGACGTCAACAACAACCCCGACAACCCGGTCATCAACGTCCGTTCCTACAGCGAGGACCCCGACACGGTCGCGCGGTTCGGAACGGCCTTTATGGAGGGCGTCCAGAGCGAGGGCGTGATCGCGACGGCCAAGCATTTTCCCGGTCACGGCGACACCAACGTCGATTCGCACCGCGGTCTGCCGATCATCGACGTCTCGCGCGAGCGGCTCGACAAGCTGGAGCTCGTCCCGTTCAAAAGCGCGATCGACGCCGGCATTGCGTCGGTGATGGTCGCGCATATCGGGCTGCCGCAGATCGACCCGACCGAGGTCAAACCGATCAAGAACGCGCTCCGCGTCGAAACCGACGAGGAAGTCGCGACCGAAAACGCGACGATCCCGGCGACGCTCTCGCCGAAGATCCAGACCGAGATCCTGCGGAAACAGCTCGGCTTCAAAGGATTGATCGTGACCGACGCGATGAGTATGAGCGGCCTGACGCAGTATGTCACGCAGGAAGAAGCCGGCGTCGAGGCCTTTCTCGCGGGCTCCGATCTGCTCGAAAAGCCGGCCGACGCGGACGCGATGATCAAGGGGCTGCGCGAAGCCGTCAAATCGGGCCGCATCCCCGAAGCGCGGCTCGACGAGAGCGTCCGCAAGATCCTCGCGTGGAAATACGAACTGGGGCTCTTCAAACAGAAAATCACGCCGCTCGACCAGATCGACCGGATCGTCTCGACAAAAGAAACGCACGCGCTTTCCGAGGAGATCGCGAACCGGGCGGTGACGCTCGTCAAAAACGACGACAAGCTGCTCCCGCTCGACAAAACGAAGCGCGTTTTCGTGCTCGGCATCTCGAACGGCTTCGACGGCGAGCTGACCAGCTACGCGCTGACGAAATTTATGCGCGACAACTCGATCCGGTTCGGCGCGACTCTTTTGCAGGACAACTCGACGCCCGAGCAGTTTGCCCGCGCCCGCGAAGCCGCGAACCGCGCCGACGTCGTGATCGTCGCGATGTACGGCCGCGTCCGCTCGGGCCAGAAAAACAGCGTCGGCATCCCCGAGGCCGGCGCGGAGATCCTTCGCGACCTGATCGCGAAAAACAAAAAGGTGATCGGCGTCAGTTTCGGCAACCCGTATATCCTGACCAGTTTTCCATCGCTTAAAACCTACGTCGTCGGCTACGGCGATATGCCGTCGCTCCAGCGCGCGGCCGTGCGATCGCTCTACGGGATGATCGACGTCACCGGCCGCCTGCCGATTTCCCTGCCCGGCCTCTACCCGCGCGGCACCGGCATCCAGATGAAGGCCGCCAATTGATCGACGGAGCGCCGGCATCCTGCCGGCAATGAACGCGAAAGCGTTCAAACGGCGTTTGTTTATCCTGGTATTCCGGGTTAAAGAAACGCCGTTAGATTGCTCACGCAATCATTGCCGGCAGGATGCCGGCGTTCCGTTAATAAAGAATCGACGCCAGAAAAGCGCCGCGCGGTTCCTGGTAAATCCCGCGGCTCATCAGGGTCAGCGGCTGAATTATTCGCAGGCCGTTGTCCAGACACCAGCGCAGAACCGCCGCATTGCGCGTCGGCAGCAGAAAGCCGGCGCCCGGAAAGCTGTCGGCCGCGCCGATCAGCGCCTTCAGATCTTCGTTCGTTTCGGCGACCGTGTGGCCGAAATAGCTGAGGCCGGTCGTGTAGCCGGTGATCCGGCCGCCGCGTTCGACGACCAAGCCCGCGCCCGGCGCGAGACCGGCCGGCAGATCGCCGCGCCGCGTGTGGCCGTGGACGCGAAAGGCGAGGTCGTCGCAGGCGGCGAAATCGTCGGCGGTCAGCGGACGGACGGCGAACCCTTCGATCGCGACCCGGAGCGGCGCGCCGTTGATCACCGAAAGCGGCTCGACCGGGTCGAACCCGAGCTTCGTGTAGAGCGCGAGCGAGCGGTTATGATAGGCGGCCTGCACGAGCCGGACCGACAGAAAACCCCGCTCGTCCGAGCGCCGGATGACGTCTTCCATCAGCCGCCGGCCGATGGCCGCGTTCTGTGCGCGCGGATCGATCGTGATCGGCCCGACGCCCGACACCTGGCTGCCTTCCCACAAATAATTGCTGCCGACGATCTCGCCGTCGGTTTCGGCGACGACCGAATAGACGTCCGGATTGTTCAAAAGCATCGTCATCAACCCGGTCGCGACCTCCGCGTTCGGAAAATCTTCGGGAAAGTTATGCTGCCGGGCGATCGCCCGAAAAGCCTCGTAACAAATCTCGCCGGTCCTCGCGGCGTCGGCGGGCCGGCCCGCGCGTAAAATCAAATTCATCCCTGTGCTCCTTCCGGGCGGAACTATCGCCGCCCTCACCCTAAAACGCGTAAAATCAGACCCCAAAGTCTCAACCTTTGGATTTTCCCCGCCCGCCGCCCGTGAATAATTTGTAATACCTTTTGTGCGAAATGGTATTACAAGTTTCGACCGCCGAATCCCGTTCTTTTGCGGAAGTCCGGCATCGAAATCGGACGCCGCCGGCCCGGCAATTTACCGCCGCCGATAATTTTTTTTCCGAACCGGGCATCCTCCGGGCCATAATTGATTTCAAACTAACTACTGCGTTTTTCTAAGTTTGGTGATCTTTGATCTTGGGCCGGTGAAAATGAAGCAAAGATCAAAGACCGAAGACCAAAGATCGAATTTGTTAATATTGTTAGTGAATGAACTTATTGGAAAAAACGTCGATTCCGGCCGCGCTCGTTATTATTGTTCTTCCGCCAAACACACTAAAATCACTAAATTTCTTTCGTGTTTTTAGTGTGTTTAGTGGATAGTTTAAAAGCCGCTCGCCGGGTTCGCGCTCATTATTCGAGCAAGTGTTGTCACGCGCTATATGTACTTTGGTTCATTACTGTTAAGCGGATTTATCTTATAATTTATCCGCGAAAATTCGCCGAATCCGCGTTCATCCGCGGCCTATTTCGTAATCGATTTATGCTCAAACTTTTCAATCTCAACCGCCTTCCATTTCCCTGCTTCCTGATCTTTTTAATGCTGCTTTCAGCGAGCGCCGCCCGGGGCTGCTCCTGTGAACCGCCGCCGACGGTCGACAAGGAGCTGGCGCGCTCGGAAAACGTCGCCGTTTTCAAGATTCTGAGCGTGACCGGGAGCGGCGAAAACCAACGCTATCCGATGCTCGTCGAAAAGGTTTTCAAGGGCGCGCTGAAACCCGGCGAAACGGTCGTCTTCGGGCCCGGTTTTGCGTGTTCGTGGACGTTCGACAAGGACGACGAGGGCCGGGAGATGCTTTTTTACCTCGACGAGCGGCCGACCGGCGGCGAGCCGTGGATCGCCGGTTTCTGCCGGCGTTCGGGCGGGCTTCGCTCGACGGCGGCCGACCGGCTCTATCTCGAAAAGGAAAGCCGGATGCGCGGCCGCACGCGACTTTCCGGCGATTTGAACCGGCTCGTCGAGAATGCCTTCGCGGATGTTTTCAACTTCGAGCCGCTCGCCAGACGAAAGGTGCTCGTCGAGGGCCGCGGACGGCGTTTCGAGCTCGAAACCGACGAAAACGGCGTCTACGAAATCTATGATCTCAAGCCCGGCCGCTATCGCGTCACGCCGGAAAAGATCGACGGCCTCAAGCCCGGCGGCGAATCTTCGACCGAAGTCAAAATTACCGCCAGAAGCCACACCGAAGAGAATTTTCACTACGAGATCGACAACCGGATCAGCGGCCGGGTATTTTCGCCCGACGGAAAACCGATGCAGAACGTCTGTCTCGATCTCGTCCCGCTCCAGACCGTGACGGCGAAAGTCTTCGGAAAAGCCTCCTGCACGAGTAAGGACGGCGTTTTCGCGATCGACGGCATACCCGAGGGCCGCTACTATCTGGCCGTCAACAAAAACGGCGAGCCCCGGCTTTCGGAGCCGTTCGGGACGTTTTACTATCCGAACGTCAGGGACCGCGAGGCGGCGGCCGTCTTCACCTTCGCGCCGAACGTTTTCGTCCGCGATCTGAAGATCGTGCCGCCGGAGATGATCCCGGTCGTCACGATCGGCGGCCGGCTGACCTATCGCGACGGCCGGCCGGCGGCGGGCCAAACCGTTTATTTTCTGCGCGGCAAGGAAACCGCGAAGGGTTATCAGCTCGGCAATATCCTGTCCGACTACTATGTCAAAACCGACGCCGACGGCCGCTTCGCTTTTCGCACGCTCCGCGGTCAGGGCGGCGTCCTGCGAGGCGTTTTTTTCACTTATGCCGGCGAATACCCGAACTGTCCCGAGATCGACGCCCTGCTCAAACAGCCCGACGGCGACGGCCGGCATATCGACACCGACGATATCGCCTTCGACGCGGGCGTCGATCGAACCGACATCGAGCTCCGCTTCCCGTTCGCGGCCTGCCGGAAAACGAATTGAGCGTCTTCAACGCGACCGGCAATTGCCGCTCACGCCCGACGGGCTGTTATAAAAGTTTTGAGTTCCGCCTTCAGGCGGCATTCGCCGCACCCCGAAATCTTTCGTCGAGCGGCGAATGCCGCCTGAAGGCGGAACTCAAAACGATGAAGGCGGATCTCAAAACGATGAAAGCGGATCTCAAAACGATGAAGGCGGATCTCATAATGGCTAGATAATCAGCCTGTCCCGTTCGATTTCACCGATTGATTATTTCAAGTTTTCGCCTCCGGCAATAAAATCAATGTCCGCCGCATTATCCGCGACGGTTATCACTTGCGGAGTAAATTGATACCGCTTTGAATTGACTTCGATGACGACCGTTTGCCCGACCGTCAGCTCGTCGAAACGGTAATAGCCGAACGTCGTGGTCCGTGTTGAAACCGTTTCGCCGTTCGCTTTCGTCAGATAAACGACGGCGTTTCTCAGTCCTGCGCCTTCGGCCGTCAAAACTCTGCCGCCGATTGAAACCGAAGCGGCGGTCGGCGCGAGCGGGGCATTGATGAAAATGAACACCGCGCCCTGATCGGCCGCCTGCGGCGAGAACGGGATGGAAACGGAAGCGTCCGAGAAGTTCGCGCCGACGATGATTTTGTCGCCGCTGATCGCCACGCTTCGGCCGAATCGGTCATCTGCCGCGCCGCCCGCACCGGTTAATTTCTGCTGCTGCGTCCAGGCTGCCTCGTTGCGGACGAAAACGTACGCCGAGCCCTGATCGGCGTTCGCGCCCACATCATCGAAATATGCGCCGATGACGACCGTGTTGCCGTCAATTGCCGCACTGCCGCCGAACTGGTCGCCGGCCGCGCCGTCCGATGCGGTTAATTTCGCCTGCGGCGTCCAGCTTACGCCGCTGCGGACAAAGATATAAGCCGAACCCTGATCGGCGTTCGCGCCGACATCATCTGACTGCGCGCCGATGACAACCGTATCGCCGTTGATCGCCGCGCTGATGCCGAATAAGTCGTTGGCCGCGCCGTCCGATGCGGTTAATTTCGCCTGCGGCGTCCACGCTGCGCCATTGCGCGTGAAAACGTAGGCCGCGCCCTGATCGGCGTTCGCCCCGACATCACCGGCATACGCGCCGATCACAACCGTGTCGCCGCTGATCGCCACACTGCTGCCGAATAAGTCGTTGGCCGCGCCGTC
>JAFDVJ010000109.1 GCA_018269075.1 Acidobacteriota bacterium
GCGTGGATCTTGTCGTCGACCAGGTGCGAGAGCTTGAGCATATAGATGTAACCGACGGTCACCTTCTGCTCGAACTGCTCGCCCGTCAGACCGTCGTAAAGACGCGTCTTGCCCGACGGTCCGACCGACGGCGGAATGCTCAGCTCGTCGAACCGGTTGTTCGCCTTGCCGATGTATTCCTTGATCTCGTTCTCGCTCGCGCCGTCGAAAACCGGCGTCGCGAAATGCAGACCGAGCACGCGGGCGGCCCAGCCGAGATGCGTTTCGAGGATCTGACCGACGTTCATACGCGACGGGACGCCGAGCGGGTTGAGCACGATGTCGACCGGCGTTCCGTCCGGCAGATACGGCATATCCTCTTCCGGCAGGATGCGCGCGATGACGCCCTTGTTGCCGTGGCGGCCGGCCATCTTGTCGCCGACCGAGAGCTTGCGCTTCATCGCGACGAAGACCTTGACCATCTTGATGACGCCCGGCGGCAGCTCGTCGCCCTGCTTGAGCTTGGTGATCTTCTCCTCGTAGATGTCGCTCAGGATGTTGATCTGGCGCGTCGTCCGCTGTTCGTATTCCTTGATCTCGCCGGCGATGTCGATCGTTCCGGCCGAGACGTCGGCTTTCTTCAGATAGCGGAGCTCGACGCCCTGCAGCATTTCCTTGGCCAGCGTTTCGCCCTTCTTGATCAGCACGCCCTCCGGTCCCATCAGGTCTTTGGTCAGCGTGCGGCCCTCGAAAAGCTCGTAGATCCGCTGGTCGCGCTGCTCGCTGAGGATCCGGATTTCGTCCTCGAGGTCGCGCCGCAAGCTTTCTTCTTCGAGCGACTCGATGTCGAGCGAACGATAATCCTTTTCCTGACCTTTACGGGTGAAGACCTGCACGTCGACGACCGTGCCGTCGATGCCCGGAGGACACGTCAGGCTGGCATCCTTGACGTCGCCGGCCTTCTCGCCGAAGATCGCGCGGAGCAGTTTTTCCTCGGCCGTCAGCTGCGTTTCGCCCTTCGGCGTCACTTTGCCGACGAGGATCGAGCCCGGCTTGACCTGCGCGCCGATCCGGATGATGCCCGATTCGTCGAGGTCGCGGAGCATATTCTCGCCGATGTTCGGGATGTCGCGCGTGATTTCCTCGGGGCCGAGCTTCGTGTCGCGGGCCTCGATCTCGAGCTCCTCGATGTGGATCGACGTGTAGTAGTCTTCCTTGACGAGCCGCTCGGAGACGAGGATCGCGTCCTCGAAGTTGTAGCCGCGCCACGACATAAACGCGACGAGCACGTTGCGGCCGAGCGCGAGTTCGCCGCGGTCGGTACACGGTCCGTCGGCGATCACCTGGCCTTTCTTGACGCGTTCGCCGACCTGAACGATCGGGCGCTGGTTGATACAGGTGTTCTGGTTCGACCGCTTGAACTTGACGAGCGAGTAGATGTCGGCCGTCACCTCGCGCGAGATCGTCCCGTCGACGCGGTGGTCGGCCTTGACGATGATGCGCTCGGAGTCGACGTAATCGACGATGCCGTCGCGTTTCGCGATGACGACCGCGCCCGAGTCGCGGGCGGCGACCTTTTCCATCCCGGTGCCGACATACGGCGCTTCGGCGCGCAGCAGCGGAACCGACTGGCGCTGCATGTTCGACCCCATCAGCGCGCGGTTCGCGTCGTCGTTTTCGAGGAACGGGATCAAGCTCGCGGCGACCGAAACGAGCTGTTTCGGCGAGACGTCCATATACTGAATTTCGGGGCGGTCGGCGGTGATGAACTCGCCCTTCTGCCGCGCGGCGTTCCGTTCGTTGACGAGATAGCCCTTCTCGTCGAGCTCGATGTTCGCCTGACCGATGATGTATTTATCTTCTTCCCACGCCGTCAGATAGAACGGGTACGGCTCGAATTCGGCCGTTTTCTGGCCGTTTTTGAGCGCCGCGTTGGCCGCTTCGACGTCTTCGAGCGGAACGTGCTGGTTCGGCTTGAATTCCGTGTCGCCGCCGTTGTGGATCAAAACGTATTCGATCACGCGGCCGTCCTCGACTTTGCGGTACGGCGATTCGATGAAGCCAAACTCGTTGATCCGCGCAAAGCACGAGAGCGACGAGATGAGACCGATGTTCGGGCCTTCAGGCGTCTCGATCGGGCAGATCCGGCCGTAGTGCGTCGGGTGGACGTCGCGGACCTCGAAACCGGCGCGTTCACGCGAGAGACCGCCCGGCCCGAGGGCCGACAGCCGGCGTTTATGCGTGATTTCCGAGAGCGGGTTCGTCTGGTCCATAAACTGCGACAGCTGCGACGAGCCGAAAAACTCGCGCACCGCGGCCGTCACCGGCTTGGCGTTGACGAGATCGCGCGGCATCGTCGTGAACATATCCTGCTGGATCGACATCTTTTCCTTGATCGCGCGCTCCATCCGTTCGAGACCGATCCGGAACTGATTTTCGAGCAGCTCGCCGACCGCGCGGACGCGGCGGTTGCCGAGATGATCGATGTCGTCCTGCGTGAAATTGTCGGAATCGCGCTTCATCTTGAGCAGGTATTTGACGACTTCGACGAAATCGCCGGCCTGCAGCAGCGGATCGTTCAGCCGGTCGCGCTCCGGACGGTTCATCTTGATGTTGAACTTCAGCCGGCCGACCCGCGACAGATCGAAGCGGCGCGCGTCGAAGAACATTCCTTCGAGCAGCCGGTAGGCGGTCGGCACGGTCGGCGGATCGCCGGGGCGCATCTTGCGGTAGATTTCGAGCAGCGCGTCGACCGGTTTGGTGATCGTGTCCTTTTTCAGCGTCTGCGCGACGATCGAGCCGATGATGTCGCGTTCCGGGAAAAAGACCGCGAAGCCTTCGACTCCTTCCTCGACGATCTGCTGGAGCTTGGCGGCCGTGATCTCGCTGTTCGCCTCGATGATCACCTCGCCGGTTTCCGTGTTGATGACGTCGTCGAGCGCGTACGCGCCCTCGAATTCGTTCGACGAGACCTCGACTTTTTCGGCGCCCATTTTGCGGAGCTCGCGGAGCGCGGCCTTGGTGACTTTCTTGCCGACGCGGACGACGTCGTCCTTGCCGTCCTTGATGTCCTCTTCGGCCTTCATTCCCTCGAGATTCGTGTCGCCTTCGGGCTTGACTTTGACGTACAGCTTGCCCTTGCTGACGGCGACGTTGTCGCTCGTGTAAAAGAGCTTGAGAATCTCGGCGTTCGCGTATTCGGCGTTCTTGATGACCTCTTCGAGAATGCTGTCCGAGATCGTCTTCATATCGATCTGCGGGTTGAGCCAGAGGCCGAGCGCGCGCAGAAAGATCGTCGCGAGGATCTTGCGCTTGCCGAGCCGCGCGTAGAGAATTCCCTTCTGGTCGTATTCGAACTCGACCCACGAGCCGCGGTACGGGATGATCTTCGCGAGATACGTGTCGCGCTCGCCCTTGAAAAAGACGCCCGGCGAACGGTGAAGCTGCGAAACGATGACGCGCTCCGTGCCGTTGATGATGAACGTGCCGTTATCGGTCATCAGCGGAATCTCGCCGAAGAAGACCTCTTCTTCCTTGATGTCGCGGATCGTCGAAACGCCGGTTTCCGAATCCTTATCGTAAACCGTCAGCCGGATCCGGACCTTGAGCGGAACCGAATAGCTCATCCCGCGTTCCTGACATTCCTGCTGGTCGTGCTTGTGCTTGAGGCCGACCGGCTCGCCGCAGTTCGAGCAGAGGTTCGGCCGGACCGCGTTGAAGGTTCCGCAGTGATTGCAAAGAACTTCGGCCGGGTTGAACGGATCGACCTTGATCTTCGACCCGCAGTTTTTACAGTTGGCGCGCAGATGCTCCAAACCTTCGAGATTTCCGCATTTGCACTGCCAGTTGCCGATCTGGTATTCGACGAAATCGAGCGTCGCCGTCTCCCGAAAGTCCGAGACCGGAAAAACGGACTGGAACACCGACTGCAGACCGACCGTGTCGCGCTCTTCGGGAATCAGATCCATCTGCAGGAAACGGTTGTAGGATTCGCGCTGAACTTCGATCAGGTTCGGAATCCGGGCCGACGTATAAATTTTCGAAAAGTCCACACGCTCGGGCGCGCGGCTCGTCCGGCGACCAAGTCCATTCGTATTGTTTTGTAGCGGATTAGCGATCATAATTTTTTATAACTACAGGTCTTGAAGATAAATAAATGTTGATTTAAATATCTTTTATTGGTAGGATTCTCTTAGCTGAACCGAATCCCCAAATTTCGACGAATTTTCAATAAAAGACGGCAAATGCGGTCGAGGGCAAAGTTTACCCAGACCGCTTAAATCTCAGCAGTTTATTGCTAAAATCGATTTTTTCGAGAGTGCCGAAAAAGACACCAACTCCCCATTTTTGCGAGATAATTCTCTCTTTATAACCCACGAAACTCTAAACCGCAGAGTCTCCAACCAATCAGACGACAAGCGCAAAATTCGTTAAAACCGTTCCGACGCCTGTCCTTCAGTTTAACAAGTAAATCAACCAACTTCAAATGACCGCTTCCATAGATGCGGTCATTTGAAATTTGGTTGACCGAAAAATTATTTAACTTCGACCGAGGCGCCGGCATCGGTAAGCTTGGTCTTGATCTCTTCGGCTTCGTCCTTCGTGACGCCTTCCTTGATCGCCTTCGGAGCGCTGTCGACGAGATCTTTCGCTTCTTTCAGGCCGAGACCCGCGACGACTTCGCGGACGACCTTGATGACGTTGATCTTGTTCGGACCGGCCGCCGTCAGAACGACGTCGAACGAGTCTTTTTCTTCCTCGACCGGGGCCGCATCGCCGCCCGTCGGAGCCGCCATCATCATCATACCGCCGCCCGAAGCCGCTTTCACACCGAAAACTTCTTCCAGTTCCTTAACCAATTCCGACGCTTCGAGAAGCGTGATACCTTTCAAATATTCGACGACATCGTCTTTCGTAACTGCCATAACTATGTATAATCCTCCAATTTAGGGTTCTGTTTGTTGTTTTATTCAGTGGTTCGCCGTTCGTCGTTTTCCGACCGGCGACCGTTTTTGTGTCAGCCTTTCGAACCCACGGGACGAAATTTTAAAGGTTGCATCTCCTTAAAAAAGCGTCCGACGCAAAAGCGACCTGACTTATCGCCCTGCTCGTTTTCCTTGAGTCTTGGCCATTTCAATTTGGGATTCGGGATGTCGGATGTAAAAAAGCCGTATCCGATATCCCGAATCCGCAATCCTTATGCTTCTTCCTTTTTATCGCCGATCTGCTTGATGACGCTCACGAGGTCGCGCGGAACGGCATTGATCACCGTCACGAGGCGCTCGGCCTGAGCGTTGATGACATACAGCAACTGCGACAGAAGCTCTTCTTTGGACGGCAGGCTGGCGATCGCTTCGACCTGCTTCTGATCGACGACCTTGCCGTCGACGACGCCCGCTTTAAACGTAAAGAAGTCGGCGTTGTCCTTGACGAATTTCGAAATCGTCTTCGACAGCACGACCGGATCGTTTTCCGTCCAGGCGATGCCCGTCACGCCCTTGAAATGCTCGCTCGCCTCTTCATACGGCGTGCCCTTGACGGCCAGCCGGGCGATCGTGTTCTTGACGACCTGATACTTCGCGCCCGCTTCGCGCAGCCGGCTGCGGAATTCCTGATCCTTGCTGACGGTCAGCTTGTTGAAGCTGACGATCATCGCCGATTTCGAATTGCCCAGCTCCGCGGTGAGGGCGTTCAAATCCGCTTGTTTTCTTTCTCTTGTTTTCATAATTCTATCTTTCGCACCTCACTAAAATTAAACGAACGCCAATTCGTCGAGCAGCACGCCCGGGCTCATCGTCGCCGCGAGATTGATCTTTTTCAGATAACGACCTTTGGCCGTGGTCGGCTTGGCCTTCATCACGGCGTTGATCAGAACCTTCGTGTTTTCCGCGAGCTTCGCCCCGTCGAACGAAACCTTGCCGACAGGCGAGTGGATGACGCCCGTTTTATCGACACGATATTCGACCTTACCGGCTTTCGTTTCCTCGATCGCCGTTTTGACGTCCATCGTCACGGTTCCGGTTTTCGGGTTCGGCATCAGACCGCGCGGGCCGAGCAGTTTGCCGAGCTGACCGACCTTGCCCATCATATCGGGCGTCGCGATCAGCGCGTCGAAATCGAGCCAGCCGCCCTTGATCTTATCGACGATCTCGTCGGCCCCGGCAACATCCGCGCCCGCCTCTTCGGCTTCGCGAATCTTGTCGCCCTGCGCGATCACGACGACCCGTTTCGTCTTGCCGCCGAGACCGTTCGGCAGCACGACCGTGCCGCGAACCATCTGATCGGCTTTGCGCGGATCGACGCCGAGCCACATCGTCAGCTCGACCGTTTCGTCGAATTTGGCAAACGCGATTTCCTTGACCTTTGCCAGTCCTTCGTCGAGCGTGTATTTCTTTTGCGGCTCGATCTTTTCCAGAGCCGCACGGTATTTTTTACTTTTTTTAGCCATTGTAGTTTTTGGTTCGAACGAAACGCTTTTTGGATTTACGGCCGCGGCCGCAGGCGTTTCTCCCATATTGATTTCGGATTTCGGATTTCGGATTCCGGATTTATCAAACCGGGTTCCGCGATCCTTAGTCCGTAATTGTCAATCCCATACTCTTCGCGGTGCCCTCGATCGTCTTCATCGCCGAATCCAGATTCGTCGTGTTCAAATCCGGCATCTTCTTTTTGGCGATCTCCTCGATCTGCGCGCGCGAGATCGTGCCCGATTTTTCGCGGTTCGGTTTGCCCGAGCCCTTCGGAATGCCCGAAGCCTTTCTCAAAAGGTCGGCGGCCGGCGGCGTTTTCGTTTCGAACGTGAACGAGCGATCGCCGTAAACCGTGATCACGACCGGCACTTTCATATCCGGGTCGTCGTTCTGCGTCTTGGCGTTGAACGCCTTGCAGAACTCCATAATGTTGACGCCGTGCTGACCCAGAGCCGGGCCGATCGGCGGCGCCGGATTCGCTTTTCCGGCGGGAATCTGTAACTTGATGTAACCTGTAATCTTTTTCGCCATAATTTCGATTTACGATTTCGAATCCGTCTTTACGATTCGAAAATGTCCTCTATAAAACTTCTTTTCTTACAATAATTTGCGACCTCAGATTGCCGAAAAATCCGAAATCCGAAATCGCAAATCCGAAATCCTTTTTATTCTTCTTCGGCAAACGTGACCTTTTCGACGTCCAGAAAATTCAGCTCGACCGGAGTCGAACGTCCGAAAATCGTCACCGTCACCTTGAGCGTCGCCTTTTCCTCGTTCACTTCCTCGACCTTGCCGGTAAAGCTCGCGAACGGGCCCGATTTGATGCGCACGACTTCGCCCGCTTCGTACGTGAATTTCGGTTTCGGCTTCTCGGTCGCAACCTCGATGTTGTGGACGATCTGGTCGACTTCTTCCTGCGTTAAAGGCGTCGGATTTTTTCCGCCCAGAAAGCCCGTGACCTTCGGCGTCGATTTGATTGCGTGAAACACATTGTCGGGAATTTTGCCGCGATCGTCGCAGTCGATTTCGACCAGCACGTAGCCCGGATAAAACATCCGTTCCGTCACGTGCTGCTTGTTGTTGCGCATCTCGACGACTTTTTCCTTCGGCAGCAACACTTCGGTGATCTGCTCGCCGAGCTCCATATCGCGGATCCGGGCGTTCAGACTTTCCAGCACTTTATTTTCGTGCCCCGAATATGTGTGGATGAAATACCACTGTTTCATTATCTAAGTCCTTATAATCCGGCAATTTTATTGACGACCCACGTGAAGCCTTCCAAAATGTAGGTCCAGGCGTGATCGATCAAAAAAAGATAAACAGCGAAGAAAATGACATTGACGATCACGATGATGACCGTATTCCTGACATCGTCCGACGAAGGAAATGTCGTCTTATCCAACTCTTCGCGAGTATGCCGGATAAAATCGCCGACGCCTTCCTTGCCGCCTTTCTTTTTTCCGTTGTCTAAGGTGTCAACTGCTTCTGACACTTTTTTTCTCCTACAAAAATTAAATGGCAGGGGTATCAGGACTCGAACCCGAACCTAAGGTTTTGGAGACCTCCATGCTAACCATTGACACCATACCCCTTTAGTAAAGTGGAGAGTCGAGAGTGGAGAGTGAAGAGAAAACTGCTTACTCTCCACTCTCCACTCGTCACTCTGCACTCGATTTATTTGTTTTCTCTGTGAACCGTGTGGCACCGGCAGCGACGGCAGAACTTCTTGAATTCGAGGCGCTGGGGAGTCGCCTTTTTATTCTTCGTCGTGACGTAGTTGCGTTCCTTGCACTCGGTACACTGCAAAGTTATGTTATCTCTCGGCATAAATTCTACCTGTTATTCCACAATATCGGAAACCGTGCCCGCTCCGACCGTCCGGCCGCCTTCGCGAATCGCGAACCGCAGTCCCTTTTCCATCGCGATCGGCGCGATC
>JAFDVJ010000010.1 GCA_018269075.1 Acidobacteriota bacterium
GGCAATGTCCGCGAACTCGAAAACATCATCGAGCGCGCCGTCATCCTCGCCCGCGGCGAGGTCCTCGAAGTGGATTTTTTAGGATCGCCCGCGCCGCCGAATAACACGTTTTCCGGCGGCCGCGGAACGCTCGAAGATTTTGAGCGGCGGTTTATTCTGCAGGCTCTGGATGAGACCAACTGGCGCATCGGCGGCAGCGGCGGAGCGGCGGTCAAGCTCGGCTTGAAACGCACCACGCTGATTTCCAAAATGGAAAAGCTCGGCATTTCGCGCCAGCCGCTGCCGGCATTTTCCCGCTGAATCATCAGTATTTGAGCGAAACGGAGCGCCGGCATCCTGCCGGCAAACGTCGCAAACGCGGCGTCAGCACGCTTTATTTCCCTTGATCTTCGGGGAAATGAAGCGGCGTCTGCGTTTTTCAAACGCATTGCCGGCCGAAATGCCGGCGCTCCGTCCTAACGTCGAATTCACGCTCAATTTACGCAGCGGTAAATCATTTTCCCACCAACTCTAATATCCCATTTTGAGCGAGGAAAACGGCAGCTGCGACCGATTCAGCAGGTCTGACAGGGATTGAGCCCGGCGGAAAATATATCTTTCGGCCCGGTACCAGTCTTCGTCGGGCGAGCCCTCGGGGCGGCCTCTTTCTTCCCAAAACAGATAGGCCAGTTGTTCGATCTGCCGGTTATCGTTGTCGAGATTGCATTTGTCCATTATTTTCACTCCTTTGCTTATCTTTTCGGAAACCGGCGTCCGCGCGGCTTCCCGTTTTCGTTTACCTCAAGCTTTATGCCGGCTCCCGAATCGACCCGATAGTTTTTCCTAACCCTCGAATTTAGAGATTTTCCGGGACATCGACGAATCCGTCCGGCTCTTTGCCGATCGGGGATTCTTGTCGGAATATCGTCATTTGTCGAAATCCGGTCACCCCGAATCGGCGGTCCGGCCGTCGATGAGGCTTTATAAGCCCTTGCGATGGAAAGAGTTCCCGCACCCCGCGAATCGCGGCACCGGATTTGTGAAAGAGATCTCCCGAACACGAAAAAAGTGCAAAGCACCAATCGAGGAGCAATTATGACGGATAAATTCGCGGCCAAAACCGCCAGAACAATCGAACCGGAAAACGATCCGCGGCTTTCGAGGGAAACGAAAAAATTCCTGCGGGCGCTCAATTCCCCCGTCCCGCCCGAACTCGAAAAATTAACGCCCGTCGAAGCGCGGAAAGTGCTGTCCGACGCGCAGGCGGCCTTCGAGTTCGATTATTCGGGCATCGAGGAATCGGAAAAAACAATTCAATCGGACGGTTACGAGATCAGATTGAATCGCGTCCGCCCGGCAGGCGTCGCCGGAATACTGCCGGTGTTTATTTTCATTCACGGCGGCGGCTGGGTTCCCGGCGATTACCCGACGCATCGCCGGATGGTCCGCGACCTGACCATCGAATCGGGCGCGGCGGCGTTTTTCGTCAATTACACGCCGACGCCGGACGCGGTTTATCCGCAGCAGATCGACGAAATTTACGCGGCGCTTCGGTGGGTGGCGGAAAACGGCGGCGAAATCGGCGTCGACGGAAAAATCTGGCGGTCGTACGGGCGCAAACTGGATGAAGCCGGCGTGCCCGTCACGGTCGCGCGATACGACGGAATGATTCACGATTTCGGGCTGCTCAACGGCCTGGCGCACCTGCCGCCGGTCAAATCGCTGTTCGTCCAGGCCGGCGCGGAATTGAGAAGGCATCTGGGCCGGTGATAGATCCCGGCTTTCAAATGCAAAATGCTCCGTTCGGAGCGGGCATCAATAGAAATTTCAAGGAGACATATTATGAAAATCGTGGTAATCGGCGGTTCCGGACTGATCGGATCCAAACTCGTCGCCAATCTTCGTCAAAAAGATCATCAAGTCGTCGCGGCGTCGCCCGACAGCGGCGTCAACACCATTACCGGCGAAGGGCTCAAAGAAGCGCTCGCCGGCGCGGAGGTCGTCGTCGACGTGGCCAATTCGCCGTCATTCGAGGATCAGGCGGTGCTGGAGTTTTTCGAAACTTCGGGACGAAACCTGCTCGCCGCGGAAATATCCGCCGGAGTAACGCATCACGTCGCGCTCTCGGTCGTCGGAACCGAACGGCTGCCCGAGAGCGGTTATCTGCGCGCCAAAACGGCGCAGGAAGCGCTGGTAAAAGAATCCGGCGTGCCCTACACGATCGTCCATTCGACGCAGTTTTTCGAGTTTCTGGGCGGTATCGCGCAATCGGCGACCGACGGCGAAACGGTTCGGCTCCCGCCCGCCCTTTTCCAGCCGATCTCGTCCGATGACGTGGCGGCGGCGCTCGCCGAAATCGCGGTCTCCGCGCCGGTCAACGGAACCGTCGAAATCGCCGGCCCGGAGAAATTCCGGATGGCCGAGCTGGTCCGTCAATATCTGGAGCTGAGGAACGATTCGCGGCGGGTGACGGCGGACGTTCACGCCCGCTATTTCGGCGCCGAACTGAATGACCGTTCGCTCGTGCCGGGCGCCGAAGCCCGGATCTTCCCGACCACTTTTGACGCGTGGCTCGGCCGCCAGAAAATGGCGGCCTGACCGCGAAAACGGAAATTATCCAAGGAGAAAGAGAAATGAAATACTTAGCAACTTTAATCAACGCCTATTCGCGCCGCCGATCTCTGAGGCACGTTTTCCCGATTTTGGCTCTGGCGATGTTTTTTTCGGGAGCGGCGATCGATCGGGTCGAGGCTCAGAAGACCGTTCCGCCGAAGACGGTGGTGCTGGTCCACGGTTTGTTTGCCGACGGATCGAGCTGGGGGAAAATCATCCCGCTTCTTCAGGCGAGAGGGCTGAAAGTGGTCGCCGTCCAGAATCCTTTGACTTCGCTGGCCGACGACGTCGCCGCCACCAAAAGAGCGATCGACGCGGCGCCGGGCCCGGTGATTCTGGTCGGGCATTCGTGGGGCGGCAACGTCATCACGCAGGCCGGAAATAATGAAAAAGTGTCCGCGCTCGTCTATATCGCCGCCTTCGCGCTGTCCAAAGGCCAGTCCGTCAACGATCTGTACAAGGAATATCCGAAACCGGAATGGTTCGGCAGCGCGGTTTTGGATCCCGGCGGGTTTCTGACTTTGCCGTCATCAGCGGTCAGCAGTTTTTTCGCGCAGGATTTACCGGCCGCCGAAACCGATATCATCACCGCCACCCAGGGACCGGCTTATGTGCGGGCGTTCGACGATAAAGTCACCGAAACCGCCTGGAGCAGCAAGCCTTCGTGGTACGTCGTCGCGGCTGACGACCGGATGATCAGCCCCGACATCGAAAGAGCGACCGCCAAAAAAATCGGCGCGACCGTGACCGTTTTGCAATCGAGCCACGTCCCGATGCTTTCAAAGCCCGGAGAGGTCGCGGACGTGATCCTCGCCGCCGGCGGAATGTCCCCCAAACAGGCCCGGAACGTTCCGATCAAAAAGTAAGACCCGGTTGTCTTCGGGCCGGCGGGGGCGAACCGAACCGGGCTTCCCCGCTCCGCCGGATTCGATTCGAATCCCTTCGGGCCCGCAGGGCCGGTTCGGGAAACCAGCGAGGTGATTTTATGAAAATACGTGCCGAACAAAATTCGCCGGCTTACTGGCGGGTGGTTATCGACAATCCGCCGAACAACCTTTTCGATCAGGAGCTGGCGGCAGAACTGCAGTCGTTGTTGGCCGGACTGGAAACCGACGAAGATGTCAGAATCGTCGTTTTCGAAAGCGCCAACCCGAATTATTTCATCGCGCCCGCCGACCTCATCGGAGCGGGCGGCTACGATGAGGAACGCGCGCTTTCCGGGCCCGCGACGTTTCGTTATTTTCTCAAACAGATGGAGCAGGCGAATTTTCTGACGGTCGGCGTTCTGCGCGGTCACGCCGGCGGAACGGGAAGCGAATTTTTTTTGGGGCTCGACATCAGATTCGCCAGCCGCGAAAAGGCCGTGCTTTCGCAGATCGACCCGGGTTCGGAGTTTTCCGCCCACCAGGAAGGATTCGATCGATTATGCGCGCTCGTCGGACGGACCCGGGCTCTGGAAATCATTCTCGAGGCCGAAGATCTCGACGCCGACACGGCGGAGCGGCTGAATCTGATCAACCGTTCGGTTCCGGATGCCGGTCTGGACTTATTCATCGAACGGTTCGCTTCCCACGTCGGCGGTTTTACCCGGGAAAATATCGCTTTTGTAAAACGGGCCGCCGGCGAACGGTCCGGACAGTCGGCGGCCGACGACGACGACACAACTCCGATGGATGCGCTGGCGTCCCTCAAATGGTCCGAAACCCGGGAGCGAATCGCCTCGCCGGCCGAACGTGTCTGGCACCGGCAGGATTATCGGGATCTGCCGCTGGGCGAACAGTTTCGGCCGGATTATGACTGATCGATTCTGAGGCTTACTATAAATAGCGACAAAACGATTTGGAAAGACGGCGGTTCGTGATTCGTGGTTCGCTGCATCTGACGATGGAAGTGTCGAATCAACCCGAATCGCTTCGAAGCGGACGGCAACGAACAACCTGCCGCGAACCCACAGGTAAAGTGTTGTCGGCCGCAGCCGCCATAAAAAAGCAAAGGCCTGTCGCCCGTGGCAGGCCTTTGCTTTAAGTCAGGACGTTTTCGCTCCTTGAGCGCGTCGTGATAATCGTCGCTCGACGCGTAACGCGAGCCCCTGCCCTGCGCCGTGAAAAAGCCGTTGCGGATCGGCGCGTTTTTCGGATTCGCGCGCCATCCGGCCCATCGCGCCGTGACGGCCGGCGGCGAGCCATTCGCGGAGACGCTCTTCGTCGTCGCGCAAAGCTTCGGCGCGGGCGATTCCCGCTTTGTGAAAACCGAGTTCGAGGGCTTTTCGTGATCGATTCCGAATGTGAAGCCACAGAAAAGATTTTGCCACAGAATCCGCCGGTTTTCCCAGAGCGATGACATTCTCCGGGCCGGACGGATTCCGCGGCAAAAAGATCGAATCGTTTCGGTTTGACGGACGGGCTTTGCGCCGTCACTCGTTAAAGTTCAATTCCGTTTCATCGAGCACGGTCAGGATCCGGGGCTCGAAGATGTGGCTCTTGCCGGCCGCCTGAAAAGTATAGGTTCTTCCGGTCGCGACGCCGTCAAAGCGATAATACCCGAACGAGTTGGTTCGGGCCGTCACGACCGCGCCGCCGTCGTCAGCCATCTTCACGATAATTCCGGGGACGCCCCGCCCGTCAAGGGTAATTCGCCCCGAAACGGAGACGCCGGCGGCACTCGGAGCCATCAGCCTCAATCCCGATACTTTCAACGTGTAGGGAATCGGAATCGACGTCGCGGAAGTGGCGGCGTTGACCGTGATGACCACGGTGCCGTTGGCGGGAACGGTGACGCTCATCGTTTTGGGGTATCCGACCGACGGGCTGGCTCCGATATCGCCGAGATAATTTGTGCCCAGGCTGACCGGATTAAAGCTGCCCGAATAGGCGACGACCTGCAGAAAATCGACGGTCGTCTTATCGGTCAGAATCGTAATCGAGGCGCAAACGGGAGCGGCCACCGGATTGTTCAGCGTGTAGGCGTCGTAATTCCGGTTGCCCGCGCCGGAAGTGCCGGGAAAAGCGTGCGGGGCGGCGCAGGTGCTGGCCGGGTCGGCCCTGAACAGGCGGGCCGTCTGCAGGCCGGTGACGGCCGTCGGGAAGCTGGCGCTCGTCGTCGGAGCGACGGCATCGATCACCGAACTGATCGACAGCCGTCCCGTCGGAACCGTGAAATTGATCGCCTGCGAGGCGTTCCATCCGCCGGTATAATTGACGGTCAGGGTGAAACTGATCACCTGATCGACATTGACCAGATTATTCGTCTGAAAGGCGAAAGCCGTGATGTTATTGCCGGAGCTGCCGAGCGAAGCCAGATCAGCATACGCCGAGGAACCCTGCGTGACGGTGACGTTGGGCGTCGAGGTGGTCAGGGTCGCGGTAATGCCGGTCGCGTTGGCCGGGCCGGTGTTTTTCAGATTGAGCAGGAGCGTGCCGCCCTCGCCGTTTTCGATGATGCCGTTGCCGTTGCCGCCGGCTTCCGTCAGCGTCGTGCCGTTCAATTCGAGAAAGGCCCGTCCGGTGAGGCCGGCGCTGATAAAGGAAGGGACGGCCATAATCGTCCCGGCGCCGGCGTCGCGATCGACGCCCGGCGTTTCGATGTCGAGCGCCGGCGCGGTCAGCGCCGAGCGGATCTGCGCCGGAGTGAGCGCCGGATTCGCCGATTTGAGCAGACCGGCGACCGCGGCCGCCGCCGGCGCGGCGCAGGACGTGCCGAAGAACGGCGAGCCGAAACCGCCGACTCCCGTGACCTCCATTCCGTCGGGCGCGGTCAGGTCGGGTTTCTGGCGGAGCACGCCGCCGGTCGAGGAAACGTTGCCCGGCGTGTAGGGCGTGCCGTCGGGTTGAAAAAATACCCGGCGCGGCCCGTCGGAGCTGAACGTCTCGACCTTGTCGGTGATGCCGTGAAGCGCCGGATACGGACCATTGAAGAAAGTCGGCGGCGAAGCGAAGTTGAACGGCGCATAGGCCGGCGTCGCGGCGACGCTGTACGCGTTATCGACGTGGCTGTGGCCGAACGTCGTCCCGTCGGTCGAAAAGCTGAGTCTTCCGCGGTTGGTGTTCAGATGCAGAAACCGGTTGGCGGCGCCGGCGGCCTGCCGGATGACCGCCCGGTTGTTGGTCGTGTTGCTGCCGGTCTGTTCATACGGATCCTGCGTGCCGCTCTGGACGTTGGTCGACGACGCGACGACCGTGGTGCCGGCGTTGTTGAGGATGAAAAGATCGTAATCGTTGGCTGACGCGCCGAGCGGGTCGGACCAGTTGAGCGTAACCGGATTGGTCCCGCCGCCGCCGAGCGTCAGCAGATCCGACTGCGCGACCGCCGCCGACGGATCGAAATCGTGGACGAGCCCGCCGCCGGGAATCAGCGCGAGCGTGCCGCCGCTCACGAAATCGCCTTCCCACGTGCCCGACGTGCCGTCGTTCTTGTTGCCGGAATTGCTGGCCGATGAAAAATACAGCGCGCCGGCGTCCGTCACGTCCTTGACGGCCTGGATGACGACGCCGCCGTTGGTGTTGGTCGTGCCGACCTGTCCGTCCTGAAACGGCGATTCGACGAAATAGCCGAGATCGTCGACGATGATGTCGCAGCCGGCGGTTCGCAGATCGCGGATGTTTTGGGCGAACTGCGTGATCGTCGGCAGACCGGTCGCGAAATAAAGCTGCGCGCCGGGCGCGATGTCGTGGATCACTTCGAGCATCGCCGTGCCCTCGTCGGCGCTGCCGGTCTGGCCGGGCAGCACCGTCACCGCGCCGAGATCGCCCGACGCCTGACTGGTCGCGAGATTGACGACGCCGTTCGAAAGGACGCCGATCTTGATGCCGGTGCCGTCGGCGTTGAACGCGCCGCGCGCCGAATAGGCGCCCATCGTGGTGACGCCTTCGGCATTGGCCGAACCGATGCCCGTGTAGCCGTTCGGGATCAGGTCGTTTGTCGGGCCGCCGATCCCGATGCCGGCCAGATCCGAAATAATCTGCTGATAGCGGGGTTGATTACCGAAAAAATTGCCGACGTTCGGCGCGGAAGGCGGCGTCGACGATCGCGACGGCATCCGGCCCGAATTCAGTTGATTGGTCAGGTATCCCTGTTTGGGCTGAATAAAGCGAACGCCCGGAAGGCCGGCGACGTCTTCCAGCCGGTCGAGCGAAACGTCCGCCCGCAGGGTGTGGTAATTCGGTTCGCTGCTCAGAACCTCGGCGCCGAGATTTCTGATCTGCGACAACAATCGGCGGGAGACGTCCGCCGTGATATCGACCGTCACCGTTCCGGTTTCGTCGGCATCGACGTCGACGACCAGATCCGGCACCATCGCCGTGAGGGCGTCGCCGCGGCGCGCCCTGGCCGCGTAGAGCAGCTGCGAATCGATTTTTTGCTGCGCCGGCGTCCGCGATTCCTTCTCATCGAGAAGCGCTTTTATCTGGAGCTGCGCCGCCGGGCTGATCTCTTTCCCGGCGGTATCGGTCAAATTTTCGGTTTCGTCGACGACGGGTTTGGAGATTCGATCGATTTGGGACGAAGACTCGATGACAAACATCGGGATCAGCATTAAATACACAAGAACACAGGCCGCAAGATTTCTTAGAATTCGAACAGTTTTTTTATTCATCTTATCTCCTCAGGGGTTACATTTTAGGAGACAGGCCCATAATCAAGTGTTTTGTCAATGATAGAGCGCGCGGGTTGGAGAGGCTTTCGGATGGGCGGTTAATGAACCGTTACCGCATATTTTCGATAATCCCCGACCCGAATACCGTCCGCGAGATTGAGAATGATTCCGTTGCCGACACCGTCCGCGGAACCATTAGCTTCCGGGCGCAGAATCGGTGAAATGATTTACCTTCCAACCCCACGCAAATCTATGTTTTCGCAATCCCCTTGGTTAACTAAGCCCCGGTTTACCATTTTCTCTAAAAACAAGGCCTGAGTTTGCCTCGACGGCAAACTCAGGCCCTAATCACGGACTATCGCTTAAAAGCTGAACTTCGCGCCGAACTGGAACTGACGCGCGTCGTAGGCGGCGGTCGAGCGGCTGTGGTAGCGGCCGCGGCTCCGCGTTCCGAACGCGTTGACGTCGGTAAAGAACGGCGAGGCCGAACCTTCGTTAAAGCGATTGAACAGGTTGAAGCCCTCGGCGATCAGGTCGATGCGGAAGCGCTCGCCGAACCGGATCGCGCGCGAGAGCCGCATATCGACCGTCATAAACTCGTGCGTCCGGCCCATATTGCGGCCGAGGGTGCCGATCGAGAACTGTCCGTTCGTGATGAGCGGCGTCACGCAGCCCGGATTGCCCGGAATGCAGAGCGTGCCGTCAGGATTGACGCTCGGGCGGTCGGTCTGCGTCGACTGGTCGTTGTTCGAATCGACGTTCGTGATGATGTTGAACGGACGGCCCGACGAGATCTCGATGATCGGCGCGACGGTGAAATCCGACAGGAATTTCCGCCAGCCGCTGCCCTTGCTCCACTCGGTCGGCGAGGTCAGCATTCCGCTGAAGACGAAGCGGTGCCGCTGGTCGAACAGCGAATCGGCCTTTTCGAGATTGAACCGGTTGACGTCCTGCGCGATGAGCAGCGTCTGGAGGTCGGACGAGTCGTCGATCGAGTGCGCCCACGTGTAGCTCGCCAAAAACGTGAAGTTGTTGGCAAAGCGCCGTTTGACTTCGAGGTTGAGCGCGTTGTAGCTCGAGTTGCCGTCGGAGAGCTGGGCGTTGACCGAGCCGAACGGCGAGATCGGGCCCGGCGTCCGGAGCGTGCCGCCGAGCTGCGAATCGAGCACGGCCTTCGTCACGGCGCCGCCGGAGAGCGCCTGGGCGAGGAAGTAGTTCGGCGCGTTCGGGCGGAAGAAGTTGGCGATCGCCGGCGCGATCACGCGCTGGCCGGTCGTCGTGTTGACCGAGATCATTCCCGGAATGACGTTGACCCACGTGCCCGGCGCGGTACAGGCGGCCGGATTGACGGTCGCGACGGCCTGCGTGTTGGTCGGCAGCGTGCCGTTGCAGCGGACGTAGTTCTGGATCTGGAGCGCCGTGTTCGGCGTGTTGAGATCCGTCGGGTGCGGCAGGTGATGCGCGCCGACGAAGATGTAGGAGGCCGACATCGACATATTTCTGGTCAGCTGGCGCTCGATCGAGAGATTGGCCTGCGTCGCCGAAGCGTACTGGAAGTCCTTGGCGATCGGCAGCGTGAACGGCAGGACGGGCCCGAAGCCGGGGAACGTCTGGTCGTTAAAGCGCTGGCGGCCGAACTGATACTGCGACGAAGCGGCGACGCCGGGCGTCACCGGGTTGCCGAAGGCGGCGCAGAGCGCGGCGTTCGAGCCCTGGTTGCCGCAGACCGTGCCGTGGAAGATGAGCGCGGCGTTGAGCAGGTTGGTGTTCGACGGCACGGGGCTGCCGGCCGTCAGCACCGCCTGCTGCTGCTGGGCGGCGTCGGCGATGTCCGAGTTGAAGGCGGCGGCGAGCAGCGGGTGATCGTAGTACAGACCGATCGAACCGCGGATGACCGTCTTGCCGTTGCCGAAGATGTCGTAGGCGAAGCCGAAGCGCGGCGCGAAGTTGTTCGTGTCGCGCGGGAAGCCCTGCTGGACGCCGACCGCGTCCTGCGCGGCGAGAATGTCGCCCGCCGACAGGTTGATGCCCGAAAGCGGGTCGCGGAAAGCGACCGGCGCGATCGTCTGCGTCAGCTCGACGTCGTAGCGGACGCCGTAATTGAGCGTCAGGCGCGAGGTGGCTTTCCACGAATCCTGCGCGAAGAAGGCGAGCGGCTTGTTCTTGAACGTGCTGTCCGGGTTGCCGAAGCCCTGAATATAGAGCGACGGCAGGCCGAGGCCGTAGCTCTGGACCGGCGTAAAGGCCGGCGCGCTCGCCGGGAAGCCGAGGTTGGCCGCGGCAAAGTCGCCGAAGTTGAAAAGACCGGCGAAGTTGAGCTCGAAGTGGGCCCGCGAGATGTTGACGAAGTTGAGGTCGCCGCCGAACTTGAAGGTGTGGCTGCCGACGACCCAGTTGAAGTTGTCGACGAACTGGAAGCGGCCTTCGACGCGGTCGACCGGCGAAAAGAGCTCGCGGCCGATGAACGCCGTGCCCGCGATGTTGTAGGCGACGGCGTCGCCGTTCTGCGAGCGGAAGGTCGTCGCGCGGCGGCCGTAGCTGAAGCGAAACTCGTTGGCCGTCGAGCCGGAGATCGTCGAGTTAAGGCTCGCGCCGAACGAAAAGTCCTTGAGCGTCGTGATGCCGGTCCGCGAAAAATCGTTCTGGCCGAGTGACTGGTTCTGCGATTCGACCTGAATGCCGGTGATCGTCGCCGGGTTGTAGCCGAGGCGCATCGAGAACTGGTTGTTCTGATCGACGTTATAATCGCCGCGCAGCGACCAGTAGTTGCTGCGTTCGGTCACCGGGAAGACGCGGTCGAGATTGTTGAGCGGACGGAAGGCGATCGGCTGGTTCAGCGCGTTCGTCGTGCCGACCGGAACCGGCGCGCCGGTGATGAAGAACCGCGAACCGACGACCTGGCCGGCCGGAATCGCGCCGCCCGCGCTGATCAGCGGGTTCGAGCCGCTCAGCGCGGTGTTGCCGCCGCTCGAAGCGAGATAGAGATACTGCACCGCCGCGTTGATATTGGCCGGAACGCCGGTCGCGATCAGGGTGTTGGCGAAGGCGGCCTGCGCCGCAGTCAGGCGGTTGAACGTCTGCGTAAACGGCAGGATCGGCGCGCCGAGCGTGATCGAGCTCGTCAGCGCGTTGGTGCCGTCGCCGAGCACGTTGCTCGTGAAAAAGCCCGATTCGTCGCGCGAGCGGCGCTCGAAGGCGGTAAAGAAGAAGACCTTGTCCTTGATGATCGGACCGCCGAGCGTGCCGCCCCACTGCGTCCGGCGGAAGTCCGGCTTATCGACCGGCGAGAACGCGTTGCGTGCCTGGATGCTCTTGTCGCGGATAAAGCCGAAGACGTTGCCGGTAAACTCGTTGGTTCCGCGTTTCGTGACGACGTTGACGACGCCGCCCGTCGCGCGGCCGAATTCGGCCGTGTAGGAGTTGGTCGAGATCTGGTATTCCTGAACGGCTTCCTGCGAAACGGTCGAGCGCGAAGCGTTGACCGAGTTGTCGGTAAAGTCGGCGCCGTCGACGTTGACCTGCGTCGAACGTCCGCGCTGGCCGCCGATGTTCAGACCCGACGTCGGCGCGGGGCCGATCGGACGGCCGTTGTCGCGGCCGACGGTCGAGAGCGTGAGCGCGAAACCGGTCGCGCTGCGTTCGTTGATCGGCAGGTTTTCGATCCGCTGCGTTTCGATCGTGTTGGCGATCGAGGTCCGCGAAGTCTCGACGAGTTCGACCGCGTCGCCCGTCACGTTGACGGTCGCGGACTGTTCGCCGAGCTCGAGTTTGACTTCGAGCGCGGCGCTCTGGCCGACGGTCAGTTTGACCGGCGAAATGACCGATTTCTTGAAGTTGACGGCTTCGACCGTCACTTCGTAGTCGCCCGGCGGGAGACCGATGATCGCGTATTCGCCGGAAGCGTTGGTCGTCACCGTCCGCGAAATGCCGGTCGAATTGCTTTTCGCCGTCACGGAAGCGCCCGCCACGATCGCGCCGTTCGGGTCAACCACCGTTCCGTTTAAATCGGCCGTACTGACCTGCGCCTGCGCGAAAAGCGCGGCGGCGCTGAAAATCATTACTATCGCCGCCATCAAAACCCGGCCGGCGACGGCGGTAATCCTAAAAGGACTCGATTTCATAAAATATTTTCTCCTTAAACAATAAACTTTTCCTTGTATCTGTCCGGATAAAGACGGTCGCGCCTCGGAATTTTAGATTATTTGTTATAACCAAAGAATTTCAGACAATTTTGCGCTGCCCACCGTTCTGGAAATTTTAACCGACAGATTGACTAAATTTGTTTCAGATGTGCTTTGAAATTTTTATCCTAAAAACCGTTGAAAGGCAAGCATTAAAACGGCTTTTTGTATAATTAAGTATTACTTTTTTTTATAACGCCCGATTGTCTGGTCGAACGGGCCAGCATTTGCCGGAGCGCCCCGCTCAGACCAAGCGCGGAAATCGCTGTTTTTGCAAAACTTGGGATAAATGCCGCGCGCCGCATCAAAGCGCAGACGCGGAGCCGCCGGCGAAACTTCCGCTCAAAGTTTTGCTTATAATTTTCGGCGATTTGTTCCGCCGGAACCGAGCCGCCGGCGAGGCCTTCGGCGAGCAGCCCGGCGCCTTCGAGCGCGGCCAGCATCCCGCTGCCGGTGAACGGGTCGATAAAGGCCGCCGCGTCGCCGACCGCGAGCAGACCGGGCGCGGGGTTGAGATTCTTGAGACCGAAGCCGTCGATCGAAACGGCCAGCCACTCGGTCGCCGGCCGCGCGTCGCGCATCGTCGCCCGGGCGCGGACGTTTTCGAAGATCACCTCTTCGATCAATTTATTGGTTTGACCAATATATTTTCGAACCGTTTCGGCGCGGATCAGAAAACAGTGGTTGGCGAGCCCGTTTTCGACGAAGCTCAGCCCGCCGTAGCCGCCGCGGAAGAAGTAGATCTCGCAGCGGCCGCGCGGCATTTGGACGTTTTCGAGATGCGCCTTGAAGCCGACAAGGCGATTTCGGATTTCGGATTTCGGATTTCGGATTTCGGATTTTCTTGCGGCGAAACGGGTCAGGACGTTGGCGCGGCCGGTGGCGTCGATCGTGAAGTCGGCGGAAATTTCGGCGGTCGCGCCGTTTTTCGAGCGCGTGCGGACGCCGGCGACGCGGCCGGCGGCGTCGAGCAGCAGACCGGTGACCGGCGTTTCCTCGACGACGCGGACGCCGACCGCACGCGCCCGTTCGAGAAGCCGCCGATCCATCTCGGCGCGGCTCAGGCCGAGCGCCCCCGCGGGCCCGCCGAACCATTCGCTCGGGACGGCGACGTGACGGCCGTCGGGCGCGTAAAAAACGGTTTCCGCGATCCGCTCGCCGCCGGCCGCGAGCATTTCGTCGAGCACGCCGAGCGCGCGAAAATGCGCGAGGCATTCGGGCGAGATGAATTCGCCGCAGAGCTTCGGCCGCGGAAATTTTTCGCGCTCGACGAGCGTCACCTCGAACCCCTTTTGCGCCAGCCGGATCGCGAGGCTCGCGCCGGCCGGCCCGGCGCCGGCGACGACGGCGGATTTCGGATTGCGGATTTCGGATTGGTTTTTCATTTTTGTTATTATAGGTCTTTCGAGATCGGAAAGACGAGTTTTTTCACCCGGAAAAATCCGAAATCCGAAATCCGAAATCCGAAATATGAAGATCGTTCCGCTCTCGATCCCGACGCCGTTCTATGTCGGCGACGTCAATGTTTATCTCGTCCGCGAAGACCCGCTGACGCTGATCGACGCCGGCCCGAAAACGCCGGAAGCCGCGCGGGCGCTCGGCGAACAGCTCCGGCTCCACGGCGTCGAACCGGCCGACATCCGCCGGATCGTTCTGACGCACGCCCACGAGGACCACTGCGGCCTCGCCAAACAGATCCGCGACGGCGCGAAAAACGCCGAGATCTTTGTCCACGGCTGGGAAACCGGCCATCTTTTCGGCCGGGCCGGACGCGGCGAGCATCAGCAGTTGATGATCCGCGCCGGCGTGCCCGATGACGTCTTTCGCCGGATGCAGGCGCTTTACGGCGAGATCTCGCTGCTCACGGACGCGCTCGCGGACGGCGAATTCACCGCGCTCCGCGACGAGCAGGAGCTCGAATTCGCGAACGGCACGCTGAAGGTGCTCCACACGCCCGGCCACACGCCCGGCTCGTGCTCGTTCGTCCGCGAAGCGAACCGGACGCTGATCTGCGGCGACTGCGTCCTCAAACGGATCACGCCGAACCCGATCGTCGCGCCCGACCCGGTCGCGCCCGACCGGCGGTTCCGCTCGCTCGGCGAATATCTGGTCAGCCTCGCGAAAATCCGCAGCTATTCGCCGACGCTCGTCTACGGCGGCCACGGCGAGCCGATCCGCGATTTCGAGGAGATCTTCAACCGCTACGTCCGCGCGATCGACGAACGCCAGCGCCGCGTCGTCGGGCTCGTCGCGAAAGCCGGCGTGACGGCCTTCGACGTCGCGCAGAAGCTTTTTCCGAAGGCGCTCGATCACGACGTCCACCGGTTTCTGGCGGTATCCGAATCGATCGCGCATCTCGATTACGCCGAAAGCGAGGGCAAAATCGCCGTCGAATTCAAAGGCGGCGTCGAAGTCTACCGGAAACTTTAAACACAACGCGTGCAACGCGCCCCCGCGCTCGGCGCATCTCTACGGTTAAGTTCAACTAAATCAGGGAAGTTCGACAGTTTGGGAAGTTTGGGAAGTTGAGGAAGTTGAGGAAGTGAATTGATTTCTTCCCTTACTTCCAAAACTTCCCGAACTTCCCGAACTTCCTAAACTTCCAAATTGAAAGTTATGAAAAATCTGTTCGCCCTGCTGCTCGTCGCCGGTCTTTTCGTCAATTCCCTGTTCGCCCAGAGCGCTTTCGCGCCCGAGATCAAACGGGTCGCCGTCTTCAAGAACGGCTACGCCTTCACCTATCGCGAGGGCGAGGCGCAGACGGCGAACGGCTGGGCCTCGACGACCAGCGCGCCGATCGGCGTGCTCGGCACGATCTGGGGCTATTCGACGACGCCGAACGTCCGCGTGACTTCGCTGCTCGCCTCGGAGAGCGAAACGCGCGGCACCGAGCGCGTCACCGACATCGCCGAGATGCTGCTCGCCAACGAGGGCGCGCGGATCCGCTTCACCGACACCTACAACACGACCAAGATCTACGAGGGCACCTACGAGATCGTCAGCCGCCAGCGGAATTTCGCCGCGCCGGTGCCGCTGACGGACGGGGCGGCGACGGACTTTCGCGAAGACCAGATCGTCGTCGCGCTCAAGACCGAGACCGGCGTGATGTTTTTTCCGGCCGGCGCGATCCGCAACATCGAGATCGTCGGCCAGCCGAAGATGGAAAGGCCGAAGCTCGGCCGGGAGAAGCGGCTCGCGGTCAAAGTCGAGGGCGCGCGCGACGGCGAGAAGATCAATCTCGGGATCGCCGCGCTCGAACGCGGGATCCGCTGGATTCCGGCCTACCGCGTCGAGATCAAGGGCTCGCCGGTCAAAGAAGCCAAGCTCGAGCTCGAAGCCGTGCTGATCAACGAACTCGCCGATCTCAAGGGCTCCGAGGTTTACTTCGTCGTCGGCGTGCCGCATTTTCTCTTTCAGGAAACGATGTCGCCGCTCTCGATGACGACCGCCTTCGCCGGCGTTTCGAGCTATTTCGGCCGGGGCGCGGGCAACGGCCGCCGCGATTCCTATTCGAACGCGATTATGTCGCAGCAGGCGTATAACGCCGACAGCGCGGAGAGTTCGTTGAACGAAGCCGCGCCGACCGTCTCCGAGGAGGAAAAGACGGCGACGTTTTCGGCCGAGCAGCTCTTTCTCTATCAGACCGACCAGATCAATCTGAAAAAAGGCGAGCGCGCCAGCTTCCGGCTGTTTTCGCAGACCGTCCCGGCGACCGAGGTCTTCGAATGGACCCTGAACGACACGCCCGAAACCGAGCGCCGCTATCTCGAATATTCGAGCAGTTCGAACAGCTCGCCGCTGATGCAGGACCTGTCGAGCAAGGTCTGGTACGCGCTCCGGCTCAAGAACCAGACCGGAATGCCGTGGACGACCGCGCCCGCGCTCTCGTTCCGCGAATGGAAACCGCTCGGCCAGGATATGCTGAGCTTCACGCCGGTCGGCGGCGACAACATTCTGCGCGTGACGCCGGCGACCGAGGTCATCGGCACGCACACGCTCGAGGAAAAATCGCGCGTCCAGACTTCCCTGCGCTACGGCGGCAGCACCTCCAACTTCGATCTGATCACGGTCGAGGGCACGATCAAGCTCCGCAACATCAAAAAGGAAGCGGTCGAGGTCGCGCTGACGCGCAATTTCGTCGGCGAAGCCGTGAGCGCCGCCGACGCCGGCAAAATCTCGCGCGAGGGCCTCAATCTCCAGTCGGTCAACCCCAACTCCGTCATCAAATGGAACCTCAGCGTCCCGCCCGGCGAAAAAGAGATCAAATACACGTACAGGATTTACGTCCGAAGGTAGTTTAGGAAGTTTGGGAAGTTTGGGAAGTTTGGGAAGTTCGGGAAGAAAACGTACAATCGGCTGTCAGCCGGTTGACAGGCGACAGCCTGTAGCAACGCTTCACATCCGAGAAGCGCGCCGGCCGAACTAACAGTCCGCCGTACGATAACCGCAAACTTCCCAAACTTCCCAAACTTCCCAAACTTCCTAAACTTCCTAAACTTCCTAAACTTCCTAAACTTTCCCTTTGCTTTTTTCGCCGGTTCAAACTATCATCTTCCGGTAACTTGAATTACGACTTCACAACTCACGAAAAAAAATATTTGTTTCATATATGAAACAGCATTTCACAAATACTCCTTTTTGTGTTACACTCATTTTCGAGTTGTGAAAGAATCACACATAAACAGGAGAAAAATATGGCAAAAGAGGCGGTAGCAATGAGTATTGGAGACACGAAGGGCAAGGCGATCGAGTCGGCTTTGTCGCAAATCGAAAAGAAATTCGGAAAGGGCTCGATTATGCGGTTGGGCGAGCGTCCTCACGAGGAAATCGGCGCGATCTCGACGAACTGTTTGAGTCTCGACGCGGCGATCGGCGTCGGCGGTTTTCCGCGCGGGCGCGTGATCGAGGTTTACGGGCCGGAAAGCTCGGGTAAAACGACGCTCGCGCTGCAGGTCGTCGCGTCGGCCCAGCGGATGGGCGGCGTCGCGGCCTATATCGATGCCGAACACGCGCTCGATCCGGAATATGCCGAAAAGCTCGGCGTCAACATCGACGATCTGCTGATTTCGCAGCCGGATTCGGGCGAACAGGCTTTGGACATCGCCGAAACGCTCGTCCGCTCGGCGTCGATCGACGTGATCGTCGTCGACTCGGTCGCGGCGCTCGTCCCGCGCGCGGAAATCGACGGCGAGATGGGCGATTCGCACGTCGGCCTGCAGGCCCGGCTGATGTCGCAGGCGCTCCGCAAGCTGACGAGCACGATCGCCAACACCAACACCTGCTTTATCTTCATCAACCAGCTCCGCGAAAAGATCGGCGTGATGTTCGGCTCGCCCGAAACGACGACCGGCGGCAAGGCGCTCAAATTCTACGCCTCGGTCCGGATCGACATCCGCCGGATCGGCGCGATCAAGGAAGGCGACCGGATGGTCGGCAACCGGACGCGCGTCAAGGTCGTCAAGAACAAGGTCGCGCCGCCGTTCCACGAATGCGAGTTCGACATTATGTACGGCGAAGGCATCTCGCGCGAGGGCGACCTGCTGGATCTCGCGGTCGCCAACAACGTCGTCGACAAATCCGGCGCGTGGTTTTCCTACTCGGGCGAACGCCTCGGCCAGGGCCGCGAAAACGTCAAAAACTCGCTCAAGGAAAATCGCGATATGTTCGACCGCATCGAATACGACGTCAAGCTCAAGCTCGGCCTCATCAAGGCCGACGAAGCGACGGCGTAAGGGAGAGTGGAGAGTGGAGAGTGGAGAGTGGAGAGTTAAAAGACTTAAGTCTTGAGTCTTGAGTCTTGAGTCTTGAGTCTTACACCCTGAACCCGAGGTTTTCGCCACCGGCGAAAACCGAGCTCTCCCCAAAGCGCAAAACCAAAAGGCAGCGTCCGCCCCGCGAACGCTGCCTTTTTTTCTCATTCTGAAACATCTCATTCGAACCGGATTCCCCGCATTACGAACAATCCGAAATCCGAAATCCGAAATCCGAAATCCGAAATCGCTACGGTTTTTTCCGCACGGTCTTCAACACATCGTTGACCGTCTTTTCGGCGTCTTTCTGGGTTTTCGGAAGCTGCTGGACGACGTTGGCGTTGTTCAGCGTCTTGTTCATCTGATCCTTGAGCGTCTTCGGATCGGGGATGCCGGGCGTCGGCGTCGCGCCGGGCTTGAACGGCTTTTTGAGCTCCTGTTCGCTCGGGATGCCGGGCGTCGGCGTCGCGCCTTTCGGGACGTTGTTCATATTGACCGAACTCGGAATGCCGGGCGTCGAATTGGCGTTCGGCGGCTGCGGCGTGTTCGAAAATTCGGGCGGCAGATTGGCCGGCGTGGTCGTCGTCACGTTGGTCGCCGAGTTGGTCGCCGAATTCGAATTGCCGCCGGGCGCGGTCGCCGTCGGGCAGCCGGTAATGATCGAAACGATTGAAAGCAGTGCAATAAATAAAATTTTATTCATATCTAAAATAGTCGAACCTCGCAATTTAAAATAGCTGTGCCGGTTTGAAGGTTGCGCCTCCGGAGGACGGCGACGGCGTTCAAACCGACACGGGCAGGTATCAAACGGAATTCGGAAGGTTTAGCAGCCGACATGGGCAAATGCTGACTACTAAGAAGTGATTATAGTCTTATAAGCCGTAAAGTCAACACCTTTTTTGCCCGCCGGCCGGTATTTGCTGAATGTTTCGAGATTTTCGCCTGGCGATTTGACATCAAAAAAAGGTTTAATTACACTAACAAATTCGTGCTTCTGAAAAGAGTCACGACCGGCCAGGTAGCTCAGTTGGTAGAGCAGCGGACTGAAAATCCGCGTGTCGGCGGTTCGATTCCGTCCCTGGCCACCATTTTTATTGAAGAAAAGCGCACTGATGTGCGCTTTTTCGTTTTTGGTGGGTCGTTGGTGTGCGAAAATTTCCGGAAGTTATCTTGTTGGGAAAAAATTGAGTATTTGCAGGTTCGTCGTTCGTCGCCGTCCGCTTCGAAGCGCTAATGATGATTCATCGAGGCCGAAAAACATAGCACGCGGATGACGCGGATTTGGCAGATGGTACGCGGATTCTTTATTTTAAGATCGATAAATCCGTGTAGATCCGCGTCATCCGCGTCGTCCGCGTGCTATTAAACCATTCAATCCATTCAACTTTGCGCTAACTTAAAGCCATTGCTCAAAAAGGGGCGGATACTGTTGTCGAATTCATTTTAGACAAAATCGGCTCAATAAAAAACCTGTAAATTCGCCGGCTCATTTTTAGCTTTAATTGACGATTTTGAATTGGGCAACAGTATCGTGGCGTTTTTGAGACGCTCAAAACACTACAAGCTGTGTTCGATTCGCAAAACTTCAGACTGCTCAATCGCGCGAATTTTCGGCACATTAGGCGTGATGACTTCGATATTATTATCTCCGCCGAATATCAAATAATGAAAAAACCGCTCGACCACCTCGGCTGAATAGAAATATCTCAAGGGGTCGTAAGATGCTAACCAAGGTGAGTCGGGAAATAAATACGCACAAAGGTTGGTGTTTTCATCTTCTGCGACCTCAAATTCGTTTCTCGGAGAGTAAGCCTCTTCCATACAGGTGAACGCCACGACCCGCCCGAAATCGACTAAATACTTCGGATATTTGTCAACGCCCGCCGGAGCGACGATCGCTAACAAAGGCAGAGGCGCACCCATTTGTTGCGTGGAGGAGGTTATCACAATGGCGGATGGATAACGGCTCTCGGTGAATGGCGTTTCCCAAGGAACGAGTTTCGACATAAATTACATCATTGAAGCCTGTTTCAAAAAGGTTCGGATACTGTTGTCGAATTCATTTTAGACAAAATCGGCTCAATAAAAAACCTGTAAATTCGCCGGCTCATTTTAGCTTTAATTGACGATTTTGAATTCGACAACTGTATCGGGGCGGTTTTGAGACGATTTTTACCGACAAAGATTTTGTCTATGAAAATTGCTGAATATTACCAATCAGAGTTAAAACTCACGAAAAAACAATTTGTTTTCCGAGCATTCAATGACCAAATGTTGATCCTTAAAACGCGATGAATTACCGCCTACTTCAATTTTCTTCAGCCATTCGCATAGCCGCGGCAACGCTTCACTCAAAATTAAATTTTCTGTTTGCTTGCGTTCATCCGAAGGAACGGCATACAAGGTAATACTGGACTGACCGGCTGTCGCCCATCCTTTTTTCGATTCACCCAGATAATCGGCACGCATTACATTATGACCGCTTTGTCGAAGCCAGTAATAAACTACGTGTACCTGAGAGATGCCGTTACCTTTGAGCGCCGCGTCAAGCGCGCTTCTTTTCAGAGGGTAACTCATTCCTTTTGGAAGTTTGTGTTTATCAAACCCGTAATCCATTGTTGATTGTTTATTTTCTAAATCTAAAAGCGTCTCGAAAAGCGTCGGATACTGTTGCCGAATTCAAGCCGAGCCATCGACGAAATATAGTTTATAAGCTTTCGGCGGTTTGCCGTAAACACAGGCAAATCACTCAATTTCGGCATTTACAAGCCCGAAGGCCGGATTCGGCAACGGTCTGTCGTTTCGTCCTCGCGTCCGACGACTGGCCGGGCGCGCTCTCGGGAGGCTGACGGCCTCCCTTTGGGTCCCGCGGCTAGGAGTTTATCCTCTCCAGCACGCCCGGCTGCTGACCTTCGAACTCCTGATAACGCTCCAGATCGGCTTCGCTGAAGTCGACGGCGAGCTGCAGGTGATGACAATGGACGCAGCCGTAGGCGTGAACCGGACGATTGTTCCTTATGCCGAAGATTCGCTTGATAAGGGAACTCTCTTCGATCTTGAAAGATATGTCACCGGTGCTGTTGGCGTCCATCAGCGTGCCTTCGACCAAGGCGGTGCTTCCGCAGGCTGTGCATTTCATCATTTATCTCCCGTGCTTAAAATATTGTGGATTCGCGCTTCAAGCGAAGCGCCTGACGACAATCCGAACCGACTCGCCGATCCAAGTAAGATTTTACACGAAAGATGTAATTAAATTTCAATAATTTTCGGTCGATCGGTCAGATTAAAGCGGTCGGGCAGTGAACCGCAAGCGAGGCGCCGCGCAATTCGTGTTGTCGAGGCGGCGGGGCCGACATTGCGTCGCAGCTGCATTTTCACTTGAGCATTACTTTCGGTTCATTACCGTTATGAAGATTGAAAAACAATCCGTTAATCCTGCCTGACCGGTTTAATTATCAAGGAGTCCGGGCTGACATCGAGCTCGACGATTCTCTTTTTTCTCATCAATTTTGAATTATGTTCTCACCTTACGCGCTTGCAGGTTTCCTGAGTCTCCGACGGGGCAATGGCATAAAGTAAGAAAAAAGTTGAAACGATAATTGATTGAGACCTAAAAATAATCGGCCGCGGATGACGCGGATGACGCGGATTTTCACGGATTTTTCTTCGGTTTTGTTTTTAATGAAAAAGAAATCCGCGTAAATCCGCCCAATCCGCGCATTCCAGCGTCCTATTAAACTGCTCAAGACATTCAACTTCGTGCTTAACTTAAGGCCATTGCCCATAAAGGGTCGTTTTCGAGACGCTTAGTTTAGAAATTCTTCATCCCCATCCGACAAATCTTCTTGAGCGATCTCACCCGTTGTGGGGAAATCGTCTTCCATTATGTACAACTCTCCATCGTCGTTGACCACTTTTCTAAAACACTCGAAATGACAAAAGAACTCCTGTTCTTTTTGATTGTCTCTCGGCTCGTCAATATGGCTGATTACAAACAGAGCGCAGGGGTCTAAATGAGAGCTTTTCTCTTCACTCGAAACGGTTTCTTTACAGATACAGCATTGATATTTTACTAACTCCTCACTCATTCTGTATTTTGTTTTAAAAACGGTCCTTTTTGAAACCAATCTCAATTGTCTCAGCAATTTTTTTTTCAGCAATTTTTATACTTTCGTATTGACCTCTGAAGAGAATTGTTCGTATGCGCGTGCATAGAGGTTTACGATCTCATCTCGATGCCGGAAATGAATATAACGCTCGAATAACATTTGCATTCTCATTTCAAAACCGATTTTGCTCCAGATTGGTCGAGAATAGCTGATTCCGAGCCGCTTTCGCTCCGCGATTTCACTGCCGTGCTTTCGTAACTGTTTAATATCAATAAAAGTTCTTACCAGCCCGTAATACTCGACGTTGTAATACCAACCGGAGTAACCCCAGACCAAAGGTTTATCGGATTTGTGTTTCCAAAATCTTGTCATACCTCGCAATTGCTTACAGAAACTGAATTTCAACGAAATACAGCGCAACTGGTTGTCGCAAAAAGGGTCTTTTTTGTGGCGGCTTAAATGTTTTTCATATCGAATCTATTTATTAACTTTTGGCAAGCCTTAAATACATCTTCCCTCAGATCAGATTCAAATTCAGCAATTTCTTTATCCTTCCTTTCGAGAGCTTCAGAACTCCAATTTCTACGTTCAAAATCGACCGGAAGATGATCCGTTTGTGATTCAATACCCACAAAGAACAGAAAATCTTCATCGTTATTATCGAGCAGCTCAAAACCTACACTTATTATTTTACGGGAACCCGCAATAATCCCTATCTCCTCTTTGAGGATTGATTCACATATACCAACTATTTTTCCCCGGACAAAGTTTGTGCAGTCTTTGTTTTGCATTCATTTTTATTCCGTTTCAATAAGGGTCGTTTTTGACACCGATCTCATTTTCTCATAAACGGGCGCGGCCGCGAAGGTTTTGGCGGCGGACGCCGAATTCGGCGACCGGACGAAGGCTTTGACGAAAATTATCCCGGACGATTCTTCCGCTGTTCGAATTCCTTATCGGAAACCGGATCACGGCCCGACTTTTTTGGCCCTGAAGCTCTGGTTCCCGTTTACCGAAAGCGCCAGTTCCGCGATCTCGCCCTTTTCGTTTTTGACGAAGCGATACGTCGCGCGGCGGTCTTCGCGGGTGAAAAAGTCGGTTTCGTTCTCCGGCAGCAGCTCGAATTTCCCGAGCGGGCTTTCGACGAAGAGCTTCGCGCCCTCGCGGCTGACCCTGACGACGACGTTCGAATTGTCGACCCTGTATTGGCCGGCCAGCGCGTCGAAGACTTTCGGATCGATCTTCGCGACGGTCCGTTTCGGGAGCAGATCCGGCAGGTAGAAGTCGGCGATGTTGAGCGCCATAATGTTCGGACTGGCGTCGTCGCCGTTGGTCAGCACGATCACGCTCAGCCGATCGTCGACGAAGCGGGTGATCTCGGCGCGAAAGCCCGGCAGCGAGCCGCCGTGACGCACCGTCCGGTGAGTTCCGATCTTGCCGAGCTCCCAGCCGAAACCGTAGGGATAGGTCGTTCCGTTGTTGAGCTTGACCGGCGACCACATCTGCTCGCGGCTGGCCGATTTAAGGATTTGGTCGCCGTAGAGCGTGGCGTCCCATTTGGCGAGATCGAGGACGGTCGACAGAAACGCGCCGCTCGGCCGGAGGGCCAGATAATTCTCGGCGTTTTCCATCCGGTTATTGTTCCAGTCGTACCCGTCGGCGCGATCGGCGACGATCGCGGTCGCGGTCGTCGTGCGGGTGGCGTTCATCCCGAGCGGCTTAAAGACGCGTTCGCTCAGAAAAACGTCCCACGGCTGGCCGCTTACTTTGCGAATGATCTCGGCGAGCGTGAAATAGCCGACGTTGCAGTATTCCCATTTCTCGCCGGGTTGAAAACGGAGCGGCAGCGGATACGCGGTTTTGATCACGTCGGCGTCGCTCTGGATCTTGAGCGGGTCGAAGCCCGGCGCTTCGCGGACGATGCCCGAAGTATGGGTCAGCAGATGCCGGACGGTGATGCCCTTCCAGCTTTCGGGCGTCCCGTCGAGAAACTTGCCGACCGGATCGTCGAGGCCGAGCTTGCCTTCCTCGATCAGGAGCAGAATGCCGGCCGCCAGAAACTGTTTGCTGACCGAGCCGATCTTGAAAACGGTTTCGGGTTTGACGGCCGCGCCGAGCTCGAGATTGGCGAAGCCGTAGCCCGCGGTCTTGACGATCTTTCCGTCTTTCACGACCGCGATCGCAACGCCCGGCACGTGCTGCCCCGCCATCGCCGCTTTAACGTAATCGTCGACCTGATCGGCCCGCCCCGCGACGGCCGCGGTCAGCAGTATCAACAATAAGAGAATCGCCGGCTGACGTAAGATAATTTTCACGATTTCGACCTCTGGAATTGATTTTATCGGTTAGAATTTCAGGGATTTATACGACGGTTTCCGGGAAATGGTTTAATACTTTTAGGCTCTTTCGTCAAAAAACAAACTTTGCGGATCGCCGGAAAAATAAAAGAGCCACGAGAAACGGTTGATGAATAATGTTTTAGGACGAGTCGATTGTTTATGCGGCATAAATTGCGGGACAATGTGCGGCTCATCTTCTGAGATCGCGTATAAGCGTAGTTTTTGGACGCCGTGCATCGCAGGACGCGCATTTTGTGTTTGGGGCGTATTTTTGGATTGACGCCGACTCTGCTTGCTGATATCTTAGGCCTTAAATGAATACGGTCGGTTGTTGGGAAAGCGGTCTTGTTGTCCGATTCCCCCGAAACGGTGACGGAAACCGTTAATCGGAAATTTTGTAAAAAACACGGCAATAAACTCAGCTTTCAAAAATATATCCCTGATGAGCATCGACAAAAAAACCTTATCCGAGCGCGACATCTGCACAAAATATATCACTCCCGCCATCGAACGGGCGGGTTGGGACAAGCAAACTCAATTTCTCGAAGAAGTGACTTTTACGGACGGCCGGATCATCGTTCGCGGAAAGCTTCACACCCGCGGCACGGCCAAACGCGCCGATTATATTCTTTATTACAAGCCGAATATTCCGATCGCCGTCATCGAGGCCAAAGACAATAAACATTCGGTGCGCGACGGTTTGCAGCAGGGGCTCGACTACGCCCGGATTCTCGACATTCCCTTCGTCTTCAGCAGCAACGGCGACGGGTTCGTTTTTCACGACCGGACGGCAACCGGCGCCGACATCGAAACCGAGCTCGACAACGATCATTTCCCGTCGCCCGAAGAGCTCTGGGAACGCTATAAGAAATACAAGGGCATCGTCACGCCCGAAGCCGAAAAGATCGTCGAGCAGGATTATTATTTCGACGGCAGCGGAAGAAAGCCGCGCTATTACCAGCAGATCGCCGTCAATCGGACGGTCGAAGCGATCGCCGGCGGGCAAAACCGAATCCTGCTCGTGATGGCGACCGGCACGGGCAAAACCTACACCGCTTTTCAGATCATCTACCGGCTCTGGAAATCGCGGGCGAAAAGAAAAATTCTGTTTCTGGCCGACCGCAACGCGCTGATCGAACAGACCAAACGCGGCGATTTCAAACATTTCAACGATAAAATGACGGTCGTCAAAAAGCATCAGGTCGATAAGGCCTACGAAGTCTATCTGGCGCTTTATCAGGGGCTTTCCGGTTCGGAAGAAGAGCGCAACATCTATAAACAGTTCAGCCCCGACTTCTTCGATCTGGTCGTCGTCGACGAGTGTCACCGGGGAAGCGCGCGCGAAGACAGCTCGTGGCGCGAGATTCTCGAATATTTCAAGGGCGCGACGCAGATCGGTCTGACGGCGACCCCGCGCGAAACCGACGAGATCAGCAATTCGGAATATTTCGGCGAGCCGATTTACACCTATTCGCTCAAACAGGGCATCAACGACGGGTTTCTCGCGCCCTATCGCGTCGTGCGGGTGATGCTCGACGTCGACGCCGAAGGCTGGCGGCCGCCGAAAGGGTTCAGGGACAAGTTCGGCAATTTGGTCGAGGACAGAGTCTACAACCGGCGCGACTTCGACAAGAAGATCGTCATCGAGGAGCGTCGAAAACTCGTCGCGCGAAAGATCAGCGAGATTTTGGAATCGATCGGCAGATTCTCGAAATCGATCGTGTTCTGCTGCGACATCGAACACGCGCAGGGGATGCGGGGCGAGCTCGTCAAGGCGAACGCCGATCTGGCCGCGGCCAATTCCAAATACGTCATGCAGATCACGGGCGACAACGACGAAGGCAAGCGCGAGCTCGAAAACTTCACCAATCCCGAAGAAACCTATCCCGTCATCGCGACGACTTCCGAGCTGATGACGACCGGCGTCGACGCGCAGACCTGCAAATTGATCGTGCTCGATTCGAACATCAATTCGATGACGAAGTTCAAGCAGATCATCGGCCGGGGAACGCGGATCAACGAGGAATACGATAAGCGGTCGTTCACGATTCTCGATTTTCGCAACGCCACCGATCTGTTCGCCGACCGCGAATTCGACGGCGAACCGATTCGCGTCAAGCCGATTTCCGAAGACGCCGATCTGACGACGATCATCGCGGAAGAAGAAGCGGACGAAACGCCGCTCATCGACGAGGAAACGGGCGAGGAAGTGCGGATCGTTCCGCCCGCCGTGCGGACGCCGGCCTCGACGCCGGCGAATTTCACCAGGCTCGAAAAGATCGTCGTCAACGGCGTCGACGTCTCGGTGCTGGTTTCGCGAGAGCTGCATTTCGACAGCCAGGGCAAGCCGATCACGAAAAAGCTGACCGACCACACGAAGGAAATCGTCACCGAGCAGTTCGCCACGCTCAAGGATTTTCTGACCAGATGGAACGAATCCGACCGCAAAGAGGCGATCATCGGCGAGCTCGAAGAACGCGGCGTGCTGGTCGCCGAGCTCGAAAACTCGGTCGATAAACAGCTCGATCTGTTCGACCTGATCTGTCACGTCGCTTACGACCAGCCGCCGCTGACGAGAAAAGAACGGGCGAACAACGTCAAGAAGCGCAATTATTTTACGAAGTACGGCGACCGGACGCGGCAGGTTCTGGAAGCGCTGCTGGACAAATACGCCGACGAAGGCGTGCAGGAAATCGAGAACATCAAAGTCCTGCAGATTCCGCCGATCGACGAATTCGGCTCGCCGACCGAAATCATTATGCAGTTCGGCGGAAAGCAGAAGTATCTCGAAGCCGTCAGGGAATTGGAATCGGAGCTTTATAAAGTCGCCTGAAAAGAAATAAATATCGGTTAGTGAACCAAAACAATGCTCGGATCAATTGCCGCCGGCCGATAATGTTTGAAAAAATTTGAAAAAATTAAAACCGCGTGACTGGAGCGCAGGCATCCCTGCCTGCCTGAGCGCGAAAGCGCGAAAAGTTTTTTCATAATCGAGCAGCGTCGGGAAACCGCAACGTATCGACAGCGCTGGCGCGGCGTTGGCAGGCAGGGATGCCTGCGCTCCAGTCACGCGGTTTATCTTTCGGTTCGCCGTCAAATATCGAAAAGCAGAGTAATGCAGACGCGCAGGCGCATCGACATTTAAAGACACAATCAACAAAATGGTAAATCTACAGGGATTATTAAAATCCATCCAAAACATAATGTGGCAGGACAACGGGCTCAACGGCGACGCGCAGCGGATCGAGCAGCTCGGCTGGATGCTTTTTCTGAAAATCTTTTCCGACAAGGACCGCGAGCTCGAACTGCTGCTCGACGATTACAAATCGCCGATTCCCGACGAATATCACTGGGAAAAGGTCAAGGGAAACTGGGCCGGCGACGACGAGGGCATAACCGGCGACGAATTGGCGGAATTCGTCGACCGCAAACTCTTTCCGGCTTTGAGAAACATCGACGTCAGCACCGGCAACCGGCGGGCGCTGATCGTCCGCGAAGTCTTCGAGGGCAACAACAACTATATGAAAAGCGGAATCAATATCCGCAAGGTCCTCAACAAGCTCAACGAGATCGATTTCAACATCGCCCGCGAACGTCACGCGTTCGGCGAGATTTACGAAACGATTCTCAAGGATCTGCAGAGCGCGGGAAAAAGCGGCGAGTTTTACACGCCGCGCGCGATCACGAAGTTTATCACCGACATCATCGATCCGCGGATCGGCGAAAAGATTCTCGATCCGGCCTGCGGGACGGGCGGTTTCCTGTCGGGCGCGGTCGAGCATCTGAAGCCGAAAAATACCGAGGAAAGAAAGCTCGTCGAAGAAAACACGATCGGCTGGGAATACAAACCGCTTCCCTATCTGCTGGCGACGACCAACCTGATCCTCCACGACATCGAGGTTCCGAACATCACGTTTCGCGACGCGCTCGATCAGCCCTTAAGCAATTACACCGAGAAAAACCGGGTCGACGCGATTCTCGCCAATCCGCCGTTCGGCGGGATCGTCGCCAACAACAACGAAACGAATTTCCCGCAGACCTACCGGACGAAGGAAAGCGCGGATTTGTTTCTGATCCTGATGATTCATCTGCTCAAAATGGGCGGCCGCGCCGGGATCGTGCTGCCCGACGGCTCGCTGACGGGCGAAGGCGTCAAACAAAGAGTCCGGCAAAGGCTGCTGGAAGAATGCAATCTGCACACGATCGTCCGGCTGCCGAATTCGGTCTTTCAGCCGTACGCGACCGTCGCGACGAACCTGTTGTTTTTCGAAAAGGGCAAGCCGACCCGCGAAGTCTGGTATTACGAGCACCGTTTGCCCGAAGGCCAGAAGAGCTACAGCAAAACCAAACCGATCCGGCTCGAAGAATTTCAGCCGATCAAAGACTGGTGGAACAACCGCGCCGAATCCGAAGTCTGCTGGAAAGTCCACATCGAAACCATTAAACAACGCGGTTATGATTTAGACATCAAAAATCCAAATAAAACTGAAGAAGAACACGAATACACAAGCCAAGAAATTTTTGGATTACTCGAAAGGAGTTTTTTAAAGTGTAACGACTTGTTGGGCTTGATGAAAGAGGAAATCAGATGAGCAGAGGCAGAAAAGCTGAAACAATTTCATATGGTTCATTTTGGGAAGAAATTTTCAACAAATCGCAAGGCTTTTACTTTCAATATATTGTAAGTCGACTTGGAAGAAATAAAGGAAGGCTTTCAGATGAAAATGCAATCGATTTATTGAAAACGCTTAGCCAAGAAAAAGAACCTTTGTTCAAAGAAAGAAAGATTTCAAAAGTTAAGTCAGAAGAAGTAAAGCAAAATTCGGGTTTACTTTTTGAACTTCCTGAAAATTGGGTTTGGTGCAAATTAGAAGAAATTGGAGAAGCTGTTATTGGTTTGACTTATAAACCAAGTGAAATAAGCGAAAATGGCACACCTGTTTTACGAGCTAATAATATTCAAGATAATAAAATTCAATATGATGATGTGGTAAAAGTTACGGCCAAAGTGCGAGATAAACAAATTGCAAATATAGGAGATATTGTGATTTGTGTGCGAAGTGGAAGTGCAAATTTAATTGGAAAATCAGCAATAATTGACCGAGAAGGTTTTTCTTTTGGTGCGTTTATGAGTCTTTTTAGAAGTCGTTTCAATGATTATATTCAATTATTTATGACTTCAAATCTTTGTAAGAATCAAATAAATGATAAAAAAAGCACGGGCATAAATCAGCTAACTCAAGCTACCTTGAGAAATCTTTTACTTCCGCTTCCACCGCTTTCGGAACAAAAAATGATTTTGAACTTTTTTAATGATTTTAGAAAGAACCAATTAGACGAGAAAAGAGAGTATTTTGACTCAGAAATTGAAAATGAAGTTATTTCGCTTCATCAAGCCCAAATTTACAACCATCAAGTAAAGACCGAAATTTCGCATCAACTCGATCTAATCCGCCAACTTCGTCAAGCCTTTTTGCGTGAAGCGATGCAGGGCAAACTCGTTCCGCAGGATGAAGCGGACGAACCCGCCGAAATTCTGCTCGAAAGGATTAAAGCCGAAAAAGAAAAACTCATCGCGGAAAAGAAAATCAAACGAGATAAACCTTTGCCCGAAATCAAAGCCGAAGAAATTCCGTTTGAGATTCCGAATAATTGGGTTTGGTGTAGATTGGGTGAGTTGATAGAACTTGTTTCTGGACAACATATTGAAACCACAGATTACAATGAAAAAGGCGAAGGTTTTCCATACTTAACAGGTCCTTCAGATTTTGGCGAAGTCTTTCCAAATCCAACAAAGTGGACAACAAAGCCAAAAGTATTCGCCGAAAAAGATGATATTTTAATAACGGTAAAGGGTTCAGGCGTTGGGAAAACAAACATTTCAAACTTGGATAAAGTAGTTATAAGTCGTCAGTTAATGGCTATTAGAACAAGATTTATTTCAAGGTTTTTTATTCATTACTTTTTAGATAACTCTTTTGATTTATTGCAATCAGAAAAAAAAGGAACTGGTATTCCTGGTATTAGTAGAGAGAACATTCTAGAAAAACTATTTCCACTTCCACCATTACCCGAACAAAAGCGAATCGTCGAAAAACTGGAAAAGCTGATGAAATTCTGCGACGAGCTCGAAGCCGGCATCCGCGAAAGCAAAGCGCAGGCGGAAAGCCTTTTACAAGTCGCGCTCAGGGAAGCGCTGGAGCCGATATAATACTTGCGAAAATTGATTTACGCGTTAAAATAGCCAAACTAAAAGTATAAATTTTCAGGTGAGTCAGTATGTTTTGGAAAACAACACACGAAGATTTAGATGGAAAAATCAACCGATTGGAATCAACAGTGAATTCTTCTTCTCATTGGTTCGGCTACGATTCTTTCAAGATTAAAGACGCTATCGAATTATGCAAAGAAATACAGGAGGATTTTAAGAAAAATATTCGTTATCCGTCAAAATCCCAACGTGATGAGGCCTGGCAAAAATTTTTCGATTTGCGCGAAGATGTCTATCGCATTAAACGCGAAGCCGCCGAACATCAATCGGAAAAACATTATCGTGAGATTGATCATCATTTGAATGATGCATATTTCTATAATTGGGAAGACGAAATCGGTGATGTGCTCACACTTGGGCTAATGCAAACCAAAAAAGAAACTATGGTTTGGAAAGGAAAACAACTTCGCGAAGCGGGAAGATTGCTGAAAGAACATAAGCACGAAATGATTGCCAAACATAAAAATGAAATTCACGAAAGAATAATTTCCACCCGTGAAGAACACGATAAATTTTGGTTACGCTATCGAGAATATCAAGAGGAAAAACAAGAACTTTACGAGAAAAAAAAGAAGGCTTGGGAAGAAGGACAAATCCGTCGCGAACAAGCAAAAGAAAGGATTCAAGCCAATATCGACAAAAACAGAGTAAGTCTTCGCAAAGCCGAAGATGCTCTCGAACGCCAAAAACAAAGACGCAGTGATTTGGAAGATCAAATTTCGTCAGCTTGGAGCGATAGTTTTAGAGAACGCGCCGAAGGTTGGCTTGACGAATGTAACTATAAAATTTCTGATATTGAAGATTCGATATCCCGCTTGGAATCCTGGATTCAAGAGGGTGAAGATAAATTGAATAGTTTTTATTGAAGCCCCAAAATATGAAACTACCTGAACCCATAAGCAGAACTTTTACCGGTTTAATTTCGGATATTGAAAAAGGGGAAATTAAAATCCCCCAATTTCAAAGAGAATTCGTCTGGGATATTAAAAAATCCGCCAAGCTGATGGACAGCATCATCAAGGGCTATCCTATCGGAACGTTCATTTTTTGGAAAACCAAAGAAAGACTACGCTCGATTAGAAATTTAGGTAATTTCAAGCTCCCCGAGCCGAGCGAAAACGAGTTTATCGATTACGTTCTCGACGGCCAGCAGCGGCTTACCACCCTCTTTGCAACGTTGAAAGGACTAAAAATTCAACGCCATGATGAAAAGATCGAAGACTATGATGAGATTTACATCAACCTTGATGCCAGCGAGGACGATGAAATCGTTGTCATAGACAAGGAAGGTTTGGATGAATCGGCTTTAATCCGACTAACCGACCTGCTTTACGGCGAGCTCACCCTGCTCTTTGGTTACGATCGAAAGTATCATCCGAAGTTACAGGATTATAAAACCAGAATTGAATCCTACAATTATTCGATCATTCTCGTTCGAGATGCGCCCCTCGATATTGCTACGGAGATTTTCACGCGCATCAACGAAGGCGGAAAACCTCTGACCGTTTTCGAGATTATGATTGCCAAGACTTTTGATTCGGAAAGAGATTTCGATCTAGCCGAAAAATATCAACAGCTTATTGAAAGGCTGACCGAAGTTAATTACGAAACGATTTCCGACGCAAACGTCCTGCAAACAATCTCGATAATTTTGCAGAAAGAGTGTAACAAAAAGACCATTCTTAAACTCAACAAACATAAATTTATAGATATTTGGGATGATGCGATCGACGCAATCGAGAGAGCCGTCGACTATTTTAGAGTATTTTTCCGCATTCCCGTTTCCCAACTTCTGCCGTACAACGCCTTGGTCGTCCCATTTGCTTATTTCTTTTACCATCATAAAGACAGACCAACAGGTGACAAGCAAAGATACTTGCAAGATTTCTTTTGGCGCGTTTCCCTCGGAACGAGATATACCTCGGGCGCGGAAGCGAAACTAGCGCAGGATACAAGAAAGATCGATCAAATCTTGAAAGACGAGCTTCCGAGATACGACTGGCCAGTAGATGTTTCGCCGGAATTTATTGAGGATAATGGCGGATTCAGCGCCGGCAAGAGTTATATTAAAGCTTTACTTTCTTTATACGCTTACTTCCAGCCGAAATCCTTTATTGACGATTCGCTCGTCAATATCAGCAACTATTGGTTGAAACAAGCAAACAGTAAAAACTACCATCATTTTTTCCCGAGAGCTTATTTAAATAAGGTTCTACTGGGAATTTAGTGG
>JAFDVJ010000110.1:0-40355 GCA_018269075.1 Acidobacteriota bacterium
GGCCCACGCCGCGCCAGCGGTGTCAAGCGTTTCATCGGGCGCGAAGCCGCTTGATAAACTTTTGCCCGTCGCGGCCTGATAGCCGTTTGTATGATTTGAACGTTCGGCCGGCCGCGGAGTCGTTCGAATGTGAGGCGTTTCGACAGGCTGGCGCTTGTCAACCGGCTGACAGCCGGTTGTACTCGAAAAAAATTTTTCACCGAAATCGAAAAAACTCTTCCAATTTTAATCGAAAAATTGTAGATTATTCTATCGAATTTCAGAAACGCTCGAAAAGCGCGTGAAAGCGCGGTTTTACGGAGGAAAACCGCCTTCCGGGCTCTCGAAAACGGGCTGCGATCCGGTCAACCGCCCGCACGCGGTGCGGGACGGGCTAACGTGGCGCGAAACTCCCGTTTCCCAAGCGCAAAACGCCTGCCAGAACGGACGAAAGCGTCATTCACAACGCAAAGTCGCCGCAGTTTGTGCAAAAACGGACGAAAAACTATGCAGAATAGCTGAAAACCGCGACCGAATCGACGGGCGGCCGGCCGAAAACGGCAAACCGCCGCGCCGAACGGGCGACCAAACCGCCGAACCGGCCGAAAAATCGCGCCAAACGGCCGCCGGCGCGCGCAAAACGCGCAAACCGTCGCACCGAACGCCCGACCGGCGGACAAAGCCCGCGAAAAATCGCGCGGATCTGCATCGAACCCGCTCCGCAGCGCCCAAAAAGAGACGACGAGCGACAGGCACTTTCACGGCTCTCAATGCCGAAGGAGAATGATTTATGTTAGACGAAGAACGTCGGGAACTCGATATGTATAAAAGGGCGCTCGCCTGCGTGGCGGCGGATTTTGCGGACCTGCCGCGCGAGTCGGCGGGGGCGCGAGCGGGCGAGATGCTTCGCGCGGACGTCGCGCTGATCGACGAGCAGAGCGGTCTGCAGAGCGGTTACGACGGCGCGGCCCGCGAGGGCACGGCGCGGCGGCGGGTGGCGCGGGCGGCGCTTCGCGAATGTCTCAAGCGGTTCGCCGAAACGGCGCGCACGATCGCCCGGCAGCGGCCCGGTTTCGCGGAACGATACCCGTCGTCGAGCGGTTCGAACGACGAGCGGCTGCTCGCCGACGCGCGGTCGGTCGCGGCGGCGCTCGACGCCGACCGCGCGGAGTTTACGGCGCTCGGCGTCGCCGACGAATACATCGACGCGACGAATGCGAAGGTCGAAGCCTTCGGCGCAGCGGTCGCGCAGACCGGCGCGTCGCGCGGCGGACGCGGCGCGGCCGTCAGCGCGCGGACGAACGCCTTCGAAACGGCCGAAAACCACTTCGCGACGCTCGACACCTATATCAAAAACCGCTATTTCAACGATCCGGCCCGGCTCGCCGCGTGGCGGATCGCCTCGCACGTCGAACGCGCGCCGCGCCGGAAACGGACGACCGCGCGAAAGAAATAAAGTTTTGAGTTCCGCCTTCAGGCGGCCCTGCGCCGCGCCGGCGGAATCTTTCGCCGGCGGGAAGAAAGGCCGCCTGAAGGCGGAACTCAGAACCATTCCGGACAATTTCCGCCATCCGCTGTTTGACCGGCGCGGCCCGGAACACGAAAATTAAACGGAGCGCCGGCATCCTGCCGGCAATGCGTTTGCAAAACGCAGACAACGCTTCATTTTCCTGAAGATAAAAGGGAAATGAAGCGCTGCTACGCCGCTTCGCGCCGTTTGCCGGCCGAGATGCCGGCGCTCCGTGGGAAAACTTATGAAATTCGGTTTGATCGCCGGCAACGGCCGGTTTCCTTTTCTCGTGGTCGAGGGCGCGCGGCGCGCGGGCGCCGAACTGGCGGTCGTCGCGATCAAAGAAGAGACCGACCGGAGCATCGACGAGATCGCCGACCGCGTGATCTGGGTCGGGATCGGGCAGCTCGGCAAAATGATCTCGTTTTTTAAGAAAGAGGGCGTCGAAAAGGCGATGATGGCCGGGCAGGTCAAGCACGTCCAGATCTTTTCGGGCGCTTTCCCCGACTGGCGGATGGCGAAGATGCTCTACAATCTGCCGCGCCGCAATACCGACAGCCTGATCGGCGGAATCGCCGCCGAACTCGCCAAAGACGGCATCGAGCTCATCGATTCGACCTATTTTATGCGGGAACATCTCGCCGCCGAGGGCGTTTTGACGCGCCGCCGGCCGAACGACGTCGAGCGCGGCAACATCGAATACGGCCTGATGATCGCGAACGAGATCGCGCGGCTCGATCTCGGGCAGACGATCGTCGTCCGCGCGAAAGCCTGCGTCGCGATCGAGGCGATGGAGGGCACGGACGCGGTCATCCGCCGCGCGGGCGAGCTCGCGCGCGGCCGGCTGACGGTCGTCAAGGTCGCGAAACCCGATCAGGATATGCGTTTCGACGTTCCGGTTGTCGGCGTGCCGACCGTTCAGACGATGATCGCGGCCGGCGCGACCTGTCTCTGCGTGACGCCCGGCAAAACGCTGATGTTCGAAAAAGAGGCGATGCTCCGGCTCGCCGACGCCCATAAAATCTGCATCGTCGCGCAAACCATAAAATAAGTTTTGAGTTCCGCCTTCAGGCGGCTTTTCGTTTCGAACCCGGTTTTGAGTTCCGCCTTCAGGCGGCTTTTCGTTTCGAACCCAGTTCTGAGTTCCGCCTTCAGGCGGCCTTTCGTTTCACCAGAAAATTGATTCACGGTGAAACGAAAGGCCGCCTGAAGGCGGAACTCAGAACGTTTTTTACCAGAAAATTGATTCACGGCGAAACGAAGGGCCGCCTGAAGGCGGAACTCAAAACTTTGAAACCCGCCGAAAAAGCGATGCGTAATAGAATCACCAGTTTCAGAGAAGCTAATTGGAGAAAAAATGCGAAAAAATATAATCGGATTATTATTGATGGCGGCGTTTCTCGTGCCGCAGTGGGCGCTCGCGCAGACGGCGGTCAAGCTCGACGCGAAGGAGCGGAAGATGGCCGAGGCGATCACGGCCGCGCAGCTTAAGGATTATCTGTATTTCGTCGCGTCGGACGAGATGGGAGGCCGCGACACGCCGTCGAACGGGCTCGACATCACGGCGAAGTTCATCGGCACGATGCTCGGGCGCTGGGGCTTCAAGCCGGCCGGCGACGACGGCACGTTTTATCAGAAAATCGCGCTCAGGAGCGACACGATCGACGCCGTCAACACGATTTTCCGGCTCGGCGATCAGCAGTATAAGATGGGCGACGACTTTTTCCGGCTCGGCGGCAACGGAACGGCCTCGAACGCCGGGCTCGTCTTCGGCGGCGGCGGCTGGATGGTCAAGGCGAAGAACATCGACGAGCTCGGCGGCGTGGACGTCAAGGGCAAGGTCGTCGTTCTTTACCGCGACGGTTTCCCGAACCAGCGCAATCTCGTCGCGCCGCCGGCCGGCGTCACGGCGGACGACCTGAAGGGCGTCAAGGGCACGGATTGGGCCGACCCGATGACGAACGCCGTCGCGAAAGGCGCGGCCGGCGTGATCCTGATCGCCTCGCCGGTGCTGCAGGGAATGTGGGGCCAGCTCAACGGAATGCTCGGGCGCGGCTCGATGTATCCGGAGAAGCTGCGCGAGGGCGGCGGCGGCAATCAGCCGACGATCCCGATGTTTCTCGCCTCGCAGAAGATCAGCGACGCGATCTTCGCGGGCGAATCGGCGGATCGGACGTCGAAGACGGCGTTCGCGATCAACAAGAGCGTGACGCTGAATTCGGCCTCGATCGCGGAGACGAAATGGACGCAGAACGTCGTCGCGGTCTGGGAAGGCTCGGACCCGGTCCTCAAAAACGAGTACGTGGCGATCGGCGCGCATTACGATCACGTCGGCACGAACCCGATGGCGCGGACCGCCGACAAGATCTGGAACGGCGCCGACGACGACGGTTCGGGCACGGTCTCGGTGCTCTCGATCGCCGAAGCATTGGCGAAAGCGCCGGTCCGGCCGAAGCGCTCGATCCTGCTGGTCTGGCACTGCGGCGAGGAAAAAGGCCTCTGGGGCAGCGCTTACTACAACAAATTCCCGACGGTCGACATTAAAAAGGTCGTCGCGCAGCTCAACATCGATATGATCGGCCGGAGCCGCAAGGCGGACGACACGAACCCGAAAAACAAGGATCTGTCGCCCGAAAACGGCGTCTACGTGATCGGATCGGAGATGATGAGCTCGACGCTCGGCGCGATCACGAAGGGCACGAACGACGCGTATCTGAAATTGGGCTACGATTACCGCTACGACGATCCGAAGGACACGAACCGCTTCTTTTTCCGGTCGGATCATTTCAACTACGCGCAGAACGGCATCCCGATCGTCTTCTGGTTCGACGGCGTCCACGAGGACTACCATCAGCCGGGCGACGAGCCGCAGAAGATCGACTACGCGAAGATGGAAAAGATCGCGCGGACGATCTTTCTGACGATGTGGGAAGTCTCCGATCTGAAGACGCGGCCGGCGATCGACAAGCAGCTGCCGCCGGAACTGACCGAGCGGTAAAGACTTTCGGGCAGCGGCGCGCGGGCGGCATTTTTCCCACAGATCATATAATCAAGGTGAAATAATATGGTTTATTGGCGTTCGCCGGCCGCAAGCCGCGGCCCGAAACAAAAAAGCGGCCGGTTTGGATCGAAACCGGCCGCTTTTTGCTGGGAAACGAACCGCTTTTTATTTGAAGACGACGCCGATGCCGAGACGGACGTTGTGGTCGGTCTCGCCGTTCAGACGGATCGGGTTGTAGTCGACCTTGATGACGCGGAAATCGACCTTGTCGTTGACCCGGACGTCGAGACCGCCGCCGAACGCGCCGGCCAGGCCGGTGTCCGAGAAGTCGCTGAGACTGCTGCAGTTGACCGTCGACGGGCAGTTCAGGTTCTTGATCTTGGTCCGGCCGTGACCGGCGCCGACGAGCGCGTAGCCGAACGGTTTGAGCCGCGATTCGCTGGCATTGTCCTTGATCTGGACGCCGCCGAGGAAGTTGTACAGCGAATTGTTGGTCTTAAAGGTGATCGGCGCGACCGCCGGGCCGCCGGTCGTCGCCACGGGAATCGAAAAATCGGTGTTGTTGTAGGTGCCCGAGACATCGCCCGTGATGCCGACATAGCGCGTCACGTTGTAGGTTCCGGTGACGTTGAAGCCGTGAAACGACTTGCGGTTGTTGAAGAAATTCTGGAAGTTGTTGCCGCTCGAATTGTCGGCTCCGGTGTCGACCTGATTATTCGAGTAGCCGACGTAAAATTCGGATTTTTTATAATCGCCGGTCGTATTCTGCGCCAATCCGAACGAAGCGCAAACCAGCGTCATAAGACCGCTAAGTATTAATTTTTTCATATTTAATTACTCCAAAAAACAAAAATAATGGCCGTTAAACTGCAAACTGCCATTCGAAGCAAAAAAGATGAAAGCGGGTTTCGGGAAACTGACCGGAAGAGTGATTTTTTGAGTATCAAAATTCGCCGGCTGAAACTAATCGATCAAAAGTCGTCGATAGACTTCCGAACGGGAAAGCCCGAACTCTCTGGCGATTTTTTTCAACGCGGCTTTGCGTTCCAAACCTTCGCTTTCGAGTTCGGCCAGACGATTTTTCAGCGTACCTGCCCCTTTCACTTCTGACCGTTTCGGTTCGACCGTGTAACGGTTGAGGACTAAGACGATCTCGCCGCGGATTTGGTTGCCGGATATTTCGGATAAAAGTTCGGACAAGGGGCCGCGCCGGACTTCTTCGTGGAGCTTCGTCAGCTCGCGCGCGACGGCCGCGCGGCGGTCGCCGAGGACTTCGAGACAGTCGGCGAGCGATTTTTCGAGACGGTGCGGCGATTCGTAGAAAACGAGCGTCGCCGGCAGTTCGCGGACCTCTGCGAGCCGCCGGAGCCGTTCGTTTCTTTTCGACGGCAGAAAACCGCCGAAGAAAACGGAATCGGTCGGCAGGCCCGAGACGACCAGCGCGTTGACGAAGGCGACCGCACCGGGAATCGCGACGACCGGCGCGCCGATGGCGACCGCCCGTTCGACGATCCGAAAGCTCGGGTCGCAGACGGCGGGCGTGCCGGCGTCGGAGACGACGGCGATCGATTGCCCGTCGGCGAGCAGCGCGGCCAATTCTTCGGCGCGTTCCTTTTCGTTGTGTTCGTGATAGCTGACGAGCCGCTTTTTGATCTCGAAATGATTGAGCAGCTTCTGCGTGTGACGCGTGTCCTCGCAGGCGATGAGCGCGACGGATCTAAGGGTCTCGAGCGCGCGAAACGTGATGTCCTGCAGATTGCCGATGGGCGTCGCGACGAGATAGAGCGTTCCGGTCATTCGTCAATCGTAAATCATCCGCGCGTAAAATAAAAAGCCCGGGTCGCGGGGACCCGGGCTTTAATCAAGCACGACTCTAGTTGGTTTCGGAAGGGCTGGATTTTCGAGCCGTGCTCAATTCCGGTTGAAAGTTAGAACGGAAGCGGGAACGGAACCCGGTCGCGCCAGCCGCCGTTGCGGTTGTTGCGGTTGTTGCGGTTGTTACGGTTGTTGTAATTGTAGCCGTAAGCGTCGGCGATCGTCTGCAGATCCTGCCGGATCTGGTTCCAACTGCCCTGCAGGTTGTAATTCATCCGCGAGTAGAAGAGCGCGTTTTCGAGCTGCGAGCCGAGCTGCAGAACCCGCTGCGCTTCGTTCTCGGATCTGTTCAGGTTGCGTCCGTTGTCGAATTCGTCCTCCAATTTGTCGGCCGCGTCCTTGAAATCTTCCGACAAACCGAGAATCTGGCGGTTATTGCCGTAGCGGTCGTAGCGATTGTTTTTCAATTCGCGTTCGAGCTGACGGTCGAAGTCGCGGCTTTCGTCTTTCAGACGCTCGATCGTCGATTTCAAATAACGATTGTCGTAATTCCGATTATTGCGTCCGTTGCCGTTCCACTGGGCGGAAGCGAGCGTCGGGAGGCCGAAAACCAAAAGGGCAAAAGCAAAAACAGTGACTAAATTCTTAAAGCGGTTCATATCGTTTCTCCTCATCGAAAGACTTGCGGCAGTCGGGCTTACCGTTCCGGTCGAGCAGCGCTGCCTCTGACAAACAGAACTGCAAAGGCCGTGCCAATTGCTTCGATTAAAGATGACCAAATAAGTAAACGCTTTATTTATAAGCATTTCTCGGAGATCGAAAGTCCCGCCGCCGGTTCGCCGAGCGAGTTTCGGCCGCCCCGATGCTCCAAATGGTTAACGCCCTGACGCAGAATGTCGAATATAGTTTTGGAAGTTCGGGAAGTTTTGGAAGTTCGGGAAGTTCGGGAAGAAATCAACCGACTTCCCAAACTTCCCGAACTTCCAAAACTTCCCAAATTATTCCCACGCCGGGGTTTGTGAAATTTTGAAATGGATTGTACACTTTCTCGGAACGTTTGCTATGAAATCAATATTGACGCTTTTGGCAGTCGCCGCGACGGCGATGCTTTTTGTTTCCTGCGGCGCGTTCGGGGTCAAGCTGCCGGCGGCCTCCGATCAGCCGAAGACCGCCGACAACACGGCCCCGAAGGCCGAAAAACCGAAGTCCGACGAGCCGATCCGGATCGCGGCCGGCGGCGACATTATGCTCGGCTCGCCGTTTCCGAACGCTTCGCGGATGCCGCCCAACGACGGCGCCGATCTGCTCAAGGTCGTGACGCCGATCTTTCAGGCGGCCGACATCGCGTTCGCCAATCTCGAAGGACCGATGATCGACAGCGGCATTTCGGCCAAATGCGGCACCAATCACGCGACCTGTTTCGCTTTCCGGATGCCGACGCGCTACGCGGCCTACCTGCGCGACGCGGGAATCGACGTGATGAGCCTCGCCAACAACCACGCCGGCGATTTCGGCGATCTCGGCCGCGAAACGACGCGCAAAACGCTCGAATCGGTCGGCATCAAGCACGCCGGCAGCGACCGCGGCGAATACGCGATGACGTTTCTCGAGGTCAAAGGAAAAAAAGTCGCGGTCGTCGCCTTCGCCCATAACAGCGTCGTCCCGAACGTCAACGAGCTCGACGCGGCGCGCCAGCTCGTCGAAAAGGCGAGCCGCGAGGCCGACATCGTGATGGTTTCCTTTCACGGCGGCGGCGAGGGCGCGGTCAACGCGCACGTCCCGCAGCGCACCGAGATCTTTCTCGGCGAGGCGCGCGGCAATCTGCCGGCGTTCGCGCGGACCGTGATCGACGCCGGCGCGGACGTCGTGATCGGCCACGGCCCGCACGTTCTGCGCGGGATGGAGATCTACAAGGACCGGCTGATCGCCTATTCGCTCGGCAATTTCGAAACCTACGGCTGGTTTCCGCTGGTCGGCGCGACGGCCGAAACGCTGGTGCTCGAAGTCAATCTCGCGGCCGACGGGAAATTCATCGACGGCAAGATCAACCCGTTCGTCCAGCTCAACCGCGGCGATCTGAAGCCCGACCCGTCGAAATCGTCGATCCGGACGATCAAACGGCTCTCGCAGGACGACTTCCCGAACACGATGCCGAAGATCTCGGACGACGGCATCATCAAGCCCTGAGCTTCGAACGATAAAAAACGACGATAAAAAAACGCGAATCCGATCGGATTCGCGTTTTTTTATCGTCGAAATATGCGGAAACGCTTAGTTGCCGAGCGCCTTCGCGGCGTTCAGGCGGCCGCCGCTTTCGACCTTGCCGTTGAGCACGTCGAGCTTATCGACCGATTTCAGCAGCCGCTCGCGGAGCTTGGCGACCGAAAGATCGGGATTGGCGGCGAGGACGAGCGCGGCCGTGCCGGAGACGTAGGGCGTCGCCATCGAGGTGCCCGACGCTTCGCGATACTGATCGTTGAGCCAGGTCGATAAAATGTCCTTGCCGGGCGCGGCGATGTGGACGGTCTTGACGCCGAAGTTCGAGAACGACGCGAGCTGGTCGCTGCGGTCCATCGCCGCGACGCTGATCACGTTCGGCAGATCGTAATTCGACGGGTAATGCGGGCGCTTGTCGTTGTTCGAGCCGTCGTTGCCGGCCGCCGCGACGAACAGGATGCCGGCTTCGCCGGCGGCGCGGATCGCGTCTTCGAGCGCTTTCGAATACTGCGTCGAACCCCAGCTCGCGCTGATCACGGCGACGTTGACGCCTTTCTGTTTGCGGTCGACCGCGTAGTTGATCGCTTCGATCGCGTCCTTGGTCGAGCCGAAACCGCCGCGGCCGAGGAATTTGAGCGGCATGATCTGGACGTTCCAGTTGATGCCGGCGATGCCTTCGTCGTTATTGCCCTCGGCGCCGATGATGCCGGCGCAGTGCGTGCCGTGGCCGTTGTCGTCCATCGGATCGGCGGTGTTGTCGGCGGAATTGAAGCCGTGCTCGTCGTTGATCGTGCCGAGCTCGTCGTCGGTGTACTGCGGGATGTTGGCCGGCCGGAACCAGATGTTCGAAACGAGATCCTGGTGCGTGTAATCGACGCCGCTGTCGAGGACGGCGACGACGACCTTGTTGCTGCCGGTCGTTTTCTGCCACGCCTTGAGCGCGGAGATATCGGCCTTTTCCTTGCCGCCGTTCTGGCCGAGATTGTTGAGCGCCCATTGTTCGGCGAACATCGGATCGTTCGGGCTCGAAAGATCGTTCTCGCGCGGGGCGAGAAAATCCGAAGTTTCGGAAGTGCTGGCCGGATCGTCAAGGTTGATCCGGAAGTTCGGCTCGGCGTAGACGACCAGATCGCTCATCGCCGCGTATTGCTCGGAAACCTTTTGCGCGTCGGCGTTGTCGAGATCGTCGATCGCGACCAGACCCTTGACGGATTCGATCTCGTCCTCGATGCGGTCGTTGTTTTTCTCGGCGATCTTTTTGATGTCCGCGAGGCTCACGCCGGGACGGAATTTAACCAGGACTTCCGGTTCCTTTTCGCCGGCCGAGCGTTTCGGGGCGACCGGTTTCGGGGCGGTTTTGACGGGGTTGTCGGAGACGTCGGCGACTTTCGTCTGCCAGCGTCTGATCTGTCCCCAAACCGCCGCCATCGTGATCAGAACCACGGCGATGCAAAGGTGTATCCAAATATTATTTCGATTCATTTTTTTAACTCCAAAACGCTTCGGGTCGGCGATTTCCGGCGGACTTTCGAAACGAATTCCGCCCGCGCCGAAGCCCGAACCTCAATCACGATTCGATAATGTAATTTGTTCCGTTAAATCCGCGCAGACGAATCTGGTATTTATCGGCCCGGTATTCGTAGCTTTTGCCGCCTGCGCGAAGCTCGATGCGCCAGCCGCTCGAGATCATCTGAGCGGACATCTCGCCGCCGACGGCGGCGCCGAGCGCCATATCGGGGAAATCGGTCTCGCTCGCGGAAGCGCTGATTTCGCTTTCCGCGACGCCGAGTCGCTGCGCCAGGTCCTGCTTTGCTCTCTCAACCGCGCTTTCTTTGTTAAAACTCATATTATTTCGTCGTTTGCAAGCATCATTTTGCGCTTATTTTAGGGATTAGTCAATAAACATTTAAAGGGCCCAAAAGTTTTCCACAGGTGGAAAACTTTACGCGCCGCGGTTAAGTTAAATGGATCGGATATTTAGATAAAATTGAAGCGGTTAAAAAAATTGCGGGTAAAGCTTGCCAATAAAAAAAAAACTGCTTACAATAAAATTTACTTATCAAGGAACCCCCGAGCGCTCGGAGTGTTGCCAACAAAATATCAGAGATCAGTATCGAAAAATAAATTTAGATAAAAAGGCCGTCATTGCGACGGCCTTTTTCGCTTTTTCGGAGCCGAAACGAGCCTGAAAATCTCGACCAGCGCCGGGACGATGAAGACCGCGCAGGCCGTTCCGAGAATCAGGCCGGTCACGAACCGCGACAGATGCGTGTTTTCCCAGATGCCGAAAACGCCGAGCGACCAGTCGACGCCGATCGGGATCATCGCCAGAAAAAGCCAGAACCGCGGGATCGGCTCGATCTCGTCGATCCGGCGCAGCAGAGGATAGATCAGAAAGCCGCAGACAAGCCCGAAATAGACGCCGAAACAGCGCGCGCAGACCGCGAACTGGTGATTTTCGACGTGAAACGAGCGCTCCGACATCTGGTGACAGATGAGACTGAAAAAACGGTAGAGCGGCGCGGCGACGGCGTCGAAGCCGCCGGCTTTCGCGAGCGGCGCGAGGACGATCGCGAAGGCCCACGCGCCGACCGCGAGCAGGGAAATCGTCCAGACCTTCCACGCCTGCCGCCGGAAGCGGCCGGCGAGATCCTGCGGGATATAATTTTCGAGCGCCTGACTCATCCCTGTTAAAAGCGGATGACCGCGTCCGGCCCGCCTTCGACGTGAACCGTATCGACGAAGCGAATATGCTTCGAATCGGTCGTCATCACGACCGAATGCGTCCGTTTGCCGGCGCCGAAAAAGCGGACGCCGCGCAGGAGCGCGCCGTCGGTCACGCCGGTCGCCGCGAAAATGATCCGCTTGCCCGGCGCGAGATCGTTGGTGTCGTAGATCTTTTCCGGGTCGTTGATGCCCATCGATTTGAGGCGCTCCATCACTTCTTCCATCGGCGGCACTTTCGATTTGTCGACGCCGAGCCGGTCGGGATCGAAAACGAGCTTGGCCTGAATCTCGCCGTTCAGGCATTTCATCGCGGCCGCCGTGATGACGCCTTCGGGCGCGCCGCCGATGCCCATCAGCGCGTGGATGTTCGTGCCCGCGACGGCCGCCGAGATGCCGGCCGAAAGATCGCCGTCCGAGATCAGGCGGATCCGCGCGCCGGACGCGCGGACGTCCTGCACGAGCTGCCGGTGACGCGGGCGGTCGAGACAGATGACCGTCAGATCGTCGATGTCGCGTCCCAAACGGCGGGCGATGTTTTTCAGGTTGTCCTTGACCGGCGCGTCGATGTCGACCGCGCCGCGGCACGACGGCCCGACGACGATCTTATCCATATAAATGTCTGGCGCGTTGAGCAGTCCGCCGCGTTCCGAGGCGGCGAGGACGGCGATCGCGTTGTTCGCGCCCAGAGCGCAGAGGTTCGTGCCTTCGAGCGGGTCGACGGCGATGTCGACTTCGGGAAAATCGGCGCGGATCTCTTCCGGATAGTTGCCGCCGCCGACCTCTTCGCCGATGTACAGCATCGGCGCTTCGTCGCGTTCGCCCTCGCCGATCACGATCCGGCCGCGCATCGGGACCGTGTCCATCACCTCGCGCATCGCCTCGACCGCGACGTGATCGCTGTGCTTGCGGTCGCCCTGTCCCATCGTTTTCGCCGATTCGATGGCCGCCGCTTCCGTTACCCGCAAAAAATCCAACGATAATTCACGTTCCGCTTTGTTGTTTTTCATCCGATTTTCCTTAAAATTTCCTAAAAAAGTTATTTGTGAATAATGTTTGTTAATGAAGGCATTTTACCACTTGTTCGGCGGCATTTGACAAGTAAGCCGCGCTGTTTTAGCTTTTTATTTTGACCTTGGTAAAAACCGCGAGGAGTTTTTCAAAAATAATGACTTATATCGTTACCGAACCCTGTGTTGACTGCAAATATACCGACTGTGCGGCGGTCTGTCCCGTCGAGGCTTTTCACGAGCTGCCGGACAAGCTTTTGATCAATCCCGATACCTGTATCGACTGCGACGCCTGTCTGCCGGAATGCCCGGTCGAGGCGATTTTTTCCGATATGTCGATCCCCGAAGAGTATCTCGATTGGGTCGAGATCAATAAGGAAGCGGAAAATTATCCGATCATTTCGACCAAGCAGCCCGCGCTTTACGCCGCCGGCTGCAAGGGCCAGCCCGAATAATTTTATCGACGAAGTTTTGACGAAAGGCGGCTCGAGGCCGCCTTTTTTTCTTCAATTTTCCCGAAAAACGCCCGAAATGCCCTCCGAAATCAGGAAATGCTTGAGTTTTTCCGGCCTTTGCGTCTACAATTGAAAGGTCTTTTCACCGAGTAAAAAGACGAACCGCGTTCGATTATTAGTTTTCAAAATTCTTCCGTCCCCGACCGGTGATCCTCTTTGATCGGGGATTTGTCTTCGGCTGAATCGCAGGCCTTTTGAGGCCGCCGGACTGAGATTGCTCTCGTGTCGAGTAATAAAAAGTTATAAAAAAATCAATAAAATTCAAAGATTAAGGAATTAAATGCCCTTTAGGAATATATTCAAACTTAAGTTTTTCTAAAATTTGAGATTCGAGAGTCGAGATGATGCTGGACGGAATCCCCCGTGGAAAAAAAATCAAAACGCACGAGATCGTCGATTGGCGGCTCAAAATAATGGTGCTGTTCGGAACGCGGCCCGAAGCGATCAAGCTCGCGCCGATCATTCACGAACTGCGCCAGAAATTTTTTCAGACGATCGTCGTTTCGTCGAGTCAGCACAAGGAGCTGCTCAAGCCGTTTCTGAAGATGCTCGACATCGAAACCGACTTCGATCTGCGGATTATGAGGAAGAATCAGACGCCGAACGAGGTCTGCTCGAAAATCCTCGCCAAGCTCGATAAGATCCTCGCCGAGGAAAAACCCGATCTGATCCTCGTTCAGGGCGACACGACGACGACGCTCGCCGGCGCACTCGCCGGCTTCAACCGGCAGGTCGCGGTCGGCCACGTCGAGGCCGGGCTCCGGTCGGGCAATCTGTACAGCCCGTTTCCCGAGGAACTGAACCGGCGTCTCGTCTCGCAGATCGCCAATCTCCATTTCGCGGCGACCGAGCGCAACCGCCGCAACCTGCTGGCCGAGGACATTCCGACCGAAAAGATCTTCGTGACCGGCAACACGGTCGTCGACACGCTGCATTACATCCTGAAGACGCTGACGCCGAGCCACCGGATCGCCGAGCTCGTCGAGTCGACGGAAGGGCTCAAGCGAATCCTGCTGACGACGCACCGGCGCGAGAGCTTCGGCGAGCGGATGAGCGAGAATCTAAAGGTTCTGCGCGAATTTGTCGAAAAGCGGAATGACGTCTGTCTGTTTTTCCCCGTGCATCCGAACCCGAACGTGCAGGAGGCGACGAACGAGATCCTCGCCGGCGCCGAGCGGATTTTTCTGCTCGAACCGTTGAACTACAAGGAATTCATCGCTTTAATGAAAAACGCGTGGCTGATCGTTTCCGATTCGGGCGGCGTTCAGGAAGAAGCGCCGAGCCTCGGCAAGCCGCTCTTCGTGCTGCGCGAGAACACCGAGCGGCCGGAAGCGATCCGCGCCGGCGTCGCCAAGCTCGTCGGCGGCAATCCGCAGACTCTGGCGAAGATGCTCGAAGAGAACTACACGATCGACACGTGGATCAAATCGGTCAGCGAGGTCTCGAACCCGTTCGGCGACGGCCGTGCCGCGCGTCGGATCGTCAAGATCATCGAGGAGAAGTTCGGCATTAAAAACAAGACCGCGGGCCGCGTCCAGCGTTCCTTGTTCTGAAGAAGTTTTAATGAACCAAAATACCCCTGAAAAAAAACATCTGCTGACCGTACTCGTCGAGGACTATTTTCACGTCGGCGCGTTCGAGAATCTGATCCAGCAGCGAAACTGGTCGAATTTCGAGCCGCGCTACGAGAAAAACACGCTCAAGACGCTCGATCTGCTCGATCAGTTCAAGACGAAGGCGACGTTTTTCGTGCTCGGCTGGATCGCCGAACAGAATCCGCGGCTCGTCCGCGAGATCGCCGCCCGCGGCCACGAGATCGCGTCGCGCGGCTTTTATCACCGCAGCCTCCACAATCTGACCGACGAGGAATTTCGCGAAGACCTGCGCAAGACCAACCGGCTGCTCGAAGACGCGAGCGGGCAGAAGGTGATCGGCTACCGCGCGGCCGAAAAACTGAGCTACGAAAAGGATTCGTGGATCTTCGACGTGCTCGCCGAAGAAGGCTTCGTCTACGACGCCTCGTTCCTGCCGACGCGCAAATCCGACAGGAACAAACGCTACGCGCACCAGATCCACACGCACGGCAAGGCGCTCTGGGAGTTTCCCTATTCGACGCGCAATCTCGGCCTCGGCCTGTTTCCGATCTCGGGCGGCAACTATTTCCGGCAGATTCCCTACACGCTGATGCGCCGCGCCGTGCAGGCCTGGCACGAATCAAGAACCGAGCCGTTCGTTTTTTACTTTCACGTCTGGGAGCTCGACCCGGAACAGCCGCGGATCAACGCCGCGTCGGCCTACAACCGCGTCCGCCACTACCGCAAGCTCGACAAGATGGAATGGATTTTGAAGGAGAATCTTCAGAAATACGAGTTCTGCGACGTCGCCGATTTTCTCGAGATAAAAAACGATATCCAGCAGCTCCCGCGCGCCGCGATTCGGGTTTCGCCGGAGACGACCGAAATCCGAAATCCGCAATCCGAAATCCGAAATCCGCTGACGGTCGTCATTCCCTGTTATAACGAGGAAGCCTCGCTGCCGTATCTCGCGAACACGCTGCGGAGCGTCGAGGCGAATCTCGCCAACAATGGCTATCAGGCGAGTTTCGTTTTTGTCGACGACGCGTCGAAAGACTCGACGCCGACGAAGCTCGACGAGCTTTTCGGCCGCCGCGAAAACGTCCGCATCGTCCGTCACGAAAAGAATCAGGGCGTCGCCGCCGGCATTATGACCGGCATCAAGGCGGCGACGACCGAGATCGTCTGCTCGATGGACTGCGACTGCACCTACGACCCGCACGAGCTCGTCCGGATGCTGCCGCTGATGACCGAGGACGTCGATCTCGTGACCGCCTCGCCGTATCACCGGAGCGGCGGCGTCCGCAACGTTCCCGGCTGGCGCCTGTTTTTATCGAAGGGCGCGTCGTGGCTTTACCGCCGGACGCTGAAGGCCAAGCTCGCCACCTACACGAGCTGTTTCCGCGTTTACCGGCGCAGTTCGGTCGTCGATCTGCCATTGCAGGAAAAAGGTTTTCTCGGCGTCGCCGAGATGCTCGGGCGGCTCGATCTGAAAGGCGGAAAGATCGTCGAGTTTCCGGCCGTGCTCGAAGTGCGGCTCTTCGGATTTTCGAAAATGAAAACGGCGCGCACCGTTTTCGGCCATCTGAAACTGCTCTCGCGGCTCACGAAATTGCGCGTTTTCGGGAAAACCGACGCGATTGAATCTTCATTACCGAAAGAGAATCTTGAGATCATCTCGAAAGAAAGAAATTAAAGTGGAAAATCGGAAAAGGGAAAAAGGGGAAAAGCCGCTCGTGAGCTTGATTTCGTTTTTCGCTCAGACCGAGCTTAATTTGTATTTATATTAAAAGATTATGACACCGACAGTAGAAAAAGAAATCGTCAAGTTACCATCAGATCAGGACATCTCGGGCCGCACGTTCGGGCCGGAGGAAATCGCCGCCGTGACCGAAGTTCTGCAATCGGGCGTGCTCATCACGACCAAGGGCAAATACGGCCGGATGCTCGAAAAGGAATTCGCCGAAAAGCTCGGCGTCAAATACGCCTACGCCTGCAATTCCGGCTCGGCCGCCGTTCATACGGCGATCGCCGCGATCAACCCGAATCCGGGCGACGAGATCGTCACGACCTCGATCACGGATATGGGCGCGCTCACGCCGATCGTCTTTCAGGGCGCGATCCCGGTCTTCGCCGACGTCGATCCGAAGACGCTGAACGTGACGGCCGCGACGATCGAAAAGGTCCTTTCCGAGAGAACGAAAGCGATCATCGTCACGCATCTTTTCGGCAATCCGTGCGAGATGAAGGCCATTATGGAGCTCGCGAATTCGCGCGGCATTCCGGTCATCGAAGACACCGCGCAGAGTTTTCTGGCGACCTGCGACGGCCAGTACGTCGGCACGATCGGCACGATCGGCGCTTTTTCGTTCCAGCAGGGCAAACAGATGACCTGCGGCGAGGGCGGCATCGTCGTCACCAACGACGATGCGATCGCGCGGAGGCTTTATCTTTTCATCAATAAGGCGTGGGGCTACGGCGACGCCAATCCCGATCATTATTTCGCGTCGCTGAACTACCGGATGACCGAGCTGCAGGCCGCGGTTTCGTACGAACAGCTCAAAAAGCTCGATTTCTCGGTCGCGCAGCGCCAGAAAATGGCCGCGCTTCTCGACGAACGGATCAAGGACATCGACGGCATCGAATCCTACAAACCGGCGACGGGCTCGACGATGACCTACTGGAAATTCTGTCTGATCGTCGACGACGCGAAGATCAAAGACGGCTCGGTCGGACTCGCCAAAGCGCTCAAAGTTTACGATGTCGCGAGCGCGCCGCGCTACGTCGTCAAACCGGCCTACAAATGTCAGGTCTTCCGCGAGCAGAACACGTTCGGCGATTCGCATTACCCGTTCAACCTGGCGCGTCCCGAAGCGGTCGATTACAACGACGACAATTTCCCGGGCACGATCAAGGGCCTGCACGATGTTTTGGTTCTGCCGATTAATGAAAAATATACGGAAGCACACATCGAATTTTTAGCCGACTCGATCCGCGAGGCAGTCGAAGCGACGAGAATCAAATAATTCAACGCGAAGCCGCCGAGCCGCAAAGCCGCAGAGAAAAATTAAAATAAAAACCTTTGCGTCTTCGCGTCTTCGCGCCTTCGCGTTAAAAACACATATGAACAAACTCAGATTTGCACTAATCGGAACGGGCGGAATCGCCCAGACATATGCGCAGGCTTTTCAGACGAGCGACTGCTGCACGCTGGTCGCCGTCGCCGACGTCCGCGTTGAAGCGGCACAGGCGTTTGCCGAGCCGTTCGGCGCGAAGGCGTTCGATGATTACAAAGCGTTGGCCGAGAATTCGGAGATCGACGCCGTGATCGTCGCGACGCCGCCGGCGACGCACCCGGAAATCGCGACGCATTTTATGAAAAAAGGCGTTCACGTGCTCTGCGAAAAGCCTCTCTGTCTGACGCTCGCCGAAGCCGCGGCGATGATCGACGCGGCCGAAACGGCCGGCGTCGTCTTCACGATGGCGACCAAGTTTCGCTATTGCGAGGACGTCGTCAAGGCCAAAGCGATCATCGCGTCGGGCGTGCTGGGCGAAATCGTTCAGTTCGAAAACGCCTTCACCGCGAAGGTCGATATGTCGAAGCGCTGGAACTCGAACAAAGAATTGGCCGGCGGCGGCGTGCTGATCGACAACGGCACGCATTCGGTCGATATCGTCCGTTATTTTCTCGGCCCGATCACGCACGTGCTGGCCGTCGAAACGCCGGGCACGCAGGGTTTGGCGGTCGACGAAAACGTCAAGCTGCTCGCGAAAACGGCGAACGGCGTCGTCGCGAGCGTCGATCTGACGTGGGGCATCAACAAGGAGCTGCCGAATTTCATCAGCGTTTACGGGACGAACGGCACGCTCCATATCGGCTGGCGCGAATCGCGTTATAAACTGAATTCGTCGCCCGACTGGACCGTTTTCGGCGCGGGCTACGACAAGGTTCAGGCCTTTCGCTCGAAACTCGAGAATTTCCGCAACGCGATCGTCGAAAACGAAACGCTGCTGACGACGCCCGACGACGCGCTCGCCTCGGTCGAAGCGATCGAAGCCGCGTATCGCTCGCTGAATCAGAATCTCTGGGCGAAAGTCGAGGATTCGAAGGGAATGTCGGCCGTGTCATCCTGATTTTACCGAACGGATAAATCTTCATTCAGACCGAAGAAGTCTTCGCTCCGCACGGGACGAAGACTTCTTCGATTAGCAAACCCCTTATTTCTCACGCCAAAACCGACAATCCTCCAATTTGATGACGGCCGGACGGAAAAATATTATTTACTTTCGGCGACGAGACGCATAAAATTAACTTATCTCTCACGAATCCCGGGCCAGTTCCAAAACTTACCTGTTTGCCGATTTCGGATGCCGGACGGGCGATGCCGGATTTCTCGAAGTTAAGGCAGCTTAATTTATCACAACTGTTAAATGTTCTGAGGAAAATCTCGTCTTTAAAAACTTTCGAAAATTATGAACACGATAAACTGCCCGCAATGTCGTCTGACTCAATGGGCGACGACGCTCGCCTGCCAACGCTGCGGCTATGATCTCGATGATCGGCGAAAGGCGGATTTCGTCCGCCGACAGCGGAGCGAGACGGACGAAATTGCGCTCGACGAGCCCGAGTTGACGGGCGCGGAGCTAAAACGAGCGGCGTTGAAAAAGATCGTCTGGGGCGGCGGAATCGCCTTTTTCACGATCGCCTTGTTATTCGTCGCGGCCCTTTCCGGCTTTTTCACCGACGATCCGCGTTTCAACAAGGTCAAAATCTTTTCGGTCATCACGATCTTTCCGCTCGGCGCGGCCGTCAGCGGGCTGATCGAGCTCGCGACCGGCCTTTCGATCTTCACGATCATTCGCAAATGGGGCGAGCTCCCGTCGTGGCTCGCGTGGCTGATCGGCATCGTCGTTTTTCTGCTGGTTCTGGTCGTGATCCTCGGCGGCGCGCTGATCGTCGTCCTGAATTTCTTTTGAAGATTTTTCCCGGCGCTTTCGGCGCGAAAAACCGATGAACAATCAACTGATACTCAAACACGGTCTGAAATCGAAGCTCCATACGGCAGCGCTGCTGGCGGTTCTGCTTTGCCTGCCGGCGTTTCTTTTTCTGCTGGCGCGTTATTGGTACCCGAACGACGTTTCGGCGGCGTATCTGCCGGCCGGTTTCGGTCTCTTTATCGGCGGCGGGACGATTCTCGTGATGGCCAAAACATTTATCGAGGGATTGCGGTTCGCGCCGAGCTACGTTCTCGACGAGCTCGGCATCACGCTCGTCTCGGGCCGGACGCTGCGCTGGAGCGGTTTCGAAAAAGCGGTCGTCTTTTCCGTCGGGATGCAGAAATTAGCCGAGCGGGAAAGATTCGTCGGCTTCGATTTCAAAAGCGGTTTTCAGGATTTTGAAGCGAAAGACCTTTCCTACGGGATGCCGTTGAAAATGATCTCGCGGGCGGCCGGCTTCCGGTTCGTCGTCCCGCTCGAATCGTTTACCGAACCGGCCGAAGCGATCGTCGCCTTCATCGGCCGGCGGCTGCCGGTCGAAACGCTCGCCGAACCGGTCAGGCTCGACGAAAAATCGTTCGGAGATATGCTGGGAAGTAATTTTTTCAAATAGCGGAAAAGGATTAATCCGAAGCCTTAAGCTATGATTTATACGGAAAAATGAATTCGGAAGCGGGAAAATACGCGCGGTTTGAATACGAACGAAGATTTCTCGTGACGGACGACGGCGGCTGGCGGAGTCTGGTCGAACCTTATTCGAAGCATTTCGAGGATAAATATCTGCGTGATTCGAGACTCCGGCTGCGGGTCTCGACCGATTCGGACGGCGACCGGCGGATCATCAAGCTGACCAAAAAATACGAATCGGAATCGCCTTATTTTCAGTCGATAACGTCGATCATCCTGACGCCCGGCGAATATCGGACGTTTGCCGCGCTCGACGGATTTCGGATTGCAAAAAGACGCCATTATCACAACCATCGCGGGCGGATTTTTTCGATTGACGTGTTCGAAGACGAACTGAGCGGGCTGATTTTATGCGAAACCGAAGCCGCGTCGCTCGATGAATTGATGGCGGTCGAGTTTCCCGGTTACGCGAAGATCGAAGTCACCGAAGACGGTTTCTTCAGCGGCGGCAATTTATGCCGCACGACGGCGGCGGAATTAAAACGGAAACTTTCGGCATTTTAATACTTTTTAGAAAAGATGATAAGAATTCACCCGACAGCGATTATCGAAGACAACGTAAAGCTCGGCGAAGGCACGAGCGTCTGGGACAACGTGCATATTCGTCACGGGGCCGAGATCGGCGAGGAATGCATCGTCGGCGAAAAGACCTATATCGCCTACGACGTCAAGATCGGCAGCCGCGTCAAGATCAACGCGATGGTCTACATCTGCGCGGCCGTGACGATCGAGGACGGCGTGATGATCTCGGCCTCGACGACTTTTACGAACGATCGTTTCCCGCGCGCGACGATGCCGGATCTGAAGAGCCTGAGGCCGTCCGAACCGGACGAACACACTCTGCCGACATTGGTTCGCGAAGGCGCGACGATCGGCGCCGGCTGCACGATCGGCAACGATCTCGAGATCGGCCGCTGGGCGATGGTCGGGATGGGCTCGATCGTCACCAAATCGGTGCCCGACTTTCATCTCGTTCTGGGCGCGCCCGCCCGCAGCGTCGGCGCGGTCTGCAAATGCGGCCAGCTTTTTCATAAATTTTCGGCCGAAGATGCGGAACGCTTCGAAGCCGAATGTCCGGCCTGCGGTCTGGAATACGGGATCGAAAATTCCGTCGTCGCCGAGAAATAAGCCGTTAATCGGCACAGCGGGCGGCAGCGAGTTTTTTGCAATCGGAAATTAACATCGGCGAAACGGACTCGCTGCCGCTCGCTGTGCCGAATGCCCGGCCTTTTTTCTCTATCTCAAGCGCGAGCGAATCTTTCGGCCGCTGACCGGCGACGACTATCGCCGGCTCTCGCTGATTCAAAATCTGGCAAATTCGGCGCATTGGATGTTTCTTCATCTTCCGGGGCTTTTGATCAATCTGCCCGCGGATTTCGATCTGAAGGCTGAAAAAGCGAAAGAATCCCGACGACGGGCGGCAAAAGCTCACGACCGGACCGGGCAGGAATGATAATCTTAAAGAATCGGGGATGAAACGAACCGGGAAATGAACAAAAACAAATCCGCAATCCGCAATCCGCAATCCGAAATCGCCGTCATCGGCTCGGGGTTTCTCGGTCTGACGCTCGCCCTGCGGTATGCCGAACAGGGCGCGCGCGTGACGGTTTACGAATCCGCGCCCGAGATCGGCGGCCTCGCGAGCGCGTGGCATCTCAACGAGGCGATCGTCTGGGACCGCCATTATCACGTGACGCTCCTGTCGGATTCGTTTACCCGGAAGATCGTCGAAGAGATCGGCCTCGCCGACGAATTCGAATGGGTCGAGACGAAGACCGGCTTTTACACCGACGGAAAGCTGGTGTCGATGTCGAACACGCTCGAATTCCTGCGCTTTCCGCCGCTCGGACTGGTTTCGAAGTTCCGGCTCGGCGGGACGATCTTTTACGCGGCGCGCGTCAACGACTGGAAATCGTTGGAAAAAATCTCCGTCGAAGACTGGCTGACGCGGCTCTCGGGCCGCAAAACCTTCGACAAGATGTGGCGGCCGCTGCTGATGGCGAAGCTCGGCGAAGCCTATCGCGAAACGAGCGCGGCGTTTATCTGGGCGACGATCCAGCGGATGTACGCGGCGCGCAAGTCGGGTCTGAAAAAGGAGATGTTCGGCTACGTGCGCGGCGGCTACGCGCGCGTACTCGAGCGGTTCGCCGCGCATCTCAAGGAAAAAGGCGTCCGCTTCCGGCTTCATTCGCGCGTCGAGCGGATCGAGCAGGAGAACGGGAAAATCTACGTTTCGACGGCGCAGAACGCCGCTCATTATCACGCCGAAGTGAAATCGGAGGCGGAAACGGAATTTCACGAAGTCGACGTCCGCCCGGTCGGCGTCGAATCCTACCGCGACGAATTCGACACGGCGATCCTGACCTGCCCGTCGAACGTCGCCGCGCATCTCTGCCCGCAGCTGACCGCCGCCGAGAAGCGACGGCTCGAAGACATCCGTTATCAGGGCATCGTCTGCGCGTCGGTTCTGATGAAGAAATCGCTTTCGGAATTCTACGTCACGAACATCACCGACGAAACGCCGTTCACCGGCATCATCGAGATGTCGGCGCTCGTCGATAAGCGGGAATTCGGCGGCCGCGCGCTCGTCTATCTCCCGAAATACGTCGCGCCGGACGACGAATTGTTCGACCGGACGGACGAAGAGATCGAAGAGCTGTTTTTAACGGGCCTCGAAAAAATGTACCCGCATTTCCGGCGCGCCGACGTCGAAGCCTTCAAAATCTCGCGCGTCCACCGCGTTTTCCCGCTGCCGGTTTTGAATTACTCGGAAAAAGTCCCGAAAGTGGAAACTTCGATCGACGGAGTTTATATTTTAAACTCCGCGCAGATCACGAATGGAACCTTAAACGTGAATGAAACGATTCAACTGGCGGAAAAATTTTTCGAAAGGGAATTTCGGAAATGAACTGAAAATAATGCTGATTTGAAAAACTCTGATTAATTACCGTTAGTTAATGGTCATTGAAAAATAAATTTGTCCTGAGCCATCGGAGATGGCGACATCGTGTAGCCACGGGTGCAAACCCGTGGAACGGTTGATTCTGAATATCAAGCTGTCGAAGACAGCGGCAGAATACGAATGCCCTTCGCTCTCTGTCGCCCGTTTCACGGGCTCGGATCATTGTTGCGACGTGACCACGGGCTGCACCCGTGGCTATTAACTGATGCTCGCTCCGCGAGCTTTTAAGGAATATTTTATTTACGGTATTTATTTTTCAAAGACTGTTAGCTTGCGGTAAGTGATCGTAACATTATCTTTATATTGATGATCGATTCGAAAGACATTACTTTTCAGGGCACGGAACCGCCGGACGAAGAAATACTCGGTAAACTGCCGGAGGAACTACGGTCGCTGCTCCGGCAAATCAACGGTTTTATCGCTTTCGACGGCGGTCTTCATATTCGCGGCGCTGTCGCGTCGCCTGCGTGGCATTCGCTTCGAAAAGTCTGGTTCGGCGATTTCGCTTTGTCCGAATTGTTTTCGAGCCTGAAGGAAACCGACGTTCCGTTCGGTCAGGATTGTCTGGGCGATCAATTCGTTTTGCGCGACGGGCGCGTCCGGCGCCTAAGCGCGGAAACCGACGAACTGGAAGATACCGGATTGACGCTGAACGATTTTTTGACCGAAGCCGCCCGCGATCCGATCGGGTTTTTGTCGCTGGAGCCTTTGGTCAGATTTCGATCGGAGGGCGGAAAAATTGAAAACGGAAGGCTTTTGAACGTTTATCCACCTTTCTGCACGAAAGAATCGGCGGACGGAATTTCGATGGCATCCGTTCCGATGTTCGAGCGGATCGGTTTTCTGGCCGATTTTTCAAGACGGATAAAAAATATATGAAACCGATTGCGAGCCTTTCGCTCGATCTCGACAACAAATGGTCGTATATGAAGACGCACGGCGACGCCGGGTGGGAGAGTCTGCCGTCGTATTTGGACGTCTGCGTGCCGCGCGTGCTCAGGTTTTTGAAGGAACGCGAGCTTAATATCACTTTTTTTATCGTCGGTCAGGACGCGGCGCTCGAGCGGAACCGGGAAGCGATCGGGCAGCTCGCCGCCGCCGGTCACGAGATCGGCAATCACAGCTTTCGCCACGAACCGTGGCTTCATCTTTATTCGAAGGACGAATTGCGCGAGGAATTCGAAAAGACCGAAAACGCGCTCGAAGCGGCGACCGGCCAAATCCCGAAAGGTTTTCGCGGGCCGGGATATTCATTGTCGCCGACCGTTCTCGAAGTGCTCGCCGAACGCGGCTACGAGTACGACTGTTCGACTTTGCCGACCTACATCGCGCCGCTCGCCCGCGCCTATTATTTTTTCAAGTCGCCGGAGATGTCCGACGAAGAGCGCGAAAAGCGCAAAAAGCTGTTCGGGAAGTTTTCCGACGGTTTTCAATCATTAAAACCGTACCGTTGGCAGATCGGCGAAAAATCGCTGACCGAGATTCCGGTGACGACGCTGCCGCTCTTTAAAACGCCGATTCACGCGTCGTATGTGATCTATCTTTCGACCTTTTCGCGCTTCGCGGCCCGCGCCTACTGGAAAACCGCGCTCGAAATGTGTAAATTAACAAACACCGAACCAAGTTTGCTGCTGCACCCGCTCGATTTTCTGTCGGGCGACGACGCGCCCGAATTGAAGTTTTTCCCGGCGATGAACCTGCCGATCGAAAAAAAGCTCGAATTTGTCGGCGAGATTCTGGAAATGTTCGGTAAATCGTTTTCTATCCTGAATATGCGGGAACACGCGCGCGAAGCGGCCGGAACGAATCTGCCGCGAAAGGATGTGAGGAGTCTTCGGGTTTGAGACTTGAGACTTGAGTCTTAGGTTTTGAGTCTTGAGTCTTGAGTCTTGAGTCTTGAGTCTTGAGTCTTGAGTCAAAATCTGACTCCGACGTGGTCGGGTGTTGAGTCAAAAGTCAAAACAAGGACTCAAGACTTAAGACTTAAGACTCAGGACTTTTAAAGAATCATGAAATCGGTTGAAACGCTTCAGCCAACTGAAACCGTCCCTCTGGGCCGCACGCTGCGCGGTCTGTGGGTCGAGCTGCGGCCGAAGGAATGGACGAAAAATCTGCTCGTCTTCACCGGTCTCATCTTTTCGCGCTCGCTGACCGACGCGCACAATATTTGGATCTCGTTTCTCGGCTTTCTGATCTTTTGCTGCGCGAGCAGCGGCGTCTATCTGTTCAACGATCTGTGCGACCTCAAAAAAGACCGCGAGCATCCGATCAAGCGCAATCGTCCGCTCGCGGCGGGCGTTTTGAGCCTGAACGCCGCGCGGCTCGCGATGGTCGTCCTGTTTGCGGTCGCCGCAACCGCCGCGCTGCTGCTCAATCACACGTTCGCGCTGGTCGTCGGCATTTATCTGACGACCTGTCTCGCGTATTCGTTCAAGCTCAAGGACATCGTCATTCTCGACGTGATTCTGGTCGCGAGCGGATTCGTGCTGCGCGCGGTTTCGGGCGCGGTGATCATCGGCGTCGAGGTTTCCGAATGGCTCGTCCTGTGCACGTCGATGGTCGCGCTGCTCGTCGGTTTCGGAAAACGCCGCCACGAGCTGGTGCTGCTCGAAGACGAGGCCGAAAATCACCGGCGGAGCCTGAGCGATTACTCGGTTTCGTTTCTGGATTCGATTATGAACATCTGCGCCGGCGCGGCCGTCATCACCTACGCGCTTTACACGCGCGCCGACGAAACCGTCGAGCGCGTCGGCTCGCGCGCGATGCTCGTGACGATCCCGTTCGTCGTTTACGGCGTTTTTCGCTATCTGTATCTGATTCATAAAAAAGAGACCGGCGGCGATCCGGTGCAGCTTTTATTCCGCGACCGGCCGACGCTGCTGAATCTCCTGCTCTGGATTCTGACGTCCGGGCTGGTGATCTATCTGCCGAGACTGTTCGGCTGATTTTTCGGAAAAAACGCGATAAAAAATATTGGATTTTAAGGTCGAGAGGGAATTCCCCCGGATTTCCGTGCGGTTCGCGGCCGGTTGGATGGAAATGTCGGGCAAAACCAAATTCATTTTAATCTTGATCTTTCTCGTCGGCGCGGCCGTCCGGCTGCCGGACGTGCGGCGGCCGATCGATCGCGCGTCGTGGCGCGAATGCGACCTCGGCGCGGTCGCGCGCAATTACGCGACCGAATCGATGAATCCGCTGCGGCCGCGGATCGACTGGCGCGGGACGACGCCGGGCGACGCGGAGATGGAGTTTCCGCTCTACCCGTACCTGACGGCGATCGCCTACAAAATCTTCGGCGTTCACGATTATTTCGGGCGCGTCTGGTCGTTTCTTTTCGCGCTCGGCACGCTTTTGTTTTTCTTCCGGCTGGCGCGCGAATATCTGACCGACGCGGCGCTCGTTTTCGCCTGCGCGTTTTTCGCCTTCAACCCGCTGATCATCGAGTTTTCGACGGCGATCCAGCCCGAAGGCCTGATGCTGCTGTTTTACACGGCGGCCGTTTTCTACTTTCTGAAATGGCTCGAAAACGAAAACCCGCGCGATTTCGCCGCCGCCGCCGCGCTGACCGCGCTGACGCTGCTCGCCAAGGCGACGGCCGCGCACATCGGTCTGTTTTTCGGCGTCCTGCTCGTGCAGAAATACGGCCGCCGCGTTTTTCGCGAGACGCGCGTCTGGATCTTCGGCGCGGCCGCGCTCGTGCCGGCGCTCGGCTGGTACGTTTACGCGAAAAGCCTCTGGAAGACCTACGGCAACTCGCTCGGCGTGTCGAACGAGTATCACTGGATCGGCGCCGATTTTTTCACGAATTCGTATTTCGTCAAAGGCATCCTGTTCGCCGAATTTTCGGTCGTCTGGGTTTTCTTCGGCCTCGCGCTCGGCGTCCTCGCGCTCGTGCGCGGCTTTCGCGAGAAAGTCGTCCGCCACGCGCTTTTATGGACCGCCGCGATCTTTGTGATGTATCTCGCGGCGGCGCGGACGACCGCCGACGAGTGGGCGAACTACTATCATATTTTCGCGATCGCGCCGGCCGCGCTGCTCTTCGGCGCCGGCGTCGGGCGGCTCGCCGAAGTCTTCGCGAGCCTCTTCAATTTCGGTACCGATTTTCCGTTTTCCGACAAGCTCCGGAAGACTCTGCTCGTCGTCGCCGGCGGTTTCGCCGTGCTCGCCGTTTTCGCCTTCGACGCGCGCGCGATTCGCGCCCGTCTGCTCGAAGAACGCGTGCCCGACCAGAGCTTCGCGTGCGCCGCGAAGATCAAGCCGGCGCTCGCCGCCGACGGGCTGATTCTCGTTTCCGGCGGCCACTGCCGCGACGCCGACGGCTACGCGGTCGCCTACAACGCGTCGTTTATGTTTTACTGGCTCGAACGCAAGGGCTTCAACGTCTGCGCCGAAGAGCAGTCGATCCAAAAAGTCAGGGAATTTGCCGCCAAAGGCGCGCGCTATTTCGTCGCGCAGAAATCGATGCTCGCGCTCAAACCGAATTTCGCGGCCGAGCTCCGGCAGAATTTTCAGGTCGTCGCCGAATGCGACGATTTTCTGGTTTTCGAAATCAAGTCCTGAGACTTAAGTCTTGAGTCTTGAGTCTTAAGTCTTGAGTCAAAACAATCGGGATCAAAGGCCAAAGACCAAAGACCAAAGACTCAAGACTCAAGACTCAAGACTCAAGACTCAACATTATGCTCTGTCCCCTCTGTCTTTCCGAATCGAAATTCGCCTTCGAGGCGAAGGGCTTTCCCGTGCGCGACTGCGTTAAATGCGGGCACCGCTTCGCCGAAATCGCGGCCGACGAGGCGCACGTCGCGCGCGTCTACGACGATGCGTATTTTTCGGGCGGCGGCGCCGGTTATTCGGATTATCTGGCCGACGCCGAAATGCTCGCCGCGCGCGGCCGGATGTATGCCGCGAAGCTCGGGAAGTTCGCGCCGGAAAAGGGGAAAATGCTCGACGTCGGCGCGGCCGCCGGGTTTATTCTCAAAGGATTCGTCGATTCCGGCTGGCGCGGCGCGGGGCTCGAACCGAACGAACGGATCGCGCGCGCGGGCCGCGAAAAACTCGGGCTCGATCTGCGCGCGGGCTCGCTCGAATCGTTCGCGACGGACGAAAAATTCGATCTCGTCTCGATGATCCAGGTCGCCGCGCATTTTTACGCGCCGCGGACGGCTTTTCGAAAAGCGGCCGAGCTGTTGAACGACGACGGCCTGCTGCTCGTCGAAACGTGGAACCGCGAATCGCTCTCGGCGCGTTTTTTCGGCCAGAACTGGCACGAATACAGCCCGCCGTCGGTGCTTCAATGGTTTTCCGCAAAGGGGCTGACCGAATTCTTAAAGGAATTCGGCTTCGAACGCGTCGGCGGCGGCCGCCCGTCGAAAAAAATCTCCGGCGCGCACGCGAAGTCGCTGTTAAAATACCGGCTGGGCGATAATTTTCTGCTCAAACTGATCCCCGACCGTTTCAATTTTCCGTACCCGTCGGAAGATCTGTTCTGGGCGCTGTTTCGCAAACGGGCGATTTAGAGGAGGCTTTTTTGAGAAGAGGAGAAGAGGAGACGGGAGTTATTCCGGTGATGAGATTTCGCCGGAAAGCGACGCTTTGGTCGCGGACACTGAAGTTGCTTTTGAATCGTCTTCATCGAAAACGGAAAATTTCTCCTCTTCTCCTCTTCTCCTCTTCTCCTCTTCTCCCCGTCTCCTCTTCTCCTCTTCTCCTCTTCCGGCCATTGTTCTCCATCTTCTCATCACCCTCCCGCTGGCGTATGTTCTGAACGTCTGGTCGGATGAGTCTTCGACGCTGTTTTCGACGGGACGCGGTGTTTCCGACGCTTTTTATAACGTCTTTGCGAACGAAAAACAGGCGCCGCTGTATTTTCTGCTGCTGAGTCTCTGGCGCGGGCTGAACGGGTCGATCTTTTTCGCGCGCGGGCTGTCGATCCTCTGCGGCGCGCTCGCGATCTGGTTTTTCGCCGGCCTCGCGCGGAAGTTTTTCGACCGGCGCGGCGCTTTTCTGCTGACGGCTTTTTTCGCGCTTCATCCGTTTCTGATCTGGGCGAGCCTCGAGATCCGGCTCTATTCGCTCGTCGTCCTCCTGACCGTGATGCTGCTCCGGTTTTTCGCCGACGCGTATCTGACCGACGACGACGCGAACGGTCGAAAACGCAGGGAAATCCTGTATCTGCTGACGGCCGTCGCCGGTCTTTACACCAATTATTATCTCGGCTTCGTGCTTGTCGGAAATTTCGCGGCGCTGCTTGTTTTGCGACGGTGGACGGCGGCGCGGCGGTATTTTCTCGGGATGATCGTCGTCGGCGCGGCGATTCTGCCGCTTTTGTGGATGATCAAGCTGCAGCTCGCCGGCGGCGCGGCGAGCGTGCAGGCGCCGCGCCGCCTCGCCGAGGGCATTCGCCTGATCTGGAATTCGGGCCTCAATTTCGTCCTCCCGACCGAGCTTTTTCCGCCCGAAAACATCACGACCGTGTCCTACGTCAGAGTCTGGGCCGTCCGGCTGCTGATTCCCGTCGCCGCGTTTTTGTTATTCAAAAAACGCCGCGCGCTCGATCCGTTTTTATTCGCTTTCGGCACGATCGCCGCGGTCGTCGCCGGTTTTCTGCTCGTCGCCTATTTCCTGCTCGGCGACATCTACGTCGAAATCCGCCACGCCGCCGTATTGTTCCCGCCGCTCGTTCTGACGGCCGCTTTGGTTCTGCGAAGTCTCTTCGGGAGAAGAGGAGAAGATTTGAGAAGAGGAGAAGAGGAGAAGAGGAGACGAGGAGACGGAAGTTATTCCGGCGATGAGATTTCGCCGGAAAGCGGCGCTTTGGTCGCGCAAAAAGAAATTTCTTTTGAAGCTTCTTCTTCGAAGACGAAAAATCTCTCCTCTTCTCCTCTTCTCCTCTTCTCCTCTTCTCCTCTTCTCCTCTTCTCCTCTTCTTTATTACTGCTTTTCGCCTACTCGATCCACTCGCTGTATCCGGAAATGGCGAAGCGCGGCGATTGGGGGCGGGTCGCCGAGTATATCGAACAGCGCGAAAAGCCCGGCCAGCCGATCGTCGTCTTTACGGTCTTCGACGCGCTCAATCTGCCGTATCATTATCGCGGACAAAACCGGATTCTGCCGGACGAGCGGTTTTTCGACTGGGGATTCGAGGGAAAACTGGGCGGCGCGGAGGCGATCGCCGAGGAAAACGAGTTCGCGATCTCGAAGATTCCGCTCGACGCGCCGGAGATCTGGCTCGCGACCGGCGAGCGCTGCCGGACGACTAACGCCTGTGCGCTTTTGGAAAATTTCGTCGAAGCGAATTACACTATTATCGAGGAAAAAGATTTTTACAAGGAAAGAGTTCGTTTATTGAGGAAAAAGTAGGATGATCGAATCAATCGACCCGAAACTTACGGAAAAACCGGTCGCGAGATGCGCCAAATGCGACCGCGAAGTGACGCATTACAACAGATTCGTCGAACCCGACGACGAAATCGTCAACGTCTGCTGGCAATGTCTCCAGCGCGAGGAAAAAGGCTTTTTCGCCAAACGCGACTTCTACCGCCGCGGCCGCCGCGGCGTCGTTCCAAGATAGGACGATTTCGGATTTCGGATTTCGGATTTCGGATTTCGGATTGGTCTGAATTCGAATGTTTCGATTTCAACGATCGCCTCCGACTTGAAACCAATCCGAAATCCGAAATCCGAAATCCGAAATCCCTTATGTCTATCAGAAAAATTACCGAATATCCCGAGCCGGTGCTCGGTTTGATCGGCCGGCCGGTCGAGAAATTCGACGACGAGCTGGCGGCGCTCTGCGACGATATGTTCGAGACGATGTACGATGCGGAGGGCGTCGGGCTCGCCGCGCCGCAGATCGGTTTGAACCTGCGTCTGTTTGTGATGGACTGCGACGGCATCAAGCTCGTCGCCGCCAACCCGGAAATCGTCGCGACCGAGGGCGAGCAGTCGTCGCACGAGGGCTGTCTGTCGGTCGGCAAGGTGCCGGCCGTCGTCGTCCGCCCGATGAAGGCGCGATTGCGCGCGCAGGGGCTCGACGGCGAATGGTTCGAGCGCGACGCCGAAGGCTACGCCGCGCGCTGCTTTATGCACGAAACCGATCACTGCGACGGCCGGCTTTTCATCGACCATCTCCCGAAATTGCGCCGCGAAATGGTCGTCAACCGCTTCAAAAAAGAGAAGCGCTGGAAATAAACGACGGTTTATGCGGTTTCCGGCCGTGAAATTTTCGAAAATTTCGTGTTAGAATAAATTCGCCGCCGCTTTCTCAGGCGCGGCCCGCGTTTTCAGGGCGCATTCGTCTAACGGTTAGGACGCAAGATTCTCAATCTTGTAACACGGGTTCGATTCCCGTATGCGCTATTCATTCCTTAAGCCATCAGAGATGGCTGAATACAGACTTTTTCTAATTGTTTTTGCCACAAACTCTGATTTGAATTCGATCGAAGAATCGGCGCCGGACGGAGCGCCGGCATTTCGGCCGGCAATGCGTTTGCAAAACGCAAACAGCGCTTAGTTTTCCCGAAGATTAAAAGGTAATGAGGCGTTTGACGCCGCTTGCGCGCCGTTTGCCGGCCGAGATGCCGGCGCTCCGTCGCTGCGTCGAATTCACGTTAAAATAAATCCGAAATCCGAAATCCGAAATCCGAAATCGCAATGGTTCGCCGAAAGTTTTTTTGAATTATATGCGACAGAAGCTATATAATGGCGGTTCACCTTCCTTTTTTCGCCGCAACGGCGAATCGCGATCGAACCGGGGGACGTTTTTCGAAAATTTTTTATCGGGAGAAGAGAAGAATATGTTCAAAAAATACCTTTCACTGCTGTTGATCGGAGTGCTCCTCAATCTGGCCCTGACGGGCGTCGTCCGCGCCGAAACGCGTGAGGAAAAAGAGGCGCGGTTTACCGAAAAGGTCAAAAAAGGCATCGCCACGCTCGGGACCGGCGAACAGGCGCGGATCGAGGTCCGGCTCAGGGACAAGACGAAACTCAAAGGCTATATCAAATCGGCCGGCGAAACGAGCTTTACGGTCGTCGACGCGAAAACCGGCGCGGAAACGGTCGTGCCTTACACGGAACCGCGGCAGATCAAGGGCAACAACCTTTCGACCGGGGCGAAGATCGCGATCGGTCTCGCAATCCTCGCCGGCGTGCTCGCGCTGCTGTTGTTTTTCGAAAATTACGGGTAACTGATCGCGGGCCCGCGAAACACGCGAAAAGACGCGAAAAAAATTGGGGAACGACAGCGGCGAAGATTTAATGCTCGTGCGCCGCGATCTTCGATTTCGTGAAGACGATGACGGCGGCGTATTCGTCGCGTTTCGGGAGGTAACTGATCTCGCCCGCCTTGTCGGTGATTTCGAGATAATCGCCGTATTCCCGGTAAAAAGCGTAGTCGTTCCACGAACGGAATGTTTTCGGTTCGTTTTTGAACGTCACGCCGTCGTCATCGAGCACGACGTGGAGCTCGAAGTCGGCGGCCGCCGCTTCGAGCCGTTTAAGCCAGTCGAAATAATGATAAAAGGCCGCGCCGATCGCGAGCGCGCTGATCGCGACCAGATGCGGGCCGATCAGATGCGCGCCGGCATATAAACCGTCGACGGCGGCGACCACGAGAAAAACGTAAAACGCACGCATCGAATAAAACGACGCGCCGTCCCCCAGCGCGCGTCTCCCGTAAGCTTTTTTGCGGCCCTTGAAAACGAGCTCGCGGTCGATCAGGATATGTGCTTCGATCATAGGGTTTAGTCGAGAGTGGAGAGGAAGTTTGGGAAGTTTGGGAAGTTTGGGAAGTTTGGGAAGTTTGGGAAGCAGTTTTTCTCCTTCTTAAACTTTCTAAACTTTCAACCTTTACTCTCCACTCTCCACTCTCCACTCTCCACTCATTTTCATCCCCGGTTCATCGCGTTGACGATTTCGGCGGTGATGTTTTTGCCGCCGCCGAGGTTCGTGACGAGCGACATAATCGAATAGATCGGGCCCCACGGGATGCCCCACCAGCCGAACAAAAGCGTGATCAGCGTAAAGCCGATGCTTTTGCCGAACGTGCCTTCGCCGGGCCGGATGTAATAAACGGCCGACGGGCGTTTGAAGGTGACGATGATCAGCGAGATGCAGTATTCGAATAAAACGAACCTGGCGCCCTGCGCGAGCTCCTGATTGAGCTGCTGCGCCGAAATGTTTTCCAGACCGTTGATTTGCACTGAAGTTATCTCCGTTATTTGTCGGATACCGTTTTCGTCAGCGGGACGGGCGCCGGAGGATTTCTTCGCATTGGTGGTTCGGTGACCGGTTCGAGAGGAATTCCGCCGCCCGGCGTCCCCGTCCGAAAACGGCACGGGAATCGGGTAAAACATTTCGAGAATACAATTAAACGCCGCGAATTGGCAAGATTTTTTTTCGCCGCGCCGGCCGTCTGCCGGGCGATTCGACAATTGCCCGCGAAACGGTTTCGGGCAATTCGGATTTCCCGCTCCAAAGACCGCACCGCGCGCCGCTTTGGAATGATTCGCTTTCACTTTGGCGTGAATCGGTATCACTTTGGCGTGAATCGGTGACGCTTTGGAGTGAATCGGTAATACTTTGGCGCGAATCGCGGCCATTTTGGCGTGATCTTCTCTGATTTGGAGCGATTCGCCGACGATTTGGAATGATTTGCCGGAACTGTTCGGTGCGATCGTAGCTCAAACGCGGTTTTTAATAATTTCCGGTACGACGGACGAGCGAATTTGTCGGTAAATGAAAAAACAGGCCGGCGATCGGTTGTTTTCTATCCACGAAAAACACGAAAAACACTAAAAAAACACGAAAGAAATTTAGTGTTTTGGGGGGGGTCGTGGATAAATAAACAATCGTTCGCGGTTCTGACGGTTCTGATCGAATCGAAAACGCGGTTCTCGAACGAGTCGAACTTCGATCAACCACCGGGCCGAACAACTCCGGTCTTTTTACTCCTTTCGCGGGCCGAAAAAAACAAAAACTCCGCCAACCGGCGGCCGGCGTTAAATGATCGTCGTCACGATCTCGCGGATGCTGCGCTGCAGCTCGCGGTCGTCGGTGATCGGCGAGCAGAGCGCGACTTCGGCCGCGTCGACCGGGGCGATGCCTTTGGCGATCATCTGCGCGGCGTAGATCAGCAATCGCGTCGAGACGCCTTCTTCCAATCCGTGGCCGCGCAGGTTGCGGACCTTTTGGCCGATCTTGACGAGATCCTGCGCCGTCTGCGCGTCGATGCCGCCTTCTTTGGCGACGATCTCGGCCTCGGCTTCGGGCGACGGGTAATCGAATTCCATCGCGACGAAGCGCTGGCGCGTCGACTGTTTCAAGTCCTTCAAAATCGACTGGTAACCCGGATTATACGAGACGACGAGCATAAATTCGGGCGGCGCTTCGATCACCGTGCCGCGTTTTTCGATCGGCAGCCGGCGGCGGTCGTCGGTCAGCGGGTGGATGATGACGACCGTGTCCTTGCGCGCTTCGACGACCTCGTCGAGATAACAGATCGCGCCGGAACGCACGGCGGTCGTCAGCGGGCCGTCGTGCCAGACGGTTTCCTCGCCCTCGAGCAGAAAACGCCCGACGAGATCGGTCGACGACAGGTCTTCGTGACACGCGACCGTGATCAGCGGGCGGTTCATCCGGTACGCCATATATTCGACGAACCGCGTCTTGCCGCAGCCGGTCGGCCCCTTGAGCATCACCGGCAGCCGCGCGGCGTAGGCGGCTTCGAAAAGTTCGACTTCCTGACGGATCGGAAGATAATACGGTTCGTTGGCGACTTTATATTTTTCGACTGCAAGTTCCATAAGCGAAAAATTATCTTAACATCAGCCCGAAAGGGGTAGCAAATAGGTTATTTATCGGGTCGTCCGCCTAAAAAGCGCCGAACGAAATAATTTCGGGGTGAATTTTGGGCTAAATTTCCTCCGTAGTTTTGTGTTAAATTGAGTCCTGTTGCCGCTTTATTATGAGGCAGCGATTTTACAAGGAAAAGGGAAGGTATAAATAATGTCAATAAAAAGACCTGACAATGCGGAAATCGCGAAAAAGCGCCGCCAAATAGAAACCAACACCAAATGGAAAATAGATGCGAGAAAGGCATTGGAGAAACGCGGTATTAATAAACCATTCGCGTTATGGCAAAAGATCGGAGGATCGAAAGAAACTGCGACCCAGCTTTTTAACGGAACGGTTGTTATGATTCGGCTGGAAACCTTCGATCGCCTCTGGAACGAACTGGGAATTTCTCCATTTGAAATTATCGTCAACACCGAAAAAGAAAAGTAAAAAAATATTTCCGAAAAAAACTGCAAGGCCCGGGGAAGCGAATATCGCCTGCCCCGGGCTTTTGATTCTTAAAAATCCGCGGCATTCGTCAGCCGGCCCCAGAACTGTTCAGCACGATCATTGCTCAAATGCACTTATAATGATTTTTGCGACAAAACGCCGCGAAATTTGCCGCTAAATGAAAAGACCGGCCGGCGAGCGGTTGTTTTTCGGTCCACGAAACACACTAAAAACACTAAAAAGACACGAAAGATATTTAGTGTTTTTGGTGTTTTTGGTGGATAAAACCAGCTGTTCGCCAGGTTGGCGAATCAAATTCAATCGAAAACGCGGTTCACGAACGAATCGCCGGCCCGTTCAATTACCGTGCCGATCAATTCTGTCACTAAACACAAAAAAAAATTTTGCAAACGATGGCACTTTTCGCGCGGGTGCTTCGCGTATCGGTTGAGCGGCCGGAAAAGCCGCGAAAAATTCATACGAGGAGAACTTATTTTTTATGTTGATCAATAATAACGAAGCGAAATTCGTCGGCGGCGAACAGGGCGCGGCGTGGAGCGTGCTCGGCGAGCCGATGCTCTGCAAAGTGTCGAGCGAGGAGACCGGCGGCGCGTACTCGATCGTCGAAAACATCGTCCCGGCGCACGACGGGCCGCCGCCCCACGTCCACGGCGGTGAGGACGAGATCTTTTACGTGACCGAGGGCGAATTCGAGTTTATGTGCGGCGGCCGCACGTTCATCGCGAAAAAAGGCGATCTCGCGGTCTGCCCGCGCGGTATCCCGCACGCTTTCCGCAACATCACGGACGCGCCCGGCCGGCTCTGGATCACGCTGACGCCCGGCGGCTTCGAGAAGTTTTTCGAAGAAGTCAGCCGCGACGCGAGCGCGATGCCGCCCGACGTCGAAAAGATCAAGGCGATCGGCCGCAAGTATAATCTCGATTTTTTGATCTGAGGCGGATTGTCGATCGTCGATCGACGAACAATTAGGAGCATAAATTATGAAGCACTTATTTTTATCGACAGTTTTAACGGTTTTGATTTTAACGGCGAACGGTTTCGCGCAGGCCGATCGTATTTTGGCGAACGGGAACCCGCCGCTCACGGAAACGGTCGCGGCGCGGATGCAGGCGGTCTTCGAGTTTGCTTTGAGCCGCGATTTCAGCGCCGATCAGGCCGCGCGGCTGCGCGCGATCCTGATCGGCTACTGGCGGCGCGATTCGCGGAGCGACATCGAGAATTCGCTCGAATACGTGAAGGTCGCCGGGATGCTCGGGCAGCTCGTCGGGGCGCAGCGCGAAACGGCGCGGCAAAAACTGTTCGCGGCCGTTTCGGACGCGGTCGCGAAGAACCCGGACGACGAAATGTCGCGGCTGCTGAAGGACGTTTACAATTCGTCGTCGTCGGTCGAAACTCCGGTTTCGAATGGAGAAATCACGGGCGGCGGCCGCGTTCCGGCGGCGCTCGTCGGAACGTGGATCGCGCGGCGCGGCAACGGTTCGGGCTATGTCGATCCGTCGACCGGCGCGACGAGCGGGCCGAACGCCTCGGTTCACAGCTACACGTTTTACGCCGACGGGACGTTCGAATACGCGATCCTGATGCAGTCGTCGCTTTATCAATGCACGACGACGATCAACGGTTACGAGGCGGGCGCGTTCGAGGCGAACGACACGACGATCGGCTTCGCGACGCGAAAAGCGACGAAAAGCTACCGCGACACGTGCCGGCCGAATATGAATTCGAGCGGCGCGGCCGAAATCCCCGCGCCGAAAAAGCTCTACTACCGTTTCGCGCGCGACGAGCAGAACAATCTCAACCTCTGCCTCGCCGACGACGCGGGGCGCAGCAGCTGTTTTGTTAAAAAATAGGCGGGCGGGGGATTTTTAACGCGAAGGCGCGAAGGCGCGAAGACGCAAAGAGCTGGAGGGCCGGTTTGCGGAATCGGAAAAGTTTCCGGATTCGCGGGAAATTTTCGCGGATGGAATATCAAACCTGAAATTCCCCCTGGCGGCTTCGCGGCTTCGCGCCTTCGGGTTGAAAAAAAATACGGATTCCGGTGTTGAAAATACTATGAACAGAAAAATTCCGACGGTTCTTTCGATTTGGCTGGCGGCGGCGCTGGCGGTCGGCGCGGCGGGCGTGTTCGGGCGCGCGCCGGCGCCGCTGGTGCCGGTTGCGATCTGGACGCCGGTGATTGCGGTGCTGCTCGTGTTTTGGCGCTCGGAAAATTTTCGGGCGTGGGTCGACGGCGTCGATCCGCGCGTGCTGGTCGCCGTTCACCTGACGCGTTTCGTCGGCGTCTGGTTTCTGATACTCGCGGCCCGCGGCGCGCTCCCCGCGGAATTCGCCGTGCGGGGCGGCTGGGGCGACATCGCGGCGGCCGCCGGCGCGCTCGTCGTTTTGCGGCTGCCTTTGCGAAAACGCGCGGCGCGGGCGGCGCTGCTCGTCTGGAACGCGTTCGGTCTGCTCGACATTCTGATGGTCGTTGCGACCGGCGCGCGGCTGCTTTTCACGAACGCCGGTTCGATGGGCGAAATGACGAAGTTTCCGCTCGTTCTGCTGCCGCTGTTCGTCGTCCCGCTCGTCATCGCGACGCATCTGCTGATCTTCGCGAAGCTCCGGCGGGGTTCAGTCGGGAGTCGAGAGTCGAGAGTCGAGAGTCAAAAGGAATAACATCCCCGAACTCTCCGCTCTCCGCTCTCCACTCTCCACTCATTTCGCCGCCGGATTTTTGGTTTTTCGGAACAGTTCGGGGAAGCGCGGGTCGCGGCGCAGGGCGTCGAGTTTGGGATCGGTGCCGAGCCAGGTGAACCATTGATCGCGTTCGGCGAGGCCTTTTTCGAACCATTCGAAGGCCGCGTCGAAGCGGTCGAGCGCGACGTTCGCGAGCGCCATAAAATACGGCTTGACGTACTGCCGGGCGGCGAGCCGGTCGAGCTCGTCGAGCAGCATCGCGGCTTCGGCGCGGCGGCCGGCGGCGACGAGCGCGTGGCAGAGAATGTAAACGGGAATCGGCGCTTCGGGCATCAGCGCGACCGACTGGCGGAGCGCGACGACCGCCTCTTCGGCGCGGCCGAGATGCTGCAGCGAATTGCCGATGTGCATAAAGCCCTGCGGGAAATGCTTGTCTAAATTGAGCGTCGATTCGGCTTTGGCGAGCGCTTCGGCGAAGCGGCGCGCTTGATAATAGGTCCACGATGTCATCAGCACGGCGCGCGGGCTGAGCGGTTCGAGCTCTTCGGCGCGGCGGACGGCGGCGAGGCCCTCGTCGAACCGGCCGGTCGGCGTCAGGACGTACGACAAACATTCGTAGGCGTAGGAATAATTCGGGTTGAGCTCGATCGCGCGGCGGGCGAGCGCTTCGGCGCGCGGCCAGTCGAGATCGCAGCAGAGCGTCGGGAAAAACAGCGCGACGTAGGCTTCGCCGAGCGCCGCGTCGAGCTCGATCGCGCGCCGCGCCGCTTCGCGCGCCTTGAGGAGACATTCGCCCGACGGCAGCACGCCGACGATGCTGATCCAGTTGTAATAATCGGCGACGCCGACGTGGGCGAGCGCGAAATCGGGATCGAGCGCGATCGCCCGCTCGAATTCGCGGATCGCTTTTTCGAGCGACTCGCCGGTGAACTGGTTCCAGAAATAGCGGCCGCGCTGGTAGCATTCGCGGGCTTCGGGATTTTCCGTGCCGCGCCGCGCGAGCCTTTGCTTTTCCTCGCCCGTCAATTGCGGCAGGATCGCTTCGGCGACCTGCGCGGCGATCTTGTCCTCGATATTGAGCGCGTTCGTGAATTCCTCGTCGAACTGGCCGGCCCAGAGAATCTCGCGCTCCGAAATATGCAGAAGCTGCGCGGTGACGCGGATCTGCGGCCCGATCCGCCGCAGGTTGCCGTCGAGCAGGTAGTCGACGCCGAGCTCTTCGCCGACGAGAAAGGCGTCGCCGGTCCGGTTTTCGTACTGCAGAACGGAGCCGGTCGGCCGGACCTTGAAACGCCGCACGCCGCTGAACCGCGTGATCAGCGTGTCGGCGAGACCGACGCCGAGATATTTTTCGCCGGTGTCGTCGGCCTGCGCCGGGCCGATCAGTTTGAACGGCAGCACGGCGAGCGATTTTTCGCGCGGCGGCGCGGCGTCTTTCGGCGCGGCCGGCAAATTTTCCCGGCCGCGGCGCAGAAGACGGCGGTTTTCCGGCGATGATTTTTTATCCGCCAAAGGCGCGGCGAAATTATCGGCCGCGAGCGGTTTTCCGGCGAGATAATCGTCGACGTCGCGCAAAAACTCGTCGACCGTCCGGTACCGCGCCGCCGGCTCTTTCCGCAGCGCCTTCAAAATAATCCGCTCCAAATCTCCCGCCACCGGCGACGCGGCAATCGGATTATCAAACCCTTTCTCCCCGTTTCCCCGTCTCCCCGTCTCCTCTTCTCCCTTTCTCGCCGAAGGCGGCACCGGCTCTTCCTCGCAGATCACGCGGGCGATCTCGAACGGCGCGCGGTTTTTGAAGCGGTACGGGCGCGCGCCGGTCAGCAGTTCGTAGAGCAGGACGCCGAGACTGTAGATGTCGGATGCGGGCGTCACCGTTTCGCCGCGGATCTGTTCGGGCGACGCGTATTCGGGCGTCATCATCCGCATCGCCGTCAGCGTCGGGTCGAGCGTCGTGAAATCGGTGCCGGAATCGAAGACTTTCGCGATGCCGAAATCGAGCAGCTTCGGCGTGCCGTCCGCTTTGACGAGAATGTTCGTCGGCTTGAGGTCGCGGTGGATGATCTTTTTCGAATGCGCGTAGGCGACCGCTTCGCCGATTTTCCGGAACAGCCGAAGCCGCGCGCCGCGATCGAGCCCGCGCTCGTCGCAGAATCTGTAGACGGGCGCGCCCTCGATGAATTCCATAATGAAATAGGGCAGGTCGTCGTCGGTCGTGCCGCCGTTGAGCAGAAGCGCGATGTACGGGTGCCGGAGCGCGGCGAGGATCTGCCGTTCCTGGCGAAATCGGCGGAGGATGAAACGCGTGTCCATTCCGCGTTTGATGAGCTTGATCGCGACCTTCTGCGCGAATTCGCCGTCGACGCGCTCGGCCAGATAAACCGTGC
>JAFDVJ010000110.1:40406-40629 GCA_018269075.1 Acidobacteriota bacterium
GCCGAGCTCGCGCCGGATCTCGTAGCTCCCGATCCGCCGGCCGATCAGCGGATCGAATTCGTCGGTCAGCGCGCCGAGCAGATGAAAGCCGCTTTTCTCGAGCAGCGGCCGGTCCATCAGACTTTCGGCCTCGGCGTCGAGCGCGAGCAGTCTTTCGACCTCGCGCCGCAGCTCGGCATCGCCCGCGCATTCGTTTTCGAGCAGCGCCGCGACCGCGGCCGGA
>JAFDVJ010000111.1 GCA_018269075.1 Acidobacteriota bacterium
GCTTTAACTCGTTTGGGCGAGCTTTCTACAGGCTTGCGCCTGTAGCTAACATCTTCCGCCTGTTCCACAGGCTCAATTCGGAAATTTTGTCGGATTTAATTTTCAAAGACCATCAGCTAGCGGCAATTGATCTAAACCTCTCTTTTGGTGCACAACCGAAAACTTTTCCCGAATCTGCCGCGACCTTTGTGTCGAAAAATCCGAAATCCGAAATCCGAAATCCGACATCCGACATCACATTTTCGTATTGACTATCCCGAGCAGCTCCTGTTCGGCGGCGATCGCGCGGGCTTCGAGGTCGGCGCCGCGGGCGAGGACGTCGGCGGCGAATTCCTTGTCCTTGAGGCCGGCGGCGTTGATCCGGACGTTGAGAAATGCGCCGATCACGGCCGAGCGGACGCAGAGCGCGCCGACGGCGGCGTCGGTGATCGAGTTCGGGTTGCCCTCGTCGATCATCGCGCGGATCACCTCGAAGGCGTCGAACGCGCGCCGCATCGTGCGGAACGGGACTTCGGTCGCGTATTTCGTCGCTTCCTGAATCGCGGCCGAGCGCGCGGCCTTCTCCTCGGGCGTGTTCTTCGGCAGCTTGAACGCGGCCATCACGCCGTTAAAGGCGTCGGTGTCCTCGTCGACCAGCGCGAGCAGATCGTCCTTGATCTGCTGGCCCTTGACGGCCCAGTTCGAGAATTCTTCCCAGCGCTCGTCCCAGCCGGCTTTATGCGACGAGAGATTCGCGACCATCGTCGCGAGCGCCGCGCCGAGCGCGCCCAGGTAGGCCGCGATCGAGCCGCCGCCGGGCGCGGGCGATTCCGACGCGGTTTCGTCGGCGAACGCCCGGCAGGTCAGATCGACGAGCTTCGCGCGCCGGTCTTCGGCCGCGATCGCGTATTCGATGATCTTTTCCTCGGGGACGAACGGCTTGAGGTCGTCGAGCCCCATCGATTTGACCGCGATTTTGACGAGCTCGGATTCGGCGACCCCGAGCGACCGGCGCTGTTTGGCGAGGTAATGGCGGCCGGCGTCGACGATCGCGCTCCGCGGGACGAGTCCGACGATCTCGAGTCCCGTCACGCGGATTCCGCGCGCGGCGGCCTTTGCCGAGACCTCGTCGAAGGCGATATGGAGCGGCGTCTGCGAGAGATTGGTGATGTTCATCGAGACCTGCGCGATCCCGTATTCTTCGATGTACCAGCCGATCGCCTTGGTGCCGGGCAGCGTGCCGGGAATGCGGATCTGCTCGCCGTTTTCGTCGAGCAGCGGCTTGCCGGTGATCGGGTTGCCTTCGCGTTTGACGCGGCCCTTTTCGCGGACGTCGAAGGCGACCGAATTGGCACGGCGCGTCGAGGTCGTGTTGAGATTGAAGTTGACGGCGGCCAGAAAATCGCGCGCGCCGACGGCCGTCGCGCCCGACCGCGCGACCGCTTCGGTAAATTCCGCCGGCCCGAAATCGGGCTTCCAGTCGGCGCTGCCGATCCGGTCTTTCAAACATTCATACTCGCCCTCGCGGCAGCTCGCGAGATTCCGGCGCTTCTCCTCGGTCGCGGCGTTCTCGTAGCAGTAAACCGGGATCGCGAGCTCGTCGCCGATCCGTTTGGCGAGCGCGCGCGCGTATTCGGCCGCCTCTTCCATCGAAACTCCCGAAACCGGCACGAGCGGGCAGACGTCGGTCGCGCCGAACCGCGGATGATCGCCTTTGTGATAACGCATATCGATCAGCTCGCGCGCCTTTTTGACGGCCTGAAAAGCGGCCTCGACGACCGCCTCGGGCGCGCCGACAAAAGTCACGACCGTCCGGTTCGTCGTCGCCCCGGGATCGACGTCGAGCAGCTTGACGCCGTCGATCCCGACGATCTCGCCGGTGATCTGTTGAATGACGTTCATATCGCGCCCCTCACTAAAATTCGGAACGCATTCGAGCAGTTTTTTCATTGTTTAGATTGTAAAAGGAAAGGAGAAAAACTGGAAAAGTAGAAAGGTGGAAAATGAACTTCCGGTATCTTTTGCTGCTTTTTTCGAATTACTTGGATACGTCCAAAAAGTCTTTTTTCAAACATCAAAACTGACAAGTGCTTTCAAGTCCTGCAACTCACTTTTTCACAATTTGGATCTACTGATAATCAATGATCGTGCCGAATAGTTCTGAAAAAATCGTTTCTTTTGCGGCGAAAATCGTCTTTTTTTCATTTTGTAAAATTTTTTTTCGGTAAATCGATTTTTCTTCAGCAAAAAATTTTTCGAAATCTCGTTCTTAATTATAGATCGAAATTTTACGCAGAACAGAGGGAATCGAAAGTTTTCGAATCCCGGCGCAAAGCGGAAATCAGATCCGGAGTCGAACGATGAAGGGTCAACGACCCGGCAGAGTCGATTCCAACCATTGAAAAGCAGCGAAATGTCGAATCTCGATTACTGTGCGATTTTCGTGACCTGCTAACGGACAAACGTTACCTGCTAACGGTCAAATGTAAGCAGCTTACGGTCAAAGGCAACCTGCTAACCACCAAGTATTAGCAGCTTACGGTCGATGGTAAGCAGTTTACGGTCGATGGTAAGCAGCTTACGGTCGATGGTAAGCAGCTTACGGTCAAAGGTAAGCAGCTTTCAGTCGAAGGTCAGCAGCTTACCGACAAACGTAAGTAGCTGACGGTCGAAGGTAAGCAGCTTACGGTTGAAGGTAAGCGGCTACCCGACAAACGTAAGCAGTTTACGATTCAAGGAAAGCAGGAAACGGGCCTCGGGCAGGAGTTTATCGATAGGCAGCCGCTTTTCACTTTCACAAAATTGTTGCAAGGCATGTGAAAAGTTGTCTTTTGCTCGTCAAAAACAACTCCCGACTTTCCCCAGAACAGTTTTGCTGAGGACGTTTGCCGGTTCACGGATCTGGAACCGGTGGATATCGCCGCTGTGGGGAAGTTCGGGAAGTTCAGGCAGTTTAGGAAGTTCGGGAAGTTCGGGGGATTTCATCCCTCGCTTCCGAAACTTCCGAAACTTCCGAAACTTCCGAAACTCAACCCGGCGGACAGCAAAAAACAGGAGATTTTTTATATGTCGCGAAGAAGATTAGGGATCCCGAAGGAAGTGCCGGCGGCACAGCAGCGGGTCAACGGAATGAAATCGGTCGATGCAGCGCTCGACCTCGGTAACGGGTTATCGGTCGAATCGATGAACGGACAGATCAAGACGGTGACGGACGCGATCAACGAATACAATACGCTGATCGCGACGCTCGACGACAGATCGAACCGGATCGAAACCGAAGTCAAACGGCTGCGGGACATGACGACCCGCGCGCTGGCCGGCGCCGAATTCAAATACGGCGCCGACAGCAGCGAGTACGAGATGATCGGCGGCACGCGGATGTCGGATCGAAAACTCGGTCCGCGCAAACACCCGGACGGCGGGGAAATGAAATAAGCCGATTTGGGATGTCGGATGTCGGATCGCGGATTTTTATAAAGCACGGAATCGGCTTCAAACGTGAAACGCAAATGGTTTCGATAAAATCCGCCTAATCCGGTCTTCCGGCTTCGGGATCGATAAAAAGCAACAATTGGAATGAATCGGCGAAGTGTCGGGTTGAACGCCCGGAACATCTCGCCGGTTCTGTTTTAAAAGCAAGTTTAAACAGTTTGGGGACGAGTGGGTCGGGTTTATCGATAGTTCGATCTTTGGTCTCATCCACCAAAATCAGACGCTCTGCGAAATCTGATCGATAACCGTCAGCAGCAAAAGCGGTTTATAAGGCGCGCCGTCTTTCGTCAGCGGCGACCAGCGCTGTCGGTTGATGTCTCTTTTCAGCCTTCGGAAAGCCCGGATGTATGCTTCGAGCATAATAAAGAATACTTTGATTGTAAGATCTGCGAGAATATAATGAAAGCGATTTCGGGCTCGCATCATAATGGGGAATCTGACCGCCTATCTGCAATCCGCTTTTGCCGAACATTGTCCGGGCGGCTGGACGAGCCGCGCCGAGGTGCCGCTTTTGTCCAAAGAGCTGAACGAGCTGTTCGGCTATTCTTCGCGGGCCGATATTCTGCTCGCGAAGAACGATGATTCGCGGCGTTTATGGATCGAGTTCGAAGTGAGCCGCGCCGATCCGGTCGCGAATCACGCGAAGTTCGCGACGGCGCATTTGTTTTCGCGGCAGCGGGAATCGGACTGCTTCATCTCGATGGTCAGCTCGCACGTCGTGCGCGGCCGGCGGAATCTGGCGGCGAACACGATCTACGTGATGCGCGAAGCCGGAATGAACGCGTTTCAGACGGTTCTGCTGCCCGATTTCGATCCCCGTCGGATCAAAGATCTGAACCATCTGGACGTCGGCGCGCTCGGCGCGCGGATGCTGCCCGTGCGGCGCGAGATCGAGCGCGCGATCTCGATTTCCGAATCGGTCGTTGCGACGCGGGAAAAGCGGATCTATTTCGCTTCGAACCTGCTCGAAGTGATGCTCAATCTCCGCCGCTGGAACCGGGAACTGCTGACCCCTGAAGGCCGCGATCTCTGGGGAACGCGCACGATCAGATATTTCGTTTTCGACCCGCGCAGCCGGGATTTCGCGCCGTCGAAGTTCTGCGCTTACGTACCGGTCGATCGGGTTGTCGAGAGGTTTTCCGGGAGAACCGTCGTCGAGATGACGGTCGGGCTTTACGCGACGCTCGAAACCGAATCTTCGTTCGACGGCCATCGTGCGCGAAACCATCTGGCCCGCAATCTGGCGATGAATAAATTCGACAGCCGCGAAAGGCCCGATATTCTGGAGCTTTTCGGCCAATGGCTGGACGGATACGGTTCAGCCGTCAACGTGCATCCGGCCGGGCCGGTATTTCTGGTGCCGGACGACTGGTGGATCTGACAGTTTGCAGCAGAGGAGAAAAATTATGGAAAACGATCCGTTCGATCTCGAAAGATTCGTCAGGGCCCAGGCCGGTGATTATCCGGAAGCGCTCTCGGAAATCCGGGCGGGAAGAAAGACCTCGCACTGGATGTGGTATATTTTCCCGCAGTTTAAGGGGCTCGGGCACAGCTCGATGGCGGTCCGGTATTCGATCAAAAGTCCGGAGGAAGCGAGGGCTTATCTCGATCATCCGGTACTCGGCCGGCGGCTCGCCGAATGCGCCGAAGCGGTGCTGGCGGTCGAGGGCCGGACGGCCTCCGAGATCTTCGGTTTTCCGGACGATATGAAGCTCAAATCCTCGATGACCCTCTTCGAACGCGCCGCCGGTGAAGAAGATTCGCTCTTCGCGCACGTGCTGGATCGATATTTTCAAGGCGAAAGGGACCGGCGGACGCTCGATCTGATCGGCAAATAGCCGCGTTTCCCGTCAGGCAGCGCATCATAAATTCAGCAGCGATCAAAAGATATCGCCTACCTTCCGATTGCCGGAAATCGACTATGTTCGTTGATCGCATAACGACTTTTCGATTTATTGGCTTTCGAGAAACAATTTGTCGAGGATTCTTCTTTAATTTCTGTCTTTATTAAATGGTCTTGAAGGTGCGAGTAAAGGTGCGAGTAAAGCAAAACGGGCGCTTTCATGGCGCCCGTCAGTTGTTGAATCTAATGGAGCCACTCATCAGACTTGAACTGATGACCTTTCGATTACGAATCGGATTTTTAGCGTAACATAACATTTCAAGCGTTATCAAAACTGCAACAAAACCTATCTTAACCTCTTTATTCATAGTATTTATCTTTTGAACTGCGTCTGGTTTGATTTCAAGCGATAACATAGATTATCATCAGGGTCATAGATAACTTTTTAGATAACTAAGGACGCTGTGATGGAAAAAAGCCAGACTAAAGAAACTAAAGCCAAACGATCGTCTCCGAGATACTGGGTCGAAATCAAGGGTAAACTTTACGCCCGCCTGCAATACAAAGCCGAAGACGGCAAATACAAGGTCAAATACAAACCGCTTACTGACAAGCGCACTGCCCGGAGCGTTGTTGAGGCGATGCGGCAGGAACTCGAAACCCACGGCGAGGAAATACTTACCTCCGATAAAATGACCTTTGACGATCTTGCGGATAAATATGAAGAAGTTGAGTTGGTTGAAGCGACTTATCAGAACGGCGTCAAAATCAAAGGGCGACGGTCGGTTGCCGGGATCAAGTCAGCCGTTAAACCATTGCGAACCTTTTTCGGCAAAAAACTGATTCGCTCGATTAAAACCGGCGATATTACAGCTTACAAAAATGCGCGCCTCAATACTCCAGTGGAAACGGAAGTTAATGAAAAGACGAAAATCGTTGACGAAAAAACGGGCAAAAAGAAAACTTTGATTAAAAAAGTAATGCGCACCCGCGAGAGAAAAGTAGCGACTGTGAACAGGGAACTCGCGTGGCTGAGAGCAATTTTGAACTTTGCCGTTAGTAACGATTGGCTCGTCAAAAACCCTTTCACGAAAATGAAGGGCGTTATCTCGATGTCGGCGGAAGTCGAGCGCGACCGCATTTTGAGTTTTGACGAGGAAGCGCGACTTTTGGCTCAATGCACGAATGAAAGAGCGCACCTCAAACCGATTCTCGTCTGCGCGCTGGATACGGCGATGCGGCGCGGCGAAATCTTCAAAATGCGCTGGTGCGATGTCAGTTTTAACGCCAATGAAATTCATATTCCGCAGACCAATACGAAAACCGAAGATGCCCGCACTGTCGGGATGACGCCGCGTCTTAAAGAGGAACTGGAATTGCTCTGGACGGTTTCGCCGCAAGATACAAATCGGCTTGTTTTCGGAATTACTAATACCGTCAAGAGGGCTTGGGCGACAGCCTGTAACTTGGCTGAAGTGGAAGATTTTCGCCTGCATGATTGCCGTCATACTGCCACTACTAGAATGATTGCTTCGGGTTCGCCGCACACGGAAGTGATGAAGATTACTGGTCATTCACATCTGAAAACTTTTCTTAGATATTTGAATATTACTTCGGAAACCGCCAATAATGTAGCGACGAAGCTAAGTAACTATCTTGCCGGACGTAATCAAGTCGGTATTACTGAAATAACTAAGATCAGGATTTAAAATTGCCTGATCTTCTGAATGCTCTTTGGTCAACAATGCATTTGAAAATATATTGAAGAGTCGAAAGTTCCTAATAAACCCAAAGGTTTTATAGGAAAGTCCCGCGGGGCTTTCGTATAAAAAGTTGAGAATATTCAATGTTAATGCCAAATAGACAAAATTATTGCTGTAATTTCCAACAGCGCTTTTTTGTTCCAACAGTTCGTTTGATTTAAACACCCCACGGCTAATGTTTGAACCTCCACCATTGCTCGACTCAAATTCTTTTTTTTGGGGCCGTAAGACGCCTTCTTTCAAAGCCTCATGGCGCACATAGTTGCTCGTTTTCACTTGCTAATACCAGCGAATTGCTTTTCTAGGTAATTGCCGTCTCATTCGTTACATAATAATTCGTTTAACTGCATATTTCGCACCAAGATGAACACTATTTTCACGTCAACGGCTGTTCCGCACTTTTGGTGCAAATTGCGAAAAAAGGTTGTAGATTCTGAGAATGAATGTTTCAACTTTGCTGGCCGATCCGAATGCCGTCGAGTTGGTTTCTTTCATCTCGAACCCTAATTCGATCACGATTGTTATTCGGACCAACCAATCTGCAGGAAGTTGCCCGCTTTGTCATCATTTGTCTCGAAGCCGCCATAGCAGCTATGTCCGAAAAGTTGCCGATCTGCCCTGGCACGGCGTGGCGATCAGCCTCCTTTTGCATACCCGAAAGTTTCGCTGCCGAAATGAGTTATGCATCCGAAAAGTCTTCTGCGAGCGTCTGCCGAAGGTCGTCCGGGTTTATGCCCGAAAGACGGTTCGATGCAATGATGCGCTGACCTGGCTGGCCTTCGCGTTGGGTGGCGAAGCCGGTGCCAGGACAGCGGGCAGGCTGAACTTAACAGCGAGCGGCGATACTCTTCTGCGGCGAATTCGTCAACGCTCCTTGAAAACGAGCGATCAGTCGGAATCGCCGCGAGTTCTGGGCGTGGACGATTTTGCCTTCCGGCGCGGACATCGTTACGGGACCATCCTCGTCGATTTGGAAAAACGCAAACCGATCGACCTGCTGCCGGATCGCGAAGCCGAGACCCTGAAAGTCTGGCTGGCCGCGCATCCCGGGATCGAAATCGTCTCCCGCGATCGATCCGGAGCGTATGCCGACGGCGTGCGACGCGGCGCGCCCCAGGCGAAGCAAGTTGCCGATCGCTGGCATTTGCTCAAAAACGCGACGGAAGTGCTTGAAAAAACGATCGATCGTAATCGTCGTTCCCTGAAACGAAGCCTGTTCGAAACCGAGGCCGTCGTGCCGCCGGAAGCTCCGTCGGAAATAACGCCGGCGGTCCCCGATCAAACACGACCGCCGTGTCCTTTGTCGCCTTATCATGAGGAACGCAAAGAACTCTACGATCTGGTCAAGACGATGCAGCGGCAGGGATTGACGATCAACCAGATCCGTCTTCAGCTGAACCGGCATCATACGACGATCGCCCGATTCTACCGGGCGGCGGAATATCCGTTAACGACGCGGCCGCGGGGAAGCCGGCTGATCCGCCCCTTTCAGGAATATCTTCGGGCAAGATGGGCTGAGGGCTGTCACAATGCCAAAGAATTGTTTCTGGAGTTGTCGGAACAGGGCTATCGGGGAAGCGCTTTGACCGTCAGGCGGGCCACCACGGACTGGCGAGAACCGTGTCAACACGCGAAATAAACTGA
>JAFDVJ010000112.1 GCA_018269075.1 Acidobacteriota bacterium
TCCTCCGGCAGCGATTTTTCGGCGGCAACGCGGCGATCTGCCCGACGCGCCCCGTCGCGGCGGTTGAGAATCCCGAGGGCCAGCTCTCCGTTTACGATCTCGAAACCGGCCGCAAGACGGACGAGCTGCAGTTTTCGTCGGCGGTCGCCTACGCGGTCTTCGGCCGCGACGGGAAAAAGCTGTTCGTGCTGACGGCGGATCAGACTTATTATCTGTTTAATGTCGACGGGCTGGCTTTGAAGTGAGCGGCGATTTTTTAACGCGAAGGCGCGAAGGCGCGGAGACGCAAAGGTTTTTTTTGGTAATCCGGAGGGGCGATCTTTGGTCTTTGGGCCTATTCCCAAAATCAAAGGTCAAAGATCAAATCCGGCATCATTCCGAAACTCGAAACACCGAAGTATTTCCGCCGCCTGCAACCAATCCGAAATCCGAAATCCGAAATCCGAAAGCCGAAATCACAGTCGTTTTTTGTTGAACCGAGCCGCCCGCCCGTGGTATTCTGGTTAATGGCTTCTTTCACGCCCGCCCCGTTTCGATCCGCTTTTCTTTTCACCGAATTCCGCACCCTCAGATGAATATCAACCCCTTTTTCAGCGCCAATCTGATCGTCACCAATGCCGCCGGCGAGTATTACGGGATCCGCTCTTTTATGCACGTCATCGCCTGCGAGGAATTCCTGCGCGTCGGCAACGTGACGCTGACCTACGACCGGCTGATTTTCGCCAAAGCCGTCGAGAACCGGCTCTTTCTGCAGTTTTTCGACCCGCACGGCAAGAGCGTCGAGGTCCATCTCAAATACAACACCTTTCTGCCGTCGACGGCCCCGAAAAAGCTGCGCGCGTTGGTCCGGAAGATCGCCGCGCTGATGCCGAAACGAAAACCGGCCCGGACGAACGAGCACCGGGCCGCGCTCGCCGCCGCCGACCGGCCGGGCGCGGCGGCCAATACGGTGACGGTCTTCTCGTCGCGCGTCTCGTTTCCGCCGTTCTGCCCGGAATGCGGCGAGCCGGCGGCGACCGTCGCCAAGCTCGGCGTCGGCGCGCTCGTGCCGGCGAGCGATTTTCTCAAAACCGGCTACTGGCTCGTCCCGGTCTGCGCCGCGCACCGCCGGACGACGCCCGCGATCCGCGTCAAAAACTGGTCGCCGGACGCGCGCGAGATCGGCTTCGAGTTGACGAATCCCGACTACGCGCGGGCCTTTCTCGAAATCAACAACGCGCCGCTCGACCGGCGGCGGCCCGACGGCGCGCTGCTCGACGCGATCGTCGCCGGGATCCGCGAATTTCGCTACGTGATCTACGAATACTACGTCTCGGCCGTCTTTTTCAGTTTTCTCCAATTGTCGGACGTCCACGAGCTGCGGCGCGACCGGAACCGTTTCGTCCACGGCCTCAAATACAACGCCGTCACGGCCGTCGCCGGCTGGTGGAGCTTTCCGACCGGCCCGCTCGTCACCGTCGTCACGCTGCTCAAAAATCTGGCCGGCGGCACCGACGTCACCCCGCGCGCCGTCGAAGTCCTCAAAGGCAAGCCCTTTCCCGCGATTGAAGAAGAATGAAATGGATTTCGGATTTCGGATTTCGGATTTCGGATTGGTTTCGGAATCGAGACGAATCAGCTTTTCGCGGAAGTTAAAGGTTTTGTTTTCTCAAAACCGTTAACCGCCGACAAAAACTAAGCCGTCTCAATTGCGAGCAATCCGAAATCCGAAATCCGAAATCCGAAATCCAAAATCCTTTATGTTTTTATTTCGACGAAGCCGTCGCCGCGGCATTCGGGGCACATCATCAGTTCGGCCGAAAAAATGCCGTCGAGAAACGATTCGCGGCAGATCGTCCGCTGGCCTTCGCAGGTCGGACAGGTCTCGAAATACTCCGCGCCGTTCGGCAGTTTTCCGGCGGCGAACAGATTTTTGCGGATTTCTTTTTTCAGTTCTTCGGCTTTCGTTTTGTCCATCCGGTTATTCGGCCCGATCTGATGAAATCGGGCATAAAAACTGATTATCGAATTATATTCGGTTCCCGTTCGAAGTTCCACATCAACCGGAGCGCGGGCCATCCTCGCTTTAATAGTTTCGTTTCAATCGCGAACGTTTCGCGCATCGGCGCTGCGCGCGCCGCGCGGGCGGGCAGAGATGCCCGCGCTCCCGGTTGGGTTAATTGGAGCGCGGGCATCTCTGCCCGCCGTCCGTTGAGCGTAAGCGACAACGGACGCCGCGCCGCATCGGTTTAATTGTTCCGTTTCAATCGCGGACGCTGCGGGCCGTTCGGCATTTTAGGTTAAAAGTTTCGTTTCAATCGCGAACGTTTCGCGCATCGGCGCTGCGCGCGACGCGCGGGCGGGCAGAGATGCCCGCGCTCCCGGTTGGGTTTTTGGAAATTTTTGGAAATTTTTGGCGCGCTTTTTAAGATTTTTTGGACGATTCCGCGCGATGCTTGGCACATAAATATTTTTTCGCAAAGCATCCCCCGCCCGATCACGGCAGTTGCCGAACAATGGAGGAATCGTATGAATCTAAAAAGTCTCGTTCTGATCATTTTACTTTTGCTGGCGGCACGCGCCGGCGAGGCGGCGACCTACACGGTCTTAAACACCAACGACAGCGGCTTTGGCTCGCTCCGGCAGGCGATCATCAATTCAAACTCGACGCCGGGGATCGATGACACGATCGAATTCAACATCGCCGGCGCGGGCGTCCGTTCGATCGTGCTGCTCTCGGACCTGCCGGTCATTCAGGGCAACGTGACGATCGACGGCACGACGCAGCCCGGCTACGCCGGCGCGCCGCTGATCGAGATCAACGCGGCCGCCGCGACGAGCGGACTGCGGTTCGTAACTGCGGGCACCGTCGTCGTCCGCGGGCTGATCGTCAACCGCGCCGCCTCGCACGGGATCGACATCTCGAACGGACCTTCGGCGATCGATATCACGATCACCGCCTGCTATATCGGCACGAACTCGACCGGCGCGGGCGCGGCCGGCAACGGCGGCGACGGGATCCATTTCGGCGGTTTCGGGACGAACGCCAGCTCGCTCACGATCGGCGGTTTGACGGCCGCCGAGCGCAACGTCATCTCCGGCAACGCCGGCGACGGCATCAACCTTTCCGGCAATGGAACGGTCCTCGTCTACAACAACTACATCGGGACGAACGCGGCCGGCACGATCGATCTCGGCAACGGCGGCGACGGCATCGACGCGGCCGTCTCGACGGTCGCGATCGGCGGCACGAACAACGCGCTTTCGCTCGGTCTCGGCAACGTCATCTCCGGCAATAACGGCAACGGCCTGCTGCTCGACGGCTCCGGGACCATTTCCGTGCAGCGCAATCTGATCGGGACGAACGCCGCCGGCACCGGCGACATCGGCAACTCGCAGAACGGCATCGAGATCGACGGAGGCAGCCCGCTGATCGGGTCTTCGACCAACGCGCTCAACGGCAACGTCATCAGCGGCAACGGCGGAGACGTCGCCAACGGCCACGGCATCGCGCTCCGCTACTACGCGAGCGGCGCGCAGATCTTCGGCAACCGGATCGGGACGAACGCGGCCGGCAACGGCGCGCTCCAGAACGACGCCGACGGCATCTTTCTCGACGGCGTTGCGAACAATCAGATCGGGCTTGCCGGCAACGCGACGGCGCGCAACACGATCGGCGGCAATTTTCTGCACGGCATCGTGATCAGCGGCGCGGGCGCGACCGGCAACGCGATCGAGAACAACCTGATCGGGACGAACGCAAGCGGCGCGAACCTCGGCAACGGCGGCGACGGCGTGCTGCTGACGGGCGTTTCGACGCCCGTTGCCGGCGCGAACAAGATCGGCGGCGCAACGGCCGGCGCGGGCAACACGATCGCTTTCAACCGCAACGGCCACGGCGTCGAGATCGCCGCCGCGTGGACCGGCAATACGATCCACAACAACAGCATTTTTCAGAACCTCGGGAACGGCGTCAACGTCGGCGTCGCCGGCGCGGTCGATAATTCGATCCGCTTCAACGCGATCTATTCGAACGCCGGGCTCGGCATCAACCTCGGCCCGTCGGGCGTCACGCCGAACGACGCGAACGACACCGACCTCGGCGCGAACAATCTCCAGAACTTTCCGGTCCTCCAAGGCGTCACGCCGACGCGCATCGCCGGCACGCTCAACAGCGGCGCGAACCAGACCTTCACGCTCGATTTCTACCGCGTCGATTCGTGCGACCCGAGCGGCAGCGGGCCGGGCCGCTATTATCTGACTTCGACCGACGTCACGACCGCCGGCAGCAACGCCTCGTTCAATTTCGCCTTCGCGGGCCTCGCGGTCGGCCAGATCGTGACCGCGACGGCGACCGACGCGAGCGGCAACACGTCGGAGTTTTCTCCCTGCCGGACGGTCGCCGCGGCGGGCGAGTTTCAATTCACGACGGCCGCGCAGACGGTCGCCGAAAACGTCGTCTCGACGCTCGTCACGGTCAACCGCGTGAACGGCGCGCAGGGCGCCGTGACGGTCGATTACGCGACCGTCGACGGGACGGCCGTCGCCGGTCAGGACTTCGGCGCGGCGAGCGGGACGCTGACTTTCCTCAACGGCGAGGTCTCGAAATCCTTCGTCGTCATCATTCTCAACGATCCGACCGACGAGCCCGACGAGACTTTCACCGTCGCGCTCAGTAATCCGACGAACGGCGCGCTGCTGACCGCGCCGTCGACCGAGACCATAACGATCACCGACAACGACGGCCCGCCGTCCGCGTCGATCTCCGACGTCGCGCTCAGGGAGGGCAATTCGGGGACGACCGGCTTTAATTTCACGGTCAGTCTCGTGCGCGCGTCGGCCTTTCCGGTGACCGTCGATTACGCAACCGCCGACGGCACGGCGAACGCCGGGATCGACTACGCGGCGACGACCGGAACCGTCACCTTCGCGCCGGGCGAGACGACCAAGCCGGCGACCGTTCCCGTGACGGGCGAGCTGACGGTCGAGATCGACGAGACATTTTTCGTCAATCTCGCGAACCCGACGAACGCGACGATCGCCGACGGGCAAGGGATCGGCACGATCCTCGACGACGACAATCCCGGCCGGCTGCAGTTCGCGGCCTCGCCCTACACGGTCGCCGAGGGCGGCGGCGCGCTGCTCACCGTGACGCGGACGAACGGCGACGCCGGCACCGTCGCGGTCGATTACTTCACGACCGGCGGCACGGCGACGCCGACCGTCGACTACCAGCCGGCGGCGGGCACGCTCACGTTCCTGAACGGCGAGACCTCGAAAACGATCCCGGTCACGGCGCTTCAGGACGCGCAGGTCGAGCCGACCGAGAGCTTCAACGTCGTCCTCGCGAACCCGGTCGGCGGCGCGAGCCTCGGCGCGCTCCCGGCGACGACCGTCAACATCCTCGACGACGACGCGGGCGCGCTGCTCTCGATCGGCGGGCGGATCCTCAAGACCGACTCGACGCCGCTCGCCGGCGCGACCGTCAATCTGCAGGGCGCGCAGACAGGCACCGCAACGACCGACGCGAACGGCGATTTCGTTTTCAACAATCTCGCGCCGAACGGCAGCTTTACCGTTACGCCGGCCGCGCTCGGCTACACGTTCAACCCGCTCGCGCGGTCGTACCCGAACCTGACGGCGAATGTGACGAACGCCAATTTCACGGCGACCGCCGCGCCGACGCGGCAATTGCGCGCCGTCGGCGGCGACGCCGCGCCGGGCTCGCCGGTCGCCGTCACGGTCGAGCTCGTCGCGCAGGGCGACGAGAACGCGGTCGGCTTCACGCTCGACTACGACGCAATCGTCCTCTCGAACCCGACGGTCGTCCTCAACCCGGACGCGGCGGCGGCCGTTCTGACCGTCAACTCCGCAGCCGCCGGACACCTCGGCATCGTGCTCTCGCTGCCGGCGGGCCAGAGCTTTACGGCCGGCACGAAATCGCTCGTCACGGCGACCTTTAACACGACGCCGAACGCACTTTACTCGTCGGCCGTGACGTTCGGCGACACGCCCGTTCTGCGGCAAATCGTCAACGCGAACGCCGACCCGCTGCCGGCTTCTTACGTGAACGGGCAGGTGACGTTCGCGCAAGGCTTCGAAGCGGACGTCGCGCCGCGCCCGACCGGCTCGGGCAACGGGACGGTGACGGTCGCCGACTTTACGCAGGTCGGCCGCTTCGTCGCCGGTCTCGACACGCCGAACGCGAGCTTCAACGAGTTTCAGCGGACCGACAGCGCGCCGCGCGTCTCGAAGGGCAACGGCGTCGTCTCGGTCGCCGACTACACGCAGGCCGGCCGTTTCGCCGCCGGGCTCGACGTCGTCCAGACGGCCGGCGGCCAGACCGCGCCGGGCTTTCTCGCCGGCCCGGTTCCGTTCGACGAGAAAGCGGCCGCGCCCGGCTTCGCGCCGACGCTCGTCCGCGTCGTGACGACGCCGGCGGTGCCCGGGACGCAGGTCACGGTCGTCATCGAAACGGTCGCCAACGGCGACGAGAACGGCTTCGGCTTTTCGCTCAATTACGATCCGGCGAAGCTCTCGAACCCGACGGTCGCGCGCGGCGCCGACACGCAGACCGCGACGCTGATCCCGAACACGACGCAGGCGGGCCGCGTCGGCGTCGTGCTCGGGATGCCGTTCGGACAAGGGATCGCGGCCGGCGTGCGGCAGCTCGTCACGGTCCGGTTCGACGTCGCCGCGAACGCTCCGGCCGGTCCGTCGCCGCTCGTGACGGGCGATCTGCCGGTCTTCCGCGAGGTCGCCGACGTCAACGGCAGCGCGGTCCCGGCGACGTTTCAGGACGGCGCGGTCAACATCTCGGTCGCGACCGCCGCCGGCGTCGCGGTCGGCGGCCGCGTTCTGACGAGCGCCGGGACGGGCCTCGCGCAGGCGAGCGTCACGCTGACCGACGCGAACGGCGCGGCGCGTTCCGCGCTGACCAACTCGTTCGGCGCGTTTCGCTTCGACGACGTCCCGGCGGGCGCGGTCTACACGCTCGAAGTCCGCCATAAAACATCCCGCTTCGCGCCGCGGGTTCTGACCGTGACGGACGAGCTGACGGATCTGACGGTCGTCGCCGAAGACGGCAATTAAACGGCTTTTCCCCCTGAGGTTTTTCAAAGTATGCGCTGTGTGAAACAGGTTTCTTCAGTTGGTTTCGAGGACCTTTGAGCTTTGGTCTCCGGTCTTTGATCTTCGAAAGAAAACCCCGGATCAAAGACCAGAGATCCTCGAAAACATATCAGGAAACTCAATTTACGCAAGCGGCAAGGAGAGGTATAAGATGTTCGACAATTTTCGATTTCAAAGCATAATCCCGGTTTTCTTTTTTGGGCTATTCCTGCTGCCGGCCGCCCTCTTCGCGGCGTCGGGCGACCTCGACGCGACGTTCGGCACGGGCGGCCGCGTGCTGCTCGACACCGGCGGCGACGATTCGGCCGCGGCTTCGGTCATCCAGCCGGACGGCAAGACGATCGTCGCCGGCCGGAGCGCCTTTGTTACCGATTACGACGTCTCGCTCGTCCGCTACAACTCGGACGGCACGCTCGACCCGACGTTCGGAACGGGCGGCAAAGCGGTCACGCCGTTCAGTTCCTACTACGACGCGGCGACGGCCGTCGCGCTGCAGCCGGACGGACGGATCGTCGTCGCCGGCTACGGGGCCGACAACAACAATCTCGCGAGCGGCTACAACTTCGCGCTCGCGCGCTACACGGTGAACGGCGTGCTCGACACGAGCTTCAGCGGCGACGGCAAGCAGATGACCGATTTCGCGATGAGCGCCGACTACGCGCGCGCGGTCTTCATCCTCGGCGACGGCCGCATTCTGGTTGCCGGCGGGGCGATGAACGGCCGCGACGACGACCTCGCGCTCGCGCGCTATCTGCCGTAAACGGCTTATTGAAGATAAGGAGAAAAGACGATGACAATTTCAATCTTTAAGCGTATTTTTCTTTTCATCCCGGTGATGCTCGCGCTCGGCGCGGGCATCGTCCAGGGGCAGACGACCGAATTTACCTACCAGGGCCGGCTGACCGACGGCGCGGTCGCCCCGACGGCCGTTTACGATTTCGAGTTCCGGCTCTTTGCCAACGACACCGGCGGGACTCCGCCGCTCGGCACGATCCAGCGGACGGGCGTCCAGGTGGCGAGCGGCATTTTTACGGTCAGGCTCGATTTCGGCGCGAATTTCGACGGCCCGCCGCGTTTTTTGGAGATCGCCGTCAAAGCGGCCGGCAGCCCGAACCCGTACACCGTGCTCGCGCCGCGCCAGCCCCTGACGAGCGCGCCCTACGCCGTCCGGAGCCTGAACTCGAGCACGGCCGAAACGGCGGCGAATTCGCTGAGCCTCGGCGGCGTCGCGGCCGGTCAGTTCGTCCAGTCGGGCGACGCGCGGCTCTCCGACGACCGGAATCCTTTGCCGAATTCGCCCAACTACATCAACAACACGACCGCCCCGCAGTCCGCCTCGAACTTCAACATCTCGGGCAGCGGGACGGCGAGCGCCTTCAACGCGCTGACGCAGTTCAATATCAACGGCAGCCGGGTTTTATCGATCGGCGGCGTGCAGAACGTCTTCGCCGGGATCGGCGCGGGCGCGTCGAATCCGACCGGCGGCGGCAACGCGTTTTTCGGCAGCGTCGCCGGGCAGGCGAACACGTCGGGCGACAGCAACGCGTTTTTCGGCAGCACGGCCGGCCAATTCAATACGACGGCGCGGGCCAACGCGTTTTTCGGCGCGAACGCCGGCCGCAGCAGTAACGGCAACGACAATGCTTTTTTCGGGACGAGCGCCGGCCTCAACAACACGACCGGGACCGGCAACACCTTCATCGGCCGGACGACGGGCCTCTCGAACACGGTCGAGAACAACAACACCTTCGTCGGCTTTCTGGCGAACGGCGCGGCCGGCATCACCAACGCGACCGCGATCGGCGCGAACGCGCTCGTCACGACGAGCAACACGATGGTTCTCGGGACCGGCGCGGTGACGGTCCAGATTCCGGGCGCGGCGAATGTCGCGGGCACGCTCGGCGCGAACGTTCTCAACGCCGCGACGCAGTTCGACATCGGCGGCAGCCGCGTCCTGAGCGTCGCCGGAAACCTCAATATTTTCGCCGGCATCGGCGCGGGAAATTCGAATACGACCGGACAGAACAACGCTTTTTTCGGGACGCTCGCGGGCGATTCGAACACGACCGGCAGCCAGAATTCGTTCTTCGGTTATAAAGCCGGACAGGCGACGACGATCGAAAGCCAGAACTCCTTTTTCGGCGTCAATGCCGGCCGCAGCAATACGGCGGAAGGCAATTCGTTTTTCGGCGTCAATGCCGGATTCGGCAACACGACCGGCACCGGCAACGCGTTTTTCGGCTTAAACGCCGGGCAGAGCAACGTCCTCGGAAACAATAATTCATTTTTCGGACTCAATTCCGGAACGAATAACAGCGGCGATGCCAATTCCTTTTTCGGGGCGCTGGCCGGACAGGGCCACGGACTCGGGAACGGCAATTCATTTTTCGGCTATAGCTCCGGCTTTAGCGCGTTGGCCGGCAGCCAAAATTCATTTTTCGGCTCGCGGGCGGGCTTTACGACGGAAGGCTCGAACAACTCGTTCTTCGGCTACAAATCGGGCTTCGGCAACGTCTCCGGGGGCAACAACGCGTATTACGGCGTCGAAGCCGGCGTCGCGTCGACGTCTTCGGACAATTCGTTCTTCGGTTACCAGGCCGGGACCGACAACACGACCGGCGAGAAAAACACCTTCGTCGGCGAAAATTCGGGACAGTTTAACCGGACCGGAGGCTGGAATACGGCGATCGGCTATAACGCGACCTTCAATCAGTCGGACCTTTTCTATGCGACGGCGATCGGTGCCGATTCGCGGGTGCTCGACAACGCCACGATCGCGCTCGGTCGAACGAACGGCGCCGACCGGGTCGTCGTGTACGGTCTCGGGACATCCGGAATCACGAGCCTCTGCCGCAATGCACAGAATCAGATCGCGACCTGTTCGTCGAGCCTCCGCTATAAAACGAACGTCGAGACTTACGCGGGCGGTCTCGAGATCGTCCGCCGGCTGCGGCCGATCTCCTTCGACTGGAAGAACGCCGGCCCGGCGGACGTCGGATTCGCGGCCGAAGAGGTCGATCAAATCGAGCCGCGGCTGACGACCCGAAACGCGCAGGGCGAGATCGAAGGCGTCAAATACGGGCAGCTGACGACCGTCCTCGTCAACGCCGTCAACGAGCAGCAGCGGATCATCGAGCGACAGCAGCGCCAGATCGACGCTTTGAAAAAACTGGTCTGCGCCCAGAATCCGGGCGCGGAAATCTGCCGGGAGGAAGAAAATAAATAGACATCTTTCCAAAATAAATTCAGCGGGAGGCGTCTTTGAGATGACGGGTCGAGAGTTTCAAGCTGACGATTGCCGAAACCAGTTTCCACGTCCTCCCATAGTTTTTATGTTTTCCGCGATAACGATCTTTGCAAATCCGAAAGATCCTGTATTCGCGGTTCCGATGTTCGACCATCGTTCTTTGACCGGCTAACTGCCGACTGAATCGTTTTTGCTCCGGCGTCAGCGGATGATGTTTCGAGCTTTTCTCGGGAACCTCCGAATGCGCGTAAAACCGCCTGATCCCGAGAAGCCTTTATCGACCTTGATCCGTGCTCCGGGATTGATTTTCAGGCCGCTTTTCTTTAGGATTTGAAAATCTTGCATTGTTTTGCGGGCGCCCCTCACGGCGAGGACCAAACCGGTGAAAAAGCAGACGACCGGCAGAGTTTTTATCGTGCGTCGCTTTTTTTCCCCGAGTAAAAGGACCGCTGCCCGCGCACGGGCCGCTCGATTTCCTGTTCGGTGACGTCGCTGACGAGCGTCAGGTTGCCGGTCGTCGGCGATTTGTCGTTCGGCAGATCGAGCGCCTTGAGCAGGCGGGCGGTAATGAAAGTATAGCGTTTAAGGGCGTAACTTTCGGAGATCGAAAACATTTCGCCGAGCTCGAGAAAAGTGTGATACTGACGCAGGTAAACGAGCGTCAGCAGCAACCGGTCGGCAATTGTCAAAGAACTTTTCAAGCCGCGCTGACGGATCGGCTTTTGTTGTTTGAAGCGCAGGATTTCGGCTTCAAGTTTGTCTAAAATGATCTGAAATGTCCCGGGACTGACGCCGACGAGTCGGGTAAATTCGGCGGGCCGTTTCAATCTGTATTTTTCAAACACGCTGATTCTGAAAACTTTATCAGAACCAGCGCTTATTTAGGAGAGTTGTCTAATGATAAAAACGATTCATTTACCGATGATTTTAACGCTCCTGATGGTGCTGACGCCGGCGGCGACGGCGCAGACGACCGAATTTACCTACCAGGGCCGGCTGGTCGAAAACGGCGTGCCGGTGACGGGCGCTTACGATCTCGAGTTCCGGCTCTTCGCCGTCGAAACGGGCGGCGCGGCGCTCGCCGTCCTGCAGCGGCCGAACGTCGCGGTCGCGAGCGGCGTCTTTACGGTCAGGCTCGATTTCGGCGCGAATTTCGACGGCGCGGCGCGGTATCTCGAAATCGCCGCCAAACGCGCCGGGAGCGCGAATCCGCTGACCGTGCTCGCGCCGCGCCAGTCTTTCGCGACCGTGCCCTACGCGATCCGCAGTCTCGACGCCGCGACGGCCGACAACGCCGCGCGGCTCGGCGGGACGGCGGCGAGTCAATTCGTCCAGACCGGCGACGCGCGGCTTTCGGACGCCCGGAATCCGCTGCCGAATTCGCCGAACTACATCAACAACACGACCGCGCAGCAGGCGTCGAGCAATTTCAACATCTCCGGCACCGGCACGGCGAACGTCTTCGACGCGGCGACGCAGTTCAACATCGGCGGCAGCCGCGTATTGGGCGTTTCGAGCTTTTCGCAGAACGTTTTTGCCGGCGTCAATGCCGGCGCGGCCAACGGGGCCGGCGGCGGCAATTCGTTTTTCGGTCAGAATGCCGGGCAGACGAACGTTTCCGGCGCGAACAATTCTTTTTTCGGTCGAAATGCGGGACAGGCCAACACGGCGAACAATAATTCGTTCTTCGGAGAGAGCGCCGGTTTCGGCAACTCGACCGGCACGCGCAACGCCTTTTTCGGGCAGAGCGCCGGCCGCAGCAACACGACCGGGACCGACGACGCATTTTTCGGCTACCGCGCCGGCTTCAACAATACGGCGAGCTTCAATTCGTTCTTCGGAAGCAATGCGGGCGATTCGACGACGACCGGCCAGAATAACGCCTTTTTCGGCTATAACGCCGGGCAGGCCAACCTGACCGGAACGGACAATTCGTTTTTCGGCAGCGGCGCGGGCGCGCAGAATACGGCGAGCTTCAACGCGTTTTTCGGCAGCCGCGCGGGAAACGTAAACACGGCCGGCACCGGCAATTCGTTCTTCGGTGCCGATGCCGGGCTGATAAGCCTCGGCGGTTTTAATTCATTCTTCGGCACTTCCGCCGGCGGCGACACCACGACGGGATTTGGAAATTCCTTTTTCGGCAATAACGCCGGTCGCGACAACGCGGTCGGCAACGATAATTCCTTCTTTGGACGAAACGCCGGTTCAAACAATGCCGGCAGCAACAATACCGCGATCGGCTCCAACACAACCATCGGTCTCTCGGTCACTTACGGCACCGCGATCGGCGCCGGGTCGGTCGTCTATGAAAGCAACTCGATCGCCCTCGGCAGAGAAAACGGTCTGGATAAAGTAGTTATTTACGGACTCGGAAACAACGGCTCCGCCGATCTCTGCCGTAATTCGCTGAATCAAATCGCCCTTTGTTCATCAAGCCTTCGATACAAAACAAACGTGCAGGCTTTTTACGGCGGTCTGGACGTCGTCCGCCGTCTGCGGCCGATCACGTTCAACTGGAAAGCCGGCGGAATGGCGGACGTCGGATTTGCGGCCGAGGAGGTCAACGCGATCGAACCGCTCCTGACGACGACGAATGCGCAGGGCGAGATCGAGGGCGTCAAATACAAGCAGCTGGCGACCGTCCTCGTCAACGCCGTCAACGAACAGGAGACCAAAATCGAGCGGTTGACCGAACAGCTCAAAGCCCAGCAGCAGCAGATCGAGCTGCTCAAAAAACTCGTCTGCGCGCAGAATCCGCAGGCCGAAGTCTGCAGATAGATGAGAGTTTGGGAAGAAAACGTACAATCGGCTGTCAGCCGGTTGACAGGCGTCAGCCTGTAAATATGCTTCACACCCGCGCGGCGCGGCGACAAACTAACAGTTTGTCGTACGTAAATCCCGAACTTCCTAAACTTTTTTCGGCCTGATCAGCCGGTAAAAGCCCCAGCCGCCGAAGAGCGCGAAGAGAAGACCGGCGCCGATCGGGATCGCAAAGCCGGCGCGCGCGCCGCCGCGGATCAGACAGCTGACCGACGGCGATTCCGGCCGGTAGTAAACCGTCTGCGTCGTCCCCGTCCGGAACCGCTCGGCCTTTTCGCGGGCGGCGGCCGCGTCGCTGCCGAACGGCGCTTCGTCGAAACCGTAGCCGGCCGTCGCGCCGCGATATTCGAGGCCGTCGACCGTGTAGCGATACTGCACGTCGACGTTGACGAGCCCGTTGTTTTTGCCGCCGATCCGGACGCCCGAGGAAACGATCACGCCGTCGACGCCCGGCCAGTCGCGGCTTTCGTCGACGAGCACGAGCCGGTAAATCGAAAACCCGACGAACAACGCGCCCATCAGCACACAGGCCGGATAAAGAACGAAATGCAGAAATCGGTTGAAAGCTTTCACGGGTTGTTCGGTTTGAGGCGATCCGTTTCGTCAATCGCCGTCGAATAAAGATTTTATCACGGCGTCGATCACGGAAATATCTTTTTTATAACAGACCGCGTCGGCACCGGCTTCGCGCAGCGCATCGTTGCCCGATTTATGAGCGGAAACGGCGACGATTTTCGGGCGGGGAGTTAAGCTGAGCAGCAGCGGCACGATCTCGACGCCCTTGCCGTCGTCGAGATCGTAATCGAGCAGCACGACGTCGAAAACCGCGTTCGAAACTGCGGCCGCCGCCGCGGCGAGCGCCGGAACGACGACGACCCGGTGCCGCGCAAGCAGATAGCGACCGACGAGCGCGGAGAATTTCGGGTGATTTTCGACGTAAAGAACATTCATCGCTCGTTCTTTGTTACCGGACGGATTAAAACGCCCGATCCGCAGCTTGGAATGATTTTCCCTTTTTGTAAAGGATAACTTCGGAACAGATGAGAGATGAAAGATGATAACTGATAGATTTTTCGATTCCGAATCTCTCATCTGTAATCTATCATCTCTAATCTATTCCGAAGATCGTTTGTCATCAACGACAACTAGAAAAAACAGTCCGAAACAACGCTGTCAAAATCATTCTTTTCTTTCACTTCGCCGGTCTTGAATCGTTTCAAAATTTTATCTCTTCCCGACCTGATGCTACTTTTGAGTCTTATTCCGCGCGTTAATAAAACGAAAGAAAAACTCCCGCTTTCGAACAGAGAGGAGAAATAAATTTTATGAATATTACCGAAATCGCGCCGGACGTTTACCGGCTTTCGCTGTTTATCCCCGAAGCCGGTCTGCAGTTCAACCAGTTTCTCGTCAAGGACGACGAGCCGCTGCTGTTTCATACCGGGATGCGGTCGATCTTTCCGCTCGTCCGCGAGGCGGTCGCGCGGGTGATCGATCCGGCGGCGCTGCGGCATATCTCGTTCAGCCATTTCGAGGCCGACGAATGCGGCGCGCTCAACGAGTGGCTGGCCGTCGCGCCGCACGCCGAAGCGGTCTGCAGCTTCGTCGGCGCGTCCGTCAGCGTCAACGACTTCGCGTCGCGGCCGGCGCGCGGACTGGCCGACGGCGAGACGTTTTCGACCGGCAAACACCGGTTTCGCTTTATCCAGACGCCGCATCTGCCGCACTGCTGGGAAGCCGGGCTGCTCTTCGAGGAGACGAACCGCGTGCTGTTCAGCTCGGATCTCTTTCACCAGAACGGCGAGCTCGAACCGCTGACCGACCGGAGCGTCATCGACCGCGTGCGCGCGACGATGATCGATTTCAACGCCGGCCCGCTCGGCGGCTACCAGCCCTACACGCGGCAGACCGAGAGCAACCTGCAGAAGCTGATCGCGCTCGAACCGGCGACGATCGCCGCGATGCACGGTTCGTCCTACGCGGGCGACGGCGCGCAGGCGCTCCGCGAGCTCGGCGCGGTGATGCACGAGCTTTTATAAACGAACGGAGCGCCGGCATCCTGCCGGCAAACGCCGTGCAAACGGCGTCAACACGCTTCGTTTCTCTCGATCTTCGGGGAAATTAATCTTCGGTGCGTTTTTCAAACGCATTGCCGGCAGGATGCCGGCGCTCCGTACTTGCCGTTAAAACTCGATCCGCAGGCCGAAGATCGGCAGGCGGTCGCTTTCGCCGAGCGTGAGCGTTCGCGACGAGCTGAACTGATAGGTCACGTCGGTCGTGTTGCGCGAGCCGAAGATGTTGAAGACGTCGATGTAGGGCGCGATCGACCAGCGGCGGAAATCGAATTTTTTCTCGGCGCGGACGTCGAGATTGCTGTAGCGCGGCAGCCGGCCGGCGTTGAGATCGGCGGCGCTCGCGATCCGTTCGAGATAGAACGACGCGGCCAGCCGGACGGGCGTGCGGAGCGTGTACGGCAAACCGCTCGCGAGCCGGTATTTGGCGGCGAGGCTGATGCCGGCGAGCCGCGTGACGCCGATCAGGATCAATTGATGCGGCCGTTCCGTCTCGGCCGGAAACTCGACGCAGCCCGCGCACAGACGGCGGCGCGCGCGGATGAACGAATACGAAGCCTGCCCGGCAAAGCGTCCGCTGAGCGATTTCTGAAGCGCGATTTCGACGCCGTCGGCCGTGCCTTCGCCGGTGTTGGCGAAATAATTCAAATCGGCGACGACCGGCCGGACGATCAGATTCGCGTAACTCTTGCGGTAGACTTCGGCCCGCAGCCGCCAGTCTTCGCGGATCAGCCATTCCGCGCCGAAGATCAGATGGACGGCGCGCTGCGTTTTGAGCGCGCGGTTAAGCCCGGACTGCGTGACCTCGAAAAACGTCGGCGGCTGGCGGTAGATGCCGGCCGCGAAATTGAGCGCGACGCGTTTCGCGAGCCGGTAGTTGACGCTCACGCGCGGGCTCAAAAGATTTTCGCCGGCCAGACCGCCGCGGTCGAAGCGCAGCTGCGGCGTGACGGCGAGCCGCGCCGCCGGCCGCCACGTCAATTGCCCGTAAAGATAACCCGAAAGCTTCGTCCCGAACCGCACGGAATTCGTCCGGTCGGGCGCATAATACTCTTCTTCGAGCGCGCTGAAGCCGCTGCCGCTCCGCTCGAACGTGAAATAGCGGCCCTGATCGAGCACGATCGCGCCGCCGGCCGCGAGCTGGAGCTTCGGCGAATAGACCGCCGAGAGCTCTTCCTTGACGCCGAACTGCGCGTCGCGCAGATCGCGCAGACGCTGGACGACCGTCGTGTAGGGCCGGACGAAGCCGGCGTCGGCGTGTTGGACGACGGCCCAGCCCGTCAATTGCGAGAGCGCCGATTTGCCGACCGTCGTCGCGAGCGTCGCGCCGAAGATCGTCCGCCGCGAGCGCCGGTCGGTGCGCAGTCGATCGCTCCGGCGGCCCGCGCCGGCCGACTGCGCGTCGGTCAGGGTGAATCGTTCGAAGAGATTGAGCGCGGTCACGCTGAGCTTGTTCCGATCATTGAGGTCGTAGACGAATTTATTGACGAAGTCCCAGTTGCGCGGGCGGCCGATGTCGCCGATCCGGGCGATGTCGAAGGCGATGTCGACATAGCTCCGGCGAAAGTTGAAGAGCCAGCTCCCGCGCCGGCCGAGCGGCGTTTCGAGGCTCGCGCCGAGGCCGCCCGAATCGACGAAGCCGACGCCCTGAAATCTCTCGCGCGCCGCCTCGCGCAAGGTCAGATCGAGCGCCGACGACATCCGGTCGCCGTAGCGGACGCCGAAGCCGCCCGCCGAAAACTGGGCGTTCTGGATCACGTCCGCCGTCAGAATCGAGCCGCGCCCGCCGCGCCCGCCGTCGTATTTGTCGGAAAAAAGCGTGAAATCGCCGGCCGGGATGTTGTCGATGAAGGTCAGATTCTCGCCGGTCGTCCCGCCGCGGACGATCAGATCGGCGAATTCGGCCGACGCGCTCGTCACCGACGGCAGCGAATCGAGCGCGCGCAATGCGTCGCCGCCGGTGCCGGGCGTGTTGCGGATCTCGTCGCGGTTCAAGGCGGTCTGGCTGATCGTCTGGTCGGTCGTCGTCTCGAACGCGCCGCTCGCGATGTCGACGCGCTCGCTGAAGGTCACCGACAAACCTACGTTCTGGATCAGCGTCCGGCCGGCCGTGATCGTGATCTGGCCGGTCAGAAATTCGGCGTAGCCGGCGGCCTGAAACCGCAGGTTATAGATTCCGGGCGGCAGTTCGAGCCGGAAATTCCCGTCGGCGTCGGTCACCGCTTCCGCGCCGCCGGCCGCGACCTTCACTTTTTCGAGCGGCTGCCCGGTCGTTTTTTCGGTGACCTGCCCGGCGACGAACCCGATCTTCGGATTCGTCTGGGCGGCGACGGCGACGGCCGCCGCGCAGATCGTGAAAGCGAAAAGGATACGATTTCGGATAATTTTCATAGCACACCAGCGTCGCGAAATTTCGGCATCGCACGGCTTTGCGAGCCTTGCGGCTTCCCTGTTCATCGAATTACTTCCCCGGATTCAGGCAGATAGCGGGTTGACCGGCAGTTTGTCTTCCGGATGCAAGTTACCGCTAAACGGCCGATAAATCAACCGCCGAACGAACGATTCGCGCCGCCGGTGGCCGGTCGTCCGGCTCATTTTCGGAAGCATTTCCGTCAAACGATCCCGCCGCCCCGCGTCGATTATCGATCCGTTTCGAATTACGGTCGATTTTTTTTCGGCCCGCGAAGCATCAAAATCGGCGGGCGCGGCATCTATTCAGTCAGTTCGAACTCAAAAATACGTAAAAACGAAGCGCGGCCCGCCGGCTTTCACTTCTTCAACATCGCGGCCGAATTCGAAATCGCGGCCCGTCGAAGCGGTTCGACGGCCGGTAATTTTTAGAAAATTCAAGAGGACAACAGATGGAAGACAATGCTGTGTATTGCGCCGCCTGCGAGGAGCGGTTCGTCTCGAAATACGGTTTCTGCCCGCTCTGCGGGGCTCAATTGACGTCGAAAAACGCGCTTTCGCCGGTCGGTTTCGCGCCGACGATCGTCGAGGAAAAAAACGTCCGGCAGCGCAATCTGCTGCTGCTCGCGACGGTCGTCCTGATGATCGCGGGCGGGCTCGGCGCGACCGTTTTCTCGATCTTCAACAAGACGCTCGCGCTCGACGCGATCGGCGGGGACGAATTGTCGGCCTTCGTCGGCGAGGTCGATCCGGTGTCGCTCGACCCGGCGGACGAGGTCGAAAAGAACAAGAAGAAGGACGGCGGCGGCGGCGGCGGGCGCGGCGACAAGGATCCCGTGCAGAAGGGCCGCGAAGCGACGCAGACCGACGATCCGCTCTTTTCCCCCTCGAAGGACTACACGCAGATGACCGATCCCGAGCTCAAGATCCGCGCCGCGACCCAGGGCACGAAAAAAGCGCCGCAGACCGACGAGCAGTACGGCCTGCGCGACGGCGGCCCGATCTCGTCGGACGGCCAGGGCTGCTGCGGCGGCCAGGGCAACAGCCCGGACGGGCGCGGTCAGGGCAACGATCCGGGCAACGGCCGCGGGCCCGGCAAAAACGGCGGTTCCGGCAATAACGGGATCGGGCCCAACGGCGGCGTGCCCGAGGACAAGGACGATCTGGACAGTCTGAAGGTGAAGACCGGCCCGAGCGAGCCGCTCAAGATTCTCTCGAAGCCGCGCGCCGGCTACACCGATCAGGCGCGGCTGAGTATGACGCAGGGCAAGGTCGTGCTCCGGGTGACGTTTCTCGCGAGCGGCGAGATCGGCGGCATCACGACGGTCTCGGGCCTGCCGAACGGACTCACCGAACAGGCGGTCGCGGCCGCCCGGGCGATCAAGTTCGAACCGGCGAAGGTCGGCGGCAAACCCGTCACCGTCACGAAGACGATCGAATACTCGTTCGTGATCTTTTAGCGTTTCGACGCGCGCCGGCGAAAACGGCGATTTTTTTTACCGGGCGCGGAACTATTTCGGACGGACGTCGGCCGCGGCGGATTTGCGGCGGGCGCAGCCGGCCGGCATACAGAGCAAAAAAGGCATCCGACCTGCAGTCAATTTCCCTGCCGAAGGGCGGCGGCCGTTTCTACCATTCATCGATCCGCGCCAGCTTCAGGTTTTCGTAGACGACGAGCGCGGAGAGGTTGATCTTTTTGAACCATTCCCGGTCGACGTCGAGCCGGATCCGATCCTCTTTGCCGAAATAGCCGATAAAGTTTTCGATGACCGAATTGATGTTGACGTCGTTGTCGTCGCCGGTCGAGATCGTGCCGCGGATCCGGTCGGGATCGTAGCCGCCGCCCCAGAACAGCGAATGACGATCGAGAAATTCCGCGATAAAGCGCGCGACGTACTGCTCGGAGACGGACCTTTCGTTTTTCTGCACTTCGAAGGCAAAAAGTTCTATCATAGATTCACTTATGTATGAGTCTTGAGTCCTGAGTCCTGAGTCTTGGGTCCGTTTCCGGCTCCGCCGGTTTTTCGTTTCAGGGAGATTCGACGATATAAAAACGAACGCAGAACAAAACCGTCACGATTATTGAACGACTCAAGACTCAAGACTTGAATG
>JAFDVJ010000113.1 GCA_018269075.1 Acidobacteriota bacterium
ATCCATCTCCTCTTCTCCTCTTCTCCTCTTCTCCTCTTCTCCCCTTCTCCCCTTCTCCTCTTCTCCCCCTTCTCCTCTTCTTATTTCTCCTCAGACTCCTCCGCTACCTCGACCCTCGTCCCGTCGGGGAGCGCGAAGTTGCCTTCGATGACGACCGTTTCGCCGCCGGTCAGGCCTTCGACGATCTGGATTTTGTCGTTCTGCTTGATGCCGACCTTGACTTTCGTTTCGTGGGCGACCGATTCCCGGTCGACGGTCATCACCGTGCCCTCGTCGGCGTTCGAGGCGTCGAGCGTGACGGCCGCGGCGGGCACGACGACGGCGTCGGCGACCGGCGTCGCCGCGATCACGAAGCGGACGGCGTCGCCCGCGCGCAGCAGGCCGCGCTCGTTGCCGAACGTCGCCCAGACCTCGACCGTCCGATTCTGCGGATCGGTCGAGCGGCTGATCAGCGTGACCTTGCCGGCGATCCGTTCGCCGGGCGCGGCGGCCGCGTCGATCGTCACCGCGTCGCCGGTGCGGACGTCGGCGACGACCGTGTCGGAAAAATTCGCCTTGACGATGACCGATCCGAGCGCCGCGATCGTCACGAGCCGCGCGCCCTGCGCGGCGAACTCGCCTTCGAACTGATACTGGTCGGTGACGACGCCCGAGAGCGGCGCGCGGACCTCGGTCAGAACCGTCTGCGCGTCGATCGTTTTGATCCGCGCCGCGGCCTGCCGGATCTTGTTTTCGGCGAGCGCGCGGGCGTTCGGGTTGACGGCCGAGGCGTTGAGCTTCGCGTTTTTTTCGGCGAGCCGGAGCGCGTTTTCGGCGTTCTCGAGCGCGAGCTTCGACGCTTCGAGCTCCTTGAGCGGCAGTCCGCCCTTGTCGTACAGATCCTTGCGCCGCGCGTAGACGGCGCGCGCGTTGTCGGCCTCGGCCTTCGCGTCGGCGAGGTCCTTGTCCGACTGCGCGCGGGTCTGCGGGATCGTCACCTTTTCGAGCGTCTGGAGATTGAGCCGCGCCTCGTCGAGCGCGGCCTGCGCCTCGCCCCGCTGGGCGGCGAGATCCTGCGCGGCGAGGACGGCGATCACGTCGCCCTGCCGGACGAATTGATTTTTCAGGAGGCGCATCTGTTTGATCTGCGCCGAGACGCTCGCCGCGACCGTCGACTGTTCGGCCGGCGCGACCGTCCCGATCGACGTGAATTCGCGCGCGATCGGCTCTTTTTCGGCCTTTGCGACCCTGACGCTGACGACCGCTTCCGGCTTTTCCTCTTCGGCCGGCGCGGCGGGCGTTTCCGCCTTCCGGCGTTCGAGATAGAAATAACCGCCGATCAGCGCGAAGACCAGCAAAACGATCCCGAGCACGACGAAAAACCGGCGCCGCGCGGGCGCTTCAGTCGTTTCGGCCGGCGCGGTTTCTTCCGTTCGATCTTCGTTTTCTTCGCTCATTTCGGTAATTTCGCCGTCGCGTTCGCTCATTGTCCGATCGCGCGCAGCAGCCGGGCGCGCGCCGTTTGATAATCGTAAATCGCCTGGTAGAGCGCCTGCCGCGCGGCGATCAGCAGGTTCTGCGCGTCGGTCGCTTCGACGATCGGCGCTTCGCCGGCCCGGTAGCGCGCGATCGAGGTTTCGAGATTTATCTCCGCGTCGCGGATCGTTGCGCCGAGCTCCCTGATCCGCGCGGCGGCCGCGAGCGCCTGCGTGCGCGCGACGTAAAACTGCTCGACGAACTGGCGCTCGGCTAAAATCCGGCTGTTCGCGGTCTGCTCGATCCGGAGCCGCGCCTGCGTTTCGCGCGAACGGCTCGCGCCCCAGTCGAAAAGCGGGATCGTCACGCCGACGGTCGCCTGCACGCCGGTCGAATTGCCGATCCGGTTCGGCCGCAGCGAATCCGAGATGAAACCGGCGCTGACCGAATAGTTGAACTGCGGCCGGCGCTCGGCGCGGGCGAGCCGGACGTCTTCCTCGGACGCGCGGCGGTCGGCCTCGAACTGCGCGAATTCGGGCCGCGCCGAAACGGCCGTCGCGACATAGGCGTCGATCTCGCCGGCCTGCGGCAGCTGGACGAGCAGGTCTTCGACGACGACCGGCGTGTTAAAATCCACGCCGATCAGAAAACGGAGCGCGGCGGCCGCGATCGTTTCGTCGGTCGCCGCCTGCGCCGCTTCGTCGCGGCGCTGGGCGGTCTGAAGCCGCGCGCGGACGAGATCGACCGGCGCGACCTCGCCGGCGTCGAGCTGCAGCCTGGTGTTCGCCTCGAAATCCGCGGCGGCCTGCAGGTTTTCGGCCGCGCCGCGCCGTTTGACGGCGGCGAGCGCGAGATTGTAATAGGCGTCGGTGACCGTCTGGACGAGCTCGAGCCGCGCGATCTCGCTGCCCTGCCGCGCCGATTCGAGAACGGCGCGGCTCCGTTCGAGCGCCGCCTTGAGTTTTCCGGAAGTGTCGATTTCGCCGGCCGCGTTGACGAACGCCTGAAATTCGGTGACGTCGTTCGCGCCGAGAAACGAGGGCGGCCGCGGCGCCGCGTCGGCGGGCCGCGAAAACGACGGCGACGTGTAGATCAGATTCGGCTGGACCGTAATTTTCGGATAGAAACCGGCGCGCGCCTGTTTGATGTCCTCGGCCGCGAGCCGCTCGCCGATCTTCGCCGCCCGGTAATTCGACGCCTGATCGAGCGCGCGGGCGACCGCGTCGGCGAGCGTCAGCGGCCGCGCGCCGACGGCCGCCGCGTCCGGCGTCTGCGGAAACGCGCGCGCCGCAAACAGCAGCAGTAAAATGCAGATCAGTTTCCCGTTCGCCAAATCGTTCCCTGTGAGCCGTCCGTTCATCTTTTTCTCAAATTCAAATTTATCACCGAAAAAGATTTTAGACATCCGAAAAACCGCTTACTTTCCGAAAACGAGGATCACGAAGCTGTCCGGGACGATCGTCGGGCGCGGCCGCGGGCGGTCGGCCGTCGGCGCGGGCGGCGGGCCGAATTCGGCGGTCGGCAGATAAAGCCGGTGCGTTTTCGCGTCGAGCGCCATCGTCCGCGCGCCGCGCCGCGTTTTGACGTTTTCGACGACGACGAACTTATCGGCCGCTTCCGCACGGACGATCGTCAGCGTACCGTCGCCGTTCGAGGCGAACGCGAGTCCTGCGTCCGGGTCGTAGGCGGCCGCGTCGGTGCCGTCGCCGGTCGCGAGCACGGCCGCGATCTTGCCGTCGTCGGCGCCGATGACGATCATCTTCTGGTTGCCGCAGACGATGAAAAGACGCCGGTTTTTGCGGTCGAAGGCGAGGCCCGAAGGCTCTTCGCCCGGCGCGAGCGGCCAGCGGTTCTTGATCGCCAGCGCGCGCGAATCGAATTCGACGACCTCGCTCTTGTCCTCGATGTTGACGAAGACGCGGCCCTTTTCGTCGGCCGCCGCGAATTCCGGCTTGCCGCCGAGCGCGAGCGTGCCGGCGACCTTGCCGCTTTCGGCGTCGATCGCGGTCGCGTCCCGGCTCGCGCCGTTGAACGCGAAAACGCGCCTGCTCGCCGGATCGTAGATGATCGCGTCCGGGTTCTGGCCGACCTTGACCGTATCGAGCGTTTTCAGCGTCTTGAGATCGAAGACGACGACCGCGTTGTCGCGGCCGGCGCTGATGTAGCCGCGCCCGAAATCGTGCGCGACGGCGATCCCGTGGACGCCGTTGGTGCCGGCGATCTCGCCGACGATCCGGTCTTTTTCGGTGTCGACGACGACGACTTTGGTCGCGTGCGAGACATATAGACGATGGTCGGCGGAATCGGCGAAAACGTAGTCCCAGCCGCCTTCGCCGCCGATCTTGATTTCCCCGAGCAGATGATAGCCGCCGGCGGATTTCGCCGCCTCCGGTTTCTGGCCGCAGACCGCGGCCGCCGCGACGACGAGCGAAAGCAGCGCCAGCCCGAGCCGGCAGTTTGTATTTTTCATAGAGTTAAATTCGAAGGCATCGACGAAGCGGTATTCGACGCTTTCAATTTGACACCAAAATCGATTTAATGACAACCGCCGGCCGCGCTGAGCGGCCGCCGCGCGGCCGGACATTTAATGCACACGCGACAAAATCGCCACACCGGTTTTTTTTTCGAGTTGTATCAACCGCCCCAATTTCGGAACTCCGGCAGTGGTACGAAAATTGTATTCGGCATTCGAAGTGAATAAATTGCTGATGTTCAAAAACGCGCTCCGGCAGTTTCGCCATCGTTTCGACCGGCCTTTTATGGTGATGTTCGAAACCACGCTGCACTGCAATATGAAATGCGGCTACTGCGCGATCTGGCAGAATCAGCAGCCCGAGGACAAGGCGAGCCGCGAACGCGTTTTCAAACGGATGGACGAGGCGGCCGCGCTCGGAGTTTTCGCGTGGAGTATGTCGGGCGGCGAGCCGCTGATGAATCCGAACGTGCCGGATTACATCGAACGCGCGGCGAAGATCGGCTTTTTCACGTCGATGCCGACCAACGGTCTGGCTCTCAAAAAATACGCCGAGGCCTGCGTCCTGCTCGACCAGCTGGAAGTCTCGATCGACACGCTCGACCGTGAAAAGTTCAGGCAGCGGCGCGGGCTCGACGGGCTTCCGACGATCCTTTCGGCGCTCGACTACATCAAGGAAAAAGGACTCCCGCACAAGCTCATCCAGATCAACGCGGCGGTCGACGAATCGAACCTCGGCGATCTGCCGGCGCTCGCCGAATACTGCACCGAGCGCGGTTTTCTGCTCCATACCGAAGCGGTTCACAACGTCGTCCGGACGACCTACGAAACCGCCGACGTCGAGGTCGGCAACGAAGCGCTCGACCGCATCGCCGCCTCTCTGCTGGATTTGAAAAAGCGCTACAAATGCGTGCGTTTCTATACGGATTACTACAAGTTTTACCGCGACGGCGGCTTCTCGAAAAAATTTCCGTGCCGGTCGGCCTCGCATCTCGTGAATATGCGGCCCGACGGCTCGATCCAGTTTCCCTGTGCGTTCGTCTCGAAATACCGCGGCCTGCCGGAGATGAGTCTCCGCGAGATCTACGAATCGCCGGAAGTCCGGCAGCTCATTCGCGAGTCGCCCGATATGTGGGATTTCTGCAAAGGCTGCAAGATCGGCTGCCCGTACGAGGTTTCGGCCTATCGCAACAACCCGTGGACGGCGCTGCGAAGCGCGCTCGAATTTTTACAGGTGGTTTAGACGGTGATGGATTTCGATTACGAAAATTTGCCGGCGGTGCGGGTGACGAATCTCGTCAAGCGCTATAAGAACGGGACGCTGGCGATCCGCAGGCTCGATTTCACCGTCCGCAAAGGCGAGGCGGTCGCGATTCTCGGCGCGAACGGCGCGGGTAAGACGACGTTTCTGCGCCAGCTCACGACCGAGCTCAAACCGACTTCCGGGACGATCGAGATCTTCGGCCTCGACGCCGTCCGCGAGGCCGGCCGCGCCAAGCTGACGATGGGCGTCACCCCGCAGGAGGCGGGCGTCTTCGAAACGCTCACGGCGCGCGAGCATCTGGAATTGTTCGGCCGTCTGAAAGGTCTCGGAAAAGCGGCCGCGCGCGCCGCCTCGGACGAGCTGCTCGAAGCGCTCGAGCTGCGGGCGGAGGCGAAGAAAACGGTCGGCACGCTGTCGGGCGGCCAGCGCCGCCGGATCCTCGTCGGGCTCGCGCTGATCGGCGCGCCGCCGCTCCTGATTCTCGACGAGCCGACGACCGGTCTCGACCCGCAGTCGCGGCGCACGGTCTGGGCGCTGATCAAACGGGCGATCGGAACCGGGACGACCGTCATTTTTTCGACCCATTATCTGGAAGAAGCCGAGAACCTGAGCACGCGGATCGCCTTTATCAGCGGCGGCGAACTCGTCGCCGACGGCAGTCTCGCCGCGCTGCGCGCGCGCCTGCCGCAGAAATACCGGCTCAGCTATGCCAACGGCAGCGGGCCGTTTCCACAGCCGCGCGTCGAGTTTTTCGAGACCTTCGCCGGCGCTCAGCAATTTATCGGCGACCGGCGGATCGGCGAGTATCAGCTGGCGACGGTCTCGCTCGAAAACGTCTATTTTTCGATCGTCGGCGAGCGGATCGGCGAAGAGCGAGCGTTCGAAGATGAATAAGCGTTTGAACGACATCTACTGCGTTTTCCGGATTCACCTGGCGCGGCTGCGGCGGGAAGCGGGTCCGTTTCTGCTGGCGGCGCTCGTCTTTCCGGCCGGAATGTATCTTTTTGCCGGGGCCGTCGCGCGGCAGACGGAAGCGGTCGTGTCGCCCGCGCTGGGCCGCCGTTTTCTGGCCGCTTCGATGGTCTTTTCGCTGTCGCTGACGGCGATCAGCTGGCTCGGCTATCTGCTGCTCGAAAACCGGTTTACGGGCCGCCTGAAGCTCTTCGCGACGCTCCCGGTCGCGCCGTCGTCGTATGTTTTCGGGATCCTGATCTTCGCGCTGCTGCAGGGCGCGCTCGGCACCGTCTCGCTGCTCGCGGCGGCGCGCTTTTTCGGCGCGCCGGCCGCGCCGGACGGGTTGACCGGAGTCGCCGCGCTGATGCTCGTCGTGATCGTCTCGATCCTCGCGCTGTGCGGGATCAGCGTGATCGTCGCGGCCCGGGTCCGCTCGTTCTCCGAGGGCTCGCTTTATACCGACGCGCTCGGCGCGGGCATCGTCCTGCTGGCGCCGGTTTACTACCCGGCGGAGTCGATGCCCGCCGTCCTGCGGCCGCTCGGCTGGGTCCTGCCGACGGTTTACATCGACTCGGCGCTCGACAAGATACTCGCCGGCAACCCGGCCGTTTTCGGCGAGCTGGCGGTGCTCGCGGCGATGGCCGTCGTGCTGCTCGGCGCGGGCTTCCGGCTGCTCGACTGGAGGGAGGAATGATGAAGAAGCCGCGAATTCTGGTGCTTACGCTGTCTTTCGGCGCGGGCCACCTTTCGGCCGCGCGAAGCGTCGCCGACGGGCTGCGGGAAACGCTCGCCGGCGCCGAAGTGCGGCTGATCGACGCGCTCGAAAGCTGTTCGCCGGCGTTTCGCGCCTTTTACGTCTGGCCCTACTGGGCGATGATCCGCTACGCGCCGTTTATGTGGAAACGGTTTTTCGAAACGCGGTCGGCTCGCGGCGCCGAGCAGACCGCGCCGGTGCGGGCGTGGCGCGCGGGCTGCCGGAAAGTCTTCGCCGCGCTCGCGCGCTTCCGCCCCGACCTGATCGTCGCGGCCGAGGTCGGCGCCTGCGAAATCGCGGTGATCGCGAAAAGAGAAGGGCTGACGAACGCGCCGATCGTCAACGTGATCACCGATTTCGAGGCCGAGCCGGTCTGGGTCAAACCCGAGATCGCCGCTTACGCGGTCGCCTCGCCGGAAGTCGGGCGGCAGCTCGAAGGCTGGGATGCGCCGGCCGACCGGATCGTCGTCTGCGGCATCCCGCTCGACGACAGCTTCGCCCGGCGCCACGACGCGGCCGGGACGCGCCGCGCCTTCGGCCTCGACGAGCGTCCCGCCGTCCTTTTGATGGGCGGCGGGATGGGGCCGACGCGGATGGACGAGATCGCCGCCGGCCTGCTCTGCGAAGGAGAAGATTTGCAGATCGTCGCGCTGCCCGGCCGGGATCATCGGACGCGGGCACGGCTCGGGCGGCTGAGATCCTCGGAAACCGTCGCCCTGCACGTGCTCGACTGGACGGACAAGGTCGCCGCGCTGATGCAGACGGCCGCCGTGCTGGTCACCAAACCCGGCGGCGTAACGCTCTCGGAAGCCGCCGCGACCGGTCTTCCGCTCGTGCTCTTCGATCCGATTCCCGGCCCCGAGGAAAAAAACGCGGCGCGCTTTGTCGAGGCCGGCGCGGCCGTGCTGGCCGACCGAACGGACACCGCCGTCGCCGCCGTTCGGCAATTGCTGGCGGACGCGACGAAACGCGCCGCGATGAGCGCGGCGGCGCGGCGGCTCGCGCGGCCGGCGGCGACCGGGAAGATCGTCCGGACGATCGAGCGGATCGTCGCGGCGACGGAAATCGGCCGCCGCGAGCCGTTTTTTTTCGACCGGATGAATAATTACCGCCAGTCGCACCGGCTCTGGCCCGAAATGGAGAAAGTTTCGGCTCGTCTGGGGAAATAGAAGATGAAAACGGCACCCGTCAGCATCGCCCGTCAGTCGGTTGCGGCGCCGCGCGGCGCGGCGGCCGGGACGCGGCCCGTGCTGATCCTGACGATCGACAACGGCGCCGCGCACACGAAGGCGGCCGAGGCGATCGCGGCGGCGTGGCGGCGCGGCGGCGCGGCGAATCCGGTCGAGATCGTCGAGGTTTCGACGATGATGTCGCCGTTCGCGCGGTTCACGCACGTTTCGCTCTATCTCTGGCTCGTCAAAAACGCGCCGGCCGTCTGGCAGCGGATCGACGCCTACCAGAAGGGCCGGCCGGCGACGAGTCCGGACTGGTTTTACCGGCGCGAATGCCGGCGTCTTTTCGATTTCGCGCGCGCCGCCGGGCCGGCCGCGCTCGTCGCGACCGAGGTCGGCTGTCTGGAAATCGCCGCGCTCGTCAAGCGCGATTTAGGGCTCGACGTCCCGCTCGCCGCCGTCAATCTCGATTACGACGGCGACCGCGCGTGGGTCCGGCCGGAGGTCGATCTCTACTGTCTGGCCACGGAGTCGGTCGCGGCGGAGCTCGGGCGGCACGGCGCGGCTCGCGAAAAAATACGGGTCTGGGGCGTCCCGCTCGCCGCCGAATTCGGGCTCGTCGACGCGGCCGAACGCGGCCGGACCCGGACGGAAATCTGCGAGGCGCTCGAATTGCGGCCCTTCAAACCGCTGATCCTCGTCGCGGGCGGCGGCGAAGGGCTCGGGCGAATCGAGGAGATCGTCCGCCGTCTCGCGCCGCTGCCGGTGCAGCTCGTCGTGCTGACCGGCCGCAACGCCAGACTGAAGGCCCGGCTCGAACGGATTGCGCCGCCCGCGACGGTGCGGATTCTCGGCTGGACGCGGCAAATGCCGGATCTGATGAAGGCGGCCGATTTTTCGATCTCGAAGCTCGGGTTGAGTTTTTACGAAGCGACCGCCTGCGGTCTGCCGATCGTCGCGCTTCCGCCGCCGCCCGGGGCCGAGCGCGCGCAGTATGAATTTCTGGCGCAAACGGGCATCGGGCGGGCCGTCAAAACGCTCGACGAGCTCGCCCGGACGGTTTTGGAGCTGCTCGAAAATCCGAATCTGCTGCGGCGGATGAGAAACCGGCTCGGCGCGCTCGGGCAGCGGACGGCGGCGGACGAGCTGGCCGGCTGGCTGACGGAGGAAATAACGAAACTCGATGTCTGAAATATGGTTGATCGGAGCGGCGGCGATGCTGGTCGCCGCCGCGGCGTGGGGCGCGATCTACTACGCCGCCTACACGGTGCGTTCGCAGGTTCTCGGCCGGACGATCTGGCGCGGCGCGACCGATCGGCCGGCGGTCGCGCTGACCTTCGACGACGGGCCCGGCCCCGACACGCCGGCGCTGCTCGACGTGCTGCGCGAACACGACGTCAAAGCGACCTTTTTTCTGATCGGGCGCCGCGCCGTTCAGCGGCCGGAGATCGCCCGCCGGATCGTCGCCGAGGGGCACGAGATCGGCAATCATTCGCAGACGCACCGGATCCTGCTGTTCTGCTCGCCGCGCCGCGTCCGGTACGAGATCTTCCGGGCGCAGATGATGATCTCCGCCGTGACCGGCGTCAAACCGCGGATCGTCCGGCCGCCGTGCGGCGTGCGGAGCCCGTCGTATTTCCGGGCCGTCGAAAAAAGCGGCCTCAAAACGATCCAGTGGAGCGTCGCCGGCTTCGACTGGAAAAAGCGTGCGCCGCAGGAAATCGCCGCCGCCGTGCTGGCCGAAGCCGTTCCCGGTTCGATCATCCTGCTGCACGACGGCGACAGCGCCGGAAAGGCCGACCGCCGCGCGACCGTCGAGGCCGTGCCGCTGATTCTCGACGGCCTGCGAAAAAAACAGCTGAGCGTCGTGCCGCTCAACGAACTCTGCCGGAATTATGAGGAAAAACCGTTCCCGGCCGGTTTATCGAAACAGAGCGTCTAGCTCGAAACGACTATGAACCCGAACTACTATCTGACCGAAACTTTTCTCGACGGCGGAATGCCGGTGATGTTTCTGGATTTCGACGGGACGATCGCCGAAGAAGACGTCATCGACCGGATCCTCGGCGAATTCGCCGACCCGCGCTGGCTCGACGTCGAGGACCGCTGGCTGCGCGGCGCGATCGGTTCGCGCGAATGCCTGCGCCGGCAGTTCGCGCTGGTCCGCGCCGCGCCCGCCCGGCTCGACGCTTTTCTCGCGACGCTGCGGCTCGACGAGGGGCTGCCGTTTCTGCTCCGCGTTTGCGCCGACGCCGGGATTCCGGTGCATATCGTCAGCGACGGGTTCGAATACTACATCCGGCGGCTGCTGCGGGCGGCGGCGATTCCGCCGGAGCTGCTGGAAGACGTCCGGGTCTGGGCGAACCGCCTCGAGCCCGCCGGCGGCGACCGCTGGCGCACGCGTTTCCCGTATTTCGCCGAGCCGTGCCGCGACGGCTGCGCGACCTGCAAACCCGGCGTGATGAAGTTCGTCAACCGGCACGGCGCGCCGGGAATATTCGTCGGCGACGGTTTATCCGACCGGTTCGCGGCCCGCGCCGCCGACGTCGTCTTCGCGAAAAAGAAGCTGTCCGCATACTGTCTCGAAAACCGGATCCCGCAGACCGCGTTCGCCGGCCTGCGGCAGGTCGCCGAGAGTCTCGACGCCGCGCTCGACGGCTATTTTATGACGCTCGACGGCCGGCCGCGAAACCGGCTCGAAGCCGCTTAGATCGAAATCGATTCGAAACCTGAGGAGTAATTTAATTTTAAGGAAAACAATATGACGACCATCAATCCGGCCAGCCGGCTCTATAAGATCGAACCCCGCAAAAGCGAGGACGAGCTGCTCGAACTCGAAAAGCGATACTGTTCCTACGGCGACACGGTGCATTATCTCGAACCGCCGAAATTTTTCGAACGCGCCGAGGGCGGCTATCTTTACGACCGCGCGGAAACGCCGTATCTCGATCTGCAGATGTGGTATTCGGCGGCGAGCTTCGGCTACGGCAACCCGCGGCTCAACGCGGCGCTCAAAAACCAGCTCGACCGGCTCCCGCAGCTCGCCTCGCAGTATCTGCACGCCGAAAAGGTCGAGCTCGCGGCGGCGATCGGGCGGCTCAACGAATCGAAATTCGGCGCGACCGGCCGCGTCCACTTCAACGTCGGCGGCTCGCAGGCGATCGAAGACTCGCTCAAGCTCGTCCGCAGCGAAACCGGCAAAACGCTCGTGTTCGCCTTTATGGGCGGCTATCACGGCCGCACGCTCGGCGCGTCGGCGATCACGTCGAGCTATCGCTACCGGCGGCGCTTCGGGCATTTCTCCGACCGCGCGCATTTCGTGCCGTACCCGTACTGCTTCCGCTGCCCGTACGAGAAGCGCCGCGATTCCTGCGGGCTCTACTGCGTCGACCAGTTCGCCAAAAACTTCGACACCGAATACAACTCGTTCTGGGACGCGAAGGCCGGCGAGGCCGAGTTCGGCGCGTTTTACGTCGAATCCGTTCAGGGCACGGGCGGCTACGTCGTCCCGCCCGCAGGCTATTTCGAAAAGCTCAAACAGGTGCTCGACGAGCGGCGGATCCTGATGGTCGACGACGAGATCCAGATGGGTTTTTACCGCGCCGGAAAATTCTGGGCGATCGAAAATTTCGGCGTCACGCCGGACATCATCGTCTTCGGCAAAGCGCTGACGAACGGGCTCAACCCGCTCTCGGGCATCTGGGCGCGCGAAGGCCTGATCTCGCCCGAAAAGTTTCCGCCCGGCTCGACGCATTCGACCTTTTCGTCGAACACGCTCGGGACGGCCGTCGCGCTCGAGCTCGTCCGGATGGTCGCCGAGATCGACTACGAGCGGATCACGCGCGAAAAAGGCGCGTATTTTCTCGAACGGATCCGCGATCTGCAGCGCCGGTACCCGCGGATCATCGGCGACACGGACGGGCTCGGGATGGCGCTCCGGATGGAGATCTGCGGGCCGGACGGCCGCGCGCCCGACCGCGAGCTGTGCGACGCGATCTTCGCCGAGGGAATGAAGGGCGACATCAACGTCGGCGGCCGGCGGATGGGGCTCGTCCTCGACGTCGGCGGTTATTACAAAAACGTTTTCACGCTCGCGCCGGCCTTCGATATTTCCCGCGAGGAGATCGATCTCGCGTGCGAGATGTTCGAGATCTTATTTAAACGCTGCGCCCCCGGGAGGATTTGATATGCTGACCAGACTGACCGAACAATTCGAAAAACTGGCGCTCCGGACGAACCCGAAATACGCGATCGGCCTGCTCGGCCGGGTGCCGCCGTCGGTGATGCTCAAGCTGCAGCAGGCGCGTTTCCGGCGGACGCTGCAGCTCGCCGCGAAGACGCCGTTCTACCGCGAAGAATTCGCGCGGCGCCGGATCGATCCGGCGCGCGTCCGGCATCCGCGGGAGCTCGGCGATTTCTTCACGACCGGCGACGATCTGCGGCGCTGCGGGCCCGAAGCCTTTCTCGCCGGCCGCGCCGACACCGCGTTCGAAACGACCGGCACGACGTCGAGCGAAACCAAGCGCGTCTTCTTCTCGAACCGCGAGCTCAACGAGATGGGCCGCGCGAGCGCGATCGGGCTGTATCATCTCGGCCTCCGGCGCGAGGACGTCGTTTTGAGCGCCTTCGACGTCTCGTTCTGGGTCTCGCCGGCGGTCGTCCGGACGGCCTTTCAGTATCTCGGCTGTTTCCACACGGAAGCCGGCAAGATTCCGCCCGAGGAATTCTACGAGCGGGCCCGGCGCTATCGCCCGACGGTCGTCTTCGGCGAGCCGTCGTGGATCGCCCGTTTTTCGGAGATCGCGAAGAAAAAAGGGACGTGGGAGCTCAAGTTTCTGTTCGCCGGCGGCGAGAATCTCAACGAGGAAACGCGCGCCGCGGTCGAGCGCATCTGGGGCGCGAAATATTTCGTCAATTACGGGCAGACCGAATCGTTCGGCGTGATCGGCGTCGAATGCGCCGCCCAGAACGGCTATCACCGCAACGATCTCAATTTCTTTTTCGAGACGCCGGAAACCGACGACGACGGCTTCGGCGAGCTCGTCTACACGACGCTCACGCGCGAAGTGATGCCGTTTATCCGCTATCGTTCGACCGACGTCACGAAGCTCGTCGAAACGCCGTGCGCGTGCGGGCTTTTCGCGGCCCGCATCGCCAGGATCAAGGGCCGCGTCGACGAGATGGTCGTCTGCGGAATGGGCAACATCAGCCCGTGGGTCTTCGCCGAAACGCTGCGCGGCGTGCCCGGCGCGACCGACGAATGGCAGGTCCGCGTCTGGCACGAAAACAAGACGGACGTCGTCGAATGGCGGATCGAAACGGACGGTTCGGCAAACGGCCGGACGGCGCGGTTCGTCGAAGATTTCGTCCGCGAAAATCTGCGCGCGCGCTTTCCCGATTTTTGGAAGAACCTCGAAATGCGGCTCTACGAGCTGCGGATCGTGCCGGTCGCGCCGGGAACGCTCCGCACGGCCCGCAAGCTGAAGCGGATCGTCGCGCTCGAAACGCCGCCGGAAAGCCGCAAACCGGTCAAAAAGCTGTCGGTCGTCCGCTCGTAAATTCGGCCGTCCGGAAAAAGACGCCGCCCCGGCGTCTTTTTCCGGCTTCGTTATTCAAAAGCCCGCTAATTCAGTTTTACGTAATCGTACTCGCCCCTGATCCTGCTCCGAAAAAAACGGCCTTTCGATTCCGCCGCCATCAGGGCTTCATAAACGTCGGCCGGCACTTCGGAATACTCATAGAGCCCGCCGCTGACGAACCGGATGACCAGCAGCTCTTTCTCGGCGTCGTAGCCGACCCATTCGAGACTCGACGAATCGACGAATTTTCGATCCATTTGAACTTTCCTCCAGAATATTTTTCACGTTTTTTTCAAGGCGTGTTCGCGCAGGGCACGATCGAGGCCGGCGGCGAGTGCGAATCGCGGGTGCTGTCGGTCACGAACCATTTATTCCCGTCGCGCTCCAGAATTACCGTCTGCCGCGAGTCGTTCCGCGGGCTCATCGAATAACACTTGCCGTCGCCGGCTTTGCGATAGACCGACGACCAGCCTTCGGTGACGACCACTTCCGCCCGCTTTCCGTCATCGAGCAGCTTAAACGATTCGAATTCCTGCTTTTCGAGCTTTCCCTCGCGATAAATCTGTTTTTCCTTGAGACCGTCCACGAATTCTTCTTCGCGTTTCAGCACGGCGCCCTTAAAAATACCGCCGAGCCGGGTTTTATCCAATTTGCGGGTCGCTTCCGTCTCGGTGTCGTTGGCCCGCCGGAGCGCTTCGATCAGCTCCAGCTTATAGTCCTGATCGTCCGTGACCGCCTGTCCGGATTTACTTTCCGTTTGAGCGGGCGGATTTTCGGCCTGACCGGATCTGTTCGAAGCCCGGCAGCCCCAGAGACCGAAAACCATCGAAATTGTCAGTAAAAGAAAAGGGAGGGTCGAACGCGAGTAAAATCTCTTTCTCATTTTTTTTGTTTGCGGGCCCAAAGCATCGATTGCGGGCCCGCAATCGCAGGTTCCTCAGCAGCCGCTGTCAAAAAATCCGGTGGCGTCGGTTCGGCCCGCTCGGCCGCCGACCGTTTTTCGTCGATTCCGCGCCCCTTTACGAGTCCCCGATCTTCCGGCCCCGGCAATGTCGATGAAATTTCCGACGGTTCTTTTCCCTGACCGTATTGTAACGCAGAAATCGTTTCCTGTCTGTCGTCCAGGCAGCCCGCCCGCAAACGCGAAAGCGGCTTTTTTTCACCGCTTAACGATTGCTTGCGACGACCTCCTTCAGCGCGGTTTCGGTTCTTTCGAACAATCGGCCGCCGGAGCGAGCGCGCAGACCAGCGATTTCAGAGCCTCGATCTGTCGTGACTGCTCTTCGAGCTGCCGCTGCTGAAGCCTGACTTGTTCTTTGAGCTGTTCGATCTCGGTCTGCTGCTCGTTGACGGCGTTGACCAGCACGGTCGAGATCTGCGGGTATTTGACGCCTTCGATCTCGCCCCGATCGTTGCGGGTCGTGAGCAGCGGCTCGATGTTCGCGACGTCTTCCGCGCCGAAGCCGACGTCCGAAGCGCCGCCGTCGATCCATTTGAAGCTGACCGGCCGCAGGCGGCGGACGATCTCGAGCCCGCCGGTAAAGGCGCGGACGTCGGTCTTGTAGCGCAGGCTCGACGAACAGGGCGCAAACCGATTGGCCGCGTTCAGACAAACCGTCGTGCTGCCGGCCGAGCCGAGCGTGTTGACGACGAGCGTGCCGCCGATGACCGTCGAACCGGGAATGCGGACCGCGTCCGAACCGTCGGCCCGGCCTAAAAAGATCGAGTTGCTCTGACTCGCGACCGCGTCCGCCCCGATCGCCGTCGCGTAAGTGAGATTATTCGCGCCGACGTCCGCGCCCGCGCCGATCATCGTGTTGTTCGCGCCGGTCATATTCATCAGACCGGCGCCGTTTCCGAAAAATGAATTGCCGCTCCCGCTCGTGTTGTCCTGTCCGGCAAAGTAGCCGAAAAAGGAGTTGCCTGAGCCCGCTGCGTTATTCAGGCCGGCAAAAACTCCGAACATCGAATTGCCGATGCCCGTCGTATTCGACAAACCGGCGACACTCCCGAAAAACGAATTGTCGGAACCGTTTTGATTATTGGTGCCGGCTCGATTTCCGAAGAACGAATTGCCGCCGCCG
>JAFDVJ010000114.1:0-9796 GCA_018269075.1 Acidobacteriota bacterium
CATTTTGGAAATCAGCGTGGTGCGTTTCAAGCCGAGCTTGACCGCCGCTCCGCCGCTGCCGCCGATGCGCCAGTTGGTCTCATCCAGAGCCTGCAGAATAAACCGCCGCTCAAAATCTTCGAGCGTTCCGCGGCCGCCGGAAAACGTGTTATTCGGCGGCGCGGGCGATCCTAAAAAATCCACTTCGAGGACCTCGCCGCGGGCGAGGATGACGGCGCGCTCGATGATGTTTTCGAGTTCGCGGACATTGCCCGGATAATCGTATTTCATCAGAATTTTAAGCGAGCGGTCGGAAATCGGTAACATCCTTTTACCGATTTTGCCGGCGAATTTCTGCGCGAAGTGATTGGCCAGCAGCGGAATGTCGGCGCGGCGGCTGCGCAGCGGCGGAATAACGACCGGGAAAACGTTCAGACGGTAATAAAGATCGCTCCGAAAACCGCCTTCCTCGACCCGGTGATGTAACTGCTGATTGGTTGCCGCGACGATCCGCGTGTCGGTTTTTATCGTCCGCGAACTGCCGAGACGCTCAAATTCCCGTTCCTGCAAAACACGCAGCAGCTTCGGCTGCAGCTCGAGCGGCATATCGCCGATTTCGTCAAGAAAAATCGTGCCCCGATCGGCGAGCTCGAAACGCCCGACGCGGCTATTGTTCGCGCCCGTGAAGGCGCCGCGCTCGTGACCGAAAAGCTCGGCTTCGAGCAGGGCGGCGGGAATCGCCGTGCTGTTGACCCGCACGAAAGGCCGCGCCGCGCGGCGGCTCAAACGGTGAATCGCCCTGGCGATCAGCTCTTTGCCGGTGCCGGTTTCGCCCATTATTAAAACCGTGGCATCGGTCGGCGCGACCGCTTCGATCGACTGCAAAAGCCGTCGGAGCGAAGTCCGCGCGCCGATGATCTCGGGAAAAAACGTTCCCGGCGGCGATTTCGTCCAAGCCGAATGCCCGCTCTCGCCGGTTCTGTCCGCATCCTCGAACAATTTGTAATAACCGCTCTGTTTTTCTCCTGCTCCAACACCCGCCAACATTGATTACCTCCCCAATTTCGCTTACCTTGTTCCTGATCTAAGCGCCGAATCGACCGCGTCGAGCAGCGACTCTTCGCTGAACGGCTTGTATAAAAAATCGATCGCTCCGGCATCCAGCGCCCGCTTTTTCTCGTCCGTCTCGCTGTGCGCCGAGATGAAAATCGTCGGTATGCGGCGGTTTTCCGCCGCCAGTTTCTGCTGTAATTCCAAACCGCTCATCCCCGGCATTCGCACATCCAGAATCAAACAGTCCGACTCGGAAAATCGGCCGGAGGTTAAAAAATCTTCCGCCGAGGCGAAAACCGTCGTTCGAAATCCGACCGATCTGAGAAGGCTTTGCAACGCTTCCCGCATCGATTCGTCGTCGTCGATCACGGATATCAGAGGCGGACTGTTTGTCCGGGAGCTTTCAGCCATTATTTTCATCCATTAAAATCTTAGCAATCCGGAAAGTGAGAATGTAATTATACTTGCGTATAGTCCGGATTAACTTCAGGCGGGCGGCAGGTTGAGCTTTTCCGATATCCTGACGAGCGCGGCGACCGACTTCGCCTGCATTTTGTGCATCACCTGTCCGCGGTGAACTTTGACCGTAATCTCGCTCGTGCCGAGTTCATAGGCGATCTGTTTGTTGAGCAATCCGGTCACGACCCATTTCATCACCTCGCGTTCGCGCGGCGTGAGCAGCGCGAAGCGGCGGTGCAGTTCCGTCAACTCCTCGTTTACCCGGAGCTGTTCGCGGTTGAGCTCGATCGCCTGTCCGACGGCGTCGAGCAAATCCTGCTCGCGGAATGGTTTGGTTAGAAATTCGACCGCGCCCGCCTTCATCGCCTGCACGGTCATCGGGATGTCTCCGTGTCCCGTAATAAAAACGATCGGAATGAGGATTTCCGCCGCCGCCAGCTCGCGCTGCAGGTCGAGACCGCTCAGCCCGGGCATCCGCACGTCGAGAACCAGACAGGCCGCGACGGCCGGCTTTTCGCTTCGTAAAAATTCCCGGGCCGAAGCGAACGCCAGGACGCTGAAGCCGGCCGAACGAAAAAGGCCGTCGAGCGCCTCCCGGATCGATCGGTCGTCGTCGACGACGAAAACGATTGCCTCTTCAGGTGCGTTCATAGTTGTTCCGAATCCCGACCGGCAGCGCAAATTGAATGGCCGCGCCTTTGGGCTCATTCGCGGCCGCCCAGAGCCGTCCGCCGTGCGCTTCGATGATCGAGCGGCTGATCGAAAGCCCCATTCCCATTCCGTCTTTTTTCGTCGTGTAAAAAGACTCGAAAATGCGATCGGGCTCGTCTGCTTTGAGCCCGATGCCGGAGTCTTTGACCGCCACGAGGATATGGTCGTCATCTTTTTGCCGCGTTTCGACCGACAGCCGGGCGTCGCCGCCGCCGGCCGCTTTGATGGCGTCGATGCCGTTCATCAGCAAATTCAGCAGGACCTGCTGCAGCTGAATCTTGTCGCCTTCGATGATCGGCAGATCCGTCGCGTAGCGCGTTTCCAGAAGAATCTCGTTTTTCTGAATTTCGTATTGTGCGAGCGCGGCCGTCTCCTTCACGATGTCGTTGATGTCGAGCGCCCGTTTTTGCGACGGCGACTTTTTCAACAGCCCGCGGGCCCGCTCGATCACTTCGCCGGCGCGGATGCCGTCGCGGATAATTCGATTGACGGCATTGCGGGCTTCTTCCAGATTGGGCGGATCGATCGCCAGCCACCGCAGACAGGCGTTACCGTTCATAACGACCGCCGCGAGCGGCTGATTGACTTCGTGCGCGATCGTCGTCGTCAAGGCGCCCATCGTCATCACGCGGGCGGCGTGCGCGAGCTCCGCCTGCAGCCGCCGCAGTTCCTTTTCCGCCCGCCGCATCTCGGTGAAATCCGTCGCGATCGTGAGTATCGAATACGGCTCGCCCGTATCGTATTTAAGCGCGCATTTGGTCACCAGATAAGTCCGCTCTTCGCCGGCCAGAATCGTGACGTTTTCGTTCTGAATGGCCTTTTCTTCTTTGAGCGCCTCTTCGTCGAGCCGCGAAACGGCATCCAGTTTGTCCCTCGATTCATCCTTAAAGGGCGAGATTTTCCATATATCGTAAAGGGTTTTACCCAAAAGCGTTTCGCGCGACAGACCGAGATTCTGTTCAAAAGCCCGGTTGGTTATCAAAAAGCGGCCGTTCAAATCTTTGACGTTGATCTGCGCCGGCGTGTTGTCGAAAATCGTCTGTAATAACTGCTGACTGGCCCGCAGTTCTTTTTCGGCTCGTTTGATTTCGGAAATATCGGTCGCGACGGTGCAGATCGAATGCGGATTTCCTTCCTCGTCACGGAGCAGGCTTTTGGTCGTCAGAAAATAACGTTTTTCATCGCCGATCAGCGAAATGCACATTTCTTTTTGCAGCGGCATTCCGGCGGTCAGGGCCTCGGCGTCGAAAGCCCGAAAATCGGCGATTTCCGTTTTGTCCGCGGCGACCGGCGACAATTCCCACAGCTCGTATTCGGTCTTTCCGATCATCTGCTCCGGCTCGAGCCGCAGCAGTTCGGCAAAGTTCCGGTTTACCAGTAGGACGCGATTATCGAGGTCCTGGACGTGAATCAGGGCCGTCGAGTTTTCGATGATGGACTGCAGTAACTGCTGTTCGGCCCGCAGTTTGTTTTCGGCGCGGCGGCGCTCGGTGACGTCGGTCGAAATGCTGAAGATCACGTACGGCTTGCCCGCCGCGTCATACAGCGGGCTTTTGATCGTGGAAAAGACCCGCTCGTCGTCGCCGATAAACAAAACGTCTTCCTTCCGGGAGGTTTTTCCGGTATTGAACGCTTCAAGGTCCGAGTCGCGGTAATCCTCCATCATCTTCCGGGAATTTCTGCGAAGGGCGGACACCGCTTCCCAGATTTCGATCGTCGTCTTCCCGTAGCAGTCTTCGCCGGACAATCCTAATGTTTCCTGAAAGGCGCGGTTCGTCATAATGCAGCGCCCGGCGACGTCTTTGATTTGAATCAATTCCGTGGAAATGTCGAAAAAAGCCTGTAAAAGCGCCTGTTTTTCGCGCAGCTCGTCTTCGGCCTGTTTGCGGACGACGCCCTGCGCGATCAGCGCGGCGCTCGCTTCGAACGCTTCGAGAGCGTCGTCGGTCAGCAGTCGACGGGAGAACATTCCCACCACGCCGACGACCTTATCGTTGACGATCAGGGGAAAGCCGGCGAAGGAAACCAGTCCTTCACGGGTCGCCCACGCTTTATCGATCATTTCGATTTCCAAAATCGAATTGCTGAAAAAGAATTGTTTCAGGGCGGCGATTTTGCCGATCTTATACTGACCGACCTTGAAGCGCGAATGCGGGCCGTCGATGTGCGTGTAGATTCCGGCGCTCGCCCGCAGTTCGAGAATTTGTGTTTTCTCGTCGATCAGCCAGACGCGCACGAAAGCGGCGTCCAGATGCCGGACGATGGACTCCGTCACGCTCTGCAGGACGCTCGGCAAAGATCCGCCGCTTGAAAAGGCGACCTGCACTTCGGCGCGGAGCGCGGTATGGCGGAACTGTCTTTTCCCCATATTCTCCGCCTTCTTGCGCTCGGTGATGTTTCGCACGAAGGCCAGCAGCCGGCCGTCGGGGAGCATCTGACTGCTCGCTTCCGTTTCGACCGGCGAGCCGTCGCGCTTCAGCAGAGTCCATTCATCGTAAATCGCTTCGCCGGCCAGCAGCGATTCGCGGGCATCGAAAAAACGCGCCACTTCGGGCGGGGCCAGGACCTCGATGATCGATTTGCCGGCCAGCGCGCCGGGTTCGTAGCCGAGCAGCCGGCAGCCGCTCGCGTTGACATCCGTAAAAACCCCGTCGGCGGTCGAAACGAAAACGCCGCAGACGGAATTTTCAAAAATGATCCTGTACCGTTCTTCGCTCGCTCTGAGTTTATCCATCTCCGACATCATAATTTTTACCTCAGGGAGTTGGCTTTTCCGGCGCGGTTGTTTCTCGACAATATTTTTTCGCTTACTTTACATACTAAGCGGCCGGCTGAAAAATCGCACGTCCGTCAAAAGCCCTCACGGCCCTCAGGAAGCCGGCGGTTTTGACGGTTTTCGAACGAACCGAACTGCTCTCAATAATTAGCCGCAATTTAAAAAAACGGATAAATTTCACCGGGCCGAAGCGCGAAGCCGCGCCGAGACGTCGACGGCCAAATATTTGTTGCGGCTTCGCCTTGTTTTTAAGTTGAAATTTTTGCCGGTGCCGGCCGCGTTATTTTTCCGGCTGCGGCCGTTCGGCGATATATCGCAGGATCGGATTCGGCGGGAGCCCGCGTTTTTGAAAGGCGTAACGGTAAATGCGCATAAAACCGATAAAGAGAAGATAGCCGGCGGCGGCGCCGGCCGTATTGAATATCACGTCGTTGACGTCGGCGACCCGGAAGGTGGTTCGGGCCGCCAACCCCGTCAATAGCTGCAGCAATTCGATCGCGATGCTGAAGAGCGCGCCGGTCGCGACGGTCTTCGTCATTCGAAGACCGGTGATAAACGGCAGCCCGAAACCGAAGGGAATCAGCAGCAGGACGTTCAGCAGCGAGGTTTTCAGATCCGGCGGCGCGAGCGTGACGAGCGGAATCAGATTGATGTTTTCCCCGGCCGTTTGGCCGTTCAGGACGAGGTCCGGCATAAAATACCGGAGCAGCAACAGGGATTGAAATTGAAAGAGCGTGTAGTCGAGAACCTTGACTATGTAGACGTAGAAAATCGTGAAGAACATCAAATAGACGATGCTTTTCTTTTTCTTCAGCCGGAGAAACGCCGTCAGGCCGGCCCAAACCAGCCCGCAGAGAAATACGATCGACAAATCTATTGCAAATTTCATTTTTTATCGTGAGCTCGCCGTCGGAATCGGCGCGGGACGAAGCGCCGGCGAAAATCCTCGTCCCGATCCGTTTGAATCCGCCGAATTGAAAACGGCCGCGTCCCGGCATTTGTTCCGCCCTGATTAAAACAAAGCCGGGTTTTGTGGCAAAATCTTTTCTGTGGCTTCACATTCGGAATCGATCAAAAGAAAAGCCCTCGAACTCGGTTTTCACAAAGCGGGAATCGCCCGCGCCGAAGCTCTGCGCGACGACGAAGAACGCCTGCGCGAATGGCTCGCCGCCGGCCGTCACGGCGCGATGGGCTGGATGGAGCGCGAACCCGAAAAACGCGCCGATCCGCGGCTCCTTTTTCCCGGCGCGCGGACGGTCGTCGCGGTCGCGCTCAACTACTACACGCCGCACGCCCACGAGGACGATCCGGCGAAGGGCAAGGTCTCGCGCTACGCCTGGGGCGACGATTATCACGACGTGCTCAAAGAAAAACTGCGCGCGCTCTTCGATTATGTCAAAGCGCTGATTCCCGGCGCGGACGGGAAGATCTGCGTCGATACCGCGCCGATTATGGACAAGGCGTGGGCCGCGCGCGCCGGGCTCGGCTGGATCGGCAAGCATTCGAACCTGATCACGACCGATTACGGCTCGTGGGTCTTTCTCGGCGAGCTCGTCCTCGACGTCGAGCTCGAACCCGACGCCGAACCGGTGCCCGACCACTGCGGAAGCTGCACCGCGTGTCTCGACGCCTGTCCGACCGGAGCCATCATCGCTCCTTATAGGGTTGATTCACGAAAATGTTTGTCATATGCTACAATCGAACTTCGTGCCCCGGAATTTCCCGAAGAAATCGTCGAAGAGTTAAGCGGTTGGCTTTACGGCTGTGATATTTGTCAGGATGTTTGCCCGTGGAATCGCTTTCAAAAACCGACCGGGGAACGCCGCTTCGAGCCGCGCGATGGCAACGTGACGGCCGATCTCGACGAGATTTTATCGCTTACACCCGAAAAATACGCCGAAAAATTTCGCCGCAGCGCGATGAAACGGACGAAACTTGCAGGTCTGCAGAGAAACGCCGAGGCTTTAAGGAAAAGCCGTCGAAAATAACGGAGAAAGAAATGTTTTCAAGATTTACCAAACAGATTTCACGCCCGAAAGCCGGATTGTTTCTGGCTCTTTTGATGCTTTTCGCCCCTGCTTTGATTGCCACGACGGTCGAGAGCGCGCAGCGCCGAGCGGCGAAACCGACGCCGACGCCGAAAAAGAAAGCGACGCCGACGCCGAAGACGCAGGCGAAATCGAAACCGACGCCGAAGCCGACGCCCTCGAAAAACTCGAAGACGAGCGCGAAGAACACCGACCGCAGCACGTCGAAAACCAAAACGGCGAACACTAAGAACGACCGGAAAACGAACGAAAAAGACAGGAACGCGAAGAATTCGAAGACTTCGAAGACGACCGCCGCGAATAGTAAAACCTCGTCCAAAAACGACCGCAACGCGAAGACGGCGAAAACCGACAAAAACGCGAAAACAGACAAAAACTCGAAAACCGACCGCAGCTCGAAAACCGACAAAAACGCGAAGACGAGCGACAAAAACAGGAACACGACGTCCAAAAACGCGAAATCGACGACCGCCGACAAAAACCGCAGCGACCGGACGAGCCCGAAGAACACGAAGCCGACGACCGCCAAAACGACTCCCAAAAACACCGCCGACACGCGGCCGAAAACCGACCGGACGTCGAAATCGACCGACCGGACGCCGGTCCGGACCGATTCGACCGTCACGCCCGAGCTGCCGCAGATCATCGTCACGACCTTTTCGGTCCCGATCAAGAGCCAGGCCCGCGCCGACGCCTCGACCGTTTCGCACGCCCGGCTCGGCACGGTCCTCAAAGTTTCGGACAAGAACCCGTCGTGGTACAAGGTCCAGTACACGGCCGCCGGCAAGACCGCGACCGGCTGGATCTCGGCCAACGCGACGAGCGATCTCAACGCCTCGGCCAAAACCGAGATCTATCGCCAGATCGTCGAGCGCAACTACAAGCCGCAGATGGATTTCGCGTCCGCTTCCGAGATGTACGAATTCATCTCGAAGGTCGACGGCGAGCTCGACAACTCCGACAAATCGGCCGAGATCGAGCTCAAACGCCTGCTCGCGCTCCGCTCGGCGCTCAAGACCATCGATCCCGGCCAGAAGGAAAGCTCGCCCTACAAGGAGTTTCTCAAACAGCAGGACAAGGAGATCGTCTACAACGAGCCGGCCGGCCAGTTCATCGTCGTTTCCAACCAGTTCTGGAACCTCCACGACAAATACAAGAAATCGACCGTTTCCGACGCGATCGCCTGGGAGGCCGCCAACAACCCGCTGCCCGGCGAGTGCGAGGGCTACGTCAACTGCTACCTGTTCGATATGCGGATGCGGTTCGGCGAGTATCTGAACCTTCATCCGAACGGCAAAAATTCCGCCGAGGCGCTCAGGAACATCACCGATTACCTGTCGCCGATCGTCGCCGATTCGAAGCAGAAAACCGTCTACAACGGCCCGACCGACGTCACCGACCGCGCCGAGTTCAACAACCTGATCGCCGAGCTCCGGACGATCATCGCGCGGCTCCCGTACGTCGAAAAGGAAAAAACGCTTCAGCAGCTCCGGCAGATCGCCGAAGCATACAGGTGATTTCGGATTTCGGATTTCGGATTTCGGATTTTTTGAGCCCCGGAGGAGCTTTCCGCTCGTTCGGGGCTTTCCTTTCGCGGGTTCGGAATCTAAAATCTAGTTTATGCTGACCGATTCGTACGGCCGACAAATCAGGGATCTGCGCATCAGTCTGACCGATCGCTGCAATTTCCGTTGTTTTTACTGCCTGCCCGACGGCGAGCCGCCGCTCGCGCGCAAGGCAACGATCCTGACCTTCGAGGAAATCGTCGAGATCTCGGAGATCTTCGTCGCGCTCGGCATCGAAAAAATCCGCCTGACCGGCGGCGAACCGCTGCTCCGCAAGGACGTCGAACGCCTCGTCGAAAAAATCGCCCGCCTCAAAGATCCGGCCAACGTTTCGAAGGAATTATTGACCGAACCCGAAGCCAATCCGAAATCCGAAATCCGAAATCCGAAATTGCTCGATCTTGCCCTGACGACCAACGGCCACACGCTCGACCGCCGCGCCGAGGCGCTCAAACAGGCCGGGCTCGACCGCGTGACCGTCTCGCTCGATTCGCTCGATCCGGCGAATTTTCGCGATCTGACGGGCGTCGACCGGCTCGCCGAGACGCTCGCCGCGATCGCCGCTGCGAAGCGCGCGGGCCTCGAACCGGTCCGCGTCAACGCGGTCGTCGTCCGCGGCCGCAACGATCACGAAATCGTCGCGCTCGCCCGGTTCGCGCGCGAACAGGCGCTCGCGATGCGTTTTATCGAATATATGCCGCTCGATTCGAAAAACGAATGGGATCGAAAACTCGTCGTTTCGGGCCGCGAAATCCGGCAGACGATCGACGCCGTCTTTCCGCTCGTGCTCAGCGAGCAAACGCGCGGGAGCGCGACGGCGTGGAAATACGCCTTCGCCGACGGCGCGCCGGGCGAGATCGGGATCATCGCGCCGGTCACCGAGATGTTCTGCGGCGCGTGCTCGCGGATCCGGCTGACGGCCGACGGGCAGCTTCGCACCTGTCTTTTCTCGACGCGCGAGCACAATCTGCGCGACGTGCTCCGCGGCGGCGCCGACCGCGCGGAAATCGTCCGCTTCATCCGTGAAGCCGTCAACCGGAAAGAGCCGCGCCACACGATCAACGACGAACAGTTCGCGCCCGCCTCGCGCTCGATGAGCTTTATCGGCGGCTGACGGGGGGGAAGTCCTGCGTCTTGAGTCGAAATCCGAAACTTTCTTCCAGAGCTGTTCGGCACGGTAATTGACCGAAACGGCGAGTCGTTCG
>JAFDVJ010000114.1:9854-39701 GCA_018269075.1 Acidobacteriota bacterium
GTGTTTCGTGGACCGAAAAACAGCTGCTCGCCGGCCGGGCTTTTCAGTTCCCGGCAAATTTGGCGGCGTTTTGTCTCAAAAATCATTAAAACTGCGTTTGTGCACGTGCCGAACAGTTCTGTCTTCTTCTGCAAAAAACGATTTCGGCCGGAAAACCTTCGAAAAATCAGGCGGCAGCCCGGCGTCCGGCAAAATGACGGTCGGTTCGTTTGCGGTCGATTGCAGTCAAACGAGTAATTCCTGTAAAATCAACGCGTCCGGGGATCGAACCGCCGGAAATTTCTCCGATTTTTGAATATGGCGGGAACCGCCGGAAACCGAAATGAAAAAACAGACTGCCCCGACTTTCAGATCGTTTTATCTTTCCCTTTTATCGGCCGGCTTTTTAGCCGCCGCCGGCTTTTTTTCGAGCGGCCCCGCCGGCTTTCCGGCCGCCGCCGCGCCCGCCCCGCCGGCCTCGACCGGCACGACGCAGCTGATCACCATTCAGGGCGGCGGCGCGGGATTGAGCAACGGCGATTACGTTTCCGATCTTTCGGGCCTCGACACCGCGCATCGCTACTTTATCGAAGTGCCGCCGGGCCTCGGCCGCCTGACCGTCGAGATTTTCGACGCCGACGTCGGACTCGGCGGCACCGGCGAAGCGTCCGCCGGCCGCGACCGCGCCCGCAACTCGACGTTCAATTCGTCCGTTCGCTACACGCTCGTGAACCCTTCAGGCCGGTCGGAAAATACGACCTTCACGACCGGCGACGCGACCGCGCCGGCCGGCGCCGACAACGCCTGGCTGGCCCTGCTCGATTCGACCGGCGATTCGGTTCAGGACAATTTTTCGGTGGCCGCCTACAACGCCAACGACGGCACGCTCGACTGGAACGCCGACTGGCTCGAAACCAACGACGACGGCAGCGCGGCGACCGGCAACATCCGCGTGACGGCCGGCGAGCTGCAGATCGGCGACGACGGCGGCGCGGTCTCGACGATCGAGCGCGAGGCCGATTTGACCGGCTTTCCGGACGCTTTTCTGAGCTTCAACTGCCGGACGGCGGGCGTCGAGCCGGGCGACCAGATGCGGGTCCAGATCTCGGCCAACGGCGGCGGGGCGTGGACGACGCTCGAAACCTTTACCGGCACGGTCGCGGCGACGACCCGCAGCTACGACGTCAGCTCGTTTATCTCGACGAACACGCGCGTCCGGTTCGTCGAAGTGACCGGCTACGGCACGAGCGATTTCTTTTTCGTCGATAATCTCCGGATCAAGAGCTCGACGATTCCGCCCGGCCACTGGCAGCTGTCCGCCGATATGTCGTCGGCCGTGACGACCGGCGACGACATCAACGCGTTCGGGCTCCGGGCCCACGACGGAACTTCCGGCGCGGGCGGCACCGAGCTCAACGTCTACGCCGACTCGGTCTATTCGATCGGCGTCAATCCGCCGGTCACCGGCACCGTTTCGCGCGGCTACACGCTCTACCCCTACATCACCTCGGGCTGCAGCTGCGGAAAAAACGATTTCGATTTCGACGTCAACAACGGCAACACCGGTTCGCTGGACCTGTCGAGCCGGACGGGCGGGTTCACCCAATCGTTCGATTCGACGCTGCTGTCGGGCGACAACAGCTGGCGGCGCGACGCGGTCAGCGGCTGGACGAACGACAACAAAGCCAGGGAATACGGGATCTGGACGCTCGATGCCGTCATCAACTCGTATCTGACCTTGGGTACGCCGAACGGCAACTACGCCAGCCTCTATTTCAGCAATTATCAGGCGGCGGCGAACCCGCCGGCGGGAAATCCGGCCGCCAACGCCCTGCGGATCTATCTTCCGACCGACACCGGCGGGGTGCCCTTGAAACCCTATCTCGAACAGGATATGGTTCATTTTTCCGGTCCGAATCCGCCGGTCGCCGGGCAGACCGTCCGCGAGCGCGTGGTCGTCCGGCTCGTCAACCCGACCCCCCACGTGATCACCTTCAGCGCCGGGAAAACGGTGACGGCGAACGTCCCCGGCGGCGGGGCGGTTTACGGCGGCAACGCGCAGGTCGGGCAGGGCAGCGTCATCAGTCAGCCGACGGTCGGCGGGACGGGGAACATCTCGTGGAATCCGGGAACGGTCGCCGCCGGCGCGACGACGGTTCTGATCTACGACGTGCTCGCGACGCCGGCCGCCGCCGGCCAGCGCGTCCCGCTGACGGCGACGCCGGCCTCGGGCAGCGGCACGCGCGCGGCGTTCGTCGACGAAACCGGCAACCCGACGCAGACGCGGGCGACCGCGACGCTCGGCCCGCTCTGCGAGCTCGCGCTGACAGCCGGCACCGCGATCCCTTCGAGCAACTGCGGAACGGCCGTCATCAGCCCGGCGTCGCTGCCGGCGGCCGTCAACGGCGTCGCCTACAGTCAGGCCTTTTCGCCGTCCGTGCAGCTGTACAGCGGCACTCTGCCGAACGGGCTGACGCTCGCGGGCGGGACGCTTTCGGGCATCCCGACGCAGCCCGGCGTTTTTTCGTTCGTCGTCGGGACGCCGCTCAATCCCGGCATTTCGCCGACGGGCTGCGCGACGAGCGGATATTACACGCTGACCGTCAGCAGCCCGACCGCCGCCAATGCTGCGGTCGGCGGCCGCGTCGCGACGGCGGACGGGCGCGGCATTCCGGGCGCGGTCGTCGAACTGACGGGCGCGAACGGCGAACGGCGGCTTGCGCGGACGAATTCGTTCGGCTATTTTCGATTTTACGGGGTCGCTGCCGGCGAAACCTACGTCGTAGCGGTCCGGCACAAAACTTACGCGTTCGATCCGCGGGTCCTGACGGTCGACGACAATATTTCCGATCTCGATTTCGAAGCCCGGTAGAAAAGCCGTAAAGTAAGATCCGGATTAATTGACAGCTAGCGGCAATTGATCGAGTGTTTCAGCCCGTCATTATCGGGTTTACTATCCTTAAAGAAAACGCGAATTCAGGTTTCGAAAATCCGAAATCCGAAATCCGAAATCCGAAATCGACCAATGATCGACTTTTTCAACCCGCGCAGCCTGATCTGCTTTATCGCGCTCCTGCAGGGCGTCGTGTTTATCGCGCTCCTCGTCCGGCGCGGGCGGCGCGACGGCACGCGCGCCGATTACTGGCTCGCGCTGCTTTTGTTTCTCCTCTGCTCGGCGCTCGTCACGCCGTTCATCGGCTTTGCCGGCGTCTACGACGCGAACCCGTGGCTGACCTATTTCCCGTTCGGCGTGTATTACGCGACCGGCGTCGCGATCTGGCTCTACACGCGCGACCTGACCGACGCGCGCCGCGAATTTTCCCCGAAAGAACTGCTTTTGTTCGTCCCGGCCGTCGTTTATCTCGGCGCGCGGCTTTTTCTCTTCGCGCACGGCGTCGAGTGGAAGAACGATTTCGAGGACCGCTACGGCCGCCTGTTCGAATCGACGGTTTTTCTGACGGAATTTTTGTGGAACCTCGTTTTTCTTTCTCTCGCGATCCGCCATTACCGAAAATACCGGCGCTGGCTCGACGACAATTTTTCCGACACGGAACGGATCAAGTTCGACTGGCTCCGCAATTTTCTCTACGTGTTCACCGTCGTTTACGTCCTCGGCGCGGTCTTCGATTTCACGAACAATTTCGTTTTTCATCTCTCCTACGTCCAGTATTTTTATTTCGAGGTCGTGCTCGCGCTGGCGACGTATTATCTGGCGCTCGCCGGCTATCTGCGCTCGCGGACGATCGACGTCCGGTTCCGGCCCGCGCCGCCCGAAACCGAAGACGCGGCCCGCCGCGCCGTTTTGAGCGACGACGAGCTCGAACGGCTCAAGCGCCGGCTCGAAACATTGATGCGCGACGAAAAGATCTACCGCGAACCGCAGCTCACGCTCGGCGAGCTCGCGAAAAAGCTCGGCGTCAACACGAGCGCGCTTTCCTACGCGATCAATCGCGGGTTCGGCCGCAACTTCAACGATTTCGTCAACGAATTTCGGATCCGCGAAGTCTGCGAAACGCTCGCCCGCGAGCGCCGCCGGTCGCTGCTCGACGTCGCCTTCGCGTGCGGCTTCAACTCGAAAGCGACCTTCAACCGCGCCTTTCGCAAATTCACCGGCCGCGCGCCGAAGGAATTTCAGGAAACGGCCGCCGCCGGGCCGGAATAAACGACGCCGGCCGTGTAAAAAGATGTTGACTATTGGTGCAGCTAAATAGTTTAATATAAATAGGGGCCCAGCCTTCCGCTCCGCGCTTATTTTTCATTCCAAACCGTCGTTCGATGAAACCTCCGACAAGATTACTTTTAATCTTATTCATATTTCCATTGTTTCTGTTCTTTGCCGGATGCCCGCGCGTGTCCGGCCAGTACCGGTTCGATTCGTGGACGACCGACAACGGGCTGCCGCAGAACGGCATTCGCGGGATCGCGCAGACGCCCGACGGCTATCTCTGGTTCACGACCTTCGACGGGCTCGTGCGCTTTGACGGCGTCCGCTTCACGACCTTCGCCAAGGGCACCACGAAAGGCATCATCAACAACCGGTTCACCGGCATTTACTGCGACCGCGACGGCACGCTCTACGCGACGACGATGGAAAACGGCGTGCTGACCGTCTACCGCGACGGCAATTTCACGTCCTACACGGCCGATCAGGTTCCCGAACGCTACATCAGACGGTTCCGGCGCGACGCGAACGACGAACTGACGGTCGAGGTCGAAACCGGCGACGCGACGACCGAAACCTGGTACTACCTGCGCGACGGCGAATTCGTCTTCAAGGAAAAATACGCGAAAAAAGACGCCGTCGTGACGCAGACCGGCCGCGACGGCCGCGTCTGGACGCTGACGCCGGAAGAGACGACCGAGACGCGGCCCGACGGCACCCGGTTCGTCTACGCGCATCACATCGACAACTTCAATTCGTCGGTCGCCGGCTACGAGGACCGCGAGGGCGGTCTCTGGATCGGCGGGCTGACGCTCGCCCGTCTGAAGGACGGCAGAATCGAATCGTTCGGCGAGGAAGCCGGCTTTCCGCCGCGGACGGATTTTCATTCGTTCTGGGAAGACGACGAGGGCGCGCTCTGGTTCGCGAACGGCGGCGTGACCAATCCCGGTCTCGGCCTCGTCCGCTACCGAAACGGCGCGTTCACGGTCTTCAGCAAGGAAGCGGGCCTCACCGACACGAGCATTCAGGGCGTTTTCCGCGATCGCGAAGGGACGATCTGGCTCGCCACGCAGCGCGGCCTCAACCGTCTCCGGAAAAAAGTGATCACCGCCGCCGGCACCGCCGAGGGCCTCAGCAACGCCGAGGTCTACCCGATCTATCGCGACCGCGAGAACAACATCTGGGTCGGCACGGCGAAGGGGCTCAATCTTTACCGCGACGGCCGTTTCGAGCCGGTCGATTTCAAACAGCGCGGCGCGATCCCGACCAAAACCGACATCTGGGTCAACGAGGATATTTCGATCCAGTCGCTGCTCGAAGATTCGCACGGCAAATTATGGATCGGCGTCGCGGGCGGCATCTATCTCGCCGAAAACGGCTACGTCGAGCTCGTCGAAGCCGGTTCGGGACATCACACGCAGGCGCTTTACGAGGACGCCGAGGGCACGGTCTGGGCGGCGACGAGCAAGGGCCTGCTGCGGTTTCGCGACTACCGGCTCGAACGCGCCTACACGACGGCCGACGGCCTGCCCGCCGACATTATGACGGTGATCTTCGCCGACTCGCAGGGCCGGCTCTGGTTCGGCGGCTACGGCGGCCTCTCGCAGTTCAGCAACGGCCGGTTCATCAACTACACGGATAAGGAAGGGCTCGCCGGCAACTATGTCCGGACGATCTACGAGGACGACGAGGGCACGCTCTGGATCGGCACTTACGACGAGGGCCTCTCGCGCTTCAAGGACGGGAAGTTCTTCAATTACCGCGCGGCCGCCGGCCTCTACAACAACGGCGTCTTCGCGATCCGCGAGGACGCGCGTCACGATTTCTGGATCAGCTCGAACGGCGGCATCTACCGCGTCAGCCGCCGCCAGCTCAACGAATTCGCCGACGGTCTGACCGACCGGCTGATCAGCACCGGCTACGGGACGCCGGACGGGATGCTCAACAACGAATGCAACGGCGGCCGCCAGCCGTCGAGCCTCGAGGACGAGCAGGGCCGTTTCTGGTTTCCGACGCAGGACGGGATCGCGATCGTCGACCCGTCGATGGAATCGCACAACCCGATGCCGCCGGCGATCGTCATCGAATCGGCGACCGTCGAACGCGAACAGGTCAGCGTCCGCGGCGGGCTGACGATCGAACCGGGCGGCAAAAACATCGAGATCAACTTTACCGGCATCAGCCTCATCAAATCCGACCAGATCAAGTTCAAATACAAGCTCGAGGGCCACGACACCGACTGGATCGACGCCGGCACGCACCGGACGGCCAATTATTCGTATCTGCCGCCGGGCACTTACCGCTTTCTCGTGACGGCCGCCAACAGCGACGGCATCTGGAACGCCGAGGGCGCGTCGCTGAACATCGAGCTCAAGCCGTTTTTCTACCAGACCTGGGAATTTTATCTCGCGCTGCTCGCGGTCGCGACGGTGTCGCTGCTGATCATCTGGAAATACAGCGTCCGCCAGCTCGAAGCGCGCGAGCGCCTGCTCGAAAAGCTCGTCAACGAAAAGACCGAAGCCCTCAAAAAGGTCAATGAAGAGCTCCAGCTGCTCGCCAATTCCGACGGGCTCACGAAGGTCGGCAACCGGCGGATGTTCGAAGAGTTCATCAAGGCCGAATGGCATCGCGCGATCCGTTTCAAGACCGAAATCTCGCTGATTATGATCGACATCGATCATTTCAAGCTCTATAACGACGCCTACGGCCACCAGGCGGGCGACGAATGTCTGCGCCGCGTGGCGGCCGCGCTGAAGGCGACGATTCACCGGCCGACCGACATCGTCGCGCGCTTCGGCGGCGAGGAATTCGCGATCGTTCTCGGCGGGACCGATCTGGAAGGCGCGATGAAGATCGCTACGGAGGCCGCCGACAACGTCCGCGCCCTCGAAATCCAGCACCGCAAATCGCCGACCTGCGCGACCGTCACGATCAGCGTCGGCGTCGCGACGACGCTCGTCCAGTTCGGGATGGAAGAATCCGAACTGATCCGCGCCGCCGACGAGGCGCTCTACCAGGCCAAAGCCGACGGCCGCAACCGCATCTCGTCGAACCACCTCTCGCTCGACTTCGTCGAAATCTCGGTCCTCGAAAAAGAATTCCTCGGCATACATTAGGGCGATTTCGGATTTCGGATTTCGGATTTCGGATTTGTTTCGAAGCGACGGCTATTCGTTTAAAATCGAAGCGTCCGGCCGCAGACCAATCCGAAATCCGAAATCCGAAATCCGAAATCCCAAATCGGCGTGTTTCAAATCATAAATATTGCGCTTCAAATCTTGATTTGAGGCGCTTTTTTCTTTGGGCGGAGAGAAAATCAGAACGATTTCGGATTTCGGATTTCGGATTTCGGATTTTTTGAGGTTCGGGAAGTTCGGGTAGACGCGGAAGGTCGGGGAGAAGAAAATCTTCCCCGAACTTCTTGAATGGGGATTACATTTTTGACAGAGCCTCGAAATCCCGAAGGAAATATTTCGATCCTTGGACCGGGCTCGACAATCGGGCTCAACTCTCTGAAATTAATTGAAAATTGATAATTGAAAATTGATAAAGCTTCGGATTGAGACCCGCATTTATCAATTATCAAATTTCAATTATCAATTATTTCAGTAGTTTAGACCTTGAGCGGTTCGAATTTACATCGAAAAAAAGTAATCCCCATTCAACCCGAACTTCCTAAACTTCCCAAACTAATAATTCAGGGAGAAATGATGAAAAACAGATTATTTTTGACGGCGGTGGTGGTAGTTTTGGTGATTTTGGCGGCGGGCGTCGGGCGGGGCGCGGGCGATGGGATGAAGAGTTTGACGGGGGACGAGATGCGGGGCGATCTCGAGGTTTTGCGGCGGACGCTGACGACGATTCATCCGGGCGTTTACCGGTATATCGCGCCGGCGGCGCTCGACCGTGCGTTTGCCGACGCGGCGGCGCGGCTCGGGCCGGCGGCGAGCGAGGGCGAGTTTCTCGTCGTCGTCGCGCAGCTCGTCAGCCGGATCGACTGCGGCCACACGTTCGCGAATCCGCTCAATCAGGAAAAGGATTTTCGGGCGCGGGTTTTCGACCGCCGCGCGCTGCTTCCGTTTTATTTTCGGCTGATCGACGACCGGATGCTCGTGACGGCCGACGCTTCGCCCGAAAAGCTCGCGCGCGGCAGCGAGATCCTGAAAATCGACGGCGTCCCGGTGACCGAGATCGTCGCGCGGCTGCTCACCGTGACGCGGGCCGACGGCACTTCGACGCGCGGCCACCGGCTCGACTCGCTCCAGCTCACGCGCGAAGAGGCCGAACGGTTCGCGCTCTTCGATCTCTACTACCCGCTTTTCTTTCCGGTCAAAAACGACTCCTTCGAGTTCGTCGTCCGCGATTTTAAAACGGGGAAGATCCGGACTTTCCGCGCCGCCGCGCTGACCAAATCCGAGCGGTCGGCGGCGATGGCCGCGCGGTTCGGGCCGCCGCCGACCTACGACGACGGCTGGCGCTTCGAGCTTCGCCGGAACGGGACGCTCGGCTATCTGAAGATCGCCAACTCGCTGACGTGGCGGCTGACGACCGTCAAATTCAAAGAGTTTCTCGCCGCCGCTTTCCGCGAGCTGCGGGCGCGCGATGTCGCGAATCTCGTCATCGACCTGCGCGGCAACGGCGGCGGCGATATGGAGCCCGGCTTCGAGCTCGCGCGCTATCTCGCCTCGAAAACGCTGCCGCCCTACGCGGCGTCGCGGCGGCTCGTCCGCAGCGTCGGGCCGCAGCCCGAGCTGGCGAAATATCTCGACACCTACAGCGACGAGCTGCTCGCCGGACTCAAAAACGGCCTGCCGGCGACCGCCTACAAAAAGGCCGAAAACGGTTATTACGAGCTGCTGCCGGACGAAAAGCTCGAAAGCTTTCCGGCCGTCGAGCCGGCCGCCGACAGTTTCCGCGGCCGCGCCTTCGTCATCGCCGACGCGAGCAACGCCTCGGCGACGTTCCAGTTTCTCGATTACGTCAAGACCCACCGGCTCGCGACGATCGTCGGCCAGCCGACCGGCGGCAGCCGGCAGGGCATCAACGGCGGCAATTATTTCTTTCTCCATCTGCCCGCCTCGCGGATCGAAATCGACATTCCCGTCTATTTTCAGGCCCCGCTCGCGCCGCAAAAGGACGAAAGCGTGATCCCCGACGTCCCGGTCAAACGCCGCCCCTCGGACGTCGGCCGCGATGTCGACCGCGAAATGATCCTCATCGAAAGAAGAGTGGAGAGTGGAGAGTAGCGAGTGGAGAGTCAGAAGTCGAGAGTCGAGAGTCAAAGAAATTAAATCTCCGAACTCTCCACTCTCCACTCTCCACTCTCCACTCCCCATTCTCCACTTTTCTATTGCTTTCCCGCTTCCGAGTTGGGTAGACTTTAAAGTGATGAACTTTAAGGAAGTCTCGGAAAATCTGTCGCTTGCCGGTTACGAATTCTATCGTCGCGGCTGGGTGATGGGGACGAGCGGCAATTTCAGCGCGAAGATTTCCGACCGGCCGCTGCGGCTCTGCATTACGGCGAGCGGCAACGACAAGGGCGCTTTGGACGAGACGCATTTTCTCGAGATCGACGACAACAGCGAGGTTTTGCAGGGCTTCGGCCGGCCGTCGGCCGAAACGCTCCTGCATCTGACGATCTACCGTCTCCGGAAAAAAGCCGGTTCGATTCTCCACACGCATTCGGTCTGGGGAACGATCCTCTCGGACGTTTTCTACGAGGAAGGCGCGATCGAGATCGAGGGCTTCGAGATGCTCAAGGGTCTCGCCGGCGTCCGGACGCACGAGCACCGCGAATTCGTGCCGATCATCGAAAATTCGCAGGACTACATCGCGCTCTCGCACGTGATCGACAACGTCCTGCGCGAGAAACCGAACTGCCACGGCATCTTTTTGCGGCGGCACGGGCTTTACACGTGGGGCGAGGACGTGACCGAAGCGCGCCGTCACGTCGAAATCTTCGAATTCCTGTTCGAGGTGCTGGGGCGCTGTCTGCGATGATCTGCCGACTCGCCGACGAACGTGATTTCGCGGAGCTCGCGCGGATGCGGCGCGATTTTCGCGAGGAAGACGGCGCGGAGCGGGCCGTCGTCGACGAGTCCGAGTTTCTCGAAATCTGCGTCGATTTTCTGCGCTCGAACGCCGAAAGCTGCGCTTACTGGGTCGCCGCGGAAGCGGGCGAGATCGTCGCCCATCTTTTCGTCCAGCGGGTCGCGCTCGTGCCGCGGCCGTGCCGCCCGCGCGACGCGTTCGGGTATGTGACGAACGTTTACACGAAGCCGGCGTTTCGCGGGCGCGGCGTCGGGACCGAGCTTTTGAAACGCGCGGTCGACTGGGCGCGCGCCGAAGATTTCGAATTGCTGCTCGTCTATCCGGGCGAACGCGCAATCGATTTTTACCGGCGCGCCGGCTTCGAACCGGAAAACGAGGCCCTGAAGCTCGTTTTGCGCGAATATTAGGGAGGCGGCGAGCGATGACGGCCGGAAACCGGACGCGAAAAGAGATTCTGGAAGCGCGGCGCCGGGCCAAACGCGAATACGGCGCATTGTTCGACGCCGTCGCGGAGATTCTTTTCCGGCACGATCCGACGGGCCTCGATTTCGGCTTCAACGCGGACGAATACGAGCCCGAGGCCGAAACGATCCTGCCGCGCCTGCGCGACTGCCGGTCGGCGGACGATGTCGAACGGATCGTCCGCGAAGAGCTCCGGCGCTGGTTCGACGAGGAAACGGCCGCCGGCCCGCGGATCGGGGAAATCGCCGGAGAAATCTGGGGAATTTACGAAACAAGGAGGAAAAACGATGGCTGAAGAAGCCTGGCTCAACGGAAAACTCGAAGGCTACGCGCCGCTTTTGATGCCGGCCGCGCACGCGCTCGTGCAGGCGATCGACGACCTCGAACGCGTCGCCGGCGGCCTGACGCGCGACGAGCTGCTCGCGAGGCCGAACGGCGCGCCGGCGGTCGCCTTTCACCTCAGGCACATCGCGGGCAGCACCGACCGGCTTTTGACCTACGCGCGCGGCGCGGAGCTGTCGGAATTGCAGCGCGAGTTTCTCGAACGCGAAAACTCGGAAGATTCCGGCCACGACGCGCGCGAGCTGACCGAACAGGCGGTCGCCGCGCTCCGCAACGCGCTCCGTTTCTGCAAGATGGTCGCGCCCGACCGGCTTTTCGAACCGCGCTTCGTCGGCCGTCAAAAGCTCGAAACCACGCTCTTCGGCCTGCTCTTTCACATCGCCGAACACGCGGCCCGGCACGTCGGACAGGTGACGACGACGGCGCGGATCGTGAAAAAATAGACCGGTATGGGATTTCGGATTTCGGATTTCGGATTTCGGATTTCGGATAAAAGAAGTCCGACATCCGACATCCGACATCCCACATCGTATAATAGATCATTATGGCAGTTGTAAAAGTTCCCGATAAAAATCTGACCTTGACCGAAGTGACCGAGATCGCGGCTTATCTGGCGGCGGCGGGCGTCGATTACGAGCGCTGGGACGCCGGCGAGGCGCGCGTGTCGCCCGACGCGACCGAGAACGAGATTCTCGCGGCCTATGCCGACGAGATCGAACGGCTCAAGGCGCAGGGCGGCTACGTCACGGCCGACGTCATCAACGTCGTCCCGACGACGCCCGGCCTCGACGCGATGCTCGACCGGTTCAACAAGGAACACTGGCACACCGAGGACGAGATCCGCTTTATCGTCAAGGGCCACGGCCTGTTTCACATCGCGCCGGAAACGGGCGACGTCTTTTCGATCGAGATGGAAGCGGGCGACCTGATCCGCGTCCCGCGCGGCGCGCGCCACTGGTTCGATCTGTGCGCCGACCGGACGGTCCGCGCGATCCGCCTCTTTCAGGACCCGGCCGGCTGGGAAGCGCATTACACGGACAGCGGCCGCGACGCCGATTATCGAGCGCGGTGAAGATCGAATTCCTCAACGTCGATCTCGAGATCGAATCCGCCGGCGATCTGCGATTGCTGGTCGATGAATTAAAGCGCGAGTGCCGCGTGATGGTTCACGACAAAAAGCCGGACGGAAATAATTTTGCGGTATTCGGGCATCATTCGTCGTTTCCTGACGGTAAGATAAATGATATTTTAAATGCGTTCTGCGACGCGCTCGAAAATCTGTCGCCCGAATCGTCGGCGATTTGGCGCGGCTGCCGGACGCGAAAGTTCGACGCCGGGTTCGAAAGCGGAAATTTTCCGAACGATTTTCAGGTCGAGATCGATCCGGCCGCGTTGCGGAGAATCGCCGCGCTGCGGGCGAGCGTCGCCGTAACGATTTACCCGATCAATGATAAAAGCCATTCTTCTTGACATCGAAGGCACGACGACGCCGATCGACTTCGTCCATAAAACGCTTTTTCCGTTCGCGAAGGCGCGGCTCGACGAGTTCGTCGCGGCGCATTTCGGCGAGCTGCGGCCCGAGATCGAACAGCTCGAGATCGAGTATCATCGCGATTTTCAGAACCAGATCTACGGCCGCGCGTTCAATGCGGACGCGCCGGAATCGATCGCCAATTACCTGAAATTCCTGATCGACGTCGACCGCAAATCGACGCCGCTCAAAAACATCCAGGGCCGCATCTGGCAGAGCGGCTACGAATCGGGCACGCTCGCGAGCCATCTTTTTCCGGACGTCGCGCCGGCCTTCGTGCGCTGGGCCGAGCAGGGCCGCACGGTCGCGATCTTTTCCTCGGGCAGCGTCCTCGCCCAGAAACTGATCTTCAAATATTCGGACGCCGGCGACCTGAGCCCGTTCATCGCGAATTATTTCGACACGACGACGGGCGCGAAAAAGGAACCGGAAAGCTACCGCCGGATCGCCCGCGATCTGCGCACGAACGCTTCGGAAATTCTCTTCATTTCGGACGTTCCGGCCGAGCTCGACGCGGCCCGCGAGGCCGAGCTGCAAACCGTGCTCTCGATCCGCGAAGGCAACGGAATCGTCCGCCATCCGACCCATCACGACGCCGTCGCTTCGTTCGGCGATCTCGGGATTTAGTTCGCTTGAGTCTTGAGTCTTAAGTCTTGAGTCTGTTTATAGTGCGTGACACAACTTGTTGGAATAATGAGCGTTAAACCCGCGGGCGGTTCTTAAAATATCCACTAAAAACACGAAAAAACACGAAAGAAATTTAGTGTTTTTAGTGTTTTTAGCGGATAGATAACAAAGCGCACGCACCCGGAATCGATACTTTTTCCAATAAGTTTTGTCACTAACGATAATTTCGGCTGCCGCCCGCAAAGTCGCGGCCGTTCAGGACGAATTCCGTGCATAACGCGGACTCAAGACTCAAGACTCCAGACTCAAGACTCGATTTTATGGAATATTTCGCCGCTTTTGTATCCTTTACCCGTTTGTGTTGAAATAAAATTATGGATACGAACAATTTGGAAACAGCAACTTTAGGGGCAGGATGTTTTTGGTGCGTCGAAGCGGTTTTCGACGATTTGAAGGGCGTTTCGAACGTCGTTTCGGGCTACTCGGGCGGGCATACGGAAAACCCGACGTATCGCGAGGTCTGTTCGGAAACGACCGGCCACGCCGAGGTCGTCCAGCTCACTTTCGATCCGGCGGAAATTTCCTTCGCCGACATTCTGCGCGTCTTTTTCGCCGTCCACGATCCGACGACGCTCAACCGGCAGGGCAACGACATCGGCACGTCGTACCGCTCGGCGATCTTTTATCACACGCCCGAGCAGAAACAGACCGCCGAAGAGATCATCAGGGAAGTCACCGAAGCCGGCGTCTACGACCGGCCGATCGTCACCGAAGTCACGGAATTCAGGAACTTCTACCCGGCCGAAAACTATCACCAGGAATATTTCGCCAACAATCCGACGCAGCCCTACTGCGCGGCGGTCGTCGCGCCGAAGGTCGCGAAATTCCGCAAGCAGTTCATCGACCGGCTCAAGAAATAAGTTTTGAGTCCCGCCTTCAGGCGGCCTTTTCCGTGCCTCTGGAATGATTTGTAACCTGCCGGAAAAAGCCGCCTGAAGGCGGAACTCAAAACTCTCAAAACACGACGTCCGGCGGATACTGCGGGATCGGCTCCGGCGGCACGGGAAACGGATCCGGGTTCGGATTCGGCTCGGGCAGCGGATCGGTCACCGGGTACGGGTTCGGATCGTCCGGCACGTCCGGGTTCTCCGGCGGTTTGGGCTCGTTCGGCGGGTTTCCCGGCTCGTCGGGCGCGAGGTTTTTCTCGAAATCGTTCATAGTTTCACTCCTTGTCTTAAATTCCCTGAAATCTTCCGGCTCGTCTCTCATCTTTTTTCGCGTTCGGCCGGCGTTTCGCGCACTACCGAAATCACGAGCGCCGCTGCGCCCGCTATCTTGATCAGCGCGTTGACGACGTGCGCGTATTCCCATCGATCGCGCGTTTTCGTCCAGTCGGCCGGCACCGGTCCGGTCAGCCAGCGCGCGAGCTCGGCGTTGGCCGGGTTGACGAAGACGATCCAGCTGACGAGCGCGATCAGCAAAACGAGGCCGGCGCCGAGCGTCCAGTAAAAAGCCGCCCGGCGCCGGCGGACGAGATAGGCGACCGCGAACGTCGCCGCAATCGCGCCGACCTCGAAGACCGCGCCGACCGAGCCGAAGAGCGCGTACACTCCTTCGATGACCGTGACGCGGACCCAGAGCTCGCGTTCGAACAGCATCCGGCGCGGGAATTCGAGCAGGTGCGCCATCGACAGGCTCAGGCTGAACGCCGTCAGCATCAGCGCGAGAAAACGCCAGAACTTTACGCTCGTCATCGTCCGGGCCTAGTCTTCCGCGATCTCGATGCCGTGTTTTGGGGCGGCGCGCTTGATCCGCGATTTGATCGTTTCGACCTCGTCCGCATCGTATTTCGCGGCGTTGTCCTTGTGGTTGATGTAGCTCCACGCGGCCCGCACGTGCTCGGCCGTGTCGATCGGATATTTTTTGTTGGTCGGATCGGCGAACTGGACGTCGCCGTATTCGTGTTCACCGCGTTTCGGATCGGCGTCTTCGCGCCGGTCGATTTTACTTCCCGATTTACTCATAATTTTTTCCTCCCTGTTCCTTAAATCATTTGACCGGGACGAGCCGCATAATCCGGTCGTCGTCTTTGGCCGGAGAGCCGCGTCCGTCGCGGTTCGACGTCGAGAAATAGAGCAGGCCGTCCGGTCCTTCGGCCAGCTCGCGGATCCGGCCGTATTTGCCTTCGAGCAGGTTTTCCTGGCTCTTGACCGTGCGGCCGTCAAGCACCGCGCGGATGATCCGCTCGCCGCGCAGGCAGCCGAAAAAGAGGTTTCCCTGAAATGCCGGAAACCCCGCGCCCTGATAAATCACGGCGCTCGCCGGCGCGCAGGCCGGCGTGTATTCGAGAAGCGGCGAAACCAGTCCCTCCTTCGTTTCGCGGTGCGAAACGATCGGCCAGCCGTAGTTTTTGCCGGCTTCGACGATGTTCACCTCGTCGCCGCCGCCCGGACCGTCAAAGCCCGACGGGCCGTGTTCGGTCTGGATCATCAGCCCGGCCGCCGTCCACGCGAGGCCCTGCGCGTTGCGGTGACCGACCGACCAGATTTCCGGCCGCGCGTCCTTTTGGCCCGCGAACGGGTTGTCCGGCGGGACGCTGCCGTCGTCGTTGAGCCGGAGCGTCTTGCCGTTGAGGACATCCATCCGCTGCGCGAGCGCGCGGTCGGTCGCGTCGCCGACCGTCACGTAGAGCTTGCCGTCGGGGCCGAACCGGCAGCGCGTGCCGGCGTGAAACTGCGCGGCCTGCAGGTTGTCGATGATCGTTTTCGGCTCGGTGAAGGTGCTGCCGTCGTAACGGTAGCGGACGACTTTCACGCGTTTGCCGTCGGCGTTGTAGGCGTAGGCGAGATAGACGAACCTGTTGTCGGCGAATTTCGGATGGAGCGCGATGTCCATCAGCCCGCTTTCGCCCGACGGCTCGACGTCCGGCACCTTAAAGACCGGCTCGGCGCGCAGCCGCCCGTTTTCGACGATCCGCACGCGGCCCGGCCGCTCGGTGAAAAGCAGATTCCCGCCGGGCAGAAAAGCAAAGCCCCACGGGACTTCGAGCCCGCTCGCGACGGTCTCGACGCGAAACCGGCCGTCGCCCGCTGCGGTCGAAACCGTCGCGCCGTCGGCCAGCCCCGCCGGCGCGCCGCCGCAGCTCAAAGCCAGAAACAGATATGCGTAGAATAAAAGAAATCTCATAACGATTTCGGATTTCGGATTTCGGATTTCGGATTTGTCTGGATTCGAACGATTCGATTTCAACCAAATAGGTTCCATCGAGAAAACCAATCCGAAATCCGAAATCCGAAATCCGAAATCATTTGATTTTGGATTGGATGCCCTTGATCATATCGAGATGCGACTGCAGGGTCGGGACGGTTTTGGCGGCCCAGGCCTTGACGTCGGCGTCCTTGCCGTTTTCGGCTTCGTCCTTGAAGTCGTCGACGTCCTCCTCGTGATCGTCGACCATCGCGTCGACGTAGGCCTTGTCGAAATCCGCGCCGGACAGGCCTTCGAGCTTATCCATCAGCGATTTCTGTTTGGCGTTGACGTCGGTCGGCAGCGTGAAATTCTTTTTGACGGCGAGCTCCTTGAGCTCGTTGTTGGCCTTCGTGTGATCGTCGACCATCCGCTGCCCGAATTTCTTGACGTCCGGGTTCTGCGCCTTGCTCGCGGCGAGCCTGCCGAGCATCACTTCGGCCATTCCGCCCTGCGCGGCTTCGGTCAGAAAGGCCGAGTCGGGATTTTTCGCGTCGTTCGCCGGGCTCGGGCTCGCCGGCGTCGCCGAGTTGGCGGCGCGGTTGTTCATATTCGGCTGTTCGCGGTTCGGCGCGTTATGGTCGCTGTTGCAGGCCGCCCCGAAACCGGCCGCGATCGTCAGTAAAATGGTCAAAATACTCTGTCTTCTCATAGTTTACTCCCAAAGAGGGCGGAAACCGGAGCTTCCGCCCGCAAAAATTTTTCGTTTCGGTCAGCGCCGGTTGACGCTGCCGTTTGCGGTGCCGTTCGAATTCATATCGTTCGAGTTCGAATGGCCGCCGTTTTTCATATTTTTCCTGCTCTCCTCGTTCAAAATTTAAAGCCAGTATAAATCGGCGAACCGGTGGCGGTTTGTCGCGTAAGTTACAAACAGTCCCGATTCGTAAAATGTTGTCAAAATAAAATCCGAAGCGGGAAGCCGGCAAGAATGATGCCGGAAAGGGAAGTTCGGGAAGCGTGACGGGCCGGGGATTGGAGGGTAAATTTTCAGGGTCGGCAGAGTTGTTCGGCACGGTAATTGACCGAAACGGCGAGTCGTTCGTGAGCCGCGTTTTTCGATTGAATTTGATTCGTCAGCCCGGCGAACAGCCGGTTTTGATCCACCAAAAACACCAAAAACACTAAATTTCTTTCGTGTCTTTTTAGTGTTTTTAGTGTGTTTCGCGGACCGAAAAACAGCCGCTCGCCGGCCGGGCTTTTCATTTACCGGCAAATTTCGCGGCGGTTTGTCTCAAAAATCATTAAAAGTGCGTTTAATCAATGATCGTGCCGAACAGTTCTGCGGGGGCGGTGCGGTTATTCGAGATTTTTGCGGGCGGCGATGACTTCGGGGATGTCCGGGTCGGCGTTTTTCCAGGTTTCGAGAAACTGCCGGTAGTTGTCGAGCGCTTCGGCGCGCGCGCCTTTGGCCTGCAGGGCGCGGGCGAGATTATAGCGCACGAGCGGATAATTCGGATTGAGCGCGATAATCCGCTGGTATTCGGCGATCGCCTCGTCGTACCGGCCGAATTCGAGCAAGGCGTTGGCGAGACAGTCTTCAAAGGCGTCGATGTGAAAGATCGGCGGTTTTCGGCGGACGGCTTCGCGAAAGGCGGCGAGCGTCTCTTCGGTCTGCTGCTTTTTCGAGGCGATCACTCCGCGATGATAAAATTCGAGCCGCGATTTGATCCGCGCGCCGCGGTCGTTGACCATCGCCTTGACGAAGATGTCGTCGGTGAGCGTCTCCGCCTTTTTGAAATCGCCCCCGAGCGCCGCCAGCACGATCGCCGACGCCGCCCATTCCTTTTCAATTCCGGCCGCCTTGAGCGAGGCCTTTTCGGCCGCCGCGAGCTCGCCCCTGCGCAGATAAACGATCGCGATATACTCCCATCCGCGCGCTTTTTCGGCGTTCGACGGGGCGATCTCGATCACTCTCCGGAGCAGTTCGAGGGCGTCGTTGTAGCGGCCGGTCTGAAAGCGCGTGTTCGCGAGATGAAAGAGCGCGACCTCGAAATTCGGGTTGAGCCTGAGCGAATGCTCGTAATTCGCGGCGGCCGATTCGTAATCGCCCGACCATTGATAGGCGAGGCCGAGACTGTCGTAGGCGTTCGGCTCGGCCGGGGCGAGCTCGACATAGCGCCGGCGGACCGCGATCGCGTCGTCGTGCATCCCGAGTTCCGAATAGAGACCGCCGAGGATGTTGTGCAGGTCCTTGTCGTTCGGGTCGATCAGCAGGCCGCGCCGGAGGACGTCGATCGCCTCGCGGCCCTGATCCTCGCCCGCGAGCAGTTTGCCGAGCCGCCAGTAGCTTTCGGTTTCGAGCGGGAACTCGGCGATGATCTGGCGGTAGGTTTCGATCGCCCGCGCGTATTCCTTGTTGGCGACCGCGTGCCAGGCGGTGATGTTGAGCCGGTCGCGGTAGCTCAGCCGGTCCGCGAGCCTGAAGGCTTTTTCGAGATACGGCCGCCCCTCGTCCGAACGGCCCCAGCCGAGAATATACGTGTAGCCGATCCGCGCGTAGGCCATCGCGAACCGCGGGTCGAGCGCGACCGCCTTTTCGAACATCTCGATCGCTTCCTTGTTGTGGTAGGCGTTCGTTTTTTCGATCCCGAGCGAGTAATAGCGAAACGCCTCGATGCTGTCGGTCATCACGTCGGCGAGGTTCGCCTGTTTTTCGCTGTCGGGCGCGCCGAGTCTTCCGGCGAGCCGCGCCGAAAGCAGGCTGATCGAGCCGAGCAGCGCGCCGGGCGAATCGATCGCGAGCCGCTCGACCGCGAAGACCGAGCCGTCCGCGGCGTTCAAAATCCGGACTTCGAGATCGATCCGTTCGCCCGTCCGGGTAAAGCCGCCGGTGACGATCCGCTGCGCCCGCGCCCGGCGCAGCACGGCGAGCGCTTTTTCGGACGGACCGCCGTTCTTTTCGAGGAGCTCGTTGCGCTGCAGCAGCAGGTGAAGCTGATCGCGGCTCAGCACGGCGAGATTCCGGGAGCGCGAAAGATCGGTGATCAGCATATCCGCGATGCCCTCGGACATCCAGTCGAGCGCCGGATCGCCGGTCCGGTTCTCGAAATACATCACCGCCAGCGCCGTTTTCCCGTCGAGCTCGGGCAGCGCCGGCTCGGCGCTCGACCGGAGGCCGGGCCGGACGAAGAAAACCATCATCAGAACCGCCGCGGTCAGGACCGCCGCCGCGGCCGCAAAGTAGAGCGCCGGCTGCGAAAAGCCGCGCCGGCGAACCGGCACCGGCGCGGCTTCGATCGTGGCGGCCGGAGTCTCTTCCTCGTATTCGAATTCGACGCGCGTGATCTCTTCGGTGCGGTAAGCGGCCGGCGGGATCGAAAATTCTTCCGCCGGGCAGATAAAGCGGTAGCCCAGTTTCGGAAACGTCCTGATAAAGCGCGGGTTGTGCGAATCGTCGCCGAGCCCGCGCCGGATTTCCTTGACGCATTGGACGAGCACGTCGTCGGTGACCGCCGTGTTTTCCCAGACATTGCGGATCAGCTCGTCCTTCGACACCGGCCGGTCGCGGTTTTCGAGCAGGTAGACGAGAACCTGAAAGGATTTCGGCCGCAGATACCGTTCCTCATCGCCGACGGTCAGCAAAACGCGGTCGGCGTCGACCTCCGCGTTTTCGAAGCGATAAGTTGTGCGGGCCTGCAAATCCATCAAATTCGGCGAAATTTCGGAAAAATTTCGTTTCGATTTCGTTACTTTCCGGTCGTGTCGGAGCGATGTTGATAGGATACAACGATTTCTCGCGAATGCAAGAAAAATTATGCGGCGAAGGCTCAAAGTGACGATCACGAAAATACGGACGCGGACCGGTTCGGCGTCCGGGTTCGAGGTCTTCTGCCCGGTTTGCGGCGGGCAGACCGAGACGCTTTCGATCGAGGAGTCGGCGAGACTGCTGGCGGCCGGACGGGAGCGGCTCGAAGAAATGATCGCCGCCCGCCTCGTCCATACGGTTTCGATCGCCGGCGCGCCGCGGAGAGTCTGCGTCAATTCTCTTCCCGGCCGGAAGAGTTAAAGAGGAAAAACTATGAGAGATATCAAACGAAATTTTATTTTACGGCGAATCGCGCTGCTCGCGGCGATCTTCGTCTGCGCTCTCCCGGGCATCAACGGTCAGAAGCGGCCGAACGGCGTTTCGCCGGCCTGCGTTCCCGCGCCGATCGGACTGGTTTCGTGGTGGTCGTTCGACGAAACGAGCGGCACGGCGGCGCTCGACCGCCGCACCCGCAATCACGGGACGGCGAACGGCACCACCACTTTGGGCGCGGCCGGAAAGGTCGGGACGGCGTTCGCCTTCGACGGCGCGGACGACGGCGTCGTCGCGGCCGACAACGCGACGCTCGATTTCGGTTCGAACCAGGACTTTTCGATCGACGCCTGGATCAAGCCGAGCCCGACGGGCGGCAGCATTATGACGATTCTCGATAAGCGCGACACGGCCGGCCCGATCTTCGGTTACGCGCTCTCGCTCGTCAACGGGAATCTCGTGCTCCAGCTCGCCGACGGCGGCTTTACCAATTTCGGCGTCGGCGGCGCGGATCTGCGCGACGGGCAGTGGCATCACGTCGCCGTCACCGTCGACCGCGATTTCGATCTCGTCTTTTACGTCGACGGCGCGCCGATCGGCAACCTGAGCCCGGTCACCCGGAACGGCGATCTTTCGAACGCCGCGCCGTTCCGGATCGGGGCCCACGCCGACACGCCGGGATTTTACTTCGACGGCGCGATCGACGAGCTGCAGGTCTTCGGCCGCGCTCTTTCGGCGGCCGAAGTGGCGGCGATCGCCGGCGCGGGCGTCGCGGGTCAGTGCCGGCCGACGGCCGTCGCCGCGCCGGCCAACGTCTTCGCGTGGATCGCGGGCGACGGGAATGCGGCCGACATCTCGGGAAACGGCAACAACGGGACGCTGCTCGGCAATACCAACTACGCCGTCGGAAAGGTCGGGCAGTCGCTCAACTTTTCGGCCGGGGCCTCGGACGTCGTGACGCTCGGCCAGCTGCCGGGCTTCAACTACGCGGGTTCGCTGACCGTCGAGGCGTGGATCAGACCGACGACGGTTTCGGGCTTTACCGCGATCGTCACGAAATGGGGTCAGAATTTCACGTTCTGCGGGGCCGGGACGACCGCCGATTCGTTCGCCATTTATCTGAACAACGGCCAGCTCTTCGGGGCCATTCACCAGACTTCGGGCGCCGAGCCGAGCCTCCAGGGCGGCAGCATCGCCGCGGGCCAGTACAGCCACGTCGCGATGACCTTTAACCCGACGGCCGGGGCGCTGGCGATCTACGTCAACGGCACGGCGGTCGCGTCGAACACGGTCGGGACGACCGGGCTCTGCAATTCGAACAAGAACGTGTTCATCGGCGGCGAGGATTCGGGCTCGCCGCGGCGGTTCAACGGCCAGATCGACGAAGCGACGATCTACAGCCGCGCGCTGAGCGCCGCCGAGATCCAGTCGATCTTCAACGCGGGCCTCGGCGGGAAGCTGAAGACCGCGACGGTGCCGACGGGCTTCGCGGCCGCCGGCGGCAAAAGCGCGTGGGCGGAAACGCCGGACTTTTCGCCGGCGGCCGTCAACGTGACGGTCGGAAACGCGGCGATCACGTTTCAAGCGGTGACGACGGCCGGAATCGTCCAGAGCGTCCCGATCGACACTTCGGCGCTGCCCGCTCCGCCGGCCGGCCAGACGCAGACCGGGCTCGCCTTCGACATCGCGACGACGGCCGTTTACAGCGGCGAAGTTCTCGTCTGCTTCAATCTGCCGGCGTTCGCCGCGCTCTCGCCGACGGAATTCTACGAACGCCGAATCCTGCACCTCGAGAGCGGGGTCTGGGTGAACCGGACGCATTTTTACGATCTGGCCAACCGGACGCTCTGTTCGCGGTCGCCATCGCTTTCGCCGTTCGCGATCGTCGACAGCAATCTGACGCCGACCGCCGCCAATGTCGCCGTCGCCGGAAGGGTTTCCGACGCAAACGGCCGCGGAATCCCGAACGCCGCGGTCGACCTGACCGACAGTCTGGGCAGCGTGCGAACGACGCGGACGAATTCGTTCGGCTTTTACCGGTTTGAAAATGTTTCGACCGGCCAGACGGTCGTCGTCGCCGTCAGATCGAAAGCCAACAGATTCGATCCGCGGATCGTCACCGTCACGGAAGATCTGGCCGACGTCGATTTCGCTCCGTGATCGAACATTAAGTACTGAGCCATAAATTTTGCGGGAAAAAGAAATTGTCTGAGCCTCAATTATCGGGCTTACAATTTTCTAAATCCCCCGGCATATTGGCCGTCTGCTCAGGTATCAAAACCTTTTTCGGAGCGCGAAAGCGGACTGGAGCGCAACCGTCCCGGTTGCCAACGCCGCGCGAGCGGTGTCAAGCGTTTCGCCGGCTTTCGACGTCAGGGAAATCGCGGCGTTTGTTCGCGCTGTCGCGCTCATGGCAACCGGGACGGTTGCGCTCCAGTCCGCGGCCGCGTCTTTAGCAAACCGGACTCCGGCGCAACGGTCGGTAGATGCACAAAGCGGTGGGCCGTATCTTTCCCGGTCTGAGCCCCAAGAAATCGGGCTTTCAATTTTCTAAATGCCTCGAAATTTTTGGCCGCCTGCTTAGTAACTACACATCTTTGAGAACTTTATTTTCTGCGGCTTTGCCGCCCGATGTGCGGCAGGGCTGCGCCTTGCCGGGACGGCTTCTCACTAAAATGCGAGGCTCGGCCTCGCGCGGCGCGGCTCAAGGCGCAGCCTTTCGCCGAAATCCGGTAGTGACGTTTGCCGGACGGGCACAGCCCGTCCGCACATCGGGCGGCAAAGCCGCAGAAAAACAAATTCTCACCCCGAACTTCCCAAACTTCCCAAACTTCCCAAACTAAAGTCAGCCCGCGCGTTCGGAGAGTTCGAGCCAGCGTTCGGTGTCGGCGTCGAGCGCGGCGGCAAGGTCTTGCTGCTCGGTAAAAAGCGCGTTGACTTTGCCGGCGTCGCTCGCGAAGGCGGCGAGCTCGGCGTCGATCGCGGCGAGCCGCGCTTCGGTTTCGGGGATCTTCCGCTCGAGCGCTTCGAGCTCGCGTTTTTCGTTGAACGTCAGCTTTTTCGGCGCGTCCGAAGATTTCGGCGAAGCGGCCGGCGGCGCGGCGGCTCTGGCGGCGGCCGCCGTTTCGGCCCGTTCGGCTTCCTCGCGCTCGCGGATTTCGAGATACGTCGAATAATCGCCCGGATATTCGCGCACCCGGCCTTCGCCCTCGAACCGGAAGACGCGGTCGATCGTCCGGTCGAGAAAATAGCGGTCGTGGCTGACGACGACGAGCACGCCCGCGAAATCGTCGAGATATTCTTCGAGCGCGATCAAGGTCGGGATGTCGAGATCGTTCGTCGGCTCGTCGAGCAAGAGCACGTTCGGCTCGCCCATCAGGATTTTCAGCAGGTACAGCCGCCGTCTTTCGCCGCCCGAGAGATTGCCGATCGGCGCGTACTGCGCGGCCGGCGGGAAGAGAAATTTTTCGAGCATCTGCGAGGCCGTGATCTGCCGGCCCTCGTCGGTCGTCACGTATTCGGCCGTTTCGCGGATGTAGTCGAGAACGCGCTTCGACTCGTCGAGCGCGCGGCTTTCCTGATCGTAGTAGCCGGGATGCACGGTCTGGCCGGTGACGACCGCGCCGGCGTCGGCCGGGACGCGGCCCGTCAGGATTTCGAGCAGCGTCGTCTTGCCCGCGCCNNCGCCGTTCGGCCCGATCACGCCGATCCGGTCGTCGCGCTTGAAAATATAGGAGAACCGGTCGAGCAGTTGGCGGCCGTCGTAGGCCTTCGAGACGTTTTCGAGCTCGACGATCTTCGAGCCGAGCCGCCGCGATCCGATCGCGATGTCCATCTCGGCCTTCGGCTTTTCCTTCGGCGCGTCGATCAGCTCGCGGGCCGCCTCGACGCGGTGTTTGGATTTGCGCGTGCGGGCCTTCGCGCCGCGCCGGAGCCAGGCGAGCTCTTTTTTGATGAGCCGCTCGCGCTTGTGGTTTTCGGTCGCCCGGAGCGCTTCCTGCTCCTCTTTTTTTTCGAGATAGTAGGCGTAGTTGCCGGCGAATGACTGGACGCGGCCGCGGTCGATCTCGAAGATCCGGTTCGTCACGCGGTCGAGAAAATAACGGTCGTGCGTGACCAAAAGGAGCGCGCCCGTGTAGCGCCTGAGATAATCTTCGAGCCACGCGATCGTGTCGGCGTCGAGATGGTTGGTCGGCTCGTCCAAGATTAAAATGTCGGGCCGGACGATCAGCTCGCGGGCGAGCGCGACGCGTTTGCGCTGGCCGCCCGAGAGCGTCTTCATCGGCGCGGTCGTGTCGGTGATGCCGAGTTTCGTGAGCACGTTTCGCGCGTTGGTCTCGATCTCCCAGCCGCCCGAGATTTCGAGCTCGTGCTGGAGCGCGGCGACCTTTTCGAGCAGCTTCGGGCTGGCCGCGTCTTTTTCGAGCTCGCGGCAGGCCGTTTCGTAATCGCGGATCGTCTTCATCACGCCCGAATCGGCCGCGAAGATCGTCTCCAAAACGGTCTTTTCCTCGTCGACCGGCGGATTCTGCGCGAGAAAGGCGAGCGTTTTCCGGCCGGCGCGGACGACTCTTCCGGTGTCGGGCGGCTCGACGCCCGCGACGACGCGCAGGAACGTGCTTTTCCCCGAGCCGTTCGCGCCGATGATGCCGATCTTGTCGGCGTCCTCGAACCCGAGCGTGACGGCTTCGAACAGCGGCCGGAGCCCGTAGTTTTTTGAGACGTTTTCGAGCGAAAGAATATTCATGGTAAAAATAGTCTTGAGTCTTGAGTCTTGAGTCCGGCATTTTGACTTCAGACTCAAGACTTAAGACTTAAGACTCAAGACTCAAGATTACCGAATTCGCGCCGCCGCGCCAAATCGGGAAAGCTTTGCGAAATTTCGGGAAAGTCCTGTAAAATCTTTTCGAGGTAAACAATTATGTCCGCAGTTTTAGAGCCAACGATTATCGAAACCGTCACCGCCGGCGTCCGCCTGCGCCGGATCAGGGCTTCGGAATACGAACGGATGATCGAAGCCGGCATCTACACCGAGAACGACCGCCTCGAACTGCTCAACGGGGAGATTATCGAAATCATGCCGAAAGGACCGAAACACACGTCAGTAAATTCAAGAATACTCAGATATTTGATCAGATTGATGGGCGACCGGGCGATCGTTCGCAGTCAGGACCCGATCCGGCTTGACGATTTTTCCGAACCCGAGCCGGACGTCGTGCTGGCCGAACCGACCGAAGACGAATATGCCGAAAATCATCCGACGCCGGCCGACATTCTGCTGATCGTCGAGATTTCCGACACGACGCTCGTCTACGACCGCGAGGACAAGTCCCGCGCCTATTCGCGCAACGGCATCCGCCATTATCTGCTGATCAATCTGCAGGACGAGACGATCGAGGATTACCGCGAGCCCGGCGCGGACGGCTACGGCTCGAAAAGGACCTGCCGCCGCGGCGACCGTTTCAACCTCGTCGCGTTTCCCGAGATCGAGATCGGGGTCGAGGATTTGTTGTAGAAATTCATTTATGAAAAGAATTTTGTTTGTCTTGTTCGTTTGTCTCGCCGCCCTGCCGGCGTTCGCGCAGTCGTCGTTCGTCAAAGTAAAAGGCCACCAGTTCATGATCGGCGACAGGCCTTATTACTTCATCGGCACGAATTACTGGTACGGGACGCTGCTCGGGCTCGAAAAGGACAAGAAGCGCGGCGTCGAGCGGCTTCGGAAAGAGCTCGATTTTCTCAAGGCGCACGGCGTCACGAACCTGCGGATCATGGCCGGCGCGGAAGGCTCGGGGCTGATCAACGGCGTCACGCGCGTCGGGCCGCCGCTCCAGCCGGTGCAGGGCAAATTCAACACGGAAGTGCTCGACGGCCTCGATCTGATCCTCGCCGAGATGGGCAAGCGCGATCTCAAGGCGATCGTTTTTCTGAGCAACAACTGGGAATGGAGCGGCGGCTTTCAGCAGTATCTGATCTGGAACAACCTCGTGCCGGACGATCAGAAGACGCGCAAACTGACGTGGGACGAGCAGCGCGACATCGTCAGCCGGTTTTATTCGTGCGAGCCGTGCAAACGCGCCTACGACGAGCAGGCCGCGCTCGTCATCGGCCGGACGAACCGGATCACCGGCAGGAAATACGTTGACGATCCGGCGATTATGGCGTGGGAGCTCGCCAACGAGCCGCGCCCGATGCGGCCCGCGGCCGAGAGCGACTACAAGAAATGGATCGCCGACACGGCCGCGATGATCAAAAAGAAGGACCCGAACCATCTCGTGACGCTCGGCCACGAGGGCCGGATGGGCACCGAGAGCCTGAAATTGTTCGAGGAGATTCACCGCGACCCGAACGTCGATTACCTGACGATCCATATCTGGGCGAAAAACTGGGGCTGGTTCGAGGGCGCCAAGGTCGCCGAGGGCTTTCGGAACACGGTCGAGAAGGCGACCGATTACCTGAAGGAACATCTCGCGGTCGCCGAGAGCCTCGACAAACCGCTCGTCATCGAGGAATTCGGCCTCCCGCGCAACGCGCAGTCGTTCGCCATCGATTCGTCGACCTCGCTGCGGGACGATTACTACGACAAAATTTTCGCCTTCGTCGGGAAAAGCGCCAAAGCGGGTTACGTCCTCGCGGGCGCGAACTTCTGGGCCTTCGGCGGCTCGGCGCGGCCCGTAAAAAAACAGATTTTCTGGAAGCCGGGCGACGATTACATGGGCGACCCGCCGATGGAGGAACAGGGCCTCAACACCGTCTTCGACAGCGACCGTTCGACGTGGGCGGTGATCGACAAATATTCGAAGAAACTCAACTAAACTGGAGCGCGGGCATCTCTGCCCGCCCGTCCGTTAAGCGGGAGCGCAAACGGACGCCGCGCCGCATAAGGTAAAAAGATTCGTTTCAATCGCGGACATTGCGCGCCGTTCGACGCTTCGCGCGAGGCGCGGGCGGGCAGGGATGCCCGCGCTCCAATTAAAATCCGCATAAAAAGAATCGTTTCAATCGCACGGGTGCGCGCCGTGCGACGCTGCGCGCGCGGCGCGGGCGGGCAGGGATGCCCGCGCTCCAGTTATGACTATTTGACGCCGACGACTTCGATGATGAAGATCAGCGTCGCGTTCGGCGGGATCACGCCGCCGGCGCCGCGTTCGCCGTAGGCGATTCCGGGCGGCAGGATCAGCGTCGCGTGATCGCCGACGCGCAGATGCTGGAGGCCTTCGTCCCAGCCTTTGATGACCATTCCGGCGCCGACCCTGAACGAGAAGGTCTCGTTGCGGTTGAGCGAGCTGTCGAACATCGCGCCGTTGGTTAAAAGGCCGGTGTAGTTGACCTCGACCGTGTCGCCGGCTTTGACCTCGCGGCCGGTTCCGTGTTTCGTTATGATGTAGGTCAGACCCGACGGGGTCGTGACCGCGTTGTTTGTATTTTCCATTTTCTTTTTTCTGGGCGGCGCGTATTTTTTGCCGGTCGTCGTTTTTCGCGCCGTCCGCCGGCCGGTTCGCGTCTGCGCGAACGAGACCGACGAACAAATGACGATCGGCAGCAGGGCCGCCGGTAATATTTTTTTCATTCTCGTTTTCGATGTCGAATTTTCGTAATTCGCCTTTCTATATTGCCTTTTTCGCGCGGCCCGGCGCAAGACGGCGGCCGGCCTGATCCTTTTTCGCGGCGGTTTGCGCGTTAGATAAGCGGAAGGAGTATCAATATGAACCATTATCGAACCATTGGGAAGCTGCTGGCGGTCGTCGTGCTGCTGCTGGCCGGATTGAACGCGTTCGCGCAGACGGCCGATCCGAAGAACGCGGTCGGCGCGGCCGAAAAGGCGGCCGTCGTCGAAAAGATCGTCGAGCTGCTCAATAAAAACTACGTTTTCCCCGAGACCGCGCGCCAGCTCGAAGCGATGCTTCGCGAAAAGATGCGGAAGAACGAGTATCAAAAGATCACCGACGGCCCGGAGTTTGCGCTCCGGCTGACCAATGATCTGCAGGCCGTCAGCAATGACCGCCACCTGCGCGTCGGCTATTCGCCGAACGTTCTGCCGCCCGACGAGGGCGATCTCTTCAACCCGCCGAAGGACGAGATCGAACGGATACGGCGCGAGCAGGCGCGCGCGAATTTCGGCGTCGCGCGGGTCGAGATCCTGCGGGGCAATATCGGCCTGATCCGGTTCGACTATTTCACGAACCCCGACTGGGCCGGCGAGGTCTACACGGCGGCGATGAACTACGTCGCGCGGACCGACGCGCTGATCATCGATCTGCGCTACAACGGCGGCAGTATGCACCCGGACGCGATCCCGTTCCTGTGCAGCTATTTCTTCGACAAATCCGTTCATCTGAACGACATCTACTGGCGGCCGACCGACGAAACGCACCAGTTCTGGACCTACGCGCAGGTGCCGGGCCGGCGCTACGCCGACAAGCCGATCTACGTCCTGACGAGCCGCCGGACGTTTTCGGGCGGCGAGGAGATCACCTACGATCTCAAGAACCTCAAGCGCGCGGTGATCGTCGGCGAGACGACCGGCGGCGGCGCGAACGGCGGCGGCGACCGGCGCGCGGGCGATCATTTCACGATCTTCGTCCCGATCGGCCGCGCGATCAGCCCCGTCACGAAGACCAACTGGGAAGGCACCGGCGTCGCGCCCGACGTCGAGGTCGTCTCGGGCAAGGCGCTCTACACGGCGCAGCTCGCGGCGCTCGCCGAAATCAGGAAAAAGGCGGCGCTCGACGACGACCGGCAGTGGCTCGACGCGGTCAGAACGGAGACCGAGGGCAAGCTCAAAAGCTTTAAGAAGCAGACGTTCCGGCTGAAGGGCTTCGCGGCGGCGCAGGAAGTCAATCTCGCCGGCGATTTCAACGGCTGGTCGCGGCGGAGTCTGAAGATGACGCGCACGACCGACGGCTGGACGCTCGACGTCGAGCTCGAGCCGGGCCGCACGGAATACAAATTCGTCGTCGACGGCCGCTGGATCGCCGACCCCGAAAACCCGGAAACGGCAGGGCCGAACGGGAATTCGGTGATCTGGACGAATTGATGTCGATTTCGGATTTCGGATTTCGGATTTCGGATAGTTTCGGCGGCGGGCGGCGGGGATTTCTCCGGGGCCGCTTTTCGATGAAGCAATGACTGAGAGCTGAGAGCTGATAATCGCTATCAGCTCTCAGCTATTCCGAAAGTCACCGTTTCGTAAATTTGTCCGATTACCTGTCAGCTTTCACTTATCACTTATTCCGGAAGTTGTTTTTTCCGCAAACAGTTCGGCGATTTCGGATAATGTTCCGGCGACATCGGATGATGCTCCGGCGACATCAGATATCGTTCCGGCGACATCGGATGATGCTCGGGCGACTTCAGATAATGCTCGGGCGACATCAGATAATGCTCCGGCGACATCAGATAATGTTCCGGCGACATCAGATAATGCTCCGG
>JAFDVJ010000115.1:0-33351 GCA_018269075.1 Acidobacteriota bacterium
TTTAGACCGCTCAGTAATGAAAAACACTACGTTTTTTACTTTAAGCTGCCCTTCCAAAAAATCCACTGCTAACATTATAGCGGTTTTTAGTATCCTCATTCCTTCTATCAATAAATCTGGCTCAACATCTACAAGATCATCTGAATCTATAGTATCGCAAGTGAGAGAGGCTAACATTCTCATTAAAAGTGACTGATCAATCTGTTCATACCCTTTGTCGGATAAGGCATCTAGTAACTCGTCAATCTCCCGACGCAGGTCAAATTGATCGGACCATGTCCACGCAGTTAATAATTCGAGATTGCTTAGTGGCGTCCCTGAAGAATTAATTCTCTGAAAAATGCTACAAACTTCCTTATTGCTTCGTTCCTTTATAGTAACTACCGGAAACTCATAATCCTTAAATGCTTCAGTTAATTTCCCAATCTTATTCTTTTGTTCATCCTTAAACTTGGCCAGTTCAGCTAAAAGCTTGGTTGTATCTAGAATTGTGTTTAGATGTATTTTATCCTTTCCTCCAGCAAGTAAGTGATGCATAAAGCAATCTTCATCCGGTATATAACAAATATTAAAACGATCCGCTAATGCTGCATCTGCCGTGTTTTCATCAGAATGAAATACTCCGTAAAGAGTAGTTAGACGTTGTTGTCCGTCAAGTATATAATTTACGGGATAATCTTCTGATGTTTCCGGTAACTTAAAACCACCCACATTACGCTCATGGTTTAGCTTTTCTTTTGTGGCCCACATTAAGAGCGATCCTACGGGATATCCCCTATAAATGGAATCAAGCAAACTAAGGATTTGCTCATCACTCCATATGTACTGCCGCTGAAAAACAGGAATTTTTATATTGCCGCGCTCAACATCTGAAAGTAATGAGGCGAGACGAGGACTTGAAGGTGTAATTTTACTTGCTGAAGCCATAATCTTAATATCCTATTAATTCTTGTAAAAATATTAATGTATCGTCCAATCTGGACTTTGACTCTTGCTGAATTAAATTAAGTCGAAAATTTAAGAGTAATTTTTAGATAGTTGAGTTACTATCTTTAGCAAATTCGATTAGTAAAAGGTAATTTTGACAACATTGATCTAAATACCTCAGGTTAATCAATAATTTTTTCATCAAATCTGCGGCATTTTATCAACTTGATAGAATTTATTCAATTTGTCGGACAACCTTTAATTTATCTGGGGCCAATATATCTAGGCAACTTATATTAACTGACTTGGATAATATAATAATACCGTTTAAAAACTGCCCTTGTTTCTTGACAATTTTCAATTCGTCGAAACCACCGCTCGCTTTTATTTTGCTAGATTGATCGTGGCGACGAATTATGTCCCTCATCTCTTGTTACTTTCAACTATAAAACTATGGCAAATCCTGCAAATCTTACAGTAAACGAATTATCGGCGAATGCGGCCGTCGCGCAGCCGGCGGCGCAATCGATCGACACGAACGGCACGCTCAACTGCCCGGTCAAATCGCTGACCGACCGGCTGATGATCGAGCTCGTCAACAACGACGACGCGGCCTGCACCGTCACCTTAAAGGCCGGCACCGGCGTCCAGGCGCACACGGCGCGCGATCTCGCGGTTTCGATCGGGGTTGGCGCGGCAAAGGTGATCGGCCCGCTCGAGTCGGCCCGCTTCGTCAAGGCGGACGGCTCGATCGACGTCCAGTTTCAGGCCGCGACCGGCGCGCCGGCGATGGCCGTCCGTGTTTACCGGCTCCCGGCAAACATCTAACCGAACAGAGGGAAATGTGTAGTTTCGACTTCACGTTTCCCCTTTTTTTATCAATTTTATGATCACCTGGTTCAAACGAAACGACGGCGTACTTTTCGCGGCTGAAGAGAATTCGGCCGCTTTTCAAATGATGACGCGCAGCGGCGAATTCAGCCCCTGCGACGAAAACGGCAGCGAACCGGAGCCGGCGACCGAAAATGAAGGTAATACTCAGTCTGAACAACCCGCTTTGGAAAACACCGGAACGCCGGAGGATCCTGGACAAAGCGGTCCGGCAAAGCGCGGCCGAGCTCGAAAGTCTGATAAAACGGAAAATTCTTGATTCGAGTCCCGCCGGCAAAGTCTACCGGCGCGGCGCGATCTTCAAAAGCGGCGCGGCCGCCGACCGGAAATTAAACCGCACCCGGTTCAAACGTAAATTCTTTTCGCTCTTTGACGAGAAATTCGCCGTCGCCTTCGAGTTTCACCGGGCGAGCGCGCCCGGGCAGCCGCCGGCCGTCTCGACGGGCGGCCTTCTGAATTCGATCCGGGCGCGCGCCCTCGGCGAATTGAAAGCCCAGGTCGCGACGGCTCAAAAATATGCCGCGGCGCTCGATCAGGGAGCGAAGATAAAAAACGCCCGCATCGCCGCCCGGCCTTTTTTCGCGTCGACGGCCGAAGAGTTCAGAGCCCGGTTCAAACAAAACCTGATCGACGCGATCAAACAGGTAGGAGTCAAAGCTCAATAATGCCTTACGCAGACAAAGACCAGCTCATTTCCGATTACATCCCGGAAGCCAAATCGAACGCTGAAAAAGATGCGATCGGCCGCATTTTGGACGGCGTTTGCGCTTTTGCGGATTCATACTGCCGGCGCGCGCCCGGCTATTTCAACCCGTCGCCGGCGGATCCTTCCGTCAGGCGCGTCCGGGGCGAAGGGATGCGCTTTCTGCGGCTGCCGGTCCACGTCGCGGGCAGCGTCTCGCTCGTCACGTTCGACGGCCAAACGATCGACACGGCCGATTATTACGAATCGGATAAAAACGGCTGGCTCTATCTCGAGAACAACGGCTTCGGCCTTGAACGCACATTTTTTGCCGCCTGCGAAAACCGCTGGATCCCGGAAGGCCTCTACAAAGTGACCGCCCGCTGGGGCTATCCGGCGACGCCGGCCGACCTCGAAGAAGCCGTCCGTTTGACGGTTCTGCGAGTCTGGGAAACGCAGAAAGGAACTTTGGGTCAGCTGATGCCTTCGGGGTTCGTCGTCGAGCGCGCGCTGCCGCCCCTGGCGCGTGAAATTTTAGACCGCTACAAACGCCGCGAATTCGAAATCTGATGCCGAACCTCACACCCGAAAAAGAGCTCTTGATTCTCGATGCGCTCAAGGCGAAGATCGAATCCGTCGCCGGCGCGGAAAACGTTCTCGTCGAAAATCCGCTGATCGATTCCAAGCAGGACGCCGTCGAGCGCCTGACGGTCCAGAACTCTGATGACCAGACGGAAGTAAAATACATTTACATCTCGTTTCTCGGCTTCGAAGACTCCGAGACGGACGGCTGCGACGACGAGCCGGTCGTCACGCTGACCTACAACGCGCATGTCGTCTGGGGTTTCAACGAGCGCCGCGGCGACGAAAGTTTTTCGGAAAAGGATTTCAAAGCGCTGGTTTTGAATCTTCGCAATAAGTTTCTGGAGAGCCGCCGGGAATTGCTGCCCGACTGCGAACACCAACCGCTCAAACAGCAAAATTTTATACTTCTTGCTGATGACCCGCTCACGGGCGCTTACTCTCACTTCATTGATTTGATTCTCAAGGTGGATATTTTCTGATGAAAACTAAAAAGCCCGCGCCGCCCGCACCGAACATCGCCTTTATCGGAGCGAGGGACAAAAAGGACCCTCTGCGCGTAATTTCGAACGGCGATTCTCCCGCGATCCGGCTCCCGAAAAACCAGTCGAAGCCGTTTTACCACCCGCAGGCGAAAACGATTTGCCGGCTCTTCGGCTGGCTTTACAAACCGGTGGTCGGCAAATAGAGCTTATTTTCAGCCCCGATTGATAAATTTATGTCCTTTAATCCTCAACGTCTCAAAAAAGCCTTTTACGCGTTCTCGTCCGTTTTCAAAAAACAGACGGCCTTCGACGTCCCGCTCGCGGACGAAGATCTCGATTCCCGGCACAACTGCAGCGTCACGTTCGAAGACGTCGTCGAGCGCGAAACGATCTACGATTGCGGCCAGGAAGACGTTTTCGACGAAGAAACGACGGCGCAGCTCAAGCGCGTCCGGCTCTCCTACGCGTCGATCACGCCGCAAAGGCTTTTCGGCTGGATCTGTCTGTTCCTCAGCTCGACGGCCGGCGCGACCGGCACCGCGCAGAATGAAGTCCAGACGATCACTTCCGACGCGACCGGCGGCACGTTTACCGCGACGTTCGCTTTCGAAGGCCTCACGGGCACGACCGGAGCGCTCGCCTACAACGTGACGGCCGCGAACTTCAAAAAGGCGCTCGAAGCGCTCGCCTCCATCGGCCCGGGCAACATCGCCTCCGTTACCGGAACTTTAGCGACCGGCTTTGTCGTGACCTTCGGCGGGCAGCTCGCGAAAACGAACGTGCCGCTCCTTTCGATCGGCGCCGGCTCTTTGACGGGCAATACCGGCGCGCCGACGGTCGTGCAGACCACCGCCGGCGGGAACAAGTATCACGCCGCGACGCGTTCTTCGGACGACGCTTTGGCGAAGACCTCGATGGCCTGCGGATGGGAAGGAAATTCCGACAATCCGAAAAAGTATTTCAACATGGTCGTCGAATCGATCACGATCACGCTCAACCGCCGCAAGCTCGTGACGGTCGAGGTCGTCTGCCTCGCGAGATTCACGCCGGAGGAGCTGACCGGTTTTTCGGAACCCGACTGCGAAAACCTCCCGGGCCTCAAGGGCGCGGAATGCAAAATCAAGGTCAACTCGAATTACCTGATCGAAGAGTTCTGGCAGGCGACGATCGTTTTGAACAACACGGTTCCGACCGGCGACGATGCGTTTCCGTTTTCCGGGATCGAGGTCGCAAATTTCGAGCGCGGCGACAAACCGACCTATCCGATCTCGATGCAGATCCTCGGCTCGGGCCGCGACACCGTGGGCACGCTGATCGAGGACGAAACGAAAGTCCCGGTCGAGTTTTTGATGGGCCTGCCGGGCAACCGGGCGAGCCTGATCTTTCCGAACGTTTTGATGAAGTTCGCTTCGACGCCCTCGGTTTACGTCGGCGAAAAGAACCGGTCGGCGCATTCGATCGAGGCGACGCCGCACAAGGACGCGACGCTTCACGCTCCGCTCCGGGCCGAAGCCTATCTCGACCAGACCGAGCAATTCGCGGCCGTTTAACCACCCGGCTTATCCGCGGAGGTAAAAATCACGCCTTCCCGCATAAGCCCGCTTTTTACTTACCAGACAAGGAGACTTTTTTTAATGTTTAGCGATGAAATTGAAGTGTCGGTAACTTACGGCACCAGGATCACCTTTTTTCTCAGAATGATCGGAATTGCGGAAGAAAACGCGATCCGCCAGAAAACCTTCGGGAAGACCGAAGCGGAAAAGGAAGAATTCGAGTATCAGAAAAACGTCGACGTGCTGGCCGAGTTGGCGACGAAGCTGCCCGAAGGCATGTTCAAAGACGCCGTGCCGCGATGCTCGACCGAGGAGGCCGTCAGAGGGTTTTTCAAGGAAAAAACGGCGCTCAACGAACGGATCGCTTACTTCGCGGTCCGCGGCTATTTTCTGCGCCTTCTCCCGTCGGAAAGTTTTTTGTAATTTTCAGGGAATGCTGCCGGGCATTCCTTGAGTTTTCCGTTTATCAATCGGAGCTCCCGCCCGAGCATCTCGACTGCGAGAACTGCGAGGAATGCCGGCATGACCGGCAAACCTTCGAAGAGGCGCTCAAAGAGACGCTCGCCGAGAAAACCGGCGATGAATGGAAGAATTGGGGCCTCGACGATCTTCTCCGGACCGTGATCGATATTTCCGAGATCGAGCCGACCAGCCCGGCCGCCTGGTCGATTATGACCGACCGGCTCGTCAAAGTCCTCAAAGCCGAACGCCACCGCCTTGAACGAATCGAGCGCTACAACTCGCGCAAATCCGAAAACAAATGACGACTATCACCGGGCGAGAAGCTGCACGCGCAAACGCCCGTTTGCAACGCAGTTTTATGCTGAATCTTTTCTGGATTATCTGCTTTCTAACGGGCAGGGCGAAGGTCTGGAAGTCTATCATTGCAAAGATTTTTGCGGGGAATATCATTTAGGACATTCAAAACTCGTAACCGGCGCGGCGCGATGCGGGAGCTGAAGAAGTAATCCGCTTAAATTTTTTAATCCATAATTATTGAGGCTGAAATGCCTCTTTTTTTTATGGATAACCTCACAGTAGCTTTAGAAATAAAGGATGGAAACGCGGATGTCGTCATCGGCAAAAATAAACAGCGTCTGGGGGATTTTAAGCGGGAGGTAGAAAAGATCCAGCCGCAAATCAGGTTCCGCATTCCCAACGAATCCTTTATCGATCTGGATCGACTGGAGAAAAAAGCGGCCGAAACGCGCAGGGCCTTTCAAAATATCGCGTCGGCGCGTCTCGACGCCGGGCAGGTCAACGGTTTGACGAAAGACATCGTCCGCGCGTCGGAACGCTCGCAGCAGCTTTACCGGGACATCGCCAACATTAAACGGGAGATCCTGAATCCCAACCGGAAATCCTCGATCGCCTTTTTGACCGAGGAGCTGCGCGCGGCCGAGCGCGAAGCCGATCAGCTGGCGAGGAAGCTGCAAACCGTAAGCGCCGGCGACGGGGCCGCGCCGGCGATCCCCGGCAAAACATCGGCCGGCCGCGTCGCCGGCGGCGGCGGTGCCCATCGCACCTTATTCAAAAACGGCCGGATCGTCGGTTTGGGCGCGGTCTTCAGGGAATTCGCTCCCGAAGGGATCAACGAATCGGTCGTCAACGCGGGACTTGTCGGCTCGCAGCTCGCCGGCATAGCTTCGGCCACGCTCGTCAGTTTCGGCGCGATCGCCGCGATCGGCTACGGCATCGTCAAGGTCACGGAACATATCCGGTCGGAGGCCGAAAAGCGGCTCAAATACGAGGAACAGATCGCCGCGACGATGAACAAACAGGTTCTCGCCAGTCAGGAAATAATCAGGAACTTCGAAGCCGAGCGGCAGAACGCCGCCGATGACCGCAGATTCGGAACCTTCCTGCAGGGCGGCACGGTCGAGGAGCTCACGCGCCGGCGGGATTTGCTGGTCAAGCTGCACGAGCTGACCGCGGCACAGGTCGCCTACGGCAACTCCTACGGCACCGAAGGGGAGAAGGAACGGAACCGGGTCGCCAACCAGCGCCGGGAAGACGAGATCAAGGCCCTCGAAGCCCAGATCTTCACTCTCGGAGTAAAAAAGGAATCCGATCGGACCAAAGCCTTCGACCAGCGCTTCGAGGATTTCAAAAAAGAGCAGGAACTGCAAAGGCGATCGGTCGAGCAGAGTTTTCGGCTGGCCCTGCAGAATCCGAACAACTCTTTGTCGGAGCTGAGGAAGATGCTCGAAAACGTGCAGAGTTCGAGCTATCTGCTGCCGAATGCCAGGCAGGCTTTGTCCTATGAAATCGAGTCGAAAATAAAAGAATCCGTCGAGCAGGGGAAAGCAAAAGTCAAAGAGCTGCAAAAGCAGTACGAATCCTCTTTCGACGCGCTGTATCTGCGGGCCAACGCGAGCAATCCTTTCGTCACGCTTTACTCCGAGGCGGACAAATCGCTCCGGAATTTTCGCGAAAACTCTCAAGGCCTCAGCCTCGATCTGATCGCCGAGTTCGAGGCGATCGAAAAGAAGGCTTTCTCGCTTAAGCTTTTCGAAGCGCGGATCGACAACCGGCTCGGCGTCTTCGATCTTCGAAACGATGCCGGCAATTTCCGGAGCCCGTACGATCCGGAAAAGGACAAACTGCAGCAGGAGCGTTACGTCCAGAATTTTTTGAGCCGGAATCCGAATTATCTTTTTCTCAAGCGTCAGGAGTATGACGCGATCGAGCGGACGACCGGCTACAAAAACTCGCAGTCGTTCGAGGACTTTTACCGAAAGGACATTTTGAAGCGCGGCAGCTCGCTCTTCGATACGCCTCAAAACCGGCTCAATAAACGGCTCGAAGACGAATACAATCTCCTGTTTCAGCCGAACCAGACCCAGGAGCAGCGGGCGATCGCCGATCGCAAATTCATCTCGCTGACGAACGGCGTCAATCCGCTCGATCTCAACGACAAGCTCCGCGAAGAAGCGGCGAGCGTCCGCGAGCGCGAAGCTCTCCGGCGCGAAAACTTCGAGCGCGATCAGTTAGCGGTCGCCAAAGAGCAGCTCGCCGTCCAGAAACGACTCGACGCGAATCAAAAACGGCTGCTCGATCTGGCGGAAAAAGACGGGGTCAAGGGGATCAAGAGCATCATCGAGATCGTCGATAAAACAAACGGCGGCGCAAACGTCCTCGGCGCGTCGCCCGGCCCCGGCGACATGCCCGGGCTGAGCCTCGGCCTTGCCGGCGGATCCGGCGGACTTTTTAACTTATGAGCAGGTTCTATTCAATCCAAATCGATTCGATCTATCTCACGTCGGACGGGACCGCGGGCGGTGATAAATGCCGGCTGACCATCCCAAACGTCGAAGATCTGCTGACGACGATCACGGGCGCAATCGTCCCGGCGATCGGCGGCGGCGCGGTGCTGCAGCTGGTGCCCTGGACCGGCGGCAAGCAGTTCGAGGTCGAGATCGAAACTCTGATGCGGGACGAGTGGGAAGATCTCACGGCTTTAATCAATTCGAAGCTCGAAGCGGACGCGAGCTTCACCGTTTCGGGCGCGGGCGACACGGGCGATTTTTCGGTCACCGCGAAACCGTTTCCCGTCAAGCCGTTTTCGGCGCAGCGTTTTATCAACGGCCGGATCATCGGCGCGAACTTCAAATTTATTACGGTTTAATTTTATGCCATCAAAAGAAACTTCAACCGCCAACGAGACCTTGGACAAATGGTTCGGCCGAAGCGATTTTACGCCGCCGGCGACGTGGTATGTCGGACTTCTCGACGCCTCCGATACGGAGCTCTCCGGAGGGGGTTACGCGCGCGTCGCCGTCGCGAACAACACGACGAATTTTCCAGCGGCTTCGGCCAAGCAGAAATCGATCGCCGCGGCCGTCACCTTTCCGACCGCCGCCGGCGATTGGGACGAGGCCGCGAAGGTCGGCTTCTGGACGGCGTCGACCGGCGGGACATTGAAATTCAAAACGCTGCTCGACGCGCCCGTCACAGTTTTAGACGGCATCGAGTTTTCGTTTCTCGCCGGCGATCTCGTTTTTATCGAGGGCTAAACTATGATTCAACAAATAGCAAAACTCTACGAAGGCCCGAATCTCTCGGGAGCCGTGCCGGACGTCGTTTATCTGCCGGTTCTCGACGCGCGCACGCTCAACGTGATCAAGGTCAAAACGGATGAGGCGGCGACGGGCGACGTCGTCTTCGAGCTCGAAAAAAACGGCGTCGTCATCACCGGTGCCGACGCGATTACCATTCTCTCAGGCCAGAAGATCGGGACGGTCTCCGCGCTCGCCGTCGCGCTTTCCGAAGGCGACGAGCTCGTTTTGAATCTCCTCTCCGGAGCGGTCTCCTCGCCCCTGACGCTTTTTATCTCGACGACGAAAACCGTGAACACGGACGAGCTCACCGAAGTCACAAACAAAAAATTCGTCACCGACGCCGAAAAAACGAAGCTCTCGAATCTATCCGGAACCAACACGGGCGATCAGACCTTAAATTCCTTGCTGCCGTCGCAGACCGGCAACGCCGGCAAGGTGCTGCAGACGGACGGCACGAACGCCGCGTGGCAGACGCCGAGCGGAGGAGGTGGAGGCGGCGGAGGCTACACCGACACGGAGGTTGCTGTCACGGACGAGGTTTCGGTTTTGACCACGGGAACGAAGCTCACCTTTCACGTCCGCCGGGCGTTCACGCTCGATAAGATCATCGGCGGCCTGTCGACGGTCTCGTCGAGCGGGACTGTCACGGTCAACGTCAAGAAAAACGGCGCGTCGATCTTCACGACCGATAAGCTCACGATCGATCAGAGCGAGGCGACGAGCCTGACGGCCGCGACCGGGGCGAACATCACGACGACCGCTTTTGCCCAGGGCGACGAGATCATGGTCGATATCGACGCCGCCGGCACCGGCGCGAAGGGCCTGAAGCTTTACTTTTTGAGCACATGATCAATCCTTTTATCTACGACGGACTCAATTACCCGGCGGGCCGCCTGATCGATTACGACCCGGCGAGCAGCTTTTTCGACGGCATCCCGGACGCCGGGGCCGTCAGTACCGTTTACGACCGGTCGGGGAACGCCAACAACGGGACGGCCGGCGACGCGCTGTATCCCCCGGAGATCTCGCTCAGCACGCTGGCGAACGGCCGGCGGACGTTCTTTTTCCGGAACGACGCGATCGGCGCGAACACGGCGGCGCAGTATTTCTGGACCTTGCCGGATCTCTCCGCCCTCTCGTCGGGCGAGGCCTTCGCCGTTTTGAAATACGCGTACAATCCGAACAGCTCGAACGAGCTCGGCGGGGGGCTCTGGGATTTCGGCACGGACGGCGCGCCGAACGCCGTTCCCTACAAGGACGGTAACGTTTACGACGATTTCGGCTCGACGGCGCGCAAGGGCGTCTCCTCGGGCAGCAACGCCGGCTTTAACGCGCAGTGGCTCGTTTACTCGGCCAAATCGAAAACGAACGACTGGCAAGGCTACAGGAACGGCGTGCAGCTCGGCTCGAGCGCGTCGAACACCGTCGCTTTTTCGAGCGCGCCGAAATTGGGGCATTCGAACCCATCGGGGATCTATTATTTTTCGGGCTGGCTCGCCCGGTTCATCTTTTTCTCGCCGGCGCTCTCCGACGCGGAATCGGTCGCCTTCGCCAATCAACTTAAAGCGAGATACGGAATCTGATGACGATCGTCAATTCATCGACAAAGCTTTACAACTGGCAGCGCCCGCGCCGGTCGGCCGTCGTGTCGGGAGAAACCGTCATTTCGGCGGACGGGCACGGGTACGCCGCCGGTGCGTCGCTCTTTCGCGGTCAGACGCTGATCAGCGCGCGCGGCACGACGCGGCTCCCTCTCATTTCGCCCGCGCCGATCTTGAACGAAGTCGCCGAAAACGCCTTCGCCAAACAATATTTCGCGGCGCGCCTTCTGGATAATTTCGGAAGCGAGATCCGGATCACGTCCGCTTCGATCGAAGCGCCGCGCGGCGCAATCGGCAAGCGCGTTTCCGTCAACGTCGCTAAAAAAGATCTCTTCCTGATCACGCCGGCGAAAACCTACACGTTTCAGATCGGCACGCGCGAGACGCCGGCGGGCGCAATCAGCTGGCAAACGATCGTCGAGAATGGAAAGCTCAATTCCCGATCCTTCGCCCTTGGACAAAACGGCCGGCAGCCTTCAGATTCTCTATCCTTCGGAACCCTTGAGCCTTTGAAAAACCGGCTCAACAAATACCCGCGGGAAAATACCATTTTTTATAATTCGCGCCGGACGAGCGTCGAGATCGGCCCGGGCGACGTCATCCGCGATACCGCGGGCAACGCGATCCCGAGCAACACGGTCGCGATCAACTACATGACGCTTCGCGACGTGCTCGATATGGTCCGCAAGTTTACCGGGTTCTCGCAGATCGTCACGAACATCCCGAATTTCGAGATCACGCGCGCCGACTTTCCGATCACCGCAAGCTTTCTCCAGTCGCTCGCCTCGATCATCGGCATTTTCGAGCCTGTAATTTTTACAGTCGGAAACATTCTCTACATCATCGACAAGACGGCGGCGATTCCCGACGAATTTACGCCGCGGGCGATCGCGAACGCGGAGCTCTCCGCCTGGAGCGTCTCCGCGCCGGAACTGTCTGAGATCGACGGCTTTCTCGTCTCCTTTACCAACGATCCGACAAACGCCGATTACTTTACCGACCGGCTCGTCCAGACCACGGAAGAAACGGGCAGCTTCGGCGATCCGGATTACACCCGGACGGAAACGGAAACGACCTTCAGGGAATGGCGGTCATCGACCGCGCCGGACGAGATCCTTCGAAGCGAGATCATCCGGGTCAAGCGCGAGACCTACATCGAATTTCTAACGCTCGTCTCGCGCCGGACGGAATCGCACGATTTCGACGCCCAAGGCAAACGCCTCTCGTCGCAGACCGCGATCGAAGCGCAGGTGCCGGACCTTGCTGCTGACGGCGCGCCGAACTTTCTCACCGTCCGCGAAGAAAACCAGACGGTCGCCTACGCGACCGACCCGCGCAACCCGCGCCGCCAGATCCAGTCGCGATTGGTAACAAAAACGCGCGGCCTGATCGCCGTCGACGCCGACAACAAATATTTCGATCCGGACACGGGCGAGCAATCGGCTTTCCGGCAGGACTTTCTCGAAGCTCACAAAGCCGGCAATCTCGCGGCCGCGATGACGACCGATTACGGGCCGCTCAAAACCGTCACCGAGACGCTCGTCGATCTCGGAAACGGCCAGTACCAGGTCTCGGTCTCTCAGGTCGACCACCTGCGAAAAACCGAAACGAATTCCTTCAGCGAGCCGAAAACCGGCGACGCGTCGATCAATTCCTCGACGGGCCGGCCCTCGCAGATCCTCGTCCTGCAGGACGGCATGACGGCGATCGATCGCCCGGGCAACGCCGTCGAATCTTTGGCGGTCGGCGAACTCCCGCTCTATTTCGCGATCCCGCTCGCGCGAAGACGGCTCGCGCAGCGCGCGGCGCAAAAGCAGACCGGAACGGCGCAGGTCATCGGCTATTCGCCCTCGATCGAGCGCGGCACGTTCTTCCGGCTTTTCGATCGCGCCGGCGCGGAGGTCGGCCGGTTTCTCACCATTGGCTACCGCGTCGACGTCGCGGCGATGGGCGACGGCGCATTCGTTCAGACGAGCATCGAGGCGGATGAAATATAGTTGATCAGGGAGGTTGAAAAGGGAGTGTTTTTGTTTCGTGGTAAAATAATTAAAAATCGTCTCGAAATGGACCCTTTTTGACACTCTTTTTCCCAATTTTTTATGAGTTTAGATATATACGATTTACTTGAGGCACTAAGAAAAAGACCCGGATTATATCTCGGCAGTTTTGGTGACTATTCCTTCAAATGCCTGCATTCGTTTTTAAGTGGTTTAAGTATTTCAAAACATCAGCAGATTGAATTTCATTCTTTCTGGGAATTTGGTCGTTGGGTTTCGGCTAGGCTGGAAGATTGGTCTACTTCGATGCCTTTCTATCAATTAGAGGAAGAATTAGGAAACGACGCGGCTTTTGAAAGATACTTTGAGCTATTGGACGAGTTCAAGGCATGCGAACAAGTTTGTCATGAAAAGGCTTTAATTCTCGAAACTCATAAACCAAATTTTTATCAGATACCACCAGACGATATTCACGGCAGAATCGAACCCGAAAAGCCTTTAGTGATTTGTGTTGGTCAGTATGCGCCTTCAAATGTTTTTTATTTGTATGAAATTTATGCTGACCGTTCGGAAAAACATTACCCTTATCAAAACTCGGTCGAAGAAGTTAAGGCAGAAACAAAAAGACGTTGGAGCGTTGCCGAAAACGAATGGATCAAAATTCATTAAGTAGCCTTCGCTGTCTCAAAACCGCCCCTTTTTGAGACTCTTCAACCCTTCAAAACACAGCCTCTTAAGTTCTTTATTTGGGCGTCGGGAAAAAGAATGTGTGTCTCAAAAGCCGTCTCATAACTAAAATCACAAAAAGGTTACCCGTTTTGAGTTTTGAGACAAACAAAATCTGCCCTTCCAAATATCGAAAAAAACCACCGAAAACCCGTGAAAAAATACACCGTCAAACCCGGCCAGCGCGTCACGATCGAGATTAACCGGAAGTCCGAAGTCCGAAGTTCGAAGTACCAGGCCCAAAGTCCGAAGGGGCTGCTGGCGGCCGCGCGCCCGGAGGATTACCCGGCGCGGCGGATCCGGCCCGGCGGCATTATGTTTTACGATCTCGGCCTTGCCAAAACCGGCGACGTTCTGTCGGACATCGATTCGCAGATCGTCAAAGCCTGGACGAACACGGGAGGCTCCGGGCTGCCCTATACGCCCCCGCTCGACGATTCCGATTACGAGGGCCGCGACGCGCTCGTTTTAAGCAATCTCGCGCAGGCCGCGCCGATCACGCCCGAATTTACGGAAATCATTCCGGCCGCGCTCACGTTCGGCGATGAGACCGTGTACCTGACCGCCGGCACATCTTCGTGGTCCGCAAAGGGATTCCGGGCGACGCCGGCGCAGCTCTCCCGGGATTCGATCAGCATCTATTTCGGATTCGGTGACGGCAAATACTTCGACCAGATCGTTTTGAAGGGCGACGGCGCGAACAAGATCACGAGCGAAAATTCATACGCCGCGGATCCGGTCCCGTACACCTTGAAAAAGGACGATAAGATTTATCTCGTCCCGGTTTTCTGCCTGTCGTTCCTTCAGGAAGAGTTCGACGATCATCTCGGCTTTTTCCATTTCGTGCAGCAGCTCAATTCCTTCTGGATGTTTTTTCCGCGAATGCCGATTCTCAACGGGACCGCGCCCGACGACGTCGACGGCAAAACACTTGCGAATGCGCGCGTCATGCGCTCGACCCAGAGCTCCTTCGGCGGATCGTTCACCAACACCGAGCAGCCGGCGTCCGCGTTCGAATCGGCCTCGACGAATTCGCTTTCCATTTCAACCCTGACGCCGGCGGGTTTCCTCGTGGCCGTCATCAAACAGGGCGAACAGACTTTCTACGTTTGGAAAAATTAAGGTCGTCCGGAAAGAAAAAACGTGTCCAAACGGAGTCCAAAATTACCCTTTTTATCTCTTTTATCCGTTCCATACACTCCGACTTTTTTGCCTAAATTACTGATGTTGCGGAAATAGCAGGATTATCGATAAATTCGAGAAACCCGCTTAAGAGCCTACCTGCGGAGCTTCAAACAAAATCGGCAAGTTCGTTGACCAAACGGCTTGCCGATTTTCTTTTTTGTTTGTCGGCCGCTGCGGTCGTTTTTGGGGCGGGCGGAATTTACCCGAACGGTTTCGAAAAAAAACTCTTTTTTATAGTCAGATGGATGAGCTGATCGATAAAACGGCGGCGCTGAGAAGGGCCGTCGGCCGGCTGCGGGAAATGCTCGGGGCCGAAGCGTTCGACATCGTCGATCGCTGGGACGGCGATCTTTGCGCGGTCGGCGTGGCGCGCCGTGACGATCACGGCGTTCTCGTTTACTTCTCGACTTTCGATCGAGCGGAAGGACGCTATTTCGTCAGTCTCGAACTGCCGTCATCCGATCCCGAAAATCCGTATGTCGCGGCGGGCGAATTCGATGACGTCGGCTTCGACGAGCTGGCGTCCATCGTCAGGCGGCATTTAAGTCTTCGATGATTTTCCGTATTTAAGGCAAAAAATTCTTTATAGCGTGTGACACAACTTGTTGGAATAATGAGCGTTAAACCCGTGCGCGGTTTTTAATCGATCCACTAAAAACACGAAAAAACACGAAATTTATTTCGTGTTTTTTCGTGTTTTTAGTGGAAGAACAAAAAGGCCATCGCGACCGGAATCGCCGCTTTTTACAATAAGTTTCGTCACTAAATATAAGACTCTCAAGTCGGCCAAAACTCAACCCGGTTCCGATCAAAAGAATTTTCGGGTCGATTCAGATCATCGCGCGGACAGTGATCTTTCGCTCTTTTTTGCGGCGCGGGCCTTCAGGTTGTGGACGCCCTTGTGCTCGACGAAATAATGGCGTGTGAGACTTGTGCGGAGATTGAAGACTTCGATCCCCTCGGGCGCTTCGATCGGTTCGATCGCGAGGATCGTCAGCCAGCGCCAGTCTTCGTCGCGGTATTCGAGGACGCGCGCGCCTTCGCCCAATTCGCCGATCGGGACGAATTCGCGGCCCTCGGAAAAAAACGGGTGCGCGGGCGTCACGTTGAGCCACGAACCGTCTTCGAAGCTGACCTTCAGATATTCGTGAACGAGGTGCCGGGAAACGTCGTCGATCACGTCGACGACGATCCGGCCCTCGTCGTCGAACGACTGGATCGTCGTTCCGACGAAATGCAGCCGGCGCTCGTAAAGTGCTTCGAAATGAATCAGATAGGATTCGTTGATGTTGACCAGCGTTTCGCCGGTAAAGCAGGCGGCGCGGGCCGTGCGTTTTATGGTGTTGAGTTCTTCGTAGTTCGTGTCAGGCATAACCCTCTTGTTAATTTCCTTATCGTCCCGCTTCGGGCTCTCATTAACGCCGATCGATCGAAAAAGCGACGAAAACTTCCCGGAAACTTCATTTATCCGAAAATGAAATAAGGTTGAAGGACGAGAAATGCGCGGGACGGTTGTCAATCAGCTGCTTCAGACGGTGCGGTCGGCTTCGGCCCGTCGGATTCCGGTTAAAGTCGCGGTGTTTCCGAACCGATATGAATAAGTATTCCTCGTTCCCAAAAATCATCTACAGGAGATATTATGCCAATAGCAATCTGGAACGACAATTACAAAACCGGCCACGCCGTCGTCGACCGCCAGCATCAGGAGCTTTTTCAGATGGTCAACCAGCTTCACGATTCGATTGTCGCCGGCAAGGGCAAGGACGTTCTGCAGCCGACGCTCGAAAAGCTGGCGCGCTACACGATCCAGCATTTCGGAACCGAAGAAGCGCTGATGATGCAGACGCATTATCCGCTGCTGGCGGTTCACCGGCAAAAGCATCAGGCGCTCGCGCAGAAAGCCAAAGAGATCATCGAAGGCTACAAAAGCGGCAAAAACGTGCTCACCATCACCCTATCGCAGTTTCTGGCCGACTGGCTTTCGCATCATATCAACGAAGACGACAAGGCGCTGATCGATTATCTGCATCGAAGATAATCGGCGCGCACGAAGCTCTGCGAATCAAACGTCCGGCGGCGATCTTTTTTCTAAAAAGCGATGCCGGAAATTCCGCCCGAATTCGGCCGCCGTTCGGACGGGTTTCTTTTCGGGGTCGGTTTCGGGTCCGACGGATTCCGGTACGGCGAAGGCGTCGGCGTCGGATCCGAGGGATTCCGATATGGTGACGGCGTCGGCGTCGGATCCGAAGGGTTCTTATACGGCGACGGCGTCGGCGTCGGGTCGGACGGGTTCGTTCGTCTCGGAACCGGCGTCGGCGTCGGCCGATCGAAGTCGTCCCCGCGCGCGGCGCGGCCGCTAAAACCCATCATCGCCATACTCAAAAACGAAAGCGCGAGCAGCCCGATTCCCCAAGTCGTTCTTTTCATTGCCCAACCTCCCTCGATTTTCGAACTGCAACAATTATGCCTTTGAAAAAAGGGCGGTTTCGCGCGGTCCGGCGGACCGTTTCGAACGGGTTCGATACGTATCGAAAGACGACAAGTTTTAAAGTAATCCTCAAAAAATGCCGATATGTTCGAGGGAGAATCATCTTTTTGAAAACCTCGACGCTTCAATTCGGACCGGCCTCTTCCGGTCCGACTCGACTTCACGACGAAAATCTTCAGGCAGATAAGGGAAGTATTGTTATATGCCAAGAAAACAGGAGCGGACGGCCGTTTCGCTCGACATCATTCTCGAAGGCTTATCGGGCCGCCACGTGGCGCGGATCAGCGACATCAGCCTCGGCGGCTGTTTTATCGACAGCGTGACGCCGATCCGGCAGGGCGAGATCGTCGCATTTAAGATCAAGGCGGCGGAAGACGAATGGCTCGCGATGCGGGGCGAGGTCGTCCATTTTTTCGCCGGTCTCGGCTTCGGCGTCCGCTTCGTGGCGATGACGCCCGAAAAGCAGAGCGTGATCGAGCATATCATCCTGATGCACGACGGCAACCCGTGGGGCGGCGGCGAACCGGAAAACGCCGGCCGGGACGTCGAAACGCCCATCTACGAACGCGCCGCTTAACCGACGATTTTTTATCAGTGCGGCAGCTTCTCGATCATCTCGCGCGTGATGACGGTTTTCGCGCCGCTCGAGGTGACATCGATCGACGGCTCGTTTCCCGCATAAATTCCGATTAAAACTTCGCCATCGACGATTAAATTGATGTTCAATCGACTCTGTTCCCGGTCGTTGATCCTGATATTTTTGACTTTATAAGTTTTAAATCCCTGAGCTTTCGCTTCGAGCGAATAGATGTCCGGCGTGAGCGCCGAAAACGTAAATTCCCCGGTTATGTCCGAAACGGTTTTGATGATCGGAATCTTGCCTTTGTAAAGCGTGATTTCCGCGCCCGGAAGGACTGCGCCCTGCCAATCGCAGATCGTGCCGCTCAAAACGCTCTGCTCGCGGACCGTGCGGGTGATTTCCAGTTTCGAGGCGTCGATCGCTTTTTTATCGTCCTTCTGCCCGTAAGACGCCGAAAACAGGCCGAGGATCATCGTCAGCGCCGCGCCGGCGAGCCGCGCGATTTTTTTCCGGTAGGCGCGGAGGCCGACCGGACAGTCTTTGGTGATGACGGTGCCGTCGGCGCGTTTGAAGAGCCGCAGGCAGAGCCGGCGGCCTTCGTGGCCGGCGATCAGCGTTTCGGCTTCGGGGCGGGTCAGTTCCGCGATGTTGTAGACGTTCATCCGGCAGGCGTCGCAATGGCGGACGCGGGCGTCGCCGGTCATCGCGTCCCACGGCACGAAGCACGGCGCGGCGATGCGGATTCGGTCGAGGTCGATTTTTCGTTCGGTCATCGGGTTGCTCCTTGTTTCGAAAGGATGCGGCGAACCGCGATTTTAGTTGCCGAAAGCGGCGAAAATTTTTATTGAACGGAAAGCCGGAACGGGCGTATAATGAGAAGTCTTTTAATTTTGAAATCTTGAATCTAAAAGGAAAATCTTATGGAAAACAACGAAAAGAAAACGAGCGAGCAGGAAGAAAACGAAAAGGTCGGCAAGCTGTCGGGTCTGGCCGGCGGCGTCGTCACGGGCGCGGCGATCGGGACGTCGATCCTGCCGGTCGTCGGCACCTTCGCGGGCGCGCTGGTCGGCGGCGTCGTCGGCAGCGAGGTCGGCAAAAAGGTCGGCGGCCAGCTGCTCGGCAAGTTCGGCAGCAAATCGTCGAAGCCGGAAGCCGAAGCCGCGCCGAAAGCGGACGTCACGGCCGAGCTGCAAAAGCTCGCCAAGCTCCACAAGGACGGCGTTCTCAGCGACGAGGAATTCAAGGCCGCGAAAGCCAAGCTGCTCGGCCTTTAAGCGATCCATAAAACTTTTCGAGGCACCGGCGCTGAATTTCGCCGGTGCCTCGTCGTTTTTTCGGATGACGAAATCAGTCCAGTGAGCGGCAGCGAGACGGGCCTCATCATTTCAAATTCGTCTGAAATAAGAAGCGTTCGCTGCCGCTCGCTGGACTGATTTGCAGTAAAGCAGAAAGCGCCGCGAATCTCTTCGCGGCGCTTTCTGCTTTATCTTCAATACCGTTTCGAACCGATCGCCGAACCTCGAAAAATCCGAAATCCGAAATCCGAAATCCGAAATCCGAAATCGCCTTACTTTCGTCCGCCCTTGATCAGCAATCCCAGAATCAGGCCGACCGCGGCCGAGATGAGAATCGTCTGGCCCGGTTTCCGGCGCGCGTATTCCTTGGCGTCTTCGACCAGCTCCTTCGGATCCTTGTTCGAGAGCTCCTTGAATTTATCGCTGGCCTGCGCGAATTTTTCGTTCGCGAAATCGCGGGCTTTGGTCGCCGCTTCCTGAAACTTCTGCTGGTATTCCTGTGCTTGCATTTTCCAATCTCCTAAATACTCGTCGTCCAACGACCGGTTGAATTCTTCTTCCTGCGGGCTGACCGGGACCAGGCTCTGTTCCCGGGCGAGCTCGCCTTCCGCTTTTTTAACTTCCGATTCAAATTCTGACATACTTCTATCTCTCCTTCCGTCTTCCAAGATTGACCAAAACGAACTCTTTGGTTCCGGCTTTTGATGCCGTCCGGTCACGAAAAGTTGATACGTTTTTTTTCGCGCGCCGGTTCGGATTGTTTTTACTGGAAACGACTTGACAGACGCTTTTCCGATTTGCGACACTAGGAAAGTTAGTAAGCACTTACTTATTAATTAAAGGAGCGAATATTGGATAAGTTTTTTGAAACGACAACGACCCGGATGGCCGGCGACGAACGGCGCGAGCAGCTCTGTAAAATCGCGATGCGGCTGTTTTCGGAACGCGGTTTTCGCGGGACGACGACAAAGGAGATCGCGCACGCGGCCGGCGTTTCGGAAGCGGTGATTTTCAAGCATTTTTCGAACAAGGACGAGCTTTACGCCTCGATTCTCGACAACAAGGCGTGCAGTCCGCAGATGGCCGATCCGTTTTCGGACATCGCCGAAATGATCGAGCGGAAAGACGATTTCGGCGTTTTTTACACGATGGCCCTGAAAGCGCTGAACAATCATAAGGCCGACTCGGATTTCCTGCGGCTGATGCTTCATTCGGCGCTCGAAGGCCACGATCTGGCGAAGGTCTTTTTCGAGAATTTCATCACGCGAATTTACAATTTTCTGAGCGGCTACATCCGCCAGCGCCAGGAAGACGGCGTGTTTCGCGACGTCGAGCCGCGAATCGTCGTCCGCGCCTTTATCGGGATGTTCGTGCATCATTCGCTGAACAACATTCTCTGGGACAAGGAGCAGAAGCTTTTGAAGATTTCCAACGAAGAAGCGGCCCGCGAATTCGCGACGATCGTGCTCGAAGGAATCCGGAAACATTGAACCGGTTTTTTCCGTAAAAACGCGTTATCTAAAGGGCAGTTAAAATAAATGGAACTGATAAATTTTAATAGAACATTATTTATTTTGCTTTTTTCCGCGGCCTTGTCGGTCCTCTCGGGCTGCAGCGGTTCGAGCGCGAAGACCAACACCAACGCCGCCGAGACGAAACCGGCGAACGTCGAAGTGACGTCGACGCAGGCGATCGTCCGCCAGATTCCGACCTATTTCGAAGCGACCGGCAACCTCGCGAGCGACGCGCAGACGGACGTCGCGCCGACCGTCGCGGGCAAGGTCGTCGAGGTGAATTTCGACATCGGCAGCTTCGTCGAGAAAGGCAGCGTGCTGGTGCGGCTCGACCCGCGCGACGCGCAGATCCGGCTCGAACAGGCCGAGGCCCAGCTCGAACAGCAGCGCAAGGCCGTCAACCAGGCCGACGCGAACGTCGATCAGGCGGTCGCCAACCTCCGGCAGACGCAGGCGCGGCTCGGCATCGGCGACGGCGAAACCTTCAGCATCGAGAGCTTTTCGCAGGTCAAATCGATCAAGGCGCAGCTCGAGCTGGCCGAAAAAGAGCTGGCGCGGACGACGCGGCTGCTCGAAACGGGCGACGTTTCGCGGTCGATCTACGACCAGCGCAAATCGCAGCGCGACGCGCTTTTGGGACAGCTCGACGAGGCGCGCTCGAACGCGGCGGTCGCGATCAAGGCGATCGACACGGCGCGCGCCGCCGTCAACACCGCGCGAACGGCCGCCGGTCAGGCGCGGGCGGCGGTCGCGACCGGCGAAACGCAGATCGATCAGGCGCGTAAAGCCGTCAGCGACACGACCGTTTACGCGCCGATCAGCGGCTACGTCTCGGAACGCAACTCGGACGTCGGCGAATATATCTCGCCGAACGTCCCGAACTCGAAGATCGCGACCATCGTCCGAACCTCGGTGCTTCGTCTGAAGATCGACGTGCCCGAGCAGTCGGTCGGCAAGATCGCCGTCGGTCAGGGCATCTCGGCGCAGGTTTCGGCCTATCCGGACCGGAATTTCGCGGGCACGATCGTCCGCATCTCGCCGAGTCTGAACACGACCTCGCGGACGCTGACGGTCGAAGCCGAAGTCGAAAACAACGGCGGCCTGCTCAAACCGGGCCAGTTCGCGACCGTCCGGATCGCGCAGTCGAAACCCGAGCCGGCCGTGATGGTTCCGACCTCGGCGGTTCGAACCGAGGGCGAGATCAACAAGATTTACGTGATCAAGGACGGCGTCGCCAACGAGCGGCTCGTCCAGCTCGGTCTGCTCGAAAACGAGATGATCGAGGTCAAACAGGGCGTCAAGGAGGGCGAAACGGTCGCGACCAGCAATCTCGACAAGCTGGGCGACGGCGTCATCGTCAGTCGGTAAAAAGGTTAGTCGTTCGTTGAATATAGCCGGAGGATTCCGTTTTCATTCAACCGCCGACGAACGACGAACCGGTCAATAAGAACAAAGGGTAAAACATATGCAATGGTTAGCTGAAATTTGCGTCAAGCGTCCGGTGTTTGCGACGATGCTGGTTTTATCGCTCGTCACGGTCGGAGCCTTTTCTTTTCTGAGCCTCGGCGTCGATCTCTTTCCGAAGATCGACTTTCCGACGATCACCGTCACGGTCGTCAATCCCGGCGCTTCGCCGCAGGAGATCGAAACCGACGTCACCGACAAGATCGAGGAAGCCGTCAACACGATCAGCGGCATCGACGAACTGCGCTCGACTTCGATCGAGGGCATCTCGCAGGTCTTTATCCAGTTCGTCCTCGAAAAAGACGTCAACGTCGCCGCGCAGGAAGTCGAAAACCGCGTCCAGACCGTCATTCCGCGGCTGCCGGACACGGCCGAACAGCCGACCGTCCAGAAGCTCGACACCGACGCCGCGCCGGTTCTGCGGATCGTCGTCTCGGCGCCGACGAGCCTTCGCGACGTGACCGAAACCGCCAAGGATCAGATCAAGGAACGCATCGAGTCGGTCAACGGCGTCGGTCAGATCTCGATCGTCGGCGGCCGCGAACGGCAGATCAACGTCTGGGTCGATCCCGACAAGATGCGCTCGTACAACGTCACGCCGGCCGAGATCACGACCGCGCTCCGGCTCCAGAACATCGAGTTTCCGAGCGGCCGGCTCGACGAAGGCCAGAAGGAAACGAGCGTCCGGACGCTCGGCAAGATCAAAAAGCCCGAGGAATTCGCCGACGTCGTCGTCGCCACGCGCGGCACTTATCAGGTCAAGGTCAGGGATCTCGGCTACGTCGAGGACGGCGCCGAAGAGATCCGCTCGCAGGCGCTCCTGAACGGGCAGCCGGCCGTCACGCTGATCGTTTCGAAACAGTCGGGACAGAACACGGTCGCCGTCGCGCACGCCGTCAAGGAGCGGCTCGAAGAGATCAAACAGACGCTCCCGAAGGATTATCGCGTGCAGATCATCGGCGACAACTCGATCTTTATCGAAAACAGTCTCCACGCGATCGAGGAGCATCTGCTTGTCGGCGGTCTGCTGGCGGCGGTCGTCGTCTTTCTGTTTTTGTGGAATTTCCGGACGACGTTCATCGCCGCGCTCGCGATTCCGACTTCGATCATCTCGACCTTCGCGCTGATGTACGCGATGGGCTACACGCTCAACTCGATCACGATGCTCTCGCTCACCCTGATGGTCGGCATCGTCATCGACGACGCGATCGTCGTGCTTGAGAACATCTACCGCTTCGTCGAGGAAAAGGGAATGAACCCGTTTCAGGCGGCGATCGAGGGCACACGCGAGATCGGTCTCGCCGTTTTGGCGACGACGCTTTCATTGATGGCGGTGTTCGTCCCGATCGGCTTTATGCAGGGCATCGTCGGCCGCTTTATGTCGTCGTTCGGTCTGACCGCCTCGTTCGCGGTCGCGGTCAGCCTGATCGTCTCGTTCACGCTGACGCCGATGCTCGCCGCGCGGCTCATCAAAAAACCGAAGGAAGAAGAAGACATCGCCGAGGCGCCGGCGCCGGTCGGGTCGGGCGAAGCCGCGAAGATCACCGGCGACGGGATGATCGAATCCCATTACGAGGAACCGCTCACGAACCACCCGGAAACCGGCGGCAAGGAAGACCATTCCTCGAAGGACAGCTGGTTCTACAAAAAGATCGACGGTTTTTACACCGTGCTGCTGCGGTTTTCGATGGCGCATCGCTGGGTCATCATCACGGTTTGCGTGCTGGTCTTTCTGAGCATCGTCCCGCTCTTTATGTTCGTCGGCAAAAACTTCCTGCCGGTCGACGACCAGTCGCAGTTCGAGATCTCGGTGCGCGCGCCCGAAGGCAGCTCGCTTCAGGCGACGACCGTCCTGATGGAACGGATCGCGACCGACATCCGCAAGATGCAGGGCGTCACCGATACGCTCATCACGGTCGGCGGCGGCACGCAGCAGGTCGTCAACAACGGGACGATCTACGTCAAGCTGACCGACATCAAGGCCCGGCCGAAATCGCAGGAACAGATGATGTCCGACGCGCGCGAGCTCCTGAAGAACTATCCGCCCGAGCTCCGGACCGGCGTTCAGCAGGTGCAGGCGTTCTCGGGCGGCGGCTTCCGCAACGCGAACGTCCAGTTTATGATCTCCGGCCCCGATCTCAAGGTGCTCGAAGATTACTCGGAAAAGATTCTCGCGAAGATGAAGACGATTCCCGACGCGGTCGACGTCGATTCGACGCTGATCAGCGGCAAGCCCGAAGTCCAGCTCGAAGTCGACCGCGACACGGCCGCCGATCTCGGCGTCCGGATCAGCGACGTCTCGCAGGCGCTCAACACGCTCGTCGCCGGCCAGGAAGCGACGACCTTTAACGAGGGCAGCGACCAGTACGAGGTCCACGTCCGCGCGATCAACAATTTCCGGACCGACGTCGAGGGGCTCAAACGCCTGATCGTGCCCTCGACGAAAGTCGGCTGGGTGACGCTCGACCGGCTTATCAAGATCAAGGAAGGCACCGGCCCGAGCTCGGTCGACCGCGTCAACCGCCAGCGTCAGGTGACGCTGCTCGCGAACACGCGGCCGGGCGGTTCGGCGACGAGCATCACGTCGGCGATCGATCAGTATGTGAACGAGCTCGGCATCAAGAAAGTGCCCGGTTATCGAACCGGCTACATCGGCCAGTCGAAGGAAATGGGCAAGGCCGGTTTTTACTTTCTGCTCGCTTTCGCGCTGTCGTTCATCTTTATGTACATCGTGCTCGCCGCGCAGTTCGAATCGTTCATCCACCCGGTGACGATTTTGCTGACGCTGCCGCTCTCGATCCCGTTCGGCATCCTGAGCCTGCTGCTCACCGGCCAGACCGTCAACATCTTTTCGGGGCTCGGGCTGCTGCTGCTGTTCGGCGTCGTCAAAAAGAACGCGATTCTCCAGATCGACCACACGAACCAGCTCCGGAGCCGCGGAATGTCGCGCTACGACGCGATCATTCAGGCGAACCGCGACCGGCTGCGGCCGATCCTGATGACGACGATCGCGCTCGTCGCGGGAATGATCCCGCTCGTCGTCTCGACCGGCGCGGGCGCGGGCACGAACCGCTCGATCGGCGTGCTGGTGGTCGGCGGTCAGTCGCTTTGTCTGCTGCTGACGCTGCTCGCGGTGCCGGTCTTTTACTCGATCTTCGACGACGTCAGCGAGTTTCGGATCTTCCGCCGCGCCAACAACCTGCTCGAACGTCTGTTCGGCGGGCTGAAACGGAAGGCGGCGACCGCCGCGAGCTCGATTCTGACCAAAAACTAAAAAAATCTGTCAGGCGGATGAAATTTCGCTTGACAGATTTTTTTTCGCCTGTTAGATTAACACTGTTAAGTAGGTTTTCGACGTTATTTAATATGGGCATCGCCGAGAGAAGAGAAAGGGAAAAGCACAATCTGCGGCAGGAGATTCTCGACGCCGCCAGCGAGCTTTTCGCGCGCGAGGGTTACGCCAACGTCTCGATGCGCAAGATCGCCGAGCAGATCGAATACAGCCCGACGACGATTTATCTCTATTTCAAGGACAAGACCGACCTGCTCAAACAGATCTGCGAGGAAACCTTCGGCAAGCTGATCGAAACGGTCGCCGCGATCGAGCGGGCCGGCGTCGGCGAACCGCTCGACTGTCTGCGCAAGGGAATGCGCGCCTACATCGATTTCGGCCTGCGCCACCCGTATCACTACGAAGTGACGCTGATCACGCCGCTCGCCGGCGCGATCAACCAGGAAGATTATCCGTACGAGGGATCGGCCGGCCAGCAGGCGTTCGAATATATCGTCCGGCAGGTCGGACGCGGAATGGAGTTGGGACAATTCAGACCGGGCGACGTGGCGACCGTCAGCCAGGCGATCTGGGCCGCGATCCACGGCGTGACCGCGCTGATGATCTCGCATCCCGATTTCCCGTTCGTCGATCGGGAAGCCCTGATCGAGCAGGTCGTCGAAATGACGATCAAGGGGCTGCAAAGCTGATTTTTTTTGTCCTTTGACTTAACACCGTTAAGAAGTTTGGTCGTGTAATTTTGATTAAATACGTTATGACAAATCCGGGGAAGAACTGAGTTATGGCATCGCTCGCTCTGAAAAATCTGTTTCACGACAAGATCCGCCTGACGGTGACGCTCGTCGGCATCGTCTTTTCGGTCGTCCTGAGCTCGATCCAGCTCGGCCTGTTCGTCGGATTCCAGCGGGCGACGTCCGACATTCTTTATTTTTCGAACGCCGATCTCTGGATCGCTTCGAAAAACGTCACGCACGCCGAGGACGGCGTCCCGTTTTCCGAGCGCAAACTCTATCAGGCGCTCGCTTCGCCGCGCGTCGAGCGGATCGAAAAACAGATCTTTCAGTTCACCACCTGGAAAAAACCGGACGGCGCGGACACCGGCGTTCTGCTCGTCGGCTTCGATCTCGCGGGCGGGATGGGCGCGCCGTGGAACATCACGGAAGGCCGCATCGAGGATCTCAACCAGCCGGACGCCGTGATGATCGAGGAGCTGTACAAGGACAAGCTCGGCGTTTCGCGGATCGGCGAAACCGTCGAGATTCGCGGCCACCGCGCCAAAGTCGTCGGCTTCACGCGCGGCATCCGGAGCTTTACGACTTCTCCGCCGGTCTTCACCTCGTTCAAAAACGCCCAGAATTTTTTCGGTCTGCGCGAGGACCAGACGCTGTTTCTTGTCGTCAAAGCCAAGCCCGGCGTCGATCCCGAATCGCTCAAGTCCGAGCTGCAATCGCTGATGACCGACGTCGACGTCTACACGCGCGCCGAATGGACGAGCAAACAGCGCAATTACTGGATGTTCGGGACGGGCGCGGGCATCACCGTGCTGATCGCGGCCTTTCTCGGCCTGCTCGTCGGCGTCGTGGTCGTCGCGCAGACGATCTATTCGGCGACGGTCGATCACATCCGCGAATACGGCACGCTCAAGGCGATGGGCGCGAGCAATTTTTATCTCTACCGCGTGATCGTCACGCAGGCTTTTCTGAGCGGCCTGATCGGCTACGCCGTCGGGATGAGCGTCGCCCTGCTGGTTTCGCGCATCTCGCTGGAAGGCACGACGGCGATCATCCTCCCGAAAGAGCTCGTCGTCGGGCTGTTTTTTCTGACGATCCTGATGTGCGTCGGCGCGTCGGTCGTCTCGATCAACAAGGTCACGAGAATCGATCCGGCGATGGTTTTCAAGGGCTGATGCCGGACCGCGAACGAATTATGAAATCAATCGAAGTCAAAAATCTGGTCAAAACTTACGGCGCGGCCGAAACGGCGGTGCACGCGTTGAAGGGCGTCGATCTCGACGTTTTCGAGGGCGAGCTGCAGCTGCTCGTCGGCGCGAGCGGGTCGGGCAAGACGACGCTCGTCTCGATTATGGGCGGCATTTTGTCGGCGACTTCGGGCAGCTGCCGGATTCGCGGCGCGGAGACGATCGGGCTCGGCCAGAAGCAGCTCCAGAAGATCCGGCTCGACAACATCGGCTTTATCTTTCAGGGCTTCAATCTCTTTCCGGCGCTGACGGCCCGCGAGAACGTCGAGGTCGCGCTCGACCTGAAGGGCTTTCGCGGCGCCGAGATGCGCCGCAGAGCGGGCGCGCTGCTCGAACGCGTCGGCCTCGGCGCGAAGCTCGACGCCTATCCGGCCGATCTTTCCGGCGGCCAGAAACAGCGCGTCGCGATCGCGCGGGCGCTCGCCGGCGAGCCGCGGATCATTCTCGCCGACGAACCGACCGCCGCGCTCGATTCGTTTTCGGGAAAACTGATTATGGACCTGCTGCAGGAGCTCGCCCGCGAGAAAAACCGGGCGGTCGTCGTCGTCACGCACGACAACCGGATCTTCGACTACGCCGACCGGATCGTCCGGATCGACGACGGCCGGATTTCGGAGAGGATAATGCCTGAAAAAGGGATGGCGCATCACCACGGAATGATGCATACGACGTTCGAACCGGCCGCGGCCGTTTGAACCGGGAGGAAATCGATGAAGAGAACTTTGATTTTAACGGGAATCGCCGTCGGCCTGACGCTTTTGTCGCTCGTTTATTTTTTCTGGCTGCGGCCGGCCCGCGAATCGCAAAGGGTCGCCGCCGAGGAACCGGCGCGCCCGTTCGGCGGGAAAACGCCGATCGTCGCGCCGGGCGTCGTCGAGGCCGTTTCGGAAGAGGTCGAAGTCGGCGCCGAGATCGGCGGCAAGCTCCGCGCGGTGCTCGTCGAGGAAGGCGCGGCGGTCTCCAGGGGACAGACGATCGCCGTCCTCGAAAACGCCGACTTCGAAGCGCGGGTCGCCGACGCGAAAACGCGGATCGAGACGCTTCGGCGGCAGCAGGAAACCGCCGCCGCGCGCGTCAGGCAGGCGACGGCCGACCGCGACCGGGTCGTCAACGGCGCGCGCGTCGAGGAACGCCGCGAGGCCCGCGCCGGCTACGAAACGACGCTTCCGAACGTCGCCAACGCGCGCCGCGAGCTCGATCGCCGCGAACGGCTCTTCGCGACCGGCGACGTCTCGCGCGAGGAGGTGGAACGCGCCCGCACCGCTTACGAAAACGCTCAAAAACAGAGCGAGACGTCGCGCGCCCGGTTCGAGGTCGTCGACGCCGGCGCGCGGCGCGACGATCTCGAAAAGGCCGACGCCGCCATCCGGCTCGCCGAAGCGCAGGTCCGCGAGTTCGACGCGCTGATCCGCGAGGCCGAGGCGGGCGTCCGGACGGCCGAAGCCGCGCTCGCCAAGACGATCGTCCGCGCGCCGTTCGCGGGCATCGTTCTCCGCAAACGGCTCAAGGACGGCGAATCGGTTTCGCCGGAAAGTCCGACCGGGATCGTGACGATCGCCGACGTGTCGGCGCTCCGCGTGCGCGTCGATCTCGACGAGCGCGACGTCGCCCGCGTCCGTGAAAACCAGCCGGCGTATTTCACGGCCGAAGCCTACGGCGACCGCCGGTTCACGGGCCGCGTCGTCCGCGTCGGGCAGATTCTCGGCCGCAAGAACTTCCGGACGGAGAAGCCGACCGAGAAGGTCGACACGAAGATCCTCGAAGTGCTCGTCGAGCTCGACGCGGGTCAGAATCCGCCGCTCGGACTGCGCGTCGATTCGTTCATCGAAACGGGCGAGTGAAAAAGCGCTGAACCGCAAACCCGAAACCGACGTAAAACTGAGACGGCCGCCGATGCCGTCGGGGAATAAAAACAAATGAATCTGTCAATCAAACTCGCGCTGTTCGCCGCCGGTCTTTTTCTGCTCAACGGAATGCTGACCGGCGTCTGGAAATACGCGCGCATTATGAGCTCGCCCGAGCACCGCGCGCCCGCTTATGTCGACATCGCGCACCGCGCGTCGTTCTTTTACAGCTTCGCGTCGCTCGTGATCGCCAAACTGCTCGAGTTCTCGCCGTTCTCGCCGGCCGCGCAAGTGGCCGTCGCGGCCTTTCCGCTCGGATTTTTCGTGCTGACCGTCGCCGGCTATATGGCCGAGGGCTTTCGCGACCGGACGGAGAATATGTTCGAGGAGCGAAACTTCACGACGACGTGGTTTATGTACGCCCTGATCGCCGGCGAGATCGGCGGCTTCGCGCTGATTTTCGGCGGTTTCGTCTACACGCAATTTTTTTAAGTTTTCATTTGAACTGAGCGGCCAAAAATGCTAGGCTTTTAAGAAGTAAGTAAGCACTTACTTATCTGTGCAGGGGTTAATTTATGATAAACCAATCATCGAAGATTGAAGCAATTATTTTAAGTTTGATTTTACTTTTATTTTCGGGGGCCGGAGTCGCGCGGGCGCAGGACGCGACGCCGACGCCGACGCCGACGCCCGCGGTCCAGCCGCCGGTCGACGACAAGCAGAACGTCAAACCGGAAAATCTGAACGGCGTCCCGGCGATCGCGCCGAATTACCGGCAGGACGACAAGTCGCTCCCCGATCTCGGACGCGTCGGCGTCGATATGCTGGAGCAGCGGCCGCTCGGCCTCAAGGAAGCGATCACGCTCGCGCTCGACAACAACAAGGACATCGAGGTCACCCGGCAGAACGTCAAGATCGCCGAATTCGATCTGCAGTCGGCCCGCGGTTTCTACGAGCCGCATTTTTCGGGGCAGAGCTATTACGAGCGCGCGACGACGCCGAACGTCAGCATTTTCAGCACCAACCCGACGACGACCAACGGCTCGCTCGTCGGCAACGCCGGTCTGACCGGCAGTCTGCCGCGATTCGGGACGAGCTACAGCGCGACCGCTTCGAGCCAGCGCGTGACGACCAACAACACGATCTCGATCCTGAGCCCGCAAAACAACACGAGCTTTAACTTCAGCATCACGCAGCCGCTCCTGCGCGGACGCCGGTTCGACCAGCCGCGCCGCGTGATCGAGATCGCCAAAAAGAACCTGAGCCTGACCGACACGCAGTTTCGCCAGCGCTCGATCGACATCATCACGAACGTCCAGCGCGCCTACTGGGACCTCGTCTTCTCGCTGCGCAACCTGCAGGTCCAGCGCGACGGCGTCCGCGACGCCAAGGAACAGCTCGAACATAACCGGCGGCTCGTCAACGAGGGCCAGCTCGCGCCGATCGACATCGTCGCCGCCGAAACGCAGGTCGCCAACATCGAACAGGGCGTTTACGAGGCGCTCGAAAACGTCGGCCGCGCCGAAAACGCGCTCAAGAACCTGATCGCGCAGGACCGGAGCGACACGCTCTGGCGCCAATCGCTCGTGCCGACCGATTCGGTCGACCTCGAAGCGCCGCGCACGACGCTGCCCGAAGCGCTCGACCTCGCGCTCCAGAACCGTCCGGAGATCGAGATCAACAAAACGCAGAAGGAAATCAACGCGACCGACCAGCGCTATTACCGTGAACAGACGAAACCGCAGATCGATCTGACGGCCAGCTACACGACGGCCGGCGTCGGCGGCAGCCAGAACCCGGACTTCCGGAGCATCTTCACGCCGACCTGCAATTCGACCGAAACTCCCGAGCAGTGTCAGGCGCGGATCGCGACGCTGCAGCAGGCCCAGGCGCAGCAGCTCGCGACACTGACGGGCAGCTCGCTGACCGACGTTTTCGCCAACCGCTATCCGACGTTTCGGGCCGGCGTGACGTTCAATCTGCCGCTTTTCGGCGACAAGACGGCGAAGGCCAATCTCGGCAAATCGCTCGTCCAGGGCCAGCAGCTCGAAACCCAGCGCGAGCAGATCGAGCAGAACATCCAGGTCGACGTCCGCAACGCGCTGCAGGCCGTCCGCACGTCCGAGGCGCGGCTCCGGAGCGCGGCGATCGCCCGCGAAAATTCGCAGAAGCAGTATGAATCCGAACAGCGCAAGCTCGACGCCGGCCAGTCCGACGTCTACAAGGTGCTCGAACGCCAGACCGCGCTGATCAACGCCCGCAGCGGCGAGCTCCGCGCACAGACCGAGCTCAACAAGGCGATCGCCGATCTCCAGCGCGCGACCGGCAATTCGCTCAAAGCCAACAACGTCGAAGCGCGGCTCCGGAAATAAACGCCCGCCGCCGCCCGCTAATCGAAAAAGACAAAGGCCGCCGGAAATTTGACCGGCGGCCTTTTCTTTTGCGGCCGCGGCCGATCGCCGGCGGGGCTTACCGGTCGTTTTTCGGGGCCGGGTTCGGCCTTCCAACACATCGTTTTTCGGAAAATCGGCGGCGGCGGAAACTTTTTTTCGTTTCCGGTTGCAATTTAGGCCAAATCGCATTAAATTTCCGTCTTAGTTATGTAGGCATTTTCTACAAATTTAAGAGGAGAAAAAAATGTTCAAAAAAATCGGTGTAAAATTAATGATCTTGTTGATGGTCGGCGTGATGTCGGTCACGGATTTATCGGCCCAGACGCGGATTCGCTTCGCGCGCGGCGCCAATTCGGCGACGGTTCGCGGCACGCTCGCGGCCGGTTCGACGCGCGGCTACGTGCTGCGGGCGAGCGCCGGACAGGTTCTGACCGGCGCGCTCAGCTCGGGCAACGGCAAATGCGATTTCACGCAGGGCGCGTATCACGACACGCAGTACAGCCAGACCATCGAGCGCAACGGCGATGTCTATATCAGCATCGACAACCACGGCAGCCGCGCGACGACCTTCACGCTGACGATTTCCATCCAGTAACAGTCGAGAGTCGAGAGTCGGGAGTCGAGAGTCAGAAGATTTTGACTCTCGACTTCCGGCTTTTCACTCTCCGCTCTCCGCTCGCCACTCTCCACTCGTTCTTCAAATCTCCAGTCGCAGACCGTCGCGGGCGGCGACGACTTCGCAGGGCGGCGCGAACTTCGCGACTTCATAGTCGAAATCGACCGTGTCCCACTCGCCGTAAAAATGCGTCAGCAGCACGCGGCGCGGCGCGGCCGCGCGCGCGAGAAACATCGCCTCGGCGAGCTCGAGATGCTTCTCGACCGGCTTTTCCCGGACGAACGAACATTCCATTACAAACAGATCGACGCCCCGCGCAAACGCGCCGAGCGCTTTCGTAAAACCGGTGTCCGACGTGTAGACGAGCGTTTTGCCTTCCGCGTCGCGGAGATGGATCGCGCGGCTCTCGGCGGTGTGCGGCGTCTCGATCGTGACGGCTTCGACGCCCGGCAGGATCTCGAATTTCTCGAGCGGCGCGACCTCGCGCAGCTCGACCGGGAACGGTTGTTTGAAAAGCTTATATGCGCCCGCCGCGTCGAACGCTTCGAGCAGGCTTTTCGTTCCGGCCGGGCCGAAGATCCTGAGCGGTTTCGTCCGGCCCTGCGTTTCCGGCGCGTATTTCGTGCCGAACAGGAGCGGGGCGAGGCCGCCGATATGGTCGAGATGAAAATGCGAGAGCCAGACCGCGTCGAGATTCACCCAGTCGAGATCTTCCTGCGCCATCCGGTGAATCGCCGACGCCGCGCAGTCGAAAAGAACCGCGCCGCCGGCGGTTTCCACCCAGTAGGCCGAGCTGCTCCGCTCGCTGTGCGGCACCGACGAACCGGAGCCGAGAACGATAAACTTCATAACTATCGATCATCCCGCTTAAAAAGATGCGGCCGCCGCCGTTTCCCGATCGAATCCGTCCTTTATTTCGGATTTCGGATTTCGGATTTCGGATTGCTCGTAATTCGACCGATCAGGTTTTATCGCACCGATTAAAAAAGTCGAGCGGGAAATCCCGGGATCCGATTATTTATTCAAAATAGCGTGATAAGCGATAAGCGGCAGGCCGCCAGACTCAAGTCCCTTAACGGGATCGGATCGAACCATCCGACTGCCTCCCCCAAATTCCCCTCCTTACCAAGGAGGGGTGGCGCGCCAGCGCCGGGGTGGTTAGCTCGCGTACAGACAACCACCCCGCCCTGCGGGCAC
>JAFDVJ010000115.1:33466-34505 GCA_018269075.1 Acidobacteriota bacterium
CACCCCTCCTTGGTAAGGAGGGGAGTTTTTGGGGGTTGATTTGTTGTTGTTGGGACGTTTATCACCTATCACCTATCACCTATCACCTATTCCGAAAGTATGCTGTTTCAGACCGAGCATTTCTTTTTAACCGTGAATCTTCATCTTTTTTACATTAACGGCTTTCGGCGATAAATGACAAACCGCGTTTGAAATTCGAATTTCGAAATTTGTAAGCTGTAATTAACTATGGAAATCGACATACTCGCAGTTTTCGCGCATCCCGACGATATGGAACTGACGGTCGGCGGGACGATGCTCAGGATGAAATCGCTCGGCTACACGACCGGCGCGCTCGACGTCACCGAGGGCGAGATGGGCACGCGCGGGACGGTCGCGATCCGCGCCGACGAAGCGGCGGCGGCGGCGCGCATCCTGCGGCTCGACGTCCGCGAAAATCTCGGGCTGCCCGACGGCGGCGTCTTTCTGACCGACGACCAGCGGACGAAGATGGTCCGCGTCCTGCGCCGGCTCAAGCCGAAAGTGATCCTGACGCACCAGCACGACGACCCGCATCCCGACCACAACCATATCGCGACGCTCGTCCGCGAAGCCGCGCGGCTCGCCTCGATGCGGAAATACGACGCCGGTTTCGGGCAGGAACGGATCGCGGTTCCGATGGTCGCGCACAACATCTTTTCGCAGCGCGTCGTGCCGTCGTTCGTCGTCGATATCTCGGATTTTCTCGACGAAAAGATGGACGCGATCCGCGCCCACGCCTCGCAGTTTCACGACCCGAACTCGAAAGACCCGGAAACCCGCCTGACGAGCGAACATTTTCTCGGCGAGCTCGAAAACCGCTCGCGCTACTTCGGCAGCCTGATCGGGACGGCCGCCGGCGAACCGTTCTTCGTCCGCGAAATGCTCAACGTCGACGACCCGATCGCCCTGCTGACGCGCCCGATGAATCTCTACTCCTGATCCGCCCGCCCGGCCCGCGCCCGTTTTCCCTCGACCGGCCGGCCGGGCAAAAAGTGCGTTGCCCGAGCGTTGTTTGGCG
>JAFDVJ010000116.1 GCA_018269075.1 Acidobacteriota bacterium
CGTCGGCAAGGGAACCGGTCTCGGGCTGTCGACGGTCTACGGCATCGTCCGCCAGTCGGGCGGCCACATCACGGTCAAAAGCGAGCCCGGCCGCGGAGCGTCGTTTACCGTCTATCTGCCGCTGGTTTCGGCGGAGGACGCGGCGGCCGAAGAAAGCGAGTCGGCGAAGGATCTGCCGCGCGGCAGCGAAACGATCCTGGTCGTCGAGGACGAAGACCTCGTTCGCAGTCTGACGCGCGACGCGCTCGAGGCGAGCGGCTACCGCGTGATCGAAGCGCGCAACGGAGCGGAGGCCGTCCGGCTGTTCGAAAAGGAACATCCGCGCATTGACCTCCTGATGACCGACATCGTGATGCCCGGGATGAGCGGCTACGAATTGTTCGAGAAAATATCGAAAGGCTCTTTCAAACCGCCGAAGTTTCTCTTTACTTCGGGTTATCTCGAAGATCACCGGATCAAAAGCGGGCGCTTCGAGATCGGCTCCAACTTCATTTCCAAGCCGTTTCAGCTGAAGGATCTGATCTTCAAAATCCAGGAAATCCTGTCGGTGCCGAACGGGAACCGATAAGCCGCGCCGGCTCAGAGATTAAGGCCGCCGTTTCGACAAAACCGGAAAATTTCGTATTCTAAAAAGTATGAGTAGAAGCGATAAGTACACAATCGGTCTTGTCCAGATGGCGATGTCCGCCGATATCGAGGACAATCTCAAACGCGCCGCCGAATTCGTGCGCGAGGCGGCCGGCCGGGGCGCGAAGATCGTCTGCCTGCCGGAAATGTTCCGCTCGCAGTATTTCTGCCAGCGCGAGGACGTCGAGCTCTTCAACCTCGCCGAAACGATTCCCGGCAAATCGACGATGACGCTCGGCGCGGTCGCCAAAGAGCTCAAAATCACGGTCGTCGCGCCGCTTTTCGAGCGCCGCGCGGTCGGGATGCATCATAATTCGCTGGCCGTGCTCGGCGAGGAAGGCGAGCTCGTCGGCATCTACCGCAAGATGCACATCCCGGACGATCCGGCCTATTACGAGAAGTTTTATTTCACGCCCGGCGACCTCGGCTTCAAGGTCTTTCATACGCCGCAGGCCGACATCGGGACGCTGATCTGCTGGGATCAATGGTTTCCCGAAGGCGCGCGGCTGACCGCTTTGCGCGGCGCCGAGATCCTTTTTTACCCGACGGCGATCGGCTGGCACCCGTATGAAAAGGAAGAAGTCGGCGCGTCGCAGCAGGACGCGTGGCAGACGATCCAGCGCGCGCACGCGATCGCCAACGGCCTTTTCGTCGCGTCGGTCAACCGCGTCGGCCACGAGGTCTTCAACGAGGGCTCGGACGGCATCCAGTTCTGGGGCCACAGCTTCGTCGCCGACCCGTTCGGCGTCGTCATCGCGCAGGCGTCGGACGACCGGGAAGAAGTCCTCGTCGTCGAGATCGACCGCGCGCGGATGGAAGACGTCCGCCGCAACTGGCAGTTTCTGCGCGACCGCCGGATCGAAAACTACGGCGATCTGCAGAAAAGATTCATCGATTAGTAGAGAGTAGAGAGTGGAGAGTGGAGAGTGGAGAGTTCGGGGAATTTTCTTACTCTCCACTCTCCACTCTCCACTCAGCATATTTTATGTCCAAACAGACCCCGCTCGCGGCGGGTTTTAAATTTCCGGCCGAATGGGAGCCGCACCGGGCGACGTGGATCGGCTGGTGTCATAACAAAAACGATTTTCCGGGCAAGATCGCGACGATCCACTGGGTTTACGGCGAGATCGCGCGCAAGCTGATCGAAGCCGGCGAGCGCGTCGCGATTCTCGTCCAGGACGCCAAACACGAGACGAAAGCGCGCGACGTTCTGGACAAGGTCGGCGCCGATCTCGAAAAGATCGAGTTTCACCGGATCCCGCACGACCGCGGCTGGATGCGCGATTCGGGGCCGATGTTCGTGCGCAATGACGAGACGCGCGAAACGGCCGTCGTCAAGTTCAGTTTCAACGCGTGGGCGAAATACCCGGACTGGAAGCTCGACAACCAGGTCGCCGTCAGGTTCGCGAAAAAGAACGGCCGCCGGATTTTCAAGGTCGAATACGCGAAAAAGGAAGTCGTTCTCGAAGGCGGCGCGATCGATCTGAACGGCGCGGGGACGATCCTGACGACCGAGGAATGCCTGCTCGACGAAAAGGTGCAGACGCGCAACCCGCATTTCACGCGCGCCGATTACGAGCGCGTTTTCGCCGAAAATCTCGGCGCGTCGAACACGCTCTGGCTCGACAAAGGCATCGTCGGCGACGACACGCACGGCCACGTCGACGATTTCTGCCGGTTCGTCGATGAAAGAACGATCCTCCTCGCCGAGGAGCAAAACGGCGCCGACGCGAATCACCGGATTTTAGAGGAAAACCGCGAGCGGCTCGAAGATTTCCGGCTCGAAACCGGGGCGAAGCCGGCAATCGTCCGGCTGCCGATGCCCGCGCCGCTCGTCTTCGCCGGCGTCCGGCTGCCGGCCTCGTACGCCAATTTCTACATCGCCAACGAAGCCGTGCTCGTGCCGACGTTCAACGACGAAAACGACCGCGCCGCGCTCGGCGTCATCGCCGAACTTTTTCCCGGCCGCCGGGTCGTCGGCATCCACGCCGTCGATCTCGTCTGGGGCCTCGGCACGCTTCACTGCTTAACACAGCAGGAGCCTTTGGCGTAGAATGAGAGTCTTGAGTCTTGAGTCTTGAGTCTTGAGTCTTAACTCAAAAGACATCGGACCAGGGACTCAGGACTCAAGACTCAGGACTCAGGACTAAAAAAATGAACCAGGCCTTTATCGAAACCGAGGAAACGCTGATCATCGAGACGCCCGAGCGCGTGCGGCTGGCGTTTGCGCTGGCGTCGATCGGCAACCGCTTTCTGGCCGTCGCGATCGATCATTTCATCCAGTATCTGTCGATCTTCATCCTCGCGTGGGCGGCGTTCAGCTGGACGAATCTCGGCAGGAATTTCGACCAGTCGCCGTCGGAGATGTTCGGCGAGATGTCGAAATGGACGCTGGCGATCGTGATCATCCTGATCTTTCTGCTTTTCGCCGGTTATTTCGTCATTTTCGAATGGCTCTGGAACGGCCAGACGCCGGGCAAGCGGCTGCTCAAACTGCGCGTGATCCGCGAGGACGGCCGGCCGATCACGCTCTGGGAAGCGATCGCGCGCAATCTGCTGCGGCTGTTCGACGCGATGCCGTGGCTCGGTTTTCCGATGTATTCGATCGGGCTCGTCTCGATCTTTATGAACAACCGCGACCAGCGAATCGGCGATATGTTCGCCGGCACGGTTGTCGTCCGCGAGCGCACCGACGAGGCGCCGACCTTCGCCGAGACGTTTTCGACGCAGATCACCGACGGCGCGTTCCGGCGGGTTCAGAAAAAGACCGAATTTCAGGCCGACGTCAGCCGTCTGACCGAGGCCGAGATCGAGGTCGTCGAGAGTTTTCTGCGGCGGCGCTGGGATCTGAACGACCGGCAGCGGCTCTGGATGGCGTGGCGCGTCGCGCTGCCGATCATGTACAAGCTCAAGCCGGCTTACGACCTCAAGGATTTTTCCTACGAAGGCTTTCTCGAAGAGCTCGTCCATCGTTTTCACGCGCGGCAGCGGTTTTTGAACTGATCTTTTTGCCAAAACTTCGGAAGGCGTGATATTTTCAACTATTCGAAATTGTTTTTTTTGCCATCCGATATTAATAAAAAATTAGTGGATAAAAATATTCTGATAACTGGCGGCGCGGGGTTCATCGGTTCGCATCTGGTCGATCGGCTGCTGGCCGAAAACGGCTGGCGGGTCGCGGTCGTCGACAATTTTAACGGTTTTTACGATCCGGCGATCAAACGCGCGAACCTCGCGCCGCACGCCGCCGATTCGCGGTTCCGGCTTTACGAGGCCGACATCTGCTCGGCCGAAAGCCTGCACGAGATCTTCGCGGAAAACCGGTTCGACGCGATCGTCCATCTCGCGGCGTGGGCCGGCGTCCGGCCGAGCCTGCTCAACCCGAAGCTCTACAACGAGGTCAACGTCTGCGGGACGCTCAATCTGCTCGATCTGGCGAAGGAGTTCGGCGTCCGGCAGTTCGTCTTCGGCTCGTCGAGCTCGGTCTACGGCATCAATTCGAAGATCCCGTTTTCCGAGGACGACAGGATCGCGCAGCCGATCTCGCCGTACGCGGCGACGAAGGCCGCGGGCGAGCTGCTCTGCCACACGTATTCGCATCTTTACGACGTCCGGACGGTTTGCCTGCGCTTTTTCACCGTCTACGGCGCGCGCCAGCGGCCCGATCTCGCGATCCATAAGTTTTCGAAGCTGATCTGGGACGAAAAGCCGATCCCGGTCTTCGGCGACGGCACGACCAGACGTGATTACACCTATGTCGACGACATCGTTCAGGGCGTCCGCGCGGCGATCGACTACGACCGGGCGCAGCACGAGATCTTCAACCTCGGCGAATCGCAGACGATCGAACTGAAAGACCTGATCGCGCTGCTCGAAGAAAGCCTCGGCAAAAAAGCGATCATCGACCGCCAGCCGATGCAGCCCGGCGACGTCCCGCTGACCTTCGCCGATATCTCGAAGGCCCGAAATCTCCTCGGCTACAACCCGACGACGAAGATCGGGCAGGGCATTCCGAAGTTCGCCGAATGGTTCGTCGAACGCCAGCAACGGGCCGCGGTCGAAGCGGTTTAAGATTTTCGGCAGTGAACCAAAAATAATGATTTGATCGATTGCCGTTAGCTGATGTTCTCTGAAGAATAAATCCGAATTAAGCCTGTGGAACAGGCGAAAGAGTTTAGCTACAGGCGCGAGCCTGTAGAAAGCGCGCCCAAATGAGTCAAAGCCCCGAAGCGGGCGACAGAAAATGATGCGGCGCGGCCTCTGTCGCCTGTTCCACAGGCTTCGGAATATTATTGGCCGCCGACTACAGGCTTGCGCCTGTAGCTATTATCTGCCGCCGGCTTGGCCGGCTCAATACGGATTTTATTTTTCAAAAAGCATCAGCCGGCGGCAATCGACCGAAGAGCTTCGATCCGGCAAATCTTTTGGCTCATTACCGGATTTTTATTGAGGGATCGGCGGCAAGACGATAAAATACGGCTTATGAAAGTCGAATTCAAAAAAGTCGCCGACCGCCGGTACGCGGTCAGGATCCTGCGCGACGGCGGCCCGGTGCTCGAAATGAATCCCGCGCCGGGATTCGACGAGCTGATGCCGCACGATCTGTGTCATCTGATCGTCGAACAGGTCCTGCGGATCGAAAACGCGATTTTCGGGCAGGCCGCCAAAGGCGCGGGCACTTTTCAAATCCAGCCTTCGGAATCTTCGAACACCAGAAACGATTCGCGCCGCCGCCGCAAAGTCCGGCGAAAGGGCAAAGACTCGGTCCGGCGGCATCACGAAGATTATCTGCGATCCGAAAGGGCGGCCTATGTCTGCTGGCAGCACTGGCTCGCCGAATCTTCCGAGGCCGCGCTGAAAGACCGCGCCGCCGGGATGCGGAAAAACGCCGACAGCGTTTTCGATCAGATGCCGGCCGCGGAACGCGCCCTCTACACGAAAGAAAATCTCGAACGGGTCGGCCGCCGGATGGACGAACTGAGCGCGCGCTGGCAAAGCCTCAAAACCGGCGAATCGATGACGGTCGACTGGCAATTGCCGGACGAAGCGGTTTAGCCGTCCGGAGTTTTTCATTTCGAATTCTCGAGGGACTGTAAAATAGATTGTGTAATCGAAGGGAAAAGCGGCGACAGTCGCGCGCGAGGTCAGTAGCGTCGGCGATAGCCGATGCACCGCTGCGCCGGCGTGACTTTCCGGGTAGATTAAAACCTTGTTGTCGAACGATTTGAGATGCAGGAGCCCGGCCGGCGGACGGTGCATCGGCTGCATCGGACGCTACTGACACGAGCACGGCTGCCGCCGCATTTTCGAGTTTCGTCGAGAACGGATTACACAATTACTTTTACAGTCCCGTTCTCGATCATCGAATAGCCGTGAACCGAACAACTGCGGGCGTTTCGCTTCGAGGCGAATCGATTCCCGAAGTTCGTGATTTAAGTCCGGAAAGTTGGAATTCTAAATTCCAAACTCCGAATTCTAAATTGGAAGTTTGGAATTCTAAATTCGAAGTTTCCGATTCTAAATTCGAAGTTTCCAATTCCAATTTCGAAGTTTCCAATTCTAAATTCGAAGTTTGGAATTCTAAATTCGAAACTTGGAATTCTAAATTCGAAACTTGGAATTCTAAATCGGAAGTTTGGAATTCTAAATCGGAAGTTTGCGGACTTTGGAAGATTCGAAGGGCCGCGCGATTTCTTCGAAGCGATCGGCCGCGCGCCGTTTATTTTTCGAAACGGCTTTCAGCCGTCAATATAAACCTTTCTCGCCGGGCGGCCGCGTGTTCCAGCGTTTGTGAATCCAGAGCCATTGATCCGGGTAGCGGCGGACGTATTTTTCGACCGTCGCGGTGATCTGCTGCGTCAGCTCGCGAATATTTTCGGGCGAATTGTCGTTTTCACGGTATTCGATCGCCGGTTCGAGATAGACGACGTATTTTTTCTTTTCCTCTTCCCAGACGGCGAAGGCCGGCAGAACGGCCGCGCCGGTTCTTAAGGCGAGCTTCGCGATGCTCACGGTCGTCGAGGCCGGAACGCCGAAGAAATCGACGAAGACGCCTTCTTTTTCCTGCACGTTGAGATCGGCTAAGATTCCCAGCAGCTCGCCTTTTTCGAGCACGCGAAACATCGTCCGCGCCGCCCGCGTCTTGTCGAGCGTGACCGACCCGAACCGCGTCCGCATCGCGTCGACATAGTTTTCGACGAGCGGGTTGTCGAGCCGCCGCACGAGGATGTTCATCCCGTAGCCGAACGCCGGCGGCAGCAGATTGAAGACTTCCCAGCTTCCGAAATGGCCGGTAAAGAACAGCACGCCCCGGCCGCGCGCGTAAGCCTCGTCGAAATGCTCTTTACCGACGACCTCGACGAGATCGCGGATGTCCTCGTGTTTGAATTTTTTGAAATGCGCGACGAATCCGAGATGCCGGCCCAATGATTCGAACGTCCCGGACGCGATCCGCGCGCGTTCGTTTTCGGGCATTTCCGGGTAGGCGATCTCGAGATTGCGCCGCGCCGTCTTCACCAGCCGCGGAAATCTTCGGGCGAGCAGCCGGCCGACCGCCTTCCCGAAACGCATCGACGTTTCGAGCGGCAGCGCGCCGATCGCGCCCAACAGCGCGCGGACGGCCAGCAGTTCGGATTTGTTTTGGAGATTACTTCGCTTTTTCGGCATTTAATCGCGGTCGGACGGATCCTCGGAAAAATCTATTTTATCGTAAACCTCGGCGAGCGGAATCCGGCATTCGATCGACGCGAATTCGATTTCCGCATCGAGCCCGACGGCTTCGGAAAGCAGCCAGAAACCGTCGCCGTGACGGACGTATTTTTCGATCCGAGCCTCGTCCTGCGCGACGAGCACGTATTCGCGCAGGCTCTCGATGCTCCGGTAATGCTGAAACTTTCGGCCGCGATCATAGCTTTCGGTCGATTCGGACAATACTTCGATCAATAAAACCGGATTCAGAAGCGTATCGAAAACCTCGTCCTGAAACCGCGGCTCGCCGCCGACGACGACCAGATCGGGATATGTGTAAAGACCGGTTCGCGGCACGAAGACCCGCATATCGTTCGAATAGCTCTCGCAATCTTTGCCCTTTAAATGCTGCCAGACAAGACCGCTCAGATTGGTCGTGATCTTATTGTGATCGCGCTTCGCGCCGGACATCGCGAAGATTTCGCCTTTGAAAAACTCGTGTTTCGTTGCGGACTTGCGCTCGAATTCGAGATATTCTTCGGGAGTCAGTTTCGATTTCGGGATTGCGCTCATTATCTTTCTCCGATCCATCGTTTCGTGCCGGCGATTTCATCGATCTTGTCTTCCAGCTCGGATAACTTTTTAGTGTCGTCATTAGCGGGCTGCGTTTTTTCGGCATTTACCGGGAATATTATTTAACGCCAGGGCGCAAAGGCGCAAAGACGCAAGTTTTTTTAGCTGATTTTCGGTTGTGCTGGTTTTCGCCGACGCCTTTAATTTTTCGTCGGCGAAACCCTGCCTGAAAATCTTCGCGCCTTCGCGTTGAAAAAAAATCAAACCGCCGCCCGCTCGACGCGGTTGTAGACGGTATCTCTTTCGACGGCTTCGAAGCCGGCGTTTTCGATCAGGTCGACGAGCTGCTGTTTCGACATCTTGACCTCGCCGTTTTCGACCGAATAGGCTTCGGTCAATTCGCCGCCGTCGGTGATCGTGCCGTCGAGATCGTTCGCGCCGAAATGGAGCGCGGTCTGCGCGAGCGGTTTGCCGAGCATCACCCAGTAGGCCTTGACGTGATCGAAATTGTCGAGCATCAGCCGCGAGACGGCGATCGTTTTCAATGAATCGACGCCGCTCGGACCGGGCAATGAAGAAAGCGCGCTGTCCGGCGGATAGAACGCGAGCGGGATAAAGCATTGAAAGCCGCCCGATTTGTCCTGCTGCTCGCGCAGGCGGACGAGGTGATCGACGCGGTCTTCGAGCGTTTCGATGTGGCCGTAAAGCATCGTCGCGTTGGTCTTGACGCCGGCGGCGTGACATTTGCCGGCCAATTCGAGCCAGCGGTCGGCGTCGCATTTATGGTCGCAGATCCGCGAGCGCGTCGGTTCGGCGAAGATCTCGGCACCGCCGCCCGGGCACGAATCCATCCCGGCCGCTTTGAGGCGTTCGATCAGATCCTCGTCGGACATCTTATAAAAACGCGCCATAAAATCGAGCTCGACCATCGTCAGCGCCTTGACGTGGAGCCGCGGGAAATTCTCCTTGAGCGCGGCGAAGAGATCCGTGTAATACGAAAACGGAATCTTCGTGTTGAGCCCGCCGACGATGTGCAATTCGGTCGCGCCCTCGGCGACGGCCGCGCGCGCGATCTCGACGCCTTCGGCGACCGAATGCGTGTAGGCGTCGGCATCGCGCGAGCGCCGGTAGAAATTGCAGAACTTGCAGTCGGCGACGCAGATGTTCGTGTGGTTGAAATGCCGGTTGACGTTGAAATAAGTCGTCCGCCCGTGTCTTTTCCGCCGCTCGAAATCGGCCAGCTTGCCGAGCGCGTTGAGATCGCCCGTCGTATATAATTCGATGCCCTCGTCGAAGGTCAGCCGTTCGCCGGCCTCGACCTTTTCGGCGATTCTGTTTAAGTTCGTATCAAATGAAAACTGCATAATTTATCTAAAATATTCAGGAGGAAATAATAATCCTGTCGGATGAAATCATTTTCCACCGCCCGATCTTCTTAAATTCGTAAATAAAACCCTCTCCCGCAATCCATCGGGTGTATTTCGACGTGTTTTCGAACCGGTAAATTTCATCGATAATTCTGTCAAGCCAAATGCTGACTTTCGCGCCGGCAACCTGAAAGCCGCCGAGCTTAAAATAACATTCGCCGTTGTTTTTCAGCACTTCCCGACTGATTTGCCGGTAGGACATAACCAGCAAACGGTAATCTTTTAAGCTGCGGGGAATTAACGATTTATCAATGTCCGTCATTAAAAACAACACTTTTTTATCTTTCACGAGCGGCGTCAGACATTGGTCGAAATTTTTATTTTCGATTAATTTCCCGATTCCGTCGCTTAACACCTGTTTGATGATCTCGATTTTATCGGCTGTCCCGAGTTTTACAGCCTTGATTTTTTGCGCCGGAACGCCGACGGTAAAAATCAGAAGGAAAGTGACGGCGATAAAGATCAAGGCCGGTTTCATAAATCAACTCCAAATCTCCCGCAAATCGAGCACAAAACCCGGCAATACCGGATCGCCCGCAATCTCCGCCGGGTTTTCCAGCGCTTCGACTTCCGCGCCGGGGCGATAAATATAAACTTTTCTTTCGAGCGCGTCGATCAGCCAGCCGAGCGCGACGCCGTTGTCGAGATACTCCTGCATTTTCTCCTTCAGCTTTTGCAGGTTGTCGCTCCGCGAACGGAGCTCGACGACGAAATCGGGACAAATATGCGCGAATTTCGCGCGTTCGGCGTCGGTCAGCGCGTTCCATCGTTCGAGCCTGATCCACGACAGATCGGGCGAACGAACCGCGCCGTTGCGGAGCACGAAGCCCGTCGAAGAGTCGAAGCCCTTGCCGGTTCCGTCGCGTTTGGCCCAGATTCCGAATTCGATCACCAGATTAAAGTTGACCGCGCCCGTTTCGGTAAAGGCCGGAGGGATAATGATAACTTCTCCCCGTGAGTTTCGTTCGATCCTTAAATCGGAGTTCGCCTGACAAAAATCCGAAAACTGTTCATCGCTCATTTCAATGAACGGACTGAACTGCAGGACGAAGCGCGAGACTCCGAATTCGTCGATGACGGGTTTTTCCAGCACGGTGCTCATAATTTTACGATGTTTTCCTTGCAAAACTCGTTCCGCTTGCGAACTTATAGATTTTACCAGAAAGATCGCCGAAAGTTGATGCGAAACGCGCGGTTTCAGGCGGCGCGGCGGCGGCAAAACGCCAAAATCCCTGGCGGTTTTCGCATTTTGCCGACCGTCCGAGGGAACGCGCGCGGCGGTTTTGGCGTAAACTGTTCGAGAGTGAGAAAAATCGTTACGAAAAAAAGACTGCTCGCAGGGTTAGTTATCCTGCTTTTGCTGATTGCCGGCGTCATCTTTTACGCGCACCGGAGTTTTTACGCCGTCCCGCAGAGCCGGCTTGCGGCCGGCGCGGTTTACCCCGAAATGCCGGAGGACGATTTTCATCACTACATCGATCTGCCGCTCGATCATCTTCATCCCGAACGCGGCACGTTTCGCGCTTTTTACCAGTTCGGCCCGAATTTCTACCGGAGCCGGCCGGTCACGTTTCTGCTGACCGACGGCCAGATGGAGCTCGTCGGTTTGCAGACGGATTTCGATTTTTTCGAGGACGTTTTGCCCGGCGTCGCCTACGTCCTCGTCGGCGTCCGCGGCCAGTCGCCGACGCTTTTTCCCGAGGTTTTCAAAGACGGCAAAATCGATTACGAAGCGGCGCTCGATCTTTACGGGTCGGATCAGCAGATCGAGGACATCGAAGCCGTGCGCCGGCAGCTCGTCGCGGGGGGAATTCTCAAACCGGGCGAAAAGATCAACGTTTTCGGCGCGTCGGGCGCGGGCGTGCTCGCGCAGCAGTATGTTTCGAAATACGGCACGAACGTCGAACGGCTGCTGCTCGAATCGACCGGCGCGCCCGATCTCGCCCGGCAAAACGGCTCGCGATACTCGCCCGATTTCAAAGACTTCAACCCCGAAGCCGCGCCGATTTTCGATTCGCTGGTCGCGCAAAAAACGGTCGATAAGCGCGAATTGGCAAATGTTCTCTATCAATTGGGCCGGACCGAAAAAGAGCCGCGCGCGGCGCAGACCGCGCTGCTCGAATCGTTGCGCGACGGCGGAAATTTATGGCGCTACCGTTTGAAGCCGCCGATGAATCTCTCGATTTTGAACTACGTCATCAAATCGCCGTCCGAACTCGCCGCGCGCGTCCGCTGGTTCGAGCTTGTCGGGGCCGATCTGCTCCGCTACGACGGCGCGTGCGAAACGAATCTGCTTTACGAGATCTCGTCCGAAGCCGTGTCCGACCTGCTCGATTTTCACCGGCGCGCGAACCGGCCGGCGAAAGAGTTCGTCATCGACCGCCAAAATTTCGCGGGCGAGGTTTTGATCCTCAAAGGCACCGAAGACGTCGTTTTTTCCGACGACATCGCGCGCTCTCTCGAAAAAGCCTACCCGCACGCAAAAGCATTATTCTTCAAAGACGGCCACCGGATGCTCAACGACAAGGAACGCTACCGCCAGATCCGCAAAAACTTTCTCGATATCGGATTTCGGATTTCGGATCAGTAGGGATTGCGGATTTCGGATTTCGGATTTCGGATTTCGGATTGTTTTATGTTGAAAAGCCATTGATTTTATTGAAATTAACGATCATCGGAAAGCATTCTCAACGCCAATCGAAAAGCCGCGCCGGCAGACCAATCCGAAATCCGAAATCCGAAATCCGAAATCCATTTGACCGTTCCGCGGTTTGCCTTTATGTTTAGGAAACGAATCTTTTCAACAAACTAAAAAAGGGAAATTTAGAAAAAATGCGAAGAATAATCAGCTCTTTTCTGCTGGCGGTTTTGGTTTTGAGCGCGGTTTCGACGGCGTTCGCGCAGACGACGCCGAAGGTGACGGTCATAAAGGCCGGAAGAATGATCGACACGGTGAACGGCCGGGTTTTGACGAATCAGACGATCGTCGTCGAGGGCGAGCGGATCAAAGCGGTCGGCGCGAATCTGCCGGTGCCGGCCGGCGCGACCGTCATCGATCTCTCGAACGCGACCGTCGTCCCCGGCCTGATCGACACGCACGTCCATCTGACCGGCGACCCGTCCGACAGCGCCGGCTATTACGACGACATTTTCCGCAAATCGTTCGTCGACAGCGCGATCACCTGCCACATCTACGCGAAACGAACGCTCGACGCCGGTTTCACGACCGTCCGCAACGTCGGCGCGGAAGGCTTCGTCGACGTCGCGCTCAGGAACGCGATCAACGACGGCAAGATTCCGGGTCCGCGGATGCAGGTCGCGACCTATTACATCGGCTCGACCGGCAGTCACGGCGACCTCAACGGCTTTTCGCCGTGGCTTTCCGACCGGATGCCGCCCGAGATGTCGGGCGTCGCCGACGGGCCGGACGCGCTGCGCAAAAAAGTCCGTTATCTGATCAAATACGGCGCCGACGTCATCAAATTCGGCGCGAGCGCGGGCGTCCTGTCCGAGGAAGCGAGCGTCGGCGCGCCGCAGTTCACGCAGGAAGAGATGAACGCGATCGTCGACGAAGCACGGCTCCACGGCCTCAAGGCCTGCGCGCACGCCCATGGGACGGAAGCGATCAAGATGGCGATCAAAGCGGGCGTCGCGTCCGTCGAACACGGCAGCCTGATCGACGACGAGGGCATCCGGATGATGAAAGAGCGCGGCACGTATCTGTCGGCCGACATCTACAACGACGATTATATTTTGAGCGAATACGCGAAGATGGGTTATCCCGACAAGATCATCGACAAGGAAAAACAGGTCGGCCGGCTCCAGCGCGAGAATTTCCAGAAAGCGGTGACGGCCGGCGTCAGGGCGACCTACGGCACCGACGCCGGCGTCTATCCGCACGGCTGGAACGGCAAGCAGTTTTTCTATATGGTCAAATACGGCCTGACGCCGATGCAGGCGATCCAGGCGGCGACCGTCAACGGTGCCGATCTGTTGGGCTGGAGCGAGAATATCGGCTCGATCACGGCCGGCAAATACGCCGACCTGATCGCGGTCGAGGGCGATCCGCTGCAGGACGTCCGCCTCTTCGAAAACGTCCGGTTCGTGATGAAGGGCGGCGAGGTTTATAAGAATCAGATGGCGAAGTAGACAGGTTTGAGTCTTGAGTCTGAAGTCCGGAGTCCTGAGTCTTGAGTCTGAAGTCCCGATTTTGATGTGGAAACGACAAACGATCCATTTCAAAGCCGGGACTTCAGACTCAAGACTCAGGACTTTTTTTGAAAAATCGCTTAACTTTTTTCTTCCGGCGGCCGATAAGGTGATATGGCATTCCGCCTAAATTGAAGAATCTATGAAAGTAGCGACCTTTAATTACTGCGACGACACCACGGAAACGCTCGATACGGCCGCCGATTTCGATTCGCCGGAAACGCTCGTGCTGGTTTTCGGGGCGACCTCTTTTCTCGACGACCCGGAACCTTTTCAGCGGCTCGCCGAAAAATTTCCGCGTTCGAAGATCATCGGCTGCTCGACGGCCGGCGAGATTTTTGGCGATACGATCAACGACGACAGCCTTTCGGTCGCCGTGCTCAAATTCGAAAAAACCTGTCTCGATCTCGCGTCGGCCCCGGTGTTCAGCTCCGACGAATCGTTTACGGCCGGCGAAAAGATCGCGCGCGCGCTCGACAAGCCGTCGCTGCGCGGCGTGATCGTCCTCTCGGACGGCCTCAGCGTCAACGGCAGCCGGCTCGTCGCCGGTCTCAACTCGGTGCTGCCGCCGTCGGTGATCGTCACCGGCGGGCTCGCCGGCGACCGCGACCGTTTTCAGAAAACCTGGGTCGTGCAGGACGGCGAGCCGCAGAGCCACATCGTTTCGGCGGTCGGCTTTTACGGCGATCACGTCCGGATCGGCCACGGCTCGAAAGGCGGCTGGGACATTTTCGGGCCGGAACGCAAGGTGACGCGCGCCAAGGACAATCTGCTGTACGAGCTCGACGGCAAACCGGCGCTCGAACTTTATAAGAACTATCTCGGCGAGCTCGCGGCCGAGCTGCCCGCGTCGGCGCTGATGTTTCCGCTCGCGCTGCGCACGAATTCGTTCGACGAGAAACGGATCGTCCGGACCGTTCTCGGCGTCGACGAAAACGATCAGTCGATGACCTTTGCCGGCGACGTGCCCGAGGGTTCGCTCGTCCAGCTGATGCGCGCCAATTTCGACCGCCTGATCGACGGCGCGTCGGACGCCGCGCTGATGACGGCGCGCGGCAACGGCGCGGCCGAAGAGGTCTTTTCGCTCGCGATCAGCTGCGTCGGGCGGCGTCTGATCCTCGGCGAACGCGCCGAGGAAGAGCTCGAAGCGGTGATGGAGGAGCTGCCGCCGGCGACCAAACAGATCGGATTTTATTCCTACGGCGAAATCTCGCCCTACGCGACCGGCTACTGCGATCTGCATAATCAGACGATGACGTTAACGACCATTTCCGAAAACTAAAACAAATGATTCATTCGCTTTTAAACCGTCTGCTGAAAAAATCCGGGATCGACATCACCACGCCGCCGACCGTCGAAAAATGGCAGGATTTTCTCCAGCGCGTCAACCGGACCTACATCGAAGCCGATCAGGAACGCTACCTGCTCGAACGCTCGCTCGCGATCTCCTCGGAAGAGATGCAGGAAACCTACGAGCGTCTGCGGAAAAGCGAGACGCGCTACGCGCTCGCCGCGAAGGGCGCGAACGACGGTTTGTGGGACTGGGACCTCGTTCACGAAGACATCTATTATTCGCAGCGCTGGATGGACATTCTCGGCATCGTGCCGGACGGCAAATGCGTGCCGACGCGCAACTGCTGGTTCAACCTGATCCATCCCGAAGAGCGCGACGCGGTCGTCGCCGAGCTCGAAGCGCATCTCGAAGGCCGGATCGAGCATTTCGAAAACGAGCACCGGATTCTGCACCGCGACGGCGAATACCGCTGGGTGCTGATCCGCGGGCAGGCGGTCCGCGACGAAACGGGCCGCGCGGTCCGGATCGCCGGCTCGCTGACCGACATCACGAAACGCAAACGGGCCGAGGAAAAGCTCGCCTACGACGCGATTCACGACAATCTGACGGGACTCCCGAACCGCAAGAACCTGATGCTCCGGCTCGAACGTTCGATCGAGCGCAAGCGTTATCAGCCGAACTACAACTTCGCCGTGCTGTTTATCGATCTCGACCGCTTCAAGACCGTCAACGACACGCTCGGCCACTACGCCGGCGACGAGCTGCTCCAGAGCATCACCGAAAAGCTCTGCGGCGTCGTCCGGCCGAACGATATGGTCGCACGGCTCGGCGGCGACGAGTTCATCGTCCTGATCGACAACGTCAAAAACATCGAGCAGGTGACGTCGATCGCCGAACGCATTCTCGGCGAGCTGCAGAAGCCGGTGCATATTTCCGGGCAGGACATCTATTCGAGCGCGAGCATCGGCATCGTGCTCAATTCGACCGAGCACAACACGCCGGACGAGATCGTCCGCGACGCCGACCTCGCGATGTACCGCGCGAAGGTTAAGGGCAAGGCGCGCTACGAGATCTTCGACATCCAGATGCATTCGGGCGCGATTTCGGCGCTCCAGCTCGAAATCGACCTGCGGCGGGCGATCAAAAACAAGGAGTTTCTGCTTTACTACCAGCCGATCGTCGCTCTGGGCACCGAAAACATCGCCGGTTTCGAGGTGCTGATCCGCTGGAATCACCCGACGCGCGGCGTCGTCCCGCCGAACGACTTCATCCCGCTCGCCGAGGAAACCGGTCTGATCCTGCCGATCGGCAGCTGGGTGATGCGCGAATCGTGCCGCCAGATGAGCGATTGGCAGAAGGAATACCCGTCGGCCGAGAACCTGCTCATCAGCATCAATCTCTCGGCGCGTCAGCTCGAACAGCCGGATCTGATCTCGCAGATCGTCGAGATCCTCGACGAGACCGGCCTCAGCCCGCGCTGTATGAAGCTCGAAATTACCGAGAGCGTCGTGATGAACAACGCCGAACAGTCCGTCAAAACGATCGACGAGCTGCGGAAAATGGGCATCCGCGTCTCGATCGACGATTTCGGAACCGGCTATTCGTCATTGAGTTATCTGCACCGGTTCCCGATCGACACGCTCAAGATCGACCGTTCGTTCGTGATGCGGATCGGCGAGGGCGGCGAAAGCTCGGAGATCGTTCAGACGATCATCAATCTCGCCTCGAATCTCGGGATGGAAGTCGTCGCCGAGGGCGTCGAAACGGCCGAACAGCTCAACTTCCTGCGCGGCATCAACTGCGGCTTCGGGCAGGGCTATTACTATTCGCGGCCGATCGACCACCTGTCGGCGACCGAGATGATCGAAAAGCTCAAAAAAGACGAGGTCCACGAACCGATCGGCCCGGTCATCGAGCTCAACCTGCTCGAAAAGACGGTCCATTGATTTCGGATTTCGGATTTCGGATTTCGGATTGGTCTGTTTTGAAAATAATTCGTTGATTTAAGGCGTGCCGGATAGAGGGGAAGGCGTCCGGACACGCTTTACACGAAGGCGGGCGAAACTTGCGTTTCGCCCGCCTTCGGCTTTTCGCTGATTTGTTGAAGCTTCTTTACAAAACCAATCCGAAATCCGAAATCCGAAATCCGAAATCAACTTGTTTTTGCGAGAAAGACGGCGCCGCCGAAGGTGACGAAGAGGATCACGCTGACGAAGGCGTTGGTCGTGAAAAAGGCGGCGTTCATCCGCGACAGGTCGTTTGCTTTGACGAGCGTGTGCTGGTAGATCATCAGCGCGCCGACCGCGACGACGCCGGCGAGCGCGAGCCAGCCGAGACCGGTGATCGCGTAGAGCAGGACGAGCACGACGAACGCCTGAAAATGAAAGATCCGCGCGATCCACAGCGAATTGCGGATGCCGAACCGCGCCGGGATCGAGCGGAGACCGGCTTTTTTGTCGAATTCGTAATCCTGGCAGGCGTAGAGCACGTCGAAGCCGGCCGTCCACATCATCACGAGCACCGACAGGAGGATCGGCACTTCCGAATCGAACTCGCCGCGGACCGCGATCCACGCGGCGGTCGGCGAGATCGCGAGGCTCCAGCCGAGGATCAGATGCGCGAGGCTCGTGAACCGTTTCGCGTAGGAATAGCCGAGAACGCTCAGCAGCGCGACCGGCGAGAGCGCGAAGGTCAGCCAGTTCAAACTGTAGGCGGCGAGCTCGAAGAGCGCGACCGCGGCGCCGAAGAACGCCCACGCGAAACCGACCGAGAGCTTGCCCGACGGCAGTTCGCGCCCGGCGGTGCGCGGATTTTCGGCATCGTATTTGCGGTCGATGATCCGGTTGAAGGTCATCGCCGCCGAGCGCGCGCCGAACATCGCGACCGTGATCCAGACGATCTGCCGCCACGCCGGCAGCCCGTCGGCCGCGAGCACCGCGCCCAGAAACGCGAAGGGCAGCGCGAACAAAGTGTGCTCGAACTTGATCATCCGCAGCGTCGTCGTCAGTTTTTCCCAGAAAGCTTTCATCGCGGCCAAAAGAACGGCAATTCCGGTGCCGAAAAAAAAGTCTAACAAAACCCGCCGTTTTTTTCAGTCGCCCGCCCGGCATTTTGCAAATTTCTCTTTCTCCTTTCGCAAAATACGCTATAATCGACCGAACGGATTCTCCGGCAGCGGAAAAATCCGAAATCCGAAATCCGAAATCCGAAATCGTCTTATGCCCAACGGAAAAACACACGACGCCGTCACCTTTCTCTTTGTCGCGCCGGTCTTCGCGGCCGGCTGGCGCTTGACGGAAAACGCGGCGATCGCGACGGTCGTGACCGTCGCCTTTTTGTTCGGCGGCCTGATGTTCGGGCCCGATCTCGACACGGTCAGCAAACAGTACGCGCGCTGGGGAATTCTGAAGTTTCTGTGGTTTCCGTATCAGGCGATCTTCGCGCACCGCTCGCGCTGGTCGCACGGGCTCGTTTTCGGCACGCTGCTGCGCGTCCTTTATTTTATGCTGGCGCTCTCGGTCGTCGCCTTCGCGGTCGTCTACGTCTACGCGAGCTACGTCGGCGGCGACCTGCCGCGCTTCGCCGAATTCACGCGCGTCTGGCTCGACATCGGCGAGTATATTCGCAGACATATCGGCGAATATTTCCTGCCGTCGCTCTTTATCGGCTTATGGCTCGGCGCGGCCAGCCACACGCTGACCGATATGGCCGGCACCTTCGTCAAGACCGGAAGGGTCACCGAGTTTCTCTAACCGGCCGAAATCCGCCGTTTCCGCTTTACGTTTCTTTACAAAAATCTTTCGAAAAACCGCCGGATTCTCCTGAAATCCGCTTGCGATTGAGCCTCTTTCTCTGTAACATTCTTAGAAATCTAATCTTAGAGACATTATCCCGATAAAAAAGCGTGTTGCGCGGCGCAGCTGCCGCAGCGGCCGGTTGTTTCGGACAGCCGATTTACAAAAACCTGTCAGGAAGAGACGATTTGTTAATTACTACCGCGAACCGTTTTTCCGGCGCGCCGAAAACCGGCCGCAGAAAGCGACGGTTAAGCGGTTTGCAGGACCGTTGAAGATTATTGGCAGAACTTTCTCCGAATAATTTCGACCCCCGAAAAATCGCCGGCGACGATGCCGAAGGCGAAAAAACGACGAAAATTTAAAGCTCTTGAGGAGATTACCGAATGAAAAACAAACATCTGATATTTTCGATCATCGCGATGATCATCAGTCTGGCCGCCGGCAGCCTGACCGCGCTCGGACAAAACGGCTCCGCCCGGCTCGTTAAAGCGGGCGCCGCGTCGTCGAAAAAGACCAAAGCCTCGAAATCCTCGGCCCGAAAAAACAACCGCCGCGAAGACCGCGACGAGGACGAGGAAAAGGATCAGCCGCGCACGGTCAGAATGGCGGCCAACGCGAGCCGCGAACCCGAAGGCCCGATCTCGATGACCGCTTCGGCCTTCGGCCGGACCAGCCCGATCCGCGATCTGCCGCAGGTCAGATACGGCACCAAACCGGTCAAGGGCGAAGTCCGGATCGAAGATAACGAGAACAACGAGCTGATTCTCGAACGGACTGTCCCCGGCGCCGGCGACTTCGCGAAGGGCGGATTCGAGGATCTGCTCGCCGTCAGCAGCCGCAAATCGGCGTTCGCGCCGCAGACGATGCCCGGCCCGACGCTGACCTTCAACGGGATGCTCAGCAACAATGTCCTGACGACGTTCGGCACGACCTCGATGCCGCCGGACACGACCGGCGACGTCGGGCCCAATCATTACGTGCAGGCGACCAATATCGGTCTCTTTCAGGTGTTCGACAAGAGCGGCACGGCGCTGACCGCGATGGCCCGCATCAGCACGCTTTTCTCGGGCCTGCCGTCGAACAATAAATGCCGGAAATTCGACAACGGCGACCCGGTCGTCAACTACGACCCGCTCGCCGACCGCTGGCTGATCAGCCAGTTCGCGGTCGCCGACGACGGCGGCGATTCGAGCTCGCCCTATTACCAGTGCGTCGCCGTCTCGCAGACCGGCGACCCGACCGGCGCGTGGTACGCCTACGCTTTCAGGGCGCCGAACACGAATTTCCCGGACTACCCGCACTGGGGCGTCTGGACGGACGGCTACTATCTTGCGGTCCACGAGTTCAACGACGCCGGCACGGCCTATATGGCGGGCGGCTTTTTCGCCTTCAACCGCGACAAGATGCTGGTCGGCGATCCGACCGCCAATTACATCTATTTTTCGCGGGCCGCTTCGGGCGGGCATCTGCCGGTCGACATCGACGGCTTTATGCCGCCGCCGCCGGGCACGCCCGAGATGTTCTTCGAATACGACGCCAACGAATTCGGCGGCTCTTCGACCGACGCGCTGCTCGGCTACGATTTCGTACCGGATTTCGCGACGCCGGCCAATTCGACCCTGACGCCGAAACCGGCGCTGCCGGTCGCCGCTTTCGATCCGACCGCGCCGGCGAGCCGCAACGTGATCGAGCAGCCGAGTCCGGCGACCTCGTCGCAGTACGTCGACGCGATCAGCGACCGGCTTCTTTTCCGGATCGCCTACCGCAATCTCGGAACGACCGTCGCTCCGGTCAATTCCTACGTGATGAACTGGACGGTCAACGTCAGCGGCCTCGCCGGCACGACGGCCGCGACGCATCAGGCCGGCATTCGCTGGGAAGAGCTGCGGCGCGACGCGGGCGGCAGTCTGAGCATCTTCGATCAGGGCACGCACGCGCCCGACCCGGCCAGCGGAACGGGAAGAAACCGCTGGATGGGCAGCATCGCGCAGGACAACAACGGCAACATCGCGCTCGGCTTTTCGCGTTCCGGTTCGGGCGCGGCCGATTTCCCGGACCTCGTCTGGGCCGGCCGCACCGGCGGGCAGACGCCGGCCGGCGTGCTCAACGAGGGCGAGACGACGATGTTCGCGAGCACCGGCGTCCAGCAGACGACCAACGGCCGCTGGGGCGATTACAGCACAATGACGGTCGATCCGACCGACGACTGCACCTTCTGGTACACGTCGATCTACCGCGATTCGGCCTTTAACGGCACCGGCAGCAACAATCCCTTCAAATGGAGCACGCGGATCGGCACTTTCAAGTTTCCGTCCTGCACGGCGCAGCCGAAGGGCACGATGGCCGTCAACGTCACCTCGTGCGCGACCGGCCTCCCGATCAACGGCGCGCGCGTCGTCGCGACGGCCGGCAACTTTTCCTATCTGACGAACGTCGCCGGGCTCGCGAGCATCATCGCGGCGCCGGGCAGCTACACCGTCAGCGCTTCGAAAAACGGTCTGACGGCGGCGTCGACCGGCGCGTCGGTCGTCGACGGCAGCACGACGCCGGTCAGCGTCTGTCTCGGCGGCAGCCTCGTCAATTCGACGACGGCGGCCGTCACTTCGGAATCCTGCGCGGTCAACAGCTTCGCCGACCCGGGCGAGCTGATGACGGTCGATCTCGGTCTTCAGGACGCGGCCGGCGCGAACACCTCGAACCTGACCGCGACCCTTCTGACGACGGGCGGCGTCGTCGCCGCGAGCGGCCCGCAGAATTACGGCGCGCTGACCTCGGGCGGCGCGGCCGTGACGCGTCCCTTTTCGTTTACCGTCGATCCGTCGATCAAGCTCGGCTCGAACGTCACGCTGACGCTCGCGCTTTCCGACGGCGGCAACAGCCTCGGCAACGTGACCTACACGCTGCCGACCTCGACGACGCCGGCCGCGACGCAGAATTTCGATTTCAGCGGCGCGCTCGCGATCCCGGATAACAACGTCGCCGGCGCCAACGCGACGTTCAGCGTGAGCGGCGTGACGGGCACGATTCAGGACCTGAACGTCTCTTTTCTCGGCACGGTTTCGAGCGCGACCAACCCGTCGACGACGGTCGGTCTCGATCATCCCTCCCTCGGTAATCTGGTCGTTCATCTGACCTCGCCGGCGGGCACTTCGGTCACGCTGATGAACCGCACCGACAGCACGACCGGAACCAACGGCGGCTGCACGTCGAACAACATCTACCAGATGACGCTCGACGATTCGGCGGCGACGCAGGTCGATTCGGGCTGCCCGGGCAGCGCGTCGACGAGCGGGCCGATGACCGGCAGCTTCAAACCGGTCAACGCGCTGTCGCTCTTTAACGGCGAAAACCCGAACGGCACCTGGACGATGAACGTCGTCGATCTGGCCTCGACCAATACGGGAACTCTGCGGGCGGCACGGCTCGCGATCACGCCGTTCGGCGCGAGCTGCGCGACGAGCAAGATCTGGACGGGCGCGGTCAGCACCGACTGGAACGATCCCGCCAACTGGAGCCCGAACGGCGTGCCGACGGCGAGCGATTCGGTCGTCATTCCGGCGACCGGCGTGACCAGCGAGCCGTCGATCGTCAACCCGGACGTGACCGTCGCCAACCTGACCGTCGTCAGCCCGCGCGTCCTGACCGTGACCGCCGGCCGCACGCTCAACGTGTCCGGAACGACGCTCATCAACGGCACGCTGACGGTGATCGGCAGCGCTTCGTTCGCGTCGGCGCCGAGCCTCGCGAGCAGCACCGTCATCTACAACGGCGCGGCCGCGCAGAACGTCGCCGCGTTCCCGTACAACAATCTCGTGATCGACAACCCGGCCGGCGCGACGCTGACCGCCGGCACGACCGTCGGCGGCACGCTGACGCTCACCAACGGCACGCTCGACACGGGCGGCAACACGCTGACCGTCGCCACCTGCTCGCCGTCGGCCGTCACGGGCGGCAGCGCGTCGAGCTACGTCAAGGGAAGTCTCGCGCGCTGCGTCAACGGCGCGGGCAGTTACGCCTTCCCGGTCGGCACGAACGGCGGCTACGCGCCGGTTTCGCTCGCGAACGTCGTCGGCACGGGCAATTTCAACGTCAGCGCCGTCGACGGCACGCTGGCCGGAACGGCGGGCAACGCCTCGCTTCTGAGATACTGGGGCCTGACGCCCGACGCCGGCGTGACGCAGGCCGACGTCACGCTCAATTATCTCGATACGGACGTTCCGCTGACGGCGAATGAAAACGTCTTCAAGTTCATCCGCCGCTCGGGCGGGATGGACTTCGATTACGCGCCGACTTCGTTCGACACGATGACGAACAGCTTCACGCTGAACGGCGTCAGTTCGTTCTCGCAGTGGACGCTCGGCCGGCTCGCGCCGACGGCGGCCGGCGTCTCGGTTTCCGGCCGGGTGCTGACGAGCGGCGGCCGGGCGCTCGCGAACGCGGTCGTCGTCCTGCAGGCGCCGGACGGCACGAGCCGCAGCGTGCGGACGAACTCGTTCGGCTACTACCGCTTCGACGACGTCGCGAGCGGCGAAAACTACGTCATTTCGGCCTCGGCCAAAGGACAGCGGTTTACGCCGCGGGTCGTGACCGTCGCCGATAATCTGACTGACGTCGATCTGACGGCGAACTGACCGCTAAAAAGCCCGCGAAAAACAGGCTGCGGATTTTGCGATCCGCAGCCTGTTTTTTTGTCATCTCCGCCCCGCCGATGCGGTTTTCCGCGCCTACCGGCCCGAGCGGGCGTTGGCGAGCCGCAGCGCCTGTTTGCGGACGGCGTCCGGGACGTTGCGGTTCTTGTTGATCGCGAGCAGGTCGCGCAGCTGGAGCCGCGTCAGGATCGAGATCACGTTGCCGATCGGCGTCCGCGGGTTCTGCGCGAGCTTGAGCATAATCTGGTAGTTGCGCGCCCACGCCCGGTTCATCGCGATCAGCCGCAGCACGTCTTCCGGCACCGACTTCATCGACGCGATCTTTTCGACCTCCATCTCGGTGATCCGCGAATTCTGGATGACGGCCTGCGCGACGATCCGGTTCGGGTCGCGGATCAGGATGTTGCGCGCCTCGCGGTCGCCCTTCATCGCGAGCTTGACGCGGTCCTTCATCCCCATCCGCATGATCCGGTTGATCATCGAGATCCGCTCGGCCGAGACGGAATCCTCCTCGTACTTGAGCTCGCCGAGAATCTTGTCGACGATCGCCGCCCGTTCCTCGGGCGATTCCTCGTACATTTCCTCGATGAATTCGAGCGACAGCCAGCTGTCGTCGACCTCGGCGTCGGGCACCTCGATGTGCGAGGCGAGCAGCACCGCGTCCTCGAAACTCATTTCCGAGCCGTCGAGATTCTCGGCGAATTCGGCCGCTTCGATAAACTCGGCGGCGGCGTCCTTGCCCTGCGCCCGCAGTTCGTCGGCGATCTGCTGCGCGCCGCGCTCCTTTTCGAAAAACTCGCGCTTGACTTCGGTCGCGCGGCGCTCGGCTTCCGACGTCCGGTACGAGTTGGCGATGATCGCGTCGATGATCGCCGGCGCTTTGATGAGCAGTTGCTGGTTGAACGAGATCAGTTCGAGCAGCTCGCCGTTGGTCGTTTTCCGGGCGAGCTTGACGATCGAATCGTGCGGCGTCCGCGTGTTCTGGACGATCGCCTCGCAGATCTCGTTCGGCAGGTTTTCGTAGCCGGCGAAGAAATCGAGCACGCGCGGGGCGATTTCGTGCGACTGGACGGCGTCGCGGAGCGCGCCGGTGTCCTGGGTCGCGATCGTCTGCCGCGCCGTTTCGCCGAGCTCCGGATCGGCGCCGCCGACGAGGGCGACCAGAATCTCGAGCAGATCGTTCTGCGGCAGCGGCAGCATCCCGCGCGCGGCCGCCATTTTGGCCGGCCCCGGCGCCGTTCCCGAGATGATCGCCCTGACGACCGGATTCGTCGAATTTATTTCAAAATTCATAACTTTGGCTGGATGTTTAAGGCAATTGGGACTTTAAAACTACAAAGCGCGCTGATCGCCAGCGGGCAAAAACATTGTAACATAAAACGATTACCTTCTTGACTATCGAAAAGGCATCACTTAGATTAAAGCTTTGCGGAAAACTCCCGCTGTTTTGCAAAATAACCCCTTATTGATTAAGCATTTATATTTTGAAGTAAACAAATCACGAAAATGATCAAAGACGAATTAAAAAATCTGATTACGGAAAAACGCGCGCAGATCGGCGTCATCGGTCTCGGTTACGTCGGCCTGCCGCTGGTCATCGAATTCGCCCTGAAAGGTTTTCCGACCGTCGGTTTCGAAGTCGACGCGAAAAAAGTCAGGACGCTCAACGAGGGCACGTCGCACATCGTCGACGTCCCGACCGAAGACGTTCGGAAAACGGTCGAGAACGGAAAATTTCGGGCGACCGTCGATTTTTCGGAGCTCAAAAACTGCGACGTCGTCATCATCTGCGTCCCGACGCCGCTCCGGAAAACGAAAGACCCGGATATGTCCTATATCCTGGCGGCCGGCGAGCAGATCAAAAAATACGCGCGCCACGGTCAGCTCGTCATTCTCGAATCGACGACCTATCCGGGCACGACCGATGAAATTCTGCAGCCGATGCTCGAAGAAGCGGGCCTCAAGCTCGACGAGGACTTTCTGCTCGCCTTTTCGCCCGAGCGCGTCGATCCCGGCAACCCGCAGTTCCAGACGCACAACATCACGAAGGTCGTCGGCGGCGTCGGTCAGGATTCGACCGACGTCGCGGCGCTCCTTTACGCCCAGATCGTCGGCGAAGTCCATCCGGTTTCGAGCGCCCGCGTCGCCGAGGCCGCCAAACTCTGGGAAAACACGTTTCGCGCGATCAACATCGGGATGGCCAACGAGATGGCGAAGGTCTGCAACGCGCTCAACATCGACACCTGGGAAGTCGTCCGCGCGGCGGCCACCAAACCGTTCGGCTTTATGCCGTTCTATCCGGGGCCGGGCATCGGCGGGCACTGCATCCCGCTCGACCCGCACTACTTATCGTGGAAGGCGCGGCAGCACGGCTTCGATTCGCAGTTCATCACGCTCGCCGAGCAGATCAATTCGAGTATGCCGCGCTACGTCGCCGGGCTCGTCCGCGACGCGCTCAACGAGAACGAAAAATCGGTCAAGGGCGCGAAGATCCTGATCCTCGGCGTCGCCTATAAAAAAGACATCGACGATATGCGCGAGAGTCCCGCGCTGTCGGTCATCGATCTGCTCCGCTCGCGCGGCGCGCACGTCGTCTATCACGACTCTTTCGTGCCCGAGGTGACGTTCGATCACGCCTACACGATCGGCGACGGCGAACCGCTCTACAACGAGGATCTGACGGACGAGCTGCTGGAATCGGCCGACTGCGTCGTGATCTGCACGGAGCATTCGAACGTCGATTACAAACGCGTCTGCGAGCTCTCGAAAGTGATCGTCGACACGCGCAACGCGCTCGATGAAACGCTCCGCGGCCAGAGCAAAGCGCGGGTCGTGCGGCTTTAATTCCATTGTCAGACCGAAAAGTCGCCGGACCGCTCCGAACCGCCGGACGTCCGGCGGCTTTTGCGCTAAACGCCCGGAAGAAAATGTTTTGTCGTCGAATCGAATTGGGTTAAAATGATTCGGGAAAAGAATGAGCCGCGCCGCCGCCAAAAATCAAAAACCGCTGACCGTCGAGGAATATCTCGCGTTTGAGGAAAGATCCAGACGCCGGCACGAATTTATGGACGGCGAAATTTTCGCGATGGCCGGCGTCAACCGGAATCAAAGCCTGATCGGTTCGAACCTGACGACCGAGCTCAATATCCAGCTGCGCGAAAAAAACTGCGAGGTTCACGGGGGCGACCTCCGGGTCCGGATTCGCGAAGGCCATTACGTTTATCCGAACGTCAGCGTCGTCTGCGGCGAGATAAAATTCGATTCGAACAACACCACGCTGCTCAATCCGGTCGTCATTTTCGAGATTTTGTCGAAATCGACCGAATACCGCGATCGCGGGGAAAAAGCCGAGGATTATTTCAAGCTCGAATCGATGCGCGATTACGTGATGATCGCGCAAAACCGCGTCAGAGTCGAGCATTATTCGAGAATTCAGGCCGGGAAATGGACGTTCGAGGTTTTGGAAAACCTCGACGACGTGCTCGTCTTAAACTCGATCGGCTGTCGGATCCCGCTCAAAAACATCTACTCGAAAGTCGAGCTCAAGTCTCTAAAACTCATTAAATCGAAAAAATAAAGGCTCCGAAATCATTATGCTGAAAATTTTGAATATCGTCGGCGCGCGCCCGAATTTTATGAAGATCGCGCCGATCGTCCGCGAGCTGCGGCGGCGCGAAGACGAGTTTCGGCCGCTCATCGTTCATACCGGCCAGCATTACGACGAGGCGATGTCGGATTCGTTCTTTCGCGATCTCGGCATTCCCGCGCCGGATTATCATCTCGAAGTCGGGTCGGCCTCGCACGCCGTCCAGACGGCGCGGATCATGACCGCGTTCGAGCCGGTCGTTTTGGAGGAAAAGCCCGACTGGGTGCTCGTCGTCGGCGACGTCAATTCGACGATCGCCTGCGCATTGGTCTGCGCGAAGCTCGGCGTCCGGGTCGCGCACGTCGAGGCGGGCCTTCGCTCGCGCGATCGCGCGATGCCCGAGGAGATCAACCGCATCCTGACCGACGCGATCTCCGATCTGCTTTTAACGACATCGCAGGACGCCGACGAGAATCTCGCGCAGGAAGGCGTCGCCGCCGAAAAGATCAAATTCGTCGGCAACGTGATGATCGACTCGCTCTTTTACAATCTCGAAAGATCGAAAGCGTCGAAGGCCCGCGAAAATCTGGAGCTGACCGGCCGCGATTACGCCGTGCTGACGCTTCACCGGCCGTCGAACGTCGACGACGAAGCGGTCTTCGGCGGGCTTTTGGAAGCGCTTGAAGCGATTTCCGAACGGCTGCCGATCGTCTTTCCGGTCCATCCGCGAACGCGCGCGAACATCGAGAAATTCGGTTTCGGCGAGCGGGTCGCGAATTCCGGCATCAGACTGATCGAGCCGCTCGGCTATCTCGATTTTATGAATCTCTACTCGGGCGCGCGATTGGTTCTGACCGATTCGGGCGGGCTGCAGGAAGAAACGACCGCGCTCGCGATCCCGTGTCTGACCCTGCGCGAAAACACCGAGCGCCCGATCACGATCGAGATGGGAACCAATCAGCTCGTCGGCACGAATCCCGACAAAATAAAACAAGCGGCCTTCGGGATTCTCGACAATCCGCCCGTCAGACAAGCGAAGATCCCGCCGCTCTGGGACGGCCGCGCGGCCGAAAGGATCGCCGCCGCGCTGCTCGCCGCCGGCGGGTGAAAGCCCGCCAAGCCCGGAAGGGGAAAACGCTTACCGAACTTTCCGAATCGCCGGTCGCGGCGAATCTATTCCTCCGTCGTTGAAAAAAATATCTTGTGCCGTGCGGGCTTTCTCTGTAAAATGTTCGTATTTCAGACAATTTTATCGCATTCACCGAGCCTGAAAGCCCCTTAAGGTTCTGAAAGTGTTTTCAAAATGACGGAGACGGGTTACAAAAAGGTTTACGAATTCGGGGATTTCCGGCTCGACACGGGCGACAAAACGCTCCGGCGCGGCGGGCAATCGCTGCCCGTACCGATCAAGGCGGTCGAGCTGCTCGCGCTGCTCGTCGAGAATCGCGGCCGGACGGTGTCGAAGGACGAGATTCTGCAGACCATCTGGCACGACACGTTCGTCGACGAGAACAACCTCGCGGTGATGGTCTCGACGCTCCGGAAGACCTTCGGCGAGGGCCGGACCGACAAGCGTTTTATCGAGACCGTGCCGCGCCGCGGCTATCGTTTCGTGCACGAGCTCGCGGCCGACGACGGCTCGTCGCTCGTGCTCGAAAAGAAAACCGTCACCGAGATCTCTTTCGAAAACGAGGAAGATCCGGCCGCGCCGTTTCGTCCCCGCTGGTCGCGGCGCCGCAAAATTCTGTTCGCCGGACTCGCCGTCTGTCTCGCCGCGCTCGTGCTCGCGCCGGTTTATTCGACCCGCGTCCGCGGGATTTTCGGTCTGTATTCGGTCAAGGCGTCGAATTTCAAACCGACCTATGCGCCGCCGAGCGGCGTTTCGCCGGTCAAGATGCTGATCGTCCGGCCGTTCAATATCGAAAACGTCCGCGGCCGGAGATTCGACGAGGATTTCCGGCGCGACCTGATCGTCCGGTTCGGCAGCCGGAACAAATTCAAGGTGCGCCCGCCGTCCACGGCGATGAGCCCGTCCAAACGGGAGGACCTGAAACTTCGGCCGATCGTCGAGAAGACGGATTTCGTGCTCGACGGGACGATCGAACAGCTGCCGGACGACACGTTCCGGATCTCGACCGAGCTGCTCGACGTCAAGCACGAGACGGTGATCCGGTCAGACAGTCTGACCGGCGGCGAGATCGTCCGGCTGGAAGATGCGGTCGTGAATTTCGTGGTCGAAAAGATCCTCGACACGCTGACGGCGGAGGAAAAAGCAGAGGTCGAGGGCCGCCGTCCGACGAGCATTTCGGCCTATGCGGCCTATCTGAACGGGATCGAGGCGCTCCGCCGCCGGACCGATTCAAGACCGTATTTTCAGGAGGCGATCCGGCTCGACCCGGAATTCGCGGAGGCCTACTCGATGTTCGCGATCACGCGGGCCTTCGACGGCTGGAAGGGCTCGGCGCAGGCGGTCGAGGCGAAAAATTACATCGATCGGGCGCTCGCGCTCGATCCGCAGCAGGCCGACGCCTACGCGGCGCAGGGCTTTATGCAGATCTTTCACGAATTCGACTGGGAAGGCGGCGAAAAGTCGCTCCGCTACGCGCTCGTGCTCGACCCGCACAACGTCAACGCCCATCACTGGCTGGCCTGCAATCTCGCGATTCACCGGCGGCTCGACGAGGCGAAAGCCGAGATGGAGCTGGCGCTCGAGCTCGACCCGGTCTCGGCGACGCTGCTTTCCGATCTCGGCGAGCTCTATTTTTTCTCCTACGATCACGGAAAATTCATCGAGCTCAACGAAGAGGCGCTGGTCATCGAACCGACCCATTATTTCGCGAGCGGCCGCCGCAAGCGCTACGAACCGAAGGATTATTTCTACCGCAGCGATCAGAAGGAAGACGTTCTGACGCAGCTCGAAAACAGGGTCAGCCGGTCCGACGAGAACAGCTTCGCGCTCGGCTACATCAACGTCGACCCGCGCTACGACTTCATCCGCAGCGAGCCGCGTTTTCAGACGATTCTCCGAAAGATCAATCTCTGAACGCCGCAAAAAAGGCCCGGCGGTTAAGGGCCGCCGGGCCTCGTTCTGATTATATCGTAAAAAACCGACATCCGACATCCGCTTCGGTTTTACTTCCTGACGTTCGTATTGTCCGGCTTTTTCGGATTGTCCGCTTCGCCTTCCATCGGGTAGCCGGCCTGTTTCCACGCCGGCGTGCCGCCGAGCAGGGCGAATGCGTTGGTATAACCTTTGTCTTTCAATATCTGTACCGCACGGGCACTGGTGTGTTCCTGCGGTCAGGAACAGTAGGCGATGATCTTTTTATCCTTCGGGACTTCCGAATAGCGGGATTCGAAAGCGTCGGCCGGGATATTGATCGCGCCCTTGATATGCTCCTGTTTATACTGATCGGCGCCGCGCGTGTCGATAAAGAGCACGCCGCCCTCGTCGAAGGCTTTTTTCGCGTCGGCGAGCGAGATTCGCGGCGCGTTGTCCGGCAGCTCGGCGGCGGCCGGCGAATTCGTCTCGATTTTGGCCGTTTCCGCGTTCGCCCCGCCGCATTGCAGCAGCGACAGCGCGAACGTGAATGCGACGGCCAGCGTTAATAAAATCTGCATCAATTCACTCCTTTTTTTAAGTCTTGAGTCCGAAGTCCCGAGTCCTGAGTCCTGAGTCCGACTATTCGACCGCAGACCGGAACGATTTTAACACATCCGCGGCGGCTCTGAAAAACAGTGACTCAAGACTTCAGACTCAAGACTCAAGACTTCCTAAGCGTTTTCGATCGTCGGTTTGCCGTTGGCGATGAGCGTCGGGTATTTCCCGCTCCAGCAGGCCGTGCAGAGCGCGGCCGGGTCGAGCCCGATCGCGTCGAGCATTCCTTCGAGCGAGAGATAGCC
>JAFDVJ010000117.1 GCA_018269075.1 Acidobacteriota bacterium
CGTCTTGCCGCTGCCGACATCGCCCTGGACGAGCCGGTTCATCGGCGCGTTCGACTGCATATCGTCGAAGATCCGGTCGACGACGCGTTCCTGCGCGCCGGTCAGCGTAAAAGGCAGCAGCTTTTCGATCCGCTCGAAGGTTTTCGGGCCGATCTCGATCAGCGAGCCCTTCGGTTCCTGCGTCCGCTCGCCGCGTTTGAGCTGGAGCGCGAACGAGACCCAGAAGAATTCCTCGAAGATCAGCCGCCGGTGCGCGTTGCTGCGGGCCGCCGCGTATTCGACGAGGCTTGCCGATTCGGGCGGAAAATGAATCTCGCGGAGCGCGTCGAGCCGCGATATCAGCCGCTGGCGGGCGACCATCTCGGGCGGCAGAATCTCGGTCACCGACGCCGGATCGAGCCTTTCCAGAACCGAATAGACGAGCTCGCGGAGCCGTTTGGTCTGAAACGGCCCGAGTTTGCGGTAAACCGGCACGTGGCGGCCGCTGTGGATCATCGCGAACTCGGGATTTTCCGTATCTTCGAGCCAGTCGTCGTCCGATCCGCCGGCCGGCGGCGGCGGTTCGGCGGCGGATTCTCCCGGCAGGCCGCGCAGCAGTCCGTAGGTTTCGGCGTCCTCGAGGTTCGGGAGGATTTCGAGCTCGTCCGGCTTGCTCAGCCGGAGCGAATAGGTGTTGCGGCGGCCGTCCCATTCCCATTTGCCGTAGGCGACGAACCGCGTGCCGCGCCGGAACCGCGACTGGTAATAGCCGATCACGCGGTGCGCCTGTTTGCCCGAGACGAACCACCAGACGACGACCGGCTTGCGGGTCCGTTCGGCGTCGCCGGCGGTGATCTCGAAAATATAGAGCGGCGGCGCTTTCGGCGAACGGCTCTTGCCGACCTTGAAGCCGCCCGAAACGCGGACGAACAGCTCGACCGAAGCCTCGGTCTCGGCGACCAGCCGGTCGATGCCGATGAAATTCGAGCGGTCCTCGTAGCGCATCGGGAAATAATTCAAAAGGTCCTCGACGGTCGCTTCCGCCGGTTCGTTTTTGTAAGCGAAGGCGGCGACGGCGAGCGCCAGCTTCCGGGCATTGGCCGCGCCCAGTCCCTTGATCTCGTATTTATGCAGCTCCATTAAAGAAGTCGAAAGGGTGATCTTCATTTTTGTTGCAATTTTACCATAAATTTTTCCGGTTCCGATCGAAAAACGCCGCCGTGCGTCTGCCGATTGCATTTCCCCGATCGTCTATTTTATCTTAAAAGTAATTGATAAATCGGAATTTACCCCAACAAGGAGTGGCGGCGTGAAGGAGACACACACAAACATAGCCGATCGAATATATAATTTTGGAGATTTCGAACTGGACGTCAAAGGCCGCCGGTTCACCGAAAACGGAAATCTGGTCAAGCTGACGAGAAAAAGTTTCGATCTCCTCCAGCTGCTGCTGGAAAAAAACGGCGAAATCGTCAGCCGCGAGGAAATCCTCAAACAGATATGGAATGATGAATTCGTCGAAGACAGCAATATCAACGTCCAGATCGCGAATCTGCGCCGGGTTCTCGGTCCGCATAAGAACATCATCCAGACCGTTTCGAAGCGCGGCTACTGCTTCACCGAAAAGGTCAGCATCAAAATGGTCGGCCCGGCCGGCGGCACGCGTTCGCCGGCCGGCTTTGCCCGGACTTTTCTCAATTCGCTGGTCGTGCTCCCGCTCGTCAACGCCGATCAGAATCCGCAATCCGATTATCTGGCCGCCGGCCTCACCGAAAACCTGATCGGCCTGTTGTCCGGACTCCCGCGGCTGAAAGTCATCGCCTATCCGACGGTTTCGTGGTTTAAGGGAAAGGAATACGTCGTTTCGAAGGTCGGCCGGATGCTCGATGTCGAAACGGCGCTGACCGGCAGCGTCCGGCAGCTCAACCGGACGATCTGGTTCGACCTCAAACTCGTCCGCGTTGCCGACGATGTCGTTTTATGGAGTCTGAACCGGCAGGCGCCGTCCCCGGAGATTCTCCTTCAGCAGTCCGAGATCGCCGTCAAAGTCGCGGAAACGCTGCTCGGCGGGTTGACCGAGCCGGAATCCAGAGCCCTCGCGATCACGCCGACCGCCGAACCGGAGGCCTATCACGATTATCTGCGCGCCGGTCATCAGCTCGCCACGCATACCAAAGCGGGCCTCGAGAAAAGTCTCGACTATTTCAACCGCGCGATCGCCGCCGATCCGGACTACGCGCTCGCTTACGTCGGGATCGCCAACGCCCTTTTTCTCCTCAACGGTTATTCCTTCAGCCCGCTCGAAAGCATTCTCGCGAAGACCCGGCAGGCGATCTCCCGAGCCCACGAGATCGCGCCCGATCTGGCCGAAGTCAGGGCGACCCGCGGGGCGCTCAAGTATGTTTACGAATGGAACTGGTACGAGGCCGAAAAGGAGTTTCTGCTGGCCGTCAAATTCAATCCCAACTATACTTTCGCGCGTTACTGGTACGTCGTCTTCCTGATGCTCTCGGGCCGCTTCACCGAGGCGCGCGAGCATCTCAATCATCTGGCCGTCATCGATCCGCTGTCGCTGTCGCTGCATAAGACCACGGCCTCGTTATTGTATTACCAGCGCCGTTACGAGGAATCGATCCAACAGGCCGAAAAAACGCTCGAGCTCTATCCGAAAAGCATCCGGCTCTACCCGGCGCTGGCGATTTCCTACTCCAAGCTCGGCCAGTTCGAAAAATCGATCGCCCTGATGACGGCGGGCTACGAAGCGGCCCCGAGCCTCAGCCGGCTCGCCGTACTCGGCTACCTGCACGCGGCGGCCGGGGAAACGATTCAGGCACGTCAGATTCGCGATCATATCAACCGCGAATCGAAAACGCCGCAGGTCGAGAATTTTTTTATTTTCGTCGAGCTCGGCGAAATTGAGGAGGGCCTCGATTATCTCGAAAAATCGCTGGTTCGGAAGGACCTCGAACACGTCGCGCTGATCGTCGAGCCGCGCGCCGACAAGGTCCGCAGCAATTCCCGGTTCATCGAAATTATGAGCAAGATCCATTGATGCGGGAGACCGGTCGGGCTTGCCCGCAAAGGCTTTCGGCGGTCGCGCCGACCGGGTTCGCGCCGATTGAGAATTTATTATGAAGATCGCGTTTTTTATTCTGACGGTTTTGATCCTGACGACGGCCGTGCTCCCGCAGACGGCCCGGCGGCTGACGACCGACGACCGAACGGGGAGCGTCGAGCGCTTCGAGAATTTCCCGTCGGCGTTCGTCGAGCCGCGCAGCGTCGACGTCTGGCTGCCGCCCGGCTTTTCGAGGAAAAAGCGGTACGCGGTGCTTTATATGCACGACGGGCAGATGCTCTTCGACGGGACGACGACCTGGAACAAGCAGGAATGGGGCATCGACGAAACGATGACGCGGCTGCTCAAAGAGGGACGGATTCGCGACACGATCGTCGTCGGGATCTGGAACACGACGCACCGCCGCGAGGAATATATGCCGCAGAAACCGTTCGAAGCGGCGACTCCCGAGCAGAAAAAGGCGGCCGCCGCTTTCGGGATCGGCGAAGTCGTCTCCGACCGCTATCTGAAATTCATCGTCGCCGAGCTCAAGCCCTTCATCGACCGCACTTATCCGACCAAAACCGGCCGCAAATACACTTTTCTGATGGGTTCGAGTATGGGCGGGCTGATCTCGGTCTACGCGATCTCGGAATATCCCGCAGTGTTCGGCGGCGCGGCCTGTCTTTCGACGCATTTTCCGGCCGGCGACGGCGTGGTCATCGATTATCTCAAAAAGAACCTGCCGTCGCCGAAGCACCATAAAATTTATTTCGATTACGGAACCGAAACGCTCGACGCGCAGTACGAGCCGTACCAGAAGCGGGCCGACGAGGAGATGCGGCAGAAGGGCTACGAATCCGGTAAAAACTGGATCACCCGCAAATTCGAGGGCGCCGACCACAGCGAGACCTCGTGGAGCAAACGCGTCGACATCCCGCTGGTTTTCCTGCTCGGAAAATGAATCGAACGCCGCCCGTCCGGTAATATTTCTTTCAATCGGGTCCGGTTTAAGCTAAGATCGAAATGACTTTTCGACAAAATCAGACCGAGTTTCCCGCGCGTGCGGCCATTCGATAACCTATGAACGAATACGAGGACAAAATTGCCGCTCTGCAGACGCGACTGGAAAATCTCGTCCGGACGCAGATCGGGTTTCAGCAGGAGATCACGAACATCCGCCGCGAGCTCGACCGGCTCCGTCAATTTCGGCCGGTCCCGGTAACACCGCCGGCCGCCCCGGAAACGGCGAGCCCCGCAGCGGTTCCGCCGCCGATCGCCGCCGGTCCGCCGCCGCCGCGCCCGGTTCCGCCCGCCGATTTTCGCCAACCGTCCGAAACCCGGCCGTTTCCCAATGCCCGGCCGCCGCTTTCGGATTATTCGAGAACCGCCCGCGAAAGCTCCGGTCCCTTCCGGCCGGAATCGCCGCCGGCCGAAAAATCCGAGATCGAAAAATTCATCGGCGAGAACCTGATCAGCAAGATCGGGATCGTCGTGCTGGTGATCGGCGTCGCGATCGGGGCGAAATACGCGATCGACAACAACCTGATCAGCCCGCTGACGCGGATCGTGCTCGGCTATCTGTTCGGCTTCGGCCTGCTCGGGCTCGCCGTTTGGCTGAAATCGAAGTATCTCAACTTCAGCGCGGTGCTCCTCAGCGGCGCGATGGCGATTCTCTACTTCATCACCTTTTTCGGCTACAGCCTGTACCAGCTTTTCCCGCAGTCGGCGGCGTTCGCGCTGATGACGTTTTTCACCGTCTTCACGGTCGCCGCGGCGATCAATTACGCGCGCCAGATCATCGCCCATCTCGGGCTCGTCGGGGCCTACGCGATCCCGTTTATGCTCAGCGACGGCTCGGGCAATTACGCGTTTCTGTTCGCCTACATCACGATCATCAATCTCGGGATTCTCGCCGTCTCGCTCAAAAAATACTGGAAGCCGCTCTTTTACACGTCGTTTTTCTTTACGTGGGCGATCTTCGGCGCGTGGTATTTCAGCGCCTACCGGACGCCCGAGCATTTCGGTCTCGGATTCGGCTACCTGACCGTTTTCTTTCTGATCTTTCACCTCACTTTTATGGGCTACAAGCTGCTTTCGGTCGAGAACCTCGCCGCCGAAAACATCTCGCTGATCCTTTCGAATTCCTTTATCTATTACGGTCTCGGCTACTCGCTTTTCCGAAACCATCCCGGCCTCGAACAGTATCTCGGCCTGCTGACGGTCGCCAACGCCGGTCTCCATTTCGTCTTCGCGCTCGTCATCAGCCGGCTCAAACGCTTTCCGGACGATCTCGTCTATCTGATGACGGCGCTCGTCATCACCTTCGCGACGATCGCCGTCCCGGTCCAGATGGACGGCCACCGCGTGACGCTCGTCTGGGCGACCGAGGCCGCCGTTTTGTTCTGGTTCGGCCGCCGCAAAGCGCTCCCGCTGTTCGAATATTTTTCGCTGCCGCTGATGGCGCTCGCCTTCGGCAGCCTCGTCCACGACTGGGCGATGGTCGAGAATTATCGCACGCTCGAAGTGATCGCGACGATCCCGCGCCCGTTCTGGAACGGTTTTTTCAGAACCTGTCTCTATGTCGCCGCCGCGTTCGGATTCATTTATTACGTCAACCGCGGCCCGAATTCCGAATCCGACGCGGGCGAATCGAGCCGGGTTCCGCTGGGCTATCTCGTCGGGGCCGTCGCTTTGTTCGTTTTTTACAACGCCTTTCGGATCGAGATCGGCAATTATTTCGATTACCTCACGGCGCTGACCGCCGTCCGGCTGCCGGCGGGCGATTATTATCAGTCATATCCGGCGTTCGACGCGGATCTCGGCTATTTCAAGCTGCTCTGGCAGCTTAACTACACGATGCTCTTTCTGGCGGCGCTCTCGTTCGTCAACATCAAATACTTCCGCGACGAGTATCTCGGCTACCTCAATCTCGCGCTCAACGCGCTCGCGACGCTCTTCTTCATCACCGGCGGTTTGTATCTTTTGTCAGAGCTGCGCGCCGATTACCTCCTCCGGATCGACGGCGACAGCTTCGCGCGCGGCCCGTTCAATATCGCGATCCGCTATATCTGTTACGGATGTTTCGCGCTCCTGATGCTCGCCACTTATCTTTACCGGCGGCAGGAGCAGAACGACGACGGGATCGGCGAAAAGGCCTTGGAATTTCTCTTCGACACGCTCTTTTTCGGCGCGGTCTGGGTCCTCGCGAGCAGCGAGCTGCTCAATCTGATGGACATTTATCAGTACGCCGATTCGTACAAGCTCGGGCTCAGCATTCTGTGGGGCGTCTACGCGCTCCTTCTGATCGTGATCGGCATCTACCGCCATAAAACGCACCTCCGGATCGGCGCGATCGGCCTCTTCGCGCTGACGCTGGCGAAGGTCTTTTTCTACGACATCGCCGAACTGAGCACGATCGCGAAAACGGTCGTCTTCGTCTCGCTCGGCATCCTGCTGCTGATCGTCTCGTTTCTCTACACGAAATACAAATCGTTTATCTTCGGCGAGGAAATTAAAGAGGATTGAGCGGGATTACGGATCAGACCCGTCAAAAAGACCGGATTCAGTCGGAACTGTACGGCACGGCCATTGTCCGAACTCCAAACCCGTTCGGGAATCGCTTTTTCGTTTGAATCGGAATCGTCGGCCCGGCGAACAGCTGTTTTTGATCCACTAAAAACACCAAAAACACTAAAAAGACACGAAAGAAATTTAGTGTTTTTAGTGTATTTAGTGGATCAAAAAACAACCGCCCGCCGTCCGGTATTTTCATATTCCGGTATGATTCGCGGCGTTTGGTCTCAATTATCGTAAAAAAACGCTTTTGAGAAACGAACGGGCCGAACGACTTGCGGATTTTTCCTTTTAGCCGGGCAGCAGATCGGCGGTGAAGCGGCCGAGGGCGGCGACCATTTCGTCGGTTGATTGGTCCGTGAACGCGGAAAGCCGGGCGATCTCGGCGACGAGGGCCGAGCCGACGACGGCCGCGTCGGCGTATTTCCAGGTGTCGGCGACCTGCGCGGCGGTCGAGATGCCGAAGCCGACGGCGACCGGCAAAGCGGTGTATTTTCTGATTCTCGCGACCAGATTCTCGGCGTCCGCGCTGAGCGCGGCGCGCGCGCCCGTGACGCCGGCGCGCGAAACGGCGTAAACAAAGCCGCTCGCCTTTTCGCAGATCTTTTTGAGCCGCTCGTCGCTCGAAGTCGGCGCGGCGAGCATAATCAACGCGAGGTTCTTTTCGGTCAGAATCGTCCGGAATTCCTCCGCTTCCTCCGGCACGAGATCGGTCACGAGCAGACCGTCGACGCCCGCTTCGACGGCCCGGCCGGCGAATTCGCGAAGCCCGAACTGCAGGATCGGGTTGAAATAGCTGAACAGAATGATCGGCGTCGCGCAGCCCGCGCGGCGGACTTCGGCGACCGTGTCGAGGATCGCGCGCACCGAGATCGGATTTTTCAATGCCCGTTCGGCCGCCGCCTGGATCGTCACGCCGTCGGCGACCGGGTCGCTGAACGGCACGCCGAGCTCGATCACGCTCGCGCCGTTTCGCGACAGCTCGATCAGCAGTTTTCCGGTGACTTCGAGCGACGGGTCGCCGGCCACGATAAACGGGATAAAGCCGCACCTTTGTTCGGCTTTGAGTTGGTTGAATTGCTCGTCGATTCTGTTGGTCATATCTGGTTGAGTTTTTTTTAACGCGGAGACGCAGAGACGCTAAGGCGCGAAGATTTTTTTGGTTTTGTTTATTCCAAAACGAATTGGTTTCCTGAAAAAGAAAAACCTGCCTCGACATCCAATCAGTTTAACTAATCTTTGCGTCTTCGCGCCTTCGCGTCTTCGCGTTAAACCGTTTCCCCGCCGCCCTTAAGCTCCGTCATCAGTCTACCACAACCCGCCCGAATCTTCCGTCCGGACCGAAAAATTCCGCGCCGCGGTTTGGTCGATCCGGCAGAAAAAAGCTACCATCAATAAACGCCCGAAATTTAATTCTTGAAAACAATTATGAAAAAAACGATCGTCTCGATGGCCGCCGCCATCGCCCTGCTGCTGAATCTCGCGTCGTGCACGATTTCGATGAACGGCGACGCGAAGCCCGCGGAAACGCCGAAAGCCGCCGAAACCAAAACCGATAACGGCGCGGCCGCCGCCAAACCTTCGGAGGCCGCGAAAACCGAGTCGAAACCGGCCGCGCCCGATAAAACCGAATGTCTGAAGGCCTCGATGCCCGGCAAAAAGCTGATCGCCGACCAGACCTTCGTCTTCGATTTCGCGCCGTTCGACAAATCCTGCTTCGTGACGTTCGCGAACAAGGAAGATATGGTCGACGACAAGGACGTGCCGCGCGGCTCGACGTTTCACATCTTCCGCGACGGCAAAAAGGTCTACGATTTTCCCGACGCCTTCGGCGGGATGAGCGCCTGCTGGGTCGAAGGGGTCGCTTTCGACGATCTCAACGGCGACGGCAAGACCGACGTCGTCGTCGCCGGCAGCTGTCTCGGCGCGAAGGATTCCTACCCGATGAACGCCGTCTTCGTCAACACCGGCTCGAAATTCGAAACCGACGACGACAAGAACCAGCAGCTCGAAAACTTCAAAAAGATCAGCGAGATCAAGGATTACGTTCGCAAGAACAAGGACAAATTCTTCTAGTTTCGAGTTCCGCCTTCAGGCGGCTTTACGTTTCCCCCGCTGTAACGTTAAAAAGCGAACAAACGTTTTGAGTTCCGCCTTCAGGCGGCCCTACGTTTCGCCTTTTAACGTGCTGAAAGCGAAACTTGAAGCCGCCTGAAGGCGGAACTCAAAACGTTGGTTTCGCCGTTTATTTTTTATCGCGAAACGTGAAGCCGCCTGAAGGCGGAACTCAAAACATTGGTTTCCCTCTTTAACCGATCGGTTCGCCCGGCGGGATCGGCAGCGCCGGCGTCCGCTGGCGCGGGGCGTCGGGCCGGGTCAGGAATCTTTCGACGTCCTGCTGGATCAGCCGTTTCTGCGCGTCGGGCTTCGTCCGGAGCTCGATTTTCAAACTCTCGTTGATCCGGTAAAGCGCCTCGTTCGAGACGGCCCGGACCTGCGCCGAGGCGTCCGGGTTCGCCGTCAGATCCATCAGCCGCTCGACGAGCAGGTTCCGTTCGGCCGCGAGGATCGCCGCCTGCATATTGTTCGCCGGCGCGGGCGCTTTCCAGATGCGCGCGAGCAGCGCGTCGATCGTTTCCTGAAAATGCGGGTATTTTTTGTCCTCGGCGTTGAATTCGATCATCCGCGCCGCGCGGTGCGGCTCCAATACGCCCGAGATCGCGAGATCGGCGGCGATCATCGCCGCGCCGATCGCGTCGAAGACCGGATCGGTCCGCTTTTCGAAATATTCGCCCGTTCCCTGCGCGTAGCCGTCGGCGCGCGGCGGCAGCAGTTTGAGAATCGAATCGGGCAGCGCGAGCTCTTCCGGCCGGATCGTATCGAGCACCGCGCCGAGCGCCTCGCGCTGGCGTTCCGGGGCCACGATCTCGCGGTTTCTGACCGGGTTGACGCCGTTTTCCGTTTTCATCGCGTAGGCGAAATACATCCCGCCGACCGATTTTAAAGCCGAGACAAGCTGGTAGCGGTGATGCAGATAAAGCGGGATCAGGCTTTTTTCGAGCTCCGAAACCGGCGTTCCCGCCGGAATGCTCCGCAGACCGAAATTGCCGAGGCCGATCCGCCGGACTTCCATCTCGTGCTTCAGCGACGCGACCATATCCGAACCGTTGTCCCACGTGCTCCCGAGCGGATGCGCCGTGCCCATCCCGCGCGCGTCGTCGTCCGAGACGTAGAGCATCCCGTCGGCCTGTCCTTTTTCGACGATTTTTTCGAGTTCGGCCGCTTCGTCCGCGCCTTTGGGGAATTCCGAATAGACGTATCTGACCGCGTATTTGTCGAACGCGCCGATCCCGACCGCGTAGGCGTTCGACAGATCGAGTTTGCCGTTTTTGATCTCGACGAGCGGCGCGGGGTAATCCATCACCGACGCCCGGCCGTAGGAGCTGGCCGCGAAATTATGCTCGAACCCGAGGGTATGCCCGACTTCGTGCGCGGCGAGCTGGCGGATCCGCGCGAGCGACATTTCGGCGGCGTCCTGTTTGGTGTCGGCGAGATAGGAAAGATCGGGCGCATCGCCGAACGCGCAGAAACCTCTTTCGTCGGTTTGCGCGAAGGCCGGGATCAAACCCGTCGCGAGCATAAAATCCTGTCTGATCCTGAGCGACCCGAGCGAGACGTTGCCGCGGATGATCTCGCCGGTCCGCGGGTCCTCGATCGACGCGCCGTAGCTCCAGCCGCGGGTCGAGCGGTTGACCCAGTTGATCATATTGTAGCGGATGTCCATCGGGTCGGCGTCCTTCGGCAGCACTTTCACCTGAAACGCGTTTTTGAAACCGGCCGCTTCGAACGCCTGATTCCACCACGAAGCGCCCTCGACGAGCGCCGAGCGGATCGGTTCGGGCGCGCCGTTGTCGACATAATAGACGATCGGCTTGACCGGTTCGGAAACGGCCGCGTCCGGGTCTTTCTTGATCAGTCGATGCCGCGTGACCCAGCGTTTTTCGAGCGGTTCGGTCAGCGGCGAGGCGTAATCGTAAATGACGAGCTGGATCGAATTGACGCGCGGGTCGAATTTGCGGGGTTTGTATTCGTCGTCCGGCAATTGCGAGAACGAATGATGCTCGCGGAGCGTCACCGAATTCGCGGTCGGCGTCACCGAACCGACGAGCCGGCCGGGTTCGTCGCCGGCGAAGGTCAGCGTCGTCTCGATCTCGGTGTTCAGGGGAAATCCCTTCGTGCGTTCGAGATAAAACGCGCTTCGCGATTCGTCGACGCGGTAGTTTCCCTGCTTCGCCTGCCGCAGACGGTCGGCGACGCCGTGCGCGTCGCGCATCAAAAACGCGGTCGCGTCGACCAGCACGCGGTCGTCCTTTTCGGCGGCGGCCTGAAAACCGTAGATCACCGATTTCGCGAACGAATCATTTACCGCGCGCCGTTCGGAATCGTCGTCCGAGAGCGCCCGGTAACGGTAATTCGGCTGGACGAGCAGGATTTTGGGGCCGACCCGCTCGAAATAAACGACGAACGAGCGCCCCATCTGCCCGCGGTCGAGCCCGACCGGGTTCGAACCCAATCCGGCCGGCAGCGAAACCTGATACAGAAACTCCTTGTTGAAGCGCGAGATCTCCAAAAACATCTTCCCCGCTTTCGCGTCCCAGTAAAGCGGCATAAAACCGTCGATCTTCTGGAGATTAGCGGTCAGTTTGTCGAACGACGCGTCCTGCCCGAAGGCGTTTTGCGGCACCGAAACGAAGAGAAACAGCAACAAAATAAACAATATTCGCGGCATAATCGATCGAAATCTTTTTGTTAGTCTTGAGTCCTGAGTCCTGAGTCCCGAGTCGATCCCTCGAATTCCCCTCCTTTGAAAAGGAGGGGTGGCGCGCCAGCGCCGGGGTGGTTAGATCGCGTCCTGAAAACCAATCAACCACCCCGCCCTGCGGGCACCCCCTCCTTTCAAAAGGAGGGGAGTTTCGGAGGCGGTTACGGCTCCATCAAAACGGAAATTGATCGGATGCGATAGTCTCAAGACTTAAGACTTAAGACCTGGTATACGTCAGAACTATCTATAAAGTTAAGCCGAAAGCGGCTGCGCAGCAAGGGAAACCGGAGAAAATCGCGTTTTTCGGTCAATCTTCGCCCGTCACGAAGCTGCCGCGCGCGCGGACTTTGAGGTTCGGGCGCGCGACGCGGACGGTCAGCTGCCGGCGCTCGTTCCGGCGGCTCGTGACGCGCTGTTCGATCGCGAGATAATATTGCGGTTCGAGGCGTTCGAAAACGCCGTCGAAATCTTTGGTTTCGACCTTTTCAAAATCGTTGATCGTGTAAACGATGCCGCCCGACAGATCGGCGACGTCCTGCAGATAAGTCCGCCCGAGCCGGCTTTCCTGTTCGGTCGTGCCGACGTAATTGCCCTGTAAGCTGCCGGGACCGTTTTTAGAACCGCTGGCAGCCCGGTTTTTTGTTATAAAATCATATGAATCGAAATAAAACGGAAAGACGACCGCGCCGGTTTTTTCGAGCGCGGCGAGCGACGACGCGTAATCGGCCTTTTCCGAGATGGTGTCGATGCCGTCGGTCAGCAGCAGCACAATCGGCGGCTCGGTTTCCGCGCGCAGGTATTCGCGGCTGATTTTCCGGATCGAATCGTAAATGGCGGTGCCCTCATCGGCGCGAAGCTTGCCGGCCTTTTTTTCGAGCAGCGGCCGGTCGCCGGTCATTTCGGTCAGAAAATAAAGGTTCAGATCGAACTTCGCGAGCCGCATCAGATCGTCGGGCCGGAGCGCGCCGATCATCGCCAGCGCCGCGCCGCGAAGCGTTTTCTTTTCGAAGGCGATCGACGGGCTCGAATCGACGACGAGCAGGAACCGGCGCGCCGTTTTGCCTTTTTCGAAGCTTTTTATTTCGCGTTCCGCGCCGTCGACGAAGACCTTGAAATCGCTTTGGCGGAGTTCCCTGAGCGGGACGCCTTTCGAATCCTCGACGAAGACCGGGATCCGGATCGTTTCGACGAGATCGACAGTCGGTTCCGAGGCCGTTTTGCGGTCTTCCTTTGATTTTTTCCGGTCGAGCTTTTTCTGTTCCTCGGGTGTCAATTGAAGTTCGCGCGGCCGGTAGGGTTTGGATTCCGAGAAATCGTTTTGGGCGGCGGCGGCCGTCGCGGCGAGCGCCAGCCAGAAAAGCAGTATCAGGGTTTTGCACATCGGAGGAATTTCTTTTGGTTTGGGCGGTTCGCGAACCGTCCCGTCGGGCTTTTGCCGGTTTATTTTTTCTTTTCGGGAAAACCGGCCCGCGAACCTTTGTTTTGTTTACCGATCGTTAGTTTTTCTTAAACTTAGGACTTACGCAAGACGCATTT
>JAFDVJ010000118.1:0-21327 GCA_018269075.1 Acidobacteriota bacterium
TTTTAGTGGAAGACCAAAAAAGCGCACGCGACCGGAATCGCCGATTTTCCAGGAAGTTCGGTCACTAACTATAAACTAATCATTGACAATTCTTTCAATCCCTTTAACAGCAATGATTTCGGATTTGAAATCGGCGTCCCCTCATTCGGCGACCGGCGCGGCGGCCGTTTGCGGGGCGATCGACCACGCGTAGGCGGCGAACAATTGTTCGGTCGGCGAGGCGTTTTGAATCCGCAGCTTCCACGTTCCTTTCGCGACCGCGTTTTTCGTGAACAGCGTCCGGAACAGCGCGCCGGCGAGCGGCGAGTCTTTCGCGCTGCGGGCGACGATCGCGCCGCGCTCATCGACGAGCGCGACCGACACGTCCGGCGCGGCCATCAGCGTCACGCCGAGATTCGGCGCGGCCTCGACCGGCAGCTCGACGTCGAGCGTCTGCCCGGCCGCGAGCTTTAGCTCTTTCACGAAAGTCTGCGGATTCGCCGCGCCGTCGGTCGGATTCGCCGGCGCTTCCGAATCTTCGCCCCGAAAATCCGCATTCCGAAATCCGAAATCCGAAATCCCCAAGCTGCTGTTGATCTTCCAGCGGTCGATGTCGTTCGGGTCGGACTTGACCGGCAGCGGATAGGTGCCGCGCGGGCCGGTGACGAGATGCGGCTTGACGAAATTGCCGAAATTTTTGGCGTCGGTCAGCTGCCGGTTGAGATCGTTCGAATAAGCGAAATCGTCGACGCCGTATTTGGCCGATTTGACCGTCACGAAGCCGTCGTTCCACTCGTAGCCGCCGCAGATCACCGGCACCGGATTGCCGACGAGCGCGGCGAGCTTCGCGCCGCCGGTGTTGACGACGTATTGATTGAAGCGCAGCATCTCGTCGTTGGTCAGCTCTTTCGCGGCCGCCATCTGTTCCTTGAAGATATTGAGCTTGTCGACCATCGCGTCGACGCACGCGACGCCGCCGTTCGGCGTGCCGAGCATCAGCAGATGCTTGACCTGCGGGCGCGCGTCAGGCACGACCGGCATCAGCTTGTGCAGGTAGAGCCGCGCGACGAGGCCGCCCGACGAATGCGCGACCAGCTCGACGTGCCACGCGTTGGCGTCTTCCTGCGCGAAACGGATGTATTTCGCGAGCCGGTCGGCGTTTTCGTAAACCGACGCGGCCGGCTGACCCGACCACATCGCGCCGCCCATATTGAGCCGGCCCCATTCCGGCTTCGCGCCGACCGGATAGGCCTTCCATTGATAACTGTGATTCGCGGTCAAAAGATTCTGGTAAAGCGGCTCCCAGATTTGATAATCCGACCAGAGCCCGTGGACGAGGATCAGCGGTTTCGGCGCGACGTTGAGCGGTTTTTCGCGTTCGTCCTTTTTCTCGCCGTTTTCCGACAGCTCGGCCTTTAGCCGGTGCAGGAGATGCGGGCGGCCGTCGTCGAACCACGACTGGCCTTCCGAATCCCAGATGATCTCGACCTCGCGCTCTTCGCCGGCGTCGAGTCTTAAGGAAACTTCGCCCTCGGGCAGCGGCTCGTCGGGCCGCGCGCCGTTGTATTTGTCGCCCTTGTAGGTCTCGACGATCTTCAGATCGGCGTATTTCGTCTCGGCCGACATATTCAGAACCTTCGCCCGGACCTTGACGCGGTTGCCGTCGATCGTGCCGCGCGTTTCCTCGATTTCTTTCCAGTCTTCGAAGTTTGGAAACTTCGGATGCTCGAATTTGAATTCGGTGATCAAAAGCTTTTGCGGGCAGCGCGTGAAGCGCCACGAGACCTCGAAGATGAAGGTGCGCACCTGTCCTTTGCCGTCGTCGCCCCAGATCTTCGAACCGGAAAGCTGATCGGGATTTTTCGGGTCGATCTTTTCATTGATGATCGAAAACGACGCGCCGTCGATCTTCGTCGGCTCGTTCGTCGAGCGGTCGAAGGGCTCGTTGTTTTTCGGCTGGCAGTGACCGCTCCGGCGCGTGTGTTCCTCGTGTTTGAACGTGCCCGGCGCGTCGGGAAACTGGAGGCTGAAGCCGTAGGTTCCGCCCGCTTCGTCGACGTTCAGGTTGAAGGACCGGGCTGGGCCCGACGTCTGGGCCTGCGTCTGCCGGTCGTCGGTGCCCTCGATGATGAACCAGTGGCCGCTCTCGCGCGAATTGCAGGTGTCGAAGACCTTTTCCTGGCCCCAGCTGAGATCGTTGTCGGTCAAACGGACGTTGGTCGTCACGACCGGCGTCTGCGGGTTCGTCCCGTCGACGACCGCGCGGCCCGTGTAGTCGTAATCGCGCGAGGTCTTGTGCTTGATCCGGTCGATGTCTTTGCGGATGCCCGGTTCGTCCGATTCGAGCGAATCCTTAAGCGTCTTTTTGTACGTCACGACGCCGCTCCAGCCGCCCGCGCAGCCCTGTTTTTTGGCGGCGACCGGCTGAACTGACGGCCGCGCCGCGCGCCGCGTCTGCGCGAAGACCGTCCCGTTGCCCGACAACACGGCAAGACACAGCAGCCCGCCGAAAAATTTTCTGACGAATTCGAAAGATGTATTCTGACTCATAAACCCGCTTCCGGCGCCCGCCGATTTTTTCTCCGACCGGCGCGTTTTCCCTCAATCTCTAACGCGAAACCCGACCGCCGAAAGTATCAGTTTCGAACAACCCCAAAAAAACAGCGGCGCCGACTCGCGCCGACGCCGCCGATTTTTCGGAAACTCAAGAAAACCTCTTCCCAAACTTCCCAAACTTCCCAAACTTCCCCAGCTCTTATTTCCCCGTCCTGACATAGCAGGCCGGCTCGCCGCCGTCGGCGCCCGTCAGACAGATCATCGGCTTGCCGTAATCGTCGGTTTTGGTCGACAGCTGGTAGGTTTCGGTCTTGCCCGGCTGCGTTTTTTCCATATTGCCGGAAGCGCTGCAGGTATTGGTCTTCTTCCAGTAGTCTTTGGTCGCGGCGAGCGTCAGCGTCGAACCGTCGAGCGTGAAGCGGCCGCTCCGTTCGTTGTAGTAAGTGTCGGTGCAGCTGTAATTCGTGAGCTGCATCAGGCCCGTGAACAGAAAGCGGCCGTCGGCGGTGAACTTGTATTCGAAACGGCTGCTGCGGCCCGGCGTCGTCATTCCGGTGACGGTGTTCTGCCGCGTGACGAGGCCGACGCTGCCGTTGTACCAGCTGCCGAGCAGGTCGCGCATCGAGCCGTTCGAGGTCTGACGGACGGGTTCGTCGACGGTATTCGTCGTCGTGCCGGTCGTCGTTTCCGTGTCGGCCGTGCCGTCGTTCTTCAAAACTTCCATCCACGCGACGACGAGCGCCTCGTCGGTCGCGACGAAATAGCCGAGAATCGCGCGGCGCGCGGGCGTCGTCCGCGAAACGCTGAAGACGGTCACGCCTTCCTCGGTGCCGCCCTGCTCGTAGGTCCAGCCCTGCGCTTTCAGATTGCGCTGGATCTGTCCGAGAATCGTCGGCGCGTTCGCCTTGCGGTAGTTTCCGCCCGACCACGCGAGCACTTCGCGCTCGCCCGGCGCGAGCTTGCCCTGGCCGGCTTCGACGAGCTTGTCGAGGCCGTTGTTGATCTCGGCCGGAACACTGTTCGGCAGCACGCGGAGCGCGCCCGCCGGCAGCGCGGCGCCGGTCAGCGACGAGGCGGCGGCGTTTTCGGTTTCCTGCGCGAACGCGGCGACGGCCAGCATCAGAATTATCGGAATGATCAAATAAACTTTTCTTAACATAACTTTTCTCCTCTCGTATCGGCCGCCGTTCGCGGCTCCAACATCTAACGCGCAGACAGTTTACGAAAAGTATCAGCGCCGCCGGACGATTTTCGCGCAAAAGAAAACGCGGACGTTTGCGGCGTCCGCGTTTTCTTACATTCGTTGTCGATTTCAAACCAATTGCTTATCGTTTCCGGCAAATTTCGGGCGCGAGCCGTGAGAATTTCTTCGCGACGACGTCCGCCGGTCGTCGTCAGTTTGTCTTCGCCACACTTATCGACCGGGTTTTCGATAACTTTAATCCCGGAGCGCCGGCATCGCGGCCGGCATAGATTGCGCGAGCAATCTAACCGTGTTTCATCAACCCGAAAATTCAAGGCTGACCGGCTTCGTTTGAACGCTTGCGCGTTCATTGCCGGCCGAGATGCCGGCGTTCCGGGCGGCGTTCGGTTACTTGCCGACCGTGTCGACGATCGCCTGCGCGGCCTGCTCGACGAGCGGCGAGATGATGTCTTCGCCGGCCGATTTGGCCTTCGCCTTGAACTGCTTGGTCAGCGCCGCGTTCGCGCCGTTCTTCAACACGATGTCGAGCGTCAGCTCGTCTTTCGGCTTGATGCTGCTCGACGCGCTGGCGGCCGAATAAATGGCCTGCGTGGCGACCTGTCCGGCGACCTGTCCGGCCGTGCTGCCCATACCGGCCATCGGAACGACCGTGCCGAGCACCGGCGCGATCTTGCCGAACATTCCGAAACCGCCGCCGCCTTTTTTATGCGAGACGGTCGCGTTCAGAACATAGTCGCACTGCTTTTCCTGCGCCTCGGCGTCGACCGCCGACTGGAGCTTGGCTTCGAGCGGGACGATCTCGACCTTCGTGCCCTTGAGATACTGCTGCAGCGTGTTCTGGATCGCGCCCGCGAGTTCGGCCGCGTTGATGCCTTCGCCGACCGCGCCGGTTTTGACGCCGGCGAGACCGATCCGGATCGTGCCGTCTTTCTTCGGCGCGACGGCGTTCGTCGGGCCGACGCTGCTCTGGGCGTTTTTGCTGCTGATCGTCGAGCTCAGACCGGAATTATCGACCGGCGTGCTCGCGCCCGTCGTCGAATAACCGGCGACGCTCGGGCTGTTCGACGACGAGGACGACGACGCGGTGTAGAGACTCTGCTGGTCCTTGACCTCGCGCCAGCCCTGCGGGACGTCGAAGAGCGCCGCGTCGAGCGTCGTGTTCGAGAGTTCGATGACCTCGTTCGTCATCGAAAAGGTCTCTTTGCCCGTCTCGTCGTACATCGTCATCTTTTCGAGCACCGGATAGCCGCGTTTGGCGGTCCCGATCTGCTTGACGTCGTACTTGTCGCGGCAGCCGCCGCCGTAATTGTTGCTGCCGTAGCCGTTCCGCATTTGATAATCGCAGTCGAGCTGAAAAGCCGCGTCGATGTACCAGCCGTCGGTGACCATTTTCGTTTTCTTCATCGGCGTGCAGGCGTCGGCCGAGGCCTCGGTCTCGGTCGTGATGATCAGATGATGCGCCGTAAAGCCGAACATCTTTTTGGTTTCGCCGGTGTCTTTGGTCGTGATCGTCGTCGTGACGACGCCGCCTTTCTTGACTTCGGTCTTCGTGTTGCCGGCGACGGTCGTCGTCGTCGGGACGCTCGCGTCGTCGGCCCACGAATTGACGATGTAGACCTGCGCCTGCGGGTTGAGCTGGATGCCGCGCTTGAGATCGCACTGCGTCAGCGTGATCATCTGGGTGCTGCCGACGTTCTGCTCGGTGCGCTGGCGCTTGCCCTTGATGTAGGTCGTATTTTCATTGGTTTGGCCGCTCATCGTCTGGCGGCTCTTGATCTTGACGTCGGCGAACGCGCTGACGGTGAAAACGGCGGTTAAAACTAAAAGTAAAAAATAACGAAATGACGTGTTCATAATTGCTCCTTTTTTTACGGCCGGGACGATTTCGGATTTCGGATTTCGGATGTCGGATTCGCTTTTATGAAAACGGCTCCGTTTCGGTGAAAAATCCGACGTGTTTTTTTTCAATCGACAAGCGTCTCAATCGGCTCCGTTTGTTAACGCGCAAAGTTTTTCGAAAAAGGAGCAGAAAATTTTGATGTCGGATGTCGGATTTCGGATTTCGGATTGGTTCGAGGCTCGGATCGGCGATTGGCGGCTGGCGGCTTAACCATTTCGAGGCAATGGGTTAAGAGCGGCGCGAAAGGCAATGAAGAACGGGACGAAAGCGGCTAAAAAAAATTTTGTGAGGCCGTATCGGGAGGCGTTGCCCGAGGGTTGTTTGCCATTGCCGGTGCGAGGCCGAGCCTCGAAGATCGGGGGCGAACCGGCCGAAACGGCATAGCCGTTCCGCACATCGGGCGGCCGAGCCGCCGGGTTCGATTCTTCAACTATTTTGAGAAAATGTCCTTTGTTTCGATCTCGAATCCCGAACCTCGAACGCGCCGGCTTTCAAATCCGAAATCCGAAATCCGAAATCCGAAATCGAATGTCGTCGTTTGATTGCAGAAAAAGCCCTGTTTTCGCTATACTTCTATTACGATTTTAGACGTTCGAGATTTATTTTTTTATTGTGCCGACAGCCCCTAACAATGTGACGCAATTGCTCGTCGAACTGACGGACGGCAACACGCAGGTTCTCGAACTGCTTTTGCCGATCGTCTACAACGAATTGCGGAGCCTGGCCAACAATTATCTGCGCCGCGAACGCGCCGATCATACCCTGCAGCCGACCGCTCTCGTCCACGAAGCCTATCTCAAGCTCGTCGATCAGCGCAACGTCCAGTGGCAGAACCGCGCCCATTTCTTCGGCGTCGCCGCCAACATTATGCGCCGCATCCTCGTCGACCACGCCCGCAAGCACAACGCCGACAAACGCGGCGGCGAATATTCGAAGGAACAGCTCGAAGAAGCGCTGGTCGTCGTCTCGGACGAAAAGTCGGTCGAACTCCTCGCGCTCGACGACGCGCTCGAAACGCTCGCCAAGGTCGATCCGCAAAAGGCCCGGATCGTCGAGCTCCGCTATTTCGGCGGCCTCTCGGTCGAGGAAACCGCCGAGGTGATGGGCGTCAGCGAGATCACCGTCAAACGCCACTGGAAAATGGCGAAGGCGTGGCTTTACGGGCAGATTGCAAGGCAGTAGGCAGTTGGCAGCGGCATTCGGCAGTTGGTGTTTTGGGGGCGAAGCCTGAATGAGCGGACATAAAAGTTTGAGAGTTTTTCAATTGTCTTACCAACTTGCGATGGATATTTTTCATCTTTCAAAGAGATTTCCGCCCGAAGAACGATATTCATTGACCGATCAGATTCGCCGCTCATCGCGCAGCGTCCCGGCCAACATCGCCGATTGTCAGATTTCGGATTTCGGATTGCTCGAAAACGGATCGACTCGGCCGATCGCGGCGGTTGATCGTTTTGAGAAAGAAATCCTGAGGCATTTATTCAAAAATGTATTGTTCAGCAACTGCGATTACCGGAAATTAACCGACAGCCGTGAAGCAGCGGGAAAAATGCTCGGCAATATGATTCTCCGCCCGGAAAAATTCCTTCCGCGATAGAGACCGACTGCCGACCGCCGCTGCCAACTGCCGACTAAGGAAATGAGCCCCGAACGATGGCAACAAATCGAAGACGTTTTTCAGGCGGTCGTCGACCTCGCGCCCGAAGAGCGTCTCGTTTACCTCGAACGGAATCACGCCGACGATCCCGACCTGATCGACGAAATCAAACGACTGATCTCCGACTATGACGAAGCCGGCGACTTTATCGAATCGCCGGTCTGGACCGACAGCTTTATGCTCGGCGCGACCGCGCGCGACCAGATCGGCGGCGCGCTCGACAAGGAGATCAACCGCGACAAGACCTCGATGATCGGCCGGCGGCTCGGCGTTTACCTGCTGACCAAAGAGCTCGGCCGCGGCGGGATGGGCGCGGTTTACCTGGCCGAACGCGCCGACGGCGAGTTTCGCCAGCGCGTCGCCCTCAAAGTCATCAAACGCGGGATGGACACGGATTTCATCGTCCGGCGCTTTCGCAACGAGCGGCAGATCCTCGCGACGCTCGATCATCCGAACATCGCGCGGCTCCTCGACGGCGGGACGACCGACGACGGCCTGCCGTTCTTCGTGATGGAATACATCGAGGGCGCGCCCGTTTATCGCTATTCCGACGCGCGCCGGCTTTCGATCAACGAGCGGCTCCGGCTCTTCGCGCGGATCTGCTACGCCGTCGACTACGCGCACGAAAACCTGATCATCCACCGCGACATCAAGCCGACGAACATCCTCGTCACCGGCGAGGGCGTCCCGAAGCTGCTCGATTTCGGGATCGCCAAGATTTTGAATCCCGAGCTCGCCGCCGATTCGATCGACCCGACGGCGACCGCGATGCGGATGATGACGCCCGAATACGCGAGCCCCGAACAGGTCCGCGGCGAGGCCGTCACCAAAACCAGCGACATCTACAGCCTCGGCGTGCTGCTCTACGAGCTGCTCACCGGCCACCGGCCGTACCGCCTGAAAAACCGCGCGCTCCACGAGATCGCGCGCGTGATCTGCGAAGAGGAGCCCGAAAATCTCGGCGCGAGCCTGACGCGCGACGACAACTTCGTCCCGACAAGCACCAACGACGAGAAAACGACGCTCGAAGCGATCTTCGAGAGCCGCCGCGGCGACCGCGAATCGCTCCGGCGCGAGCTCTCGGGCGATCTCGAGCGCGTCGTCTTCAAGGCGCTCCGCAAGGACCCGAACGAGCGTTACCAGTCGGCCGCCGAGCTGGCCGAGGACATCGCGCGCTATCTCGACGGGACGCCGGTGCTCGCGCCGGCGCTCAACCCGTCGCGGCCGTTTTTCGCGCCGCCGGTCAATAAGACCAACCCGGACGAGATCTCGGTCGCCGTCCTGCCGCTGAAGATCTTCGGCACCTCGCCGAACGACGACACCGGCGACGATTATCTCTGCGTCGGGCTCGCCGACGCGCTGATCACGCGATTGTCGAACGTCCGCCGCTTTATCGTCCGGCCGACGAGCAGCGTCCTCAAATACGGCGGCGGCGACACCGAGCCGATCACGGCCGGCGAGGAGCTCGGCGTCAACTACCTGATCGACGGCAATATCCGGCGCGTCGGCAGCCGGCTCCGCGTGACCGTCCAGCTGCTCAACATCCAGGAAGGCGCGGCGCGCTGGGCCGAAAAGTTCGACGAGGATTTCACCGACGTCCTCAGTCTCGAAGATCTGATCTCGGAAAAGGTCGCCGAGGCGCTGCTCCCGCAATTGACCGGCGACGAGCGCGACCGGCTCAAGAAACGCGGAACCGACAACCCGCAGGCCTTCGAGCATTACCTGCGCGGGCGGCATTACTGGAACAGCTTTACCGAGGACGGCTTCGCGAAGGCGATCATCGCCTATTACCAGGCGATCGCCCACGATCCGAAATACGCGCTCGCCTACGCCGGGATCGCCGATTATCACAACTGGCTCGGCGTTTACGGCGTCCTGCCGTCGAAGGAATGCTTTCAGTCGGCGATCGAGAACGCGCGGCAGGCGATCGCGCTCGACGGTTCGCTCGGCGAAGCCTACGCGTCGCTCGCCTTCGCGCAGCACGGCGGCAATTTCGAATGGGAGGAAAGCGAGCGCAATTTTCAGACCGCGCTGCGGTTCAACCCGAACGTCGCCGAAACGCACGTCTGGTATTCGATCAAGCTGACGACCGAGGGCCGGTTCGACGAGGGCATCCGGCACGCCGAGCGGGCCGTCGAGCTCGACCCGCTGACGCCCTTCAACCAGCATAATCTCGGCTGGATTCTCTATTACGCGCGGCAGTTCGAGCGGAGCCTCCGGCAGTACCGAAAGGCGGCCGAGCTGTTTCCGGCGTACCCGCTCGCGCATTACGGGCTGGCGTGGGTGCTGCGGCATCTCGGCCGCTTCGACGAGGCGGTCGCGGCCGCCAACCGCGCGCGGGAATTGATGCGCGAAAGCGCGTTCTCGCTCCACGTGCAGGGCCAGACCTTCGCCGCCGCCGGAATGCGCGAGCAGGCCGCGGTGATTCTCGAAAAGCTCGACCGGCTCGCCGAAAAACAATTCGTCTCGCCCTATCACACGGCGCTCATCCACGCCTATCTCGACGACCGCGAAAAGGCGCTCCGGTATCTCGAAAGCTGCCGCGAAAAATCCGAGGCGTGGCTCGTCTGGCTCGGCGTCGAGCCGGCCTTCGACGGTCTTCGCACCGATCCGCGCTTCAAGGCCGTGCTCGCGCAGACCCGCAACCCGCTCATCCGGCACGCCGAAGCGGCGGCGGAAAAAAGCGACCCGACGCTCGCCGTCCTGCCGTTCAAGGTGATGAACCCGGACGGGGCGCAGCACACGGACGACAAGTTTCTCGGCGTCGGGCTCGCCGACGCGCTCATCACGCGGCTCTCGAACGTCCGCAAATTCACCGTCCGGCCGACGAGCAGCGTCCTCCGTTACGACACGGAGAACGACCCGTTCACCGCCGGCCGCGAGCTCGGCGTCGATTTTCTGATCGACGGCAGCATCCGCCGGCTCGGCGAAAAGCTCCGCGTGACGGTTCAGCTCCTCACGATCGAGGACGGCGCGACGCGCTGGGCGCAGCGGTTCGACGAAGACGTCACGGACTTCCTGACGCTCGAAGATTCGATCTCCGAACAGATCGCCGGCGAGCTGCTGCCGCAATTGACCGGCGACGAGCGCGACCAGCTCAGAAAACGCGGGACGAACGATCCGCGAGCCTACGAGGCCTACCTGCGCGGCCGGTATTTCTGGAACAAGTTCACGAACGAGAGCTTTCCGAAAGCCTTCGAAGCGTTCAGCGAGGCCGTTCAGATCGACCCGAATTTCGCGCAGGCCCACGTCGGGATCGCCGATTTTTACGTCTGGCTCTGCATCTTCGGCGTGCTGCCGTCGCTCGAGGCTTTTCCGCAGGCGAAGGCGGCGGCGCAGCGCGCGCTCGAGCTCGACCCGAAGCTCGGCGAGGCCTACACGACGCTCGGCTTCGTGACGACGATCCACGACTGGGACTGGAACCGCGCCGAAGAGCTCTTCAAGCGCGCGCTCGAGCTGAGCCCGAACTATTCGAACGCGCACGAGTGGTATTCGAATCTGCTCGCGGCGGTCGGCCGCCACGATGAGGCGGTCGCCGCCTCGACGCGCTCGGTCGAGCTCAACCCGCTCTCGGGCCGCGCGTCCGTGATGCACGCGTGGCTGCTCTATCAGACGCGGCATTTCCGCCGCTCGGTGCGCGAGGCGGAAAAGTCGATCGAACTCGAACGCGATTTTTCGCAGGGCCTGCTGCATCTCGGCAACGCGCTCGACAAGGCCGGCCGCAGCGAGGAAGCGATCACGGCGCTCCGCGAAAGCATCCGGCTCTGGCAGGATTCGGCGCTCCCGCGCAATATGCTCTGCCACGCGCTCGTCAACGCCGGCCGCGAAACGGAAGCGCGCGCGGTGCTCGCCGAGATCCTCGAGGAAAACGAGCGCCAGCCGGTCAAGCCGTATTTCGTCGCGGTCGCCTACGCCGCTTTCGAGAACGAGCGCGACGCGGTCTTCGAATGGCTCGAAAAGGCCTTTGCCGAGCGCAACGAATGGCTGATCTGGCTCGGGACCGAGCCGAAGTTCGACGCGCTCCGCGACGACCCGCGCTATTTCGCGCTCCTCGAACGGATGAACAATCCGCTCGCGCGGCAGCAGCGCTCGGATTCGACGGCGGTCATCGCCGCGTCGTCGACGACGATCGCCGTCCTCCCGCTGAAGACCTTTCAGACCGGCCGGGCCGCCAACACCGAGGAGGAATTTCTCGGCATCGGCCTCGCCGACGCGCTGATCACGCGGCTCAGCAGCGTCAAGCGGCTCGTCGTCCGGCCGACCAACTCGGTCGTCCGCTTCGGCAAGACGACGACCGACCCGTTCGAGCTCGCCCGCGAGCTCGACGCGCAGTTCATCGTCGACGGCCACGTCAAACGCGCCGGCGAACGGATCCGCGTCTCGGTCCAGCTGCTCAACGCGGCCGAAAAAACCGCCGTCTGGGCGCAGAGCTTCGACGAAAACTACACCGACGTCCTGACGCTCGAAGACACGATCTCCGAGCAGATCGCGGCCGCGCTCCTGCCGCAGCTGACCGAGGACGAAAAGCAGAAGCTCGGCCGCCGGCCGACCGACGACGCGAAGGCCTTCGAAGCCTACATCCGCGGCCGCTACCACTGGAACAGCTTTACCGAGGAAGGTTTGCAGAAATCGCTGCTCTGCTATCGCGAGGCGCTCGAATACGACGCCAGTTTCGCGCTCGCCTACGCGGGCATCGCCGATTACTACAATTTCATCTGCATCTTCGGCTCGAAATCGCCGATTCTCAGCTTCCCGGCGGCCCGCGAAGCGGCGCAGAAGGCGATCGAGCTCGACCCGCATCTGGCCGAAGGCTACGTCGCGCTCGGCGTCGCGACGTTCGGCTACGACTGGGACTTCGCCGAGGGCGAGCGGCTGCTCAAAAAGGCGCTCGAGCTGAACCCGAATTACGCGGTCGGGCATTTCTGGTACGCGCAGATCCTGAGCCTCAAGGGCGACCACGACGGCGCGCTCCGGGCAATGCGCCGCGCCGAACAGCTCAGTCCGGGCATCCCGTCGCTGCTCGTCATTTACGCCTTCACCTACCGCAACGCGCGCCGGTTCGAGAAATCGCTCGAGAAGATCCGGCAGGCGCTCGCCATCCAGCCGAACTACTACGTCGCCGTGCAGGGCTTCGGCTGGGTCGTCAAATGGACGAAAAACTACGACGAGGCCGAGGAGATCTGCCGCAAAAGCGTCGAGCAGACGAAACGCTTCAGCCTGCCGCTTTACGCCTACGCCTACGTGCTCGCCGCGCGCGGCAAAGACGCCGAAGCGCGCAAAATCGTCGCCGAGCTCGAAGAGCGGCGGCTCAAACAGTATCTGCCGGCAGCCTATCTTTCGCTGATCTATCTCGAGCTCGGCGACACGGACGCGGCCTTCGCGTGGCTCGAAAAGAGCTTCGAGGAGCGCGAGTTCTGGGCGATCTGGCTGCCGATCGACCCGCGCTACGACGAGCTCAAAAAAGACCCGCGCTACAACGACCTGATCAACCGGCTCGGCCCGGCGGGCGAAAGCGAGGACATCCATCAATCGCACATCGCGACGCGCATCTTTCCGGCCTTCGAGCCGGAACCGCCGCCGGCCGCCGAACCGGCCGCCGCCGAACCGCCGGTCGAAGAACCGCCGCCCGCGAAAAAGTCGCGCCGCCGGCTGCTCGTCTACGCGGCCGCGGCCGTGATCCTCTGCGGCGTGCTCGCGATGTTCGCGTTAAGCCGGGTGACCCGGCGGCTGGACGGCGGCTATCAGATCACGTTTTCGACCGAAAACATAAAGACGCCGGCGGTGCCGAACCCGTCGAACCAGAAGACGATCGCCGTGATGCCGTTCACGACCGACGCCGACTTCGAAAACGAGGAATCCTACGCGACCGGCCTCAGCGAGTCGATCTATCAAAAGCTCTCGCAGGTCAGCGGAATGTCCGCGCGGTCGATCTTTCTGAAGCTGAAAAAAGAGCCGACGCTCGACGAACTGGCGCAGAATTACGGCGTCAATTACGTGCTCCGCGGCCAGCTTCACGTCGAGGACGACCGCGCCCGGATCCGGGCCGAGCTCGTCAATACGGCCGACGGCAAGGTGCTCTGGCTGGAGAATTTCGACGAGAATCTGAACAATTTTCAGGCGCTCCAGACGTCGATCTCGGAACGCGTCCTGAAGGCGCTGACGATCGAGCTGTCGGCCAGCGAGCGCCGCGAGATCGCCAAAAACCTGACGGAAAACAGCGAGGCCTACCGGCTTTATTTGGTCGGCCGCTACCAGCTCACGAACCGCAGCGCGGCGAGCCTCAACAAGGCGATCAAGACCTTCGAAAAAGCGAAAACGCTCGACCCGAAATTCGCGCTCGCCTACACCGGCGCGGCCGACGCCTACGCGCTGCTCAATCTCTATCAGGTGCCGCCGCCGCCGGACGCCTACGCCAAGGCGAAGGAAAACGCGCAGAAGGCGGTCGAGCTCGACCCGAATCTCGCCGAAGCCCACGCGTCGCTCGGCTACGTCCTGTTTTACAAGGATCACAACCACGAAGAAGCGGTCAAAGAACTCGGCCGCGCGATCGAGCTGAACCCGGCTTATTCGACCGCCTATCACTGGCTGTCGCTGATGCTGTCGGCGATGAACCGCCACGACGATGCGGTCCGCAACATCCGGAAGGCGATCGACCTCGAGCCGCGCTCGGCGATCATCCAGACCGCCGCCGGGCTCGTTTATTTCTACGCGCGCCGCTACGACGAAGCCCTCGCGACGGCCGAAAAAGTGCTCGACAGCAACGAGGGCTTTATTCCCGCCTACAAGACGAAACGCGTCGTCTTCGAGGCGATGGGCAACTACAGCGCGGCGCTGACGGCCTATCAGAACGAACGGATTTACAGCGAAAACACGGACGAGAACGACGAGGGCTGGCTGATGATCGCCGCGCAGCTGCAGGCCGTCGGCGGCAGCCGCGACGAAGCGCTCGCGAGCCTCAAACGGGCGACCGAAAATTCGTTCGTCCGCGCCAACCCGCAGGGCTTCGCCCACGAGATCGCGATCGCCTACGCGCTGCTCGGCGAGACGGACGCCGCGCTCGAATGGCTTAAAAAATCAAAGGACGCCAACGCCTACGGCTTCAATTTCGCCGCCACCGACCCGCGTTTCGACAAGATCCGCAGCGACCCGCGCTTTGCCGAGCTGGTCGGCGGAGCGCCGTCACCATAACCGGAGCGCCGGCATCTCGGCCGTCACGGAGCGCCGGCATCTCGGCCGGCAAACGTCGCGCAAGCGGCGTCAAGCGCTTCATTTTTTTCAACCTTAGCGAAAATGAAAGGCTGTTTGCGTTTTGCAAACGCATTGCCGGCAGGATGCCGGCGTTCCAATTGGCCGGCCGAGATGCCGGCGCTCCAATTGGCCGGCCGGGATGCCGGCGTTCCAAATTATCCCGACGTGCGTTCGCGCCACGTCTGCGGGTTGCTGCCGTCGTCGAGGCGGACCATCGAGATCGCGCCGGGCGCCGGGCAGACGAGCGTGCAGAGATTGCAGCCGACGCATTCCGCTTCGTCGACATACGGGTATTTCCGGTCGTCGAAATGAAAACACTGGTGCGCGCCGTCCTCGCAGGCGATGTAGCAGAGATTGCACTTGACGCATTTTTCCGGGTTGACGCGCGCGACGACCTTGTAGTTGAGATCGAGATTGCCCCAGTCGGTGACGCGGGGCGCCGACCGTCCGACGATCTCCGAAACGGACGCGAAGCCCTTCTCGTCGAGATAGTTGTTGAGCCCGTCGATCATATCCTCGACGATCCGGTAGCCGTAATGCATCACCGCCGTGCAGACCTGCACCGTGCCCGCGCCCAAAAGCAGAAACTCGACCGCGTCGCGCCACGTGTTGACGCCGCCGATGCCCGAGATCGGAATGTTGAATTCGGGATCGCGGGCGAGCTCCGACACCATATTCAAAGCGATCGGCTTGACGGCCGGCCCGCAGTAGCCGCCGTGCGCCGCCTGCCCGCCGACGTTCGGGTACGGGATCATCGTCTCGATGTCGACGCCCATCACCGAATTGATCGTGTTGATCAGCGAGACGGCGTCCGCGCCGCCCTTCTGCGCCGCGCGCCCCGGCGGGCCGATATGCGCGACGTTCGGCGTCAGTTTGACGATCACCGGAATTTGCGAAACTTCCTTGACCCATTCGGTGACCATACAGGTGTATTCGGGAACCTGGCCCATCGCCGAGCCCATCCCGCGCTCGCTCATCCCGTGCGGGCAGCCGAAGTTCAGCTCGAAGCCGTCGCAGCCCGTATCCTGCGCGCGCTTGACGATCTCGTGCCACGCCTCGCGGCGCGATTCGACCATCAGGGAAACGATTACCGCGTGGTTCGGGTATTTCTTCTTGCACTCGTAAACCTCTTTGAGATTGACTTCGAGCGGCCGGTCGGTGATCAGCTCGATATTGTTCAAGCCGAGCATCCGCATCGCGCCGTGATCGATCGACGCGAGCCGCGAAGAAACGTTGACGATCGGATCGCCCAGAGTTTTCCAGACCGCGCCGCCCCAGCCGGCGTCGAACGCGCGCTCGATCATCGACCCCATATTCGTCGGCGGCGCCGAAGCGAGCCAGAACGGATTCGGCGATTTGATTCCTGCGAAATTTACACTTAAGTCTGCCATAGTTTTGATGATTTATCTGATTTTAAATCTGCTGCGATATAAAAGATATTAGAATGAAATAGAAGCAACATCGCTTCACCAATAAATCTCCGCCAAATTCGATCCGATAATTGCCATATCTCTCGTGATAAGCGGAATTTCAAATTCGACGGCGGTTGCGACTATCGCATTATCAAACGGATCGTCGTTAAAGTTGCAGCCGACCGATTTTGCAATAATTTCAGTTTCCAGATGAACAATTGCAAAACCGCTTTTGAAAGGATCCTGCGCGACCACTTTTCAAAACCGTCCTTCAAAACAATCCGACCGCGCTTTTCGAGCAGCGCGATTTCCCAGAAAACAACGGACGGAATATAAATGACAATTTCCGCATTTTCGGCTTTTTGAAACGCGGACAGAACTTTCGGCGAAAGCGAAGAATGTTTCCCCGTAAAATACCAGATCAGCGGATGAGTGTCCGTTACATACATTAAATTTCGGTTTCGGTTCGATCTAATGATCGGTTAAAAAGATCGGTAATTTCACGGCTTCCGTTTTCCAAATCGTCGTCAATTATCTCGATCGAGCCGACCATCGAATCGCCTTTCGTTTCGATTTCATCGTCCAGAATCGTCAGCAATGCCCGCCGCACCTTTCCGGTTTTAATTTTTCCTTTAACCGAAACGCGACCTTGTTTATCGATCACGGCCTCAATGGTTTGTATCATAAAACTCACCTCTCTGGCATTATATTCGCGCGGCTGAACCGTTTTTAATCTTTCCCTCAAAGCTCGCAAAAAACCAGTCGTTATCGAAAAAGATCGCCGGTTCAGCGGCTCGGCCGCCCGATGTGCGGGAAGGCTCGACCTTCCCGTTTCACATTCTTTAAGATTTCCGAAAAAGGCCGCCGCGCGAAACGGTCGATCAGGGCTTTTTCTTCAACAATTCGTCCATCCTGGCTTCGAGAACCGCTTCGTCGCCGGCGTCGAAATGCTTGTCGATGTAGGCGATCCGGCCGCGGCGGTCGACGATCACCGAGACGCGCTCGTTATAGCCCGCCGGGTTGTAGCTGCCGTAGGCGAGCGACGCGGAATAATCGGCGTCGTTCGCGTATTCGACGTTCGTCGTGCCGAGCAGCCTTTGCCACTCGCTCAACAGCGACGCGGTCGAGCTCGAAACGACGATCCGCCGCGCTTTTTCTTTGGCCGAAACCTCGATTACGGTAATTTGTGTAACGCAGGACATCAGGCTTCTGTCATATTCCTGTTTGTCCCTTTTCAGTCCATCGATTAAAACCCGGCCATCCGCCGCCGGTTTCGGCAATGTTCCGCTGAACGCCGCCGGGTAAAACGAAACGAGCACGACCTGCCCGCGCAGATCGGAGAGCTTCGCGCTTTCGCTGACGCGAAAATCGGGCGCGACGTCGCCGACCTTCAAAGGCTTCGGCGCGCGTTTCGGGACGGGTTTTTGATAGAGGCCGCCGAGCTCCTTCAACCGGTTTTCGAGCGGCTTGAGATGCTCGCCCTGCGCGCGGTAGCCCCGGTCGACGAAAATTATTTTATCGGCGGCATCGAGCAGCACGACGGTCGCGTCGGCGTTTTTCGAGGCCGGTTTGGCGACGCCGAATTCGGCGAACAGCGCGCCCGGCTCATCGTAAACGACGTTCATCGCGCCGAAGAGGTTCTGCGTGCTCTTCATCGGGTCGGCCCGGTCGGCGACGACCAGAAAAACGCGCGTCCGCGGGCTTTTCGCCATCTGGTCGAACGCCATTTGGCGGTCGAAATAGTAGTAGAAAGACTGCGTCAGCATACTCGCGTACTCGCAGTCGTAAGTCAGCGACGGCATAAAAACGACGATCGTCGCGTCGGCCGCCGCCGTCTTTTCCTTCGACAATTTCTCGACCGCGAACCGCGTTCCCGTCGCCAACCCGTCGGCCCGTCCTTCAAAAACGCACCCGCCCAGCAAAACCAGCAAAACGATCAATCGAACCACATTTTTCATCTCAAATCTCCTCGTTTCAACCCTTTGCCGGCTCCAACCCCGAAAAACTTACCCGGATCAACTAAAACTTCACCCAACAAACCAATCCGAAATCCGAAATCCGAAATCCGAAATCCCAAATCAACTGTTTCCCGCAAAGGCGATATTCTCTCCCGTCAGACTGAGATGTATGCCCTGCGCCGCGAGTTTGCCCATCTGCGAGGCGTCGACGGCTTCGCGGCCGCCGTTGACGCAGTCGCCGCCGGCGAAGATGCGCGGGTTCGCGGTCTGCATCGATTCGTTGACGACGACGCGGCCGATCTGGTCGGTTTCGAGCCCGAGCGACTGGAAAAATCCGCCCTGTTTCGCCTGCCCGATCGCCTTGACGACCATATCGCACGGAATCTCGACCTCGCTGCCGTCGGCTTTGCGGCATTTCAAACCGGTGACGCGGCCGTCGCCGAGGATTTCGAGCGGCGTCGTCTGCCAGACGAACTCGACGCCGTCTTTTTTGGCGAGCTCGATCTCGTATTCGTAGGCCGGCGCGTCCATCTCGGCGCGGCGGTAAACGAGCATCACGCGGTCGGCGCCGAGCCGTTTGGCCTGCGTGACGGCGTCGATCGCCGTGTTGCCCGCGCCGATGACGGCGATCGTCCGGCCGAGCGGGACCGACTTCCAGTCGCGTGTCTTGACCTGTTCGATGAAATGGAGCGCGTCGCAGACGCCGTCGAGGTCCTCGCCCGCGATGTTCAGTTTATTGGTTTTGCCCAAACCGACGGCGAGAAAGATCGCGTCGTGTTTGGCGAGCAGATCGTCGCCGGCCGCGAACGGGTCGAGCGAAAACTTGACGAGCCGCGCCCGGACCTCGCCGCCGGTCAGCGCGGGCGGCTCGCTCATCACGACGATCTCGGAATTCAACTCGAAGCCGACGCCGAGCGCCTCGACCATCCTCACCTCTTCGAGCGACGTCGTCTGCGGCATCTTGTATTCGGCCATCCCGTAGGTGTCGAGCCCGCCGGCGAGCGGCCGTTTCTCGTAAACCGTCACCGCGTAGCCGAGCCGCGCGAGATACGTCGCCGCACTCAAACCGGCCGGGCCGGAGCCGATGATGCCGACCGATTTGCCGTTCGGCGCGCCGGGCGCGAACAATTGGCGGCCCGATTTTTTCAGCGAATCGGTCGCGTAGCGCTGGAGCCGGCCGATCTCGATCGGCTTTTTGACGAGCGTCTTTTCGACGCACGCGCCCTCGCATAGAACCTCGACCGGGCAGACGCGCGCGCAGCTGCCGCCGATCGGATTGGCGTCGAAGATCACGCGCGCCGCGCCGGTCAGATTGCCCGACGCGATCTTTTTGATGAACGCCGGCACGTCGATATGCGTCGGACAGGCCTCGGTGCACGGCGCGTCATAGCAGTAAAGACAGCGGTTCGCCTCGTGAAACGCCTCGGCCTCGGTCAGCGGCGGATTGATCTCCGCAAAATTTTGTTCGATTTCTTCGATTGAAAGTTCTGCCATAGTTTTTTTGAGTCTTGAGTCTTAAGTCTTGAGTCTTAAGTCTGTTTTTCGTGTTGATTCAGGACTTAAGACTCAGGACCGATCTCTAAAGTTCGGCGTCGGCCTCGATCTCGACGAGCATCTCGGGGTCGATCAGTTTCGACACCTCGACCATCGTCGTCGCCGGCATAATCTCGCCGAAAAACTCGCCGTGCGCGCGGCCGTATTCCTCCCAGCGCGCGATGTCGGTCACGAACATCCGCGTGCGGACGACATTTTCGAGCCCCGCGCCCAATGCTTTGAGCGCCTTTTCGATATTTTTGATCGTCTGCACCGTTTGCGCGTAGGCGTCGCCCGGCCCGACGACCCGGCTCTGCTCGTCGGTCGCCGTCGTCCCGGTCACGTAAATTCTTGAACCGACCCTGACCGCCCGCGAGTAGCCGACGACCCGTTCCCATTTCGCGCCCGACGAATATTTTTCTCTTTCCTGCATAACCAACCCCAAATTAAACCGCCGACATCCGCCATCCGACATCCCAAATCGGAATCATTTCACTTTCACAAAATATTCTCCGTCGAAACGATACGTGATGAACCGGTTCGTGACGCGGCCGTTCGGGAATTTCTTGTCGTTGACGACGACCGGAATCCGCAGACTTTTTGTTTTTTTGTCGTACAGGATCAGCCTGACCGGTCTTTCCCTACGATCGACGACCGAGAAAAAGTTATATTCGAAACTCAAAGCGTCGGTCAAGCCCTCTTTCGTCCTGAAAAGCTCGACCTTATCGACGAGCTTGTCGCCGTCGATCCGAAAGCCGGTCGCCGATTGATAATGATCCTGCGTCGAGCCGATAAAAGTCGAGCAGACGACGTAAGCCGTGCCTTTTTTCGCGGCGACCGAATAAACGTCGGTCACGAAGCTGCCCGCGCCGTCCTCTTCCTCGCTCGGTTCCTCGCCCCGCGAATAGACTTTGCCGTCCGCGCCGCGGAATTGATAGACGCGTCCGAACTCGTGCATCGTGCCGCCGCCTTCGAGGTCCCACGAATAAACGCGAAGCCGGCCGTCGTCGGACGTCGCGATAAAGATCGATTTCGCGAGCACCGGAAATTTATACGCGAGCGTCGACGCTTTTTTCGTGTATTTGACGAGCTTTTCCTCGAAATCCCGATTCGCCGCCGAGAGCTTGTCGCCGTCGTAATTGCTGCCGTAATCGGAATATTTCCGAACCTCTTTGATCGCCGCGACGAGCTCTTTCTCGATCTGTGCGCCGGTCTGCGCGAACGCCGGGAAAACGAACAGAACGAGGACGATAAATTTGAAGATTAAAAGCCGTTTCATAGTCATCCGAAATTATTTTTAACGCAAAGACGCGAAGACGCCAAGCTTTACAGAAAAATTTTTGCGCCTCCGCGCCTTTGCGTCCCTGCGTTAAATCGAACGTCAGTCCGCGACGATCGGGCCGTAGAGATCGGGCCGCCGGTCGCGGTAGAACTGCCACGTGTTGCGAACCTCTTTGATCTTGTCCATATCGAGATCGGCGACGACGAGCTCGTCCTGATCGCGCGTCCCGACCGCAAGCATCTGGCCGCGCGGGTCGCAGAAATAGCTCTGACCGTAGAATTCGCCGATATTCCACGGCGCTTCCGTCCCGACGCGGTTGATCGCGCCGACGAAATAGCCGTTCGCGACGGCGTGCGCGGGCTGTTCGAGCTTCCACAAATACTCCGACAGACCGGCGACGGTCGCCGACGGGTTGAAGATGATCTCCGCGCCGTTCAGACCGAGACACCGCGCGCCTTCCGGAAAATGCCGGTCGTAGCAGATGTAAACGCCGATCCGCGCGAACGCCGTGTCGAAGCACGGATAGCCGAGGTTTCCCGGCCGGAAATAGAATTTCTCCCAGAAACCGGGCGCGACGTGCGGGATGTGCGTCTTGCGG
>JAFDVJ010000118.1:21381-21553 GCA_018269075.1 Acidobacteriota bacterium
CTTGCCGTCGGCGTCGATGACGGCCGCCGTGTTGTAATAGATGCCGGAAATCTCTTCCTCGTAGATCGGGACGATCAGGACCATTCCCTTCTCTTTGGCGACCGACTGCATCATCTGAACGGTCGGGCCGTCGGGCACTTTCTCGACCGCCTCGTACCAGCGCGTCTGCTGC